>CAJTGD010000009.1 GCA_910575475.1 Lachnospiraceae bacterium | reverse complement strand
GGCATTATAACCACCTCATTCATATGGCTATATTAACATTACTACATGACAGATGTCAAGAGAAAAGCGATAACTCAGAATTTTTATCTACACCCATGAAGCAGAAACCACTTGACAACCGCGGAAAAAATGATTAAGATGATTTATACACAGACACTTGATCAATTGTTTCGTGCGGGGGGATCATAAAGTAAAGGGGAGATACACTATGATGAAGGTAAAAAAGATAGCTGCGCTTCTGCTGACAGCTGCTATGCTAGCAGGTCTCTGCGCCTGCTCCGGCAAGGAAGCAGCGTCTGCCGATGAGCAGGGAGCTTCTGCAGAGACAGAGCAGCAGGAGACCGTTGGAACAGTGACAGAGGACAAGGACACCCAGGGGCAGGAGATGAATACCGGGTCCGGCAGCCAGGAGAACGGCACCGCGCCGCAGGAAAGCGGCCCCATGTCGATCAAGGTGTTCAGTATCAATGAGGATGCTACGCAGATGAAGGAAGAGACCGTGGAGATCGAATCGCTTTCTCCGGAGAATGTCTTGAACGCGCTGATCCAAAAGGAGACCATACCGGCAGACATTGCCATCCTCAGCCTGACAGAATCAGAAGAGGACGGGGAAAAGTTGCTTGAGGTAGACTTCAACCAGGCCTTCGGCGATTATATGAATGGGAAGGGTACGGCGGAAGAGTATCTGGTCATGGGAGGCATCTGCAATACATTTTTAAGCGCATACGGAAGTGATAAGATCCATATCATGGTAGAAGGCGAAGTATTGACTACAGGCCATAAGGAATATACGGGATATCAGAAGTTTTATGAATCATCTATATAATTTTACCCAGCTTCCTGAACTTGCTGTCTGTGCAGTTCATGCAGAAAAAAATATGCATGGCTGCATAGACAGCAATTTTTTGCCTGTACGGTTGCAAACCATGATCTCAGTTTTATGCAATTTATTGCAATAAAACTGAGATCATGGTTTAGCAACCTACTCATGAATGAGCAAAATGCGGCTGCGTCAGCAGACGCAAAAGTGCGGCAGCACGGATTTTGCGAATGAATGAGCAGTCTGGATGATCGACAGATCATCCAGACGTACAGGCACAAACCTTCCGGCTGATCCAGTCTTTTGCATATGCGAACGTATTTTGGATCAATTCCGCTTCTATTTTCAGATAGAACGGCAGGTGCCGGAAGCGAAAACGGACTTTTCTGCATCTGTGCAGGCTGCCAAGTCCCTCCTGCAGTCCCTGGATATAATCCTTTCCAAAGCCGATCTTGTAGAAAAACAAAGCCTTCAATGCATAGCCTGCGGCGAGAGGGAGGCTGTTCAGGAGCAGCTGCGGAAGCGGCATGTTTTTATAGACCAGCCAGATACTGTTTCTTGCCGACAGCCTGACTTTAAAGCTGTTATATTTGGAGCCGCTGGTGCCGCTGCCTACATGGCGCACAACGGCGGAAGGGCAGTACCGGTTCTCATAGCCGTAGATCTTCGCACGGTAGCCGATGTCCATATCTTCAAGATATGCAAAATGGGATTCATCAAAGTATCCGATCTTACGGAACACGCTCCGGCGGTAGATGGCGGCGCCGGCACAGGCGGAAAATACTTCGCTGCTTTCCGTATAATTGCTGACCGGGCGTCCGGCTCCTCTGCAGACCCCCCATCCGGGAAGGGTATACAGATCTCCGGCACTGTCTATGAGTTCCGGATGATGCATCTGGATCATCTTGCTGCTGACAGAAAAAATCCTGGGCGACCTGCGGACTGATCTCAGCAGCTCTTCTACAAAATGCGGATCGACCTCCGTATCGTTATTGAGCAGGATGACATAAGGGGCGGAGGTATTGCGGATCCCCGCATTCACCGCGGCGCTGAATCCCCGGTTTTTCTCCAGGACGATCAGCCTTGCTTCAGGGTAATGCTCTTTTAGAAATTCTACGCTTCCGTCGGTAGAATGGTTGTCTACTATCAGAATATCAAATCCGCGGCAGCTCTGCTTTGAAAGAGACTCCAGACAGGGCTTTAGAAAATGTTTTCCGTTATAATTGGGAATAATGACCGTAACTTTCATAAAATCCTCGATTCTTTTCATTTGTTGTTTTTCATTATGATCTGTCATCCATTTTCGCGGGAAAATGGATGACCTGCCTGCGTAACAGTACAATTATACCAGAAGTGAAAGCGGGTTTCCACCCCTTTATCTTGCAATGGGAGTGGCTTTATGCTAAACTGGTAAGGTGATTTTGGAAATTTTGCAGGAGGCAGAATAAGAAGAAAAATGGTCCGGACAAAGCAGGAGGAGAACTTTTCCAACAACGTTATCTGGTACAATTTTATATTATGTATTCTTGTGATCTTTATACATGCCCGCAATGACAGTATCTTTACGCTTCCGGCATTGATCTCAGACGTCCCTGTTTTCAATGAGATCGAAGCCTTCCTGGCGGCAGATCTTGCAGGTGCCGCGGTGGGGTGCTTTTATATCGGATCAGGTTATCTTTTTTTCCGCAATTATTCATGGAAACGCGTGTTTTCCAAATATAAAAGCCGTATACGGAGTCTGGTGGTTCCCTACATATTATGGACGCTGCTCTACTTTTTCATCCATGCGGCGGTCTCCCGCATACCGGTTCTGGCAGCGGTTTTTCAGGAGTCTTTGATCCAGATCAGCTGGAGGGCGATGCTGGATGCGGTGATACATTACCGCTACTGTGCGTTCCTTTGGTTTCTGCAGTTTTTGATCCTGTATGCGGCATTTTCACCGGCCATCTATGTTCTGATCGGCAATCGCTGGTCAGGTGCGGCGGCGATCCTGCTGGTATTTTTTACAGCCTGTACGAATATAATAAAAAATGAACAGGCGGCAGCGGTCATAAACTGGCTGGTATTGTATATGCTTGGCGGCTATATTGCGATCCATAGGAAAGAGACTGTTGAGGCCGGAAAAATAAGTACAGGTGTGCTGGCAGGGGCAATGCTTCTGGCAGCGGCGGCGTTTTGGATCTATAAGAGGGAACCGTCCGTATTCGGAGTACTGTTTTATTCGTTCTCCTTTTCCGCGGCCCTCTGGTGTCTGCTCTCCTGGGAAAGAGAAGGGGGCGGTACACAGACCATGCCGGCGGCCCGCGAATGGCAGAAAAATACATTTGCCGTCTATATGACCCATTTCATGGCGGTGCAGGGGATCAATTCGATCGCCGGCAGATACATTTCCCAGTCCATGTGGGCCGGGTTTCTCCTGTTTTTATTGCTTCCGGCGGTCTGTATCGGCGGAGTGCAGCTTGTAAAAAAATTCTGCGGCAATGGAACATGGCTTCTCTGGAAAATATGGATGGGAAGCCGGTAGAGAGGAGTTTCATAAAGCACGGCAAAGTAGGATGAAAATGCATTCTGCATGATTGTTACGAAAGAATCACAATTCTATTAATTTAATTTAATAAAATTGTGTAAAATTTATGTTTTTGCTTGTCCTTTACGAGAAGATATTGTATGATATTAAAACGAAAAAGTAAAATGGAATGAATCGTAGTGGGAGTCGGATCTATGACAGAATTTAAAATTGTTGACGTGATACTTCCGGTATGTCTGCCGGATGAAAGGACGGTCCAGTCTGTAAAGCGTCTGCTGAAGCAGAGCTATCCGGTGAACCGTATCTATATCATCAACACGGATAAAGGTATGTTTCCGAGGGAATTGGAGACATTATCAGAGAGGGTCCATATCACGCATATCCGTCCGGAACAGTTCGACCACGGCGGAACCAGGCATCAGGGCGCAATGATGTCGCACGCGGAGTTTCTTATTTATATGACACAGGATGCGCTGCCTGTCAATGAGAAGCTGGTAGAGAATCTGATGGCGGCATTTCAGGATGAGAGGGTGGGCGCGGCATATGCGCGGCAGCTTCCCTCAGGAGACAGCGGCAGTATCGAGCGTTTTACCAGAACCTTTAATTACCCTCCTGAGAGCAGGGTGAAGTCAGAGGCAGACCTTCCGGAGCTGGGGATCAAGACCTATTTTTGTTCCAATGCCTGTGCTGCCTATCGAAAGGCGGTGTACATGTCGCTTGGAGGCTTTGAATCCAGGACGATCTTCAACGAAGACATGATCATGGCAGGACGGATCGTACAGTCAGGCTTTAAGATCGCATATACTGCCGAGGCGCAGGTGATCCATTCGCATCATGACGGATGCTTTAAGCTGTTCAAGCGGAATTTTGACCTTGCCGTGTCACAGGTGGAGCACCCGGAGATATTTGAAGGCATCCGGTCGGAGACGGAAGGTATCCGTCTTGTAAAGCTGACGGCGGCCTATCTTTTAAAAGCAGGTAAGCCATGGGAGATCATACCGCTGATCCTCCAGAGCGGATCTAAGTATGCCGGGTACAGGCTGGGACAAAATTACCGCCGGCTTCCCGGATGGCTGGTCCTGCGGTGCACGCTGAATCCAGGCTACTGGAAAAGAGAAGAAAGGAAATAGTTATAAAAATAGATTGATGTTTTGAAAAAAATATTGTACTATAAGTAATGGCGGTTGAAAAGATACACTTTAGGATAAGGATGATATACAGGGAAAGGATATATTATGGCGAATAAAGCACCACAGGCCGCTACGATGGGCAGATCACGCAGGCAGTCAGCGATGAGGGCATCATCCTCCGGCGGCAATGCAAAAAGAGGCAGGAACGGGAATAAGCGTCCATCTTCAGGAAAGGCATCCTCCAGAGCGAGAAAAAAGAAAAAGGGAGGCATGTCCGTACTGGGGAAGATTGCGATCGTCCTGTGCATCCTGCTTTTGCTGGTTGTTTTTGCTGCGATTGCAGTTGTATATTCCAAGATAGATAAAATGGATTTTAAGAATCTGGATCCGGATAAGCTCAGTATCAACGAAGGATATGAATATGACGAGACAGGATACCTCAATGTGGCACTGTTCGGTCTGGATAAGCGCGAGAATGTCGAAGAGATGGGCACCAGAAGCGATACCATCATTATCGCAAGCCTGAACCGGGAGACCAAGGAAGTTAAGATGTCATCTGTATACAGAGATACCCTCCTGCAGATGGATGACGGTACGTATAACAAGGCCAATGCCGCCTATGCGTTTGGTGAGGAGGAAGAGGCGGTGGCCATGCTGAACCGGAACCTGGATATGGATATCACGCATTATGTTACGGTTGACTTTTCGGCCATGGTTGATATGATCGATGCAGTGGACGGAATTGATGTAGAGGTTACGGAAGAAGAGATCCCTTATCTGAATAACTATGCCTGTGAGATTATTGAGAATACAGGTGTAGACACCTGGGGGATCACGGAACCGGGTTATCAGCATCTGACCGGTGTTCAGGCAACCGCGTATGCCAGGATCCGTGCTACGGAAGGGGATGATTACCGGCGTACGGAGCGGCAGCGGCTGGTACTGACCAAGATTGCGGAAAAAGCGCAGGCCGTAAGTCTGTCTTCCTTAAATATGATGATCGACCGGGTACTGCCGAAGGTGCGGACGAACTTCACGCTTCCGGAGATCCTGGCTTATGCAAAGGATGTGAAAAAGTATACGATCGGTGAGACGCTGGGCTTCCCCTTTGACCTGGATACCATGTACTACGGCGAGGCAGGGGATTCGGTAGTGCCGAATAACCTGGAGGATAACGTAAAGCAGCTGCATGAATTTTTGTTTGGAGAGGACGGATATTCCCCATCTTCCACCGTGAGCGAGATCAGTGATGAACTGGTGTTTGTAACGGGGATCGGCTATCCTTCCGAATCCAATTATACGAATCATTCCAGCGGTTACGGCAGCCAGGACTACAGTACATCTGACGGAGCCTACAATAACAGCGACGGCTATGGAAGCGGTGACGGGACATCCGGCGGTGACTATGGATATGGAACCGGCGATGACGGAACCGGGTCATATGGTGATGGATACGGAACCGGTACGGATGGAAGTGGAGACTGGTCATCCGGCGATGGCTATGGAAACGGAGACGGGACGACATCCGGCGATGGATCCGACTACGGAACCGGCTCATATGGCGATGGAAATGGATACGGAACAAGCGGCGGCGACGACGGAACAGGGAACCAATGGTATTAGATAGAGAAATACAGGAGAAGAGGTAAATGCTATGAAGAAACGAGTGACCAGATGGATCGTAATGATGGCTGCGGTGTGCGTTATGATGCTTTTCCCGGCGATCACAGGATATGCTGCCGAGGGAACATTGATGCTGTCAGATCCCGAAGGCATGGTAGGCGGAGAGATTCCTGTTACAGTGAGGATAGACGGCGGCGGACAGCCGATCGGTGATGTGAATGTGACCTTGTCTTATGATACGGCGCTTCTGGAATTTATAAGCGGAACCAGTGTGGAGGGCGGAGACGGAACTCTGACACTGACCCGTTCCGGCACAGGGGCTGAGACGGAGATGGTCTTTGAGATGCTGTTCAGAGGTCTGGCGGAAGGTACGGCGGCGATCCGGGTGACAGATTCCACAGCGTATCTGTTTTCTGATGAGACGTTAAACCTGACGGCAGGAGAATCTGCGGTTACGATCGGTCCGGATGACGGGACCGGAGGTACTGCGGCTTCGGGAGAGCCGGCAGAGCGGGTCCTGGGACAGGAGAGTATCGAGATAGGCGGCGCATACTATAACATCTATGAGAATTTTTCAGACGCTCTGATCCCGGCGGGCTTTAGCAGGAGCACCGTACAGTATGCAGGTGTTGAGCATTCTGCGATCCGGCAGGATTCTTCCGGAAAAGTGATGCTGTTTATGATAACCGGAGAAGAAGATCCGATCACAGTATTATATAATGAAAGCGACAGCACCTTTATCCGCGCAGAGCGGGTAGACGTGTCAGAAACCTTTTATATTTTCGTGCTGTCCTCCGCGGACGGCAGCGGGCTTCCAGAGGCATTCTATGAGACCTCCCTGGCGCTGCACGGAGTGAACTTCCCGGCATGGCAGAACATGGAGGCCAATGACTTTTATCTGATCTACGCACTGAGCAGCGGCGGAGTAGAAGGCTTTTATCAGTATGATCAGGTAGATGCAACCTACCAGAGATATGTTGCTCCGGTTAAGACCGAAGAGCCGGAGGAAGAGGAAGATACGTCAACCTTGGGAAAGGTGCAGAAGATCATTACAGATAATCTGCTGATCCTGGCGGCGGCGGTCGGAGTGATCGTATTGATCCTGTTTATCATCATTCTTGTATTGTCCATCAAGCTCGGACGGCGGAATGAAGAACTGGAGAATCTCTATGTGGGGGATGACGAGGATCAGCCGAAGCTGCGGAAAAAATCCCGCAGTCAGTTCGTAGGCTACGATGATGACGACGACATGCAGGATGACGAAGATGATTACCTCGAAGACGATTTTGAGGATGAGTATATTGATGATTATGCAGATTCCGACGACGGCTTTGAGGATGATTTTGAGGACGAGTATGATGATTACGAGGACGACGAGGAAGAGGATATGAAAGAATACGTCCCAGGGAAGAGTCCTGCCGGAGGAACACAGCAGCCTCCCAAAAAGGATTCCTATGACGATATCGATTTTATTGATGTGTGATCCGGGACGAAATATGGTAAGAGAGATTGCCGGGAGTAAGTGAAGAATCTATAGCAGCATTGTTTATGCAGAATGATTCGCTGCACTGGCCCGACAGAGAAAAGGATCCGGCAGGGTGTGCCTACAGGTACATTTTTGCCGGATTTTGAGGAATGAAGCAAAAGGAGAAGCATATGTGTGGAATAGTTGGATATGTAGGGGAGCGGCCGGCTGCTCCGATCCTGCTGGACGGGCTGGGCAAGCTGGAATACAGAGGATATGATTCGGCAGGGATCGCGGTCTATGACGGTAAAAATATCCGGATGAAGAAGGCAAAGGGAAGACTGAAGGTGCTCAGCGAGCTGACGCATGACGGAGAGATCTTTCCGGGACATACCGGGATCGGGCATACCCGCTGGGCGACACACGGGGAGCCGTCAGATGTGAATGCGCATCCGCATTTCAACGCAGAGCAGAGCATCGTAGTCGTGCATAATGGAATCATAGAGAACTACCTGAAGCTGAAAAAGAAGCTTACTGAAAAAGGATATCAGTTTATTTCCGATACGGATACGGAAGTGATCGCGCATCTCCTGGATTATTATTATCAGGGGAACCCTCTGCAGGCGATCGTCAAGATCATGCACCGGATGGAGGGCTCCTATGCCCTTGGGATCTTATTTAAGGATCATCCGGAGGAGCTTTATGCGGTGCGTAAGGACAGCCCTCTGATCGTGGGACACGCAAAGGACGGATGCATCATTGCCTCCGATGTGCCTGCTGTTCTGAAATATACAAGAGATGTTTATTTTATTGAAAATGAAGAGATCGTCCGCATGAAGCAGGATTCCATGGAGTTCTTCAATGTAGATGAGGAATCCATAGAAAAGGAATCCACACATATTGACTGGGATGTGGATGCCGCGGAAAAGGGCGGCTATGAGCATTTTATGCTGAAAGAGATGTATGAGCAGCCGAAGGCGATCACAGATACCTTCTCTCCCAGGTTCAAGGACGGAAGGGTGGTCATAGACGAGCTGGAGATGTCGGACGAGGAAATACGGAGTATCCGGAAGCTGATGATCGTAGCCTGCGGTTCCGCTTACCATGCGGGCGTGACAGGAAAATACGTGCTGGAGGGTATGGCGCGGATTCCGGTGGAGGTTGATCTCGCTTCGGAATACCGGTATCGGGACCCGCTGATCGAGGACGGTACGCTGATCGTGATCATCAGCCAGTCCGGTGAAACAGCAGACTCTCTCGCCGCTCTGCGGGATTCCAGGGAACGGGGGGCAAAGGTGCTGGGGATCGTGAATGTGGTGGGAAGCTCCATCGCAAGAGAAGCGGATAATGTGATGTATACATGGGCCGGACCGGAGATCGCGGTGGCGACGACCAAGGCCTATTCCTGCCAGCTGATCGCGCTGTATCTCCTTGCCATGAAGTTCGCCCAGGTACGGGGGACGGTCACAGACGTGGAGCTGGCGCAGTATATGGAGGATCTGAAGCGGATCCCGGATCAGGTGGAAATGCTTTTGAATAACAAAAACCGGATCCAGAAGTTCGCGAACCGGTATCTGGCAGCAAGAGACGTGTTTTTCATCGGCAGAGGGATCGACTATGCGATCTCCCTGGAAGGCTCTCTGAAGCTCAAAGAGATCTCCTATATCCATTCAGAGGCTTATGCGGCAGGGGAACTCAAGCACGGCACAATCTCCCTGATCGAAGAGGGAACGCTTGTGGCGGCGGTGCTGACACAGGAGAAGCTGTATAAAAAGATGATAAGCAATATGGTAGAGGTCAGGACCAGGGGCGCTTTTGTGCTGGCGGTGACAAATGAAGGAAATGACGAAGTGAAGCGGGCGGCGGATTATGTGATCTACATTCCGGAGACAAACCGGTATTTTACCAATTCTCTGGCGATCATCCCGCTGCAGCTGTTCGGATATTATATATCGGTCGGAAAAGGATGCGATGTAGATAAGCCAAGGAATCTGGCAAAATCTGTGACGGTGGAGTGAGCAAAAGAAAAAAATGAATGCGAAAAGTGTGTTTGTTAAGGTGATCAAAGGTATTTTGTACTTTTTCGAGGCTGCGCTTGTTCTTCTGCTGGGGGTCGGCGCTGTCCTTCTGAGCAACAGTATCCGGTGGATGTTTGCTACGTGGAGCCATCTGACCATGGACGAACTGGTATATCATATCAATTCTCCGATGGAGGGCACCAGCACCGAGATCATCATGGAATATGTGGAGTACTGCGTACCAAGCACAGTGCTGGCGCTGATTCTTATTTTCGTACTGATGATCGTTCTGCGTAAACGAAAAAAGTTATATCATGCGGCTATGGCCGGGATCATAGTCTGCTCTGCTGCGCTTGCAGGGTACTTTCTGAATATGACATGGGTCAGGCTGGATCTTGCGAATTATTCGGAGAATCAGAGCACCTATTCTACATTTATTGACGACAATTACGTGGATGCAAATGATGTGGAGATCCGTTTCCCGGAGAAGAAAAGGAACCTGATCTACATTTACCTTGAGTCCATGGAGGTGACCTATACCGACGAGGAAAACGGCGGCGCATTTGAGAAAAGCTGCATTCCGGAGTTGACAGAGCTGGCGCAGGAATATGAGGATTTTTCCGGCTCAGAGACCATCCTGAACGGCGGATATTCCATGCCTCAGACCACCTGGACGGTTGCGGCGATGTTTGCACAGTCCGCAGGCCTGCCCCTGTCCATCCCGCTGGAAAATAACGAAATGAATACTCAGGACTCCTTTTTCGCCGGAACTACGACCCTGGGGGATATCCTCCAGCAGGCAGGCTACTCCCAGACTCTGCTGATCGGCTCTGACGCCACATTCGGCGGGAGAAGGCTTCTCTTTTCCGGACACGGAGATTTTACCATACACGATTACAACTATGCGGCCAGTGAGAAGATGATCCCGGAGGGATACCGTGTATGGTGGGGATATGAAGACAAACGGCTCTTTCAATTTGCAAAAAGAGAGCTGCGTACACTTGCGGAACAGGATGAGCCTTTTAATCTGACGATCCTGACTGTGGATACCCACAGGGAGGATGGCTATGTCTGTGGGCGCTGCAGGGATGAATTCAGAGGCAATCAGTATGCCAATGTAATGGCATGTTCCAGCAGGATGGTGACAGAGTTCGTAAGATGGATCCAGAGGCAGGATTTTTACGAGAATACGACCATCGTGCTTGCAGGCGACCATCCTACGATGGACAGCGATTTCTGCGAGGACGTGGACTATGATTATGCCAGAAAGGTGTACACAGCCTACATCAATCCGGCTGCGGAAGTGCAGAAGCCGGATGTGTACAGGAACTACACCACATACGACTATTATCCCACCACTCTGGCAAGCCTGGGTGCGGAGATCGAGGGAAACCGCCTGGGATTGGGCACCAATCTGTTCTCTGGCGAGTGGACACTGACAGAGAAGTACCAGCGTGACTGGGTAGAGAAAGAACTGAGCAGAAAGTCAAAGTTCATGGAAGACCTGACATCCTATATCAAAGCAGTGCCCAAGACGGAGCCTCCGAAGGTGGAAGTGCCGGAAGCACAGCTTACAGTGGCAGAGTATGATGCGATGACCGGGATCCTGCCTCTGACGATCTCCGACATCCGGAATCTGGAAGAAGACATTATGGCCATGAACGTGGCTGTATGGGCTGAGGAGGATCAGAGCGATCTCCAGTGGATGCAGGCAGGACAGAATGAAGAAGGAAATTATGTGATGGATATCAGTATTGCCGGCTTCGGGTACAAGACAGGAGTATATCATATCGATGTGTATGCTGTTCTGGAGGATGGAACGATGGTGCTGCTGGGGGGCGTGCTGGAGGAGGTGGAGTAGAAGAAAAATTTCATCCCGGATGGTCGGACATGGAATTATGTCTGGTTGTCCGGGGGATATTTTACTTTTTTGTCCAAAGAGAAGATAAATGATTTTTAGTGACTTTTTATTTAATGTAGAATTTAATATTGTAGAAATTTTCGGGATATGCTATTATTTTATTAGTGGCAAATGTTTTTTGGTATAGACAATGAAATTTCTTGAGTAATTCAAGGAGTTTTGTTGTTTTTTTAAATTATTATTTTATAGTTAGAAATTTAAATGTTTTATGAGGGCAGTTCAAATTTTTGCATAAACTACAAGGGGGAAAGAGATGTACTGGACGATGAGATTTAGCATTGCGAATCAGCAGGATGACTATGTAAAATGTCTACAGGCTATCGAAGCTATTTTAAGTGGACAGATAAATGATATTTCGGAAAGAGAATTTTTGAGGACAGTAGAATACTATTATTCCGAGAAAAAATTGTCTATTGAGACGGTTATGGAAAAAATGGACAAGAGTTCTTATGATAGACCTTCTCAGATAAACCATGAGGATGAATTTCAGTATGTATTTTGTGTAGATTGTTCAAATGAAAATGATATAGTAAATATTATTTATTTTTGTTTGGCAAATGAAGAATTGAACGGGAAAGCTATTCTTTGTATAAAAACTATACAACCAAAAGTTTTGGCTAATATAAAAGATTTACTTTCTGTTATTTTACATACGGGAATAATAAAAAGCTATTATGTCTTGAAGGATCATAATTACAGAAAAGTGAGTAAAGGAACTAACAGAGCTATTAGACGTTTTTCTCCTATTTATACGATTGATGAGGATAGTGAATCTGTAGCATACTGGCGCCAGTCGGTACATACATTTTTGATAAAAATATATAAGAAGGTACGGGTAGGAAGCGAATATGTGTATAGAAAAAATTATTTTCTGCCGCATATTTGCCCAAGACTGTTGCGGAATAGACATTTAGATGATATGAATGTAGATAAATTTGATCATGATGTCTGGTTAATGAATATTTTTTCAGAATGTTTTTGCACTGGGGAGGATCGGGAGCTAACACATATAGAGTTTGTCGAAAAGAGATATGAACTATGGAAATCTAAAGAATTATTTGAACGTGTAAAAGATATGTCCTTACTCGCGATGTATATTTTTTGCTTATCGGATTACTTTTTGAAAAATAGCGAAGCTGATTTTATGATGCAGATAGAGCAGGAAATTTTTGATGCAAGGGATATGGCAGAAGGACTTCTTCAAATTCTTGAAAATATTTACCATTCAGAAAAGCGAAGAGGATATTTTTGTTTTCGTATTCACAATAACAGTTCAGGAAGAAGTAAAGAATATCTCGAAGGAAATTATCCGGGATATATGAATAAAGGGAAAGAAGCGGAACAAGCTGAGAATTATTTGGAAATGAAAGTTGCAGATTATTCACACTGTGCAATACCAAATCAGTTCTTTAAAAATTTCAAAAAAAGAAAAGAACATGCATCAGAAGACAATAAGTATATCTATAAGAAAATCGAAAATCGAGCCAATAAATTGACAGTTAAATCCTTTTTTGGATCATCGCAATATACAGGACCCAGGCAGTTTTGGCAAGATTATAATTCTATATCGGAAAATGTAGTTCATCATTATGGAATTCAGGTGTTTGAATCGCTGGTTCTTTGCTATGAAGGATATTTCAGGGTAAGAAGTCAGGAGAAATATCAGATAGATTGGAGTGAAGAATTTTACAGCTCAATTAATACAAAGAGAGATGTTCTTTCGGAACTCGGAATACCTGGAACGCAGTATGATATTCTTTTACCATTCAGGAAACAACCTGTTATGCAAAATATATCACTCAATGTAAATATTGATTATACAAACAATCTTTTGGAGAATTTTAGTATACCAAAATTGAAAAAAACAATTGATTTTACAACAGATTATTGTATGAATGTATTCCGTGAAGTGCAAAAGGGCGGGATAATGTCTTTTCAAGAAAAAAAGGAGAAGACCATTCAGGAATTGACCATAAGGCTTAAGAAAAGCTTGAAGCAAAAAGAAGATAATGAGATTATTCATTTTTCGGCAGAGAATATCGCTCTGACTATGGTTGAATTGTTCTGTAAAACCATTATACTCTATATTACTCAAAGACCACAAGGACACAAATGCTACATTATGATAACAGAGTGTACCCAGTCACATTTTGTAGAAATTACAAGGATAATGGCATTATTTTATGACAAGCAGGGATGTAATCCTTTTATGAAAGGAATTCAGATTTTTATGAGTGGGCAGAAGGAGGGGGAAGAATTTCTCATTACAGGGACAAATTTAGGGGAAGCGATTGGGAGTACTGAAAAGCTAGCATTTGCCCGATGTATCCATCCAAACTGTTTGAAGACTCTTAAGAGAATGCTGAAAAAGCACAAAATGGGGATAACGCCGAATGGCGTTGTCAGCATAGCACCATTTGATATGCTTGAATATAATAAAGGGGAAATGACATTATTTGAACGGAGTCTGCAGAATACATTAAAGCAGGATGTACAGTCAGAAAAGTTTGGATGCAAAATAAATGGACTCCATGTAAGAATTGGATCAAAAATCCACGTGAGAACGTTTTATGAAGCCGAACTGATGTTCCATAACAACTATTATACATCGCGTTTTGCGTATTGGCTCTTTCTGGAATTGAATAAAGAGATTGATAAACGAAAGTCGTTAATCTTAGTGGGATATGAAAATTATTCGGAAATGCTGTTGAGTGAGCTTTGTAATATGCTTGCCTGCTCAGATATAAAGACAGAGTATTTGATTTATGAGCAGAAGGCTATTGGAAAATTCAGAGGCCGTGTTGATTTTGTACAATGTAAAGATTATCAGTTTGTAATCATTGTGCCGATTAATTCCACGATGACTACACATATAAAGGTTTCAGGTTTTCTGGAGAGAACGATTAGAGATGCATTGGAGAAAAAAGGCGATAAGAGATATAAGGATTATCATCTTGATACGGTATTAAATTACGGGATTATTTTGATATCAGATAAGGAAGGAAATGAAAAAAATAATTATTGGGAAAAGAGTACAAAAGAAAAAAATGTAATCATTTCAAAAATAGATCAGGAAAAAATGAAATTTTACACAGAAGTAATTTCTGAATGGAAACATCCATTAAGGTGCAAAGCCTGTTTCCCAGAAAAGGATTATACAAAAGAAGTGCCGTTGGTGGAGACAAGTAAAGCATCTGTAGTGCCTATGCATGCAATTGGAATTCGAAAGAGAAATGCAGATAGGAGCAATCTGGATGTATCTGAAAAAGAATTAGAAAAATTGAAAGAGTTGTCCAAATTTCTTGTATATGATCATGTGGAACGTAATGGGAATCACTTTAGCTATTACTTTTCTACAGAAAAATTATGGGACTTTCCGGATATCAGAAAAAATGTCCAGGAATGGCTGGAAGAAAAAAAGGATTTATTTCCCGCAGTAGAATGTAAAGTGTATGATATTATTGTAGCGCCGCTCCATTTCAGCAATACTGCATTTGTAGAAGAGGTAAATGAATATCTGTTCAGCAATGCCGCTTTAGTTCTTCATTTTGATGTGGATAAAGAGTTCAGGATGAATGTAAAGACAAAGTACAGTTCTGTACAGCAACTGTATGATAACCTGTGCCAGGATGACGAAAAATCATTCATTAATTTTCATTTTGTAGATGATACCATTATTTCAGGCCACACATATTTTCGTATGAAAAGTCTGATGAGTTCACTGATTGAAGAAAAAGCTGACAGCAAAGTTCAGATTCATATATTTAAAAGCATTGTATTGCTGCTCAACCGGATGTCAAATTCCTCTGTCAAAAATTACATTGAAGATATAAATTATTTTATGGCATATTTTAATTTAAATATTTCTTCTATGAGAGTGAATTCTGATGCCTGTGTTTTGTGTAAAAAGTACGATGAATGGAATATATTGGCTGAACAGGCTTCGTTAAATGAAGTTTATAAGTATTGGAAGAATAAACGTGATAATATAAAATGTAAACCAGTTGAAACAATTGGACAGGAAAAAAGGGATCCTTTACGTCAACAACGGGCAGAGCAGTATATGATCATGTCACATAAAGCAAAAAAGCTTTTGGATGTTTTGTGTGACATTGCCAGCCGCGAGGAAATCAAGCAGGAAATCGTAGATAAGCTGTTTCCAGAAAATGTAGACAGAGATTTCGAAGAATTGGTTGCAGTTCTAAAAGTATTAGGACGTCCATTCATGACTTTCCGTAAGGAAGAAAAGGAGGCTGTCTTTGAACTTATGCTGAAAATGCTGGACACCTTACTGCAGGAATCAGAGCCGTCGAGTACAGAAAAAATAGATGATATTTTGCGACATCTATGGTATAATGTGGAAAACAGAATAAAAATAATCACAATTTTGCTGAATAGATTAGCTGAATTAGAGTCAAACTATATTATTAGAAAACAGAGTATGAATCAGATTATGGAATTCTGTATGAACATAAAAGATGAAAGCATTCATTTGGATTTTGCGAAAAACTACTTAAACAGAATCAAACAGCTTGTGGGACAGAGTAATGATTTCGCGAAAGGTTTGTTCCTGGAGTACCTATTGCTGTATGACGAAGAATACCAGCAGGAGGATATTTCGGAAAAAGAGATCATATCTCTGGCCGGAGAGGATGAATATACGGCGTTCAAAAGGAATGTATATTTAGAGAATACAAAGCTGGCAGATTATGGAATTGAATATCTTGCGGATCGTTTTACCAGCGGCATGGAATATACGGAAGAAAATTTCAAAAATGTATTAAATGATAATTACTATTTCGACAATTTTATACAGTATCTTTATTTTCATAAGATGGTTGAGATTGACGATAGAGATAAGATTGTGAAATTTACTTCGTCTCCTGAGGTAAGAAAACTGGAAGGGATGGTTCGGTTTCAGTTATTGTATCAAAAGATTTTTAATGAATGGAAGTTCTCCAGGGCAGAGTTAGATGATGAGCCGGAGAATGAGGAAAAGCTAAAAAACAAATTTTCTGAGATGTTGGAATATCTGAAAGACGCAAGTAGGGCAATGGACGGAGAAATTATTGTTCCGTATAAGGATCAAAATGAATCAGACAAATATATAGCTCTGGGTTTTGGAAAAAGCACGGATATTCGGCGTATGGAAAATAGAGAGCAGCAATTGCAGGAATTCATGAAAGAGAATAAGCATTTTGAAAAAGATACTTATGCAATCTGTACAAGGGAAAAAGGGCAGAAATGGATTTTGTTGAAATTTTATGATGAACTGGATGCAGGACATGGTGGAACATCAATTATTTATTTGCTCTTTTCATTTGAAATTAAAGATGAAGGAATGATATTGCATTCATTGAAAAATCTGTTGATCTTTCGGAGCAAAATCTGGAAAATCTTAAATTTGTCAGGTAGTACCCTTTTACAGAATTGGACAGATAATCTTTTTTATAAACAGCAGATGTTAAAGTCCAGAGCTGTAGGACACTCGGAAATGGAGTCGTTGATAACACAATTTCAGGAATTGGTTAAATTAATCTGTAGTAAAGAATACGAAAAAAAGGATAAAGCTGATAAAGGCTATTATAGAAAGTATTTTGAACTGTTGATAAACAGTATGATTGGATTTATGAATTCACAGGTTCTTGGAGGCAAAGGAAAAGACTACATGTCTTCTAGAAATATGCAGTTTGAGGAGTTTTGGAACGGTGAGAAAAAAACGATTCAGGCAGTATCAATCATATGGGACTTAAAGATAAATATATATGGGGAAGATGAGTTGATGAAAAGAAAGATAAGGAAGGGGGCAGATAAGGAAGATAAAACACCTGAACCAGATGTATTGAGAACCCTTTTTCTGGCAATCTTTCAAAATGCAAAGAGACATGGAGGAAATAAGGGTGGAGATGACAGCATAGTGACTATTTATGTAGAAGGCGATTGCTTGTGTATTTCTAATAATGTGGAAGAAAAGGAAAAAGAAAAAATTGAAAAAAACAGCAGTACGGAATCTTATCGCGTAGGAGAAGGAATCTCACAGGCAGTTATTTTTGACATCTGCCAAAGCTGGTATCGAAAAGTATCTTATGATCAGATGTTTGCAATTGAGAATTCGAAAAACGGTAGAGAGAAGTGGTCTTATGTAGTGAAATTACCGATTATAGAAAGGGGGAAAGAAAATGACACATTATGACATTATTCTGATTGAGGATCGAAAGCAGGATGTAGCAGAAATTCTTGATTGCTTAAAAGAATCGGCAAAGGAGAAAAGTGATAAATATGATTTCCATTTTGAACATATCCAGGGTACAGAAGAATGTAACTATGAAGGAGAAGAGTACCTGTTTTATAATGAAAGTATTCTTCAAACAATAGAACAGAAATGTGCAGAAGCTAGGGATCAAAGTAAAGAAAAAATAGGATTATTATTGGATGTTATGCTCACAAAGGAGGATCTGGAAAGTAACCTGTCGAGTTATTATCCACAGGCAGAACTGGCAAAACAGATTTATTTTAAATTTTATGAGCAGATGCCGATATATATGATTACGTCATCCCCAGTTTTTGCAACCCAGAGTGATGTTATCATGGGAACGGATCTTTCAGAGCAATATATTGCTAAAAATGCATTGCTGCGATATAAGTTTAAAGATGATATTGAAAGATTGTTTGCTTTTTATTGTAATTTTAAGCTAACGGAAAACGGACCAGAGGTGGATTATGCATAAATGGACTTATTCTGAATCGGCCCAAAAAATGGCGAATGATAAAATCGAGCAGCTTCAGATTTTTAAGACACCAAAGAAATCTTTATACCATTATACTTCGCGGGAAGTCTTTTGGCTGATTATGGAAAGTGAGAGTTTTTTGGCAAGACATATTATGTTTTCGAATGATTATGAAGAAAATATGATTGGAAAGAAAAAAATTGCTCAGGCAATGGAACAGATGAAAAGTCTGCTTACAGAGCCAGAGTCGCTGCCATTTATGGTATGTTTTTGTGAAGAAGGAGATTTGCTGAGCCAGTGGCGTGGGTATGCCCGAGAGGGTGTTGCGATGGAATTTGATTTTTCAAAGGGGCTGTATGGTTTGGAAGATGGATTTTCATCTTATTATTGTTATACAATTATGAATCAGGATTGTGATACGAACTACATTTCAAAAAATATAAATGACGAGGAAGTAGTTGTAAAAGCAATCGCGTCTCCATATTCTGTGATTTATACAGAAAGCGGAGAAAAGATCGACAACAATATTGAAGAAAAGATAAAATATATTGTGGAAGATACGGAGAACAACAGGCAGCAAAATGTCGTGGGAATGATCCCATACATAAAAAATAATAAATTTGCGGAAGAAAAAGAATATCGACTTATTTTTGATATGAAGCAAATAATTCCAGAAGTGCAGCGGGACTTATTGAGGCAAAAATATATTTATCTGGATGTAAACGGTATTAAAAAGCCGAATATCAGAATTAAATTTGGAGACCAGTCACTTGCAGAACAGGAAAATATGATCAATTTGTACTATATCAATCCAGACTGGACGAAGATTTTGGAAGAGTTGAAGAGAGAATTACTTTCTGAAAAAATAAAGATTCAATTAGTGACAGATAAAGATAAATATAAAATGCCAAATGACGAGATCCTGGTTTCTAATGGGAAATATCAGGAAAAGGTCTGTGTAAGCCTGCGGTTAAAAATGAGACAGCAGACACCTCCGGTTCGAAGTGTGAAAGTCTGGTGTGAAGGCCACTTACCTTTACGGAGGATTATTGTTGGCCCAAGTCAGGATGCAGAACTGATGAAGTGCAGTATTGAAGAGTATCTGAAAACCCAATATTGGACGAGGGATATTATGGTTGAAAAATCGGTAATTCCGCTGAGGACATGAACAACAATCTATGATTCGAAACAGAATATGGTGCGGTACCAGAATAATTTTCATAATAAATCCCCCATCGTTTGTGGCGGGGGATTTTATGGTGTCATGAAATGTAATGTAGTAACTTTTGCTAATATGCGAATAAACATTGACAAAGCCTCTAAATACAGAGTAAAATAGATAGAGCTTTTAGAGAGACAAAAAACACGATAAAATTCTAAAATCTCAGTCTGTTTGACAGATATTTTGAATAATATGGAATAAAAATCGCAAAAATATATGGAGAAGCATTATGAAGTATGACTATTTGATTGTCGGAGCCGGATTGTATGGTGCAGTCATGGCGCACGAGCTTCATCAAAGAGGGAAAAAGTGTCTTGTGATCGACCGGAGGGACCACATCGCGGGAAATATTTATTGTGAAGATATCGAGGGGATCCATGTGCACAAATACGGTGCGCATATTTTCCACACCTCGGATCAGAAGATCTGGGAGTACATGAACCAGTTCGCGGAGTTCAACCATTATATCAACTCTCCGGTGGCGGTATATAAAGACGAGCTGTACAACCTTCCCTTCAATATGAATACATTCAGCAAGATGTGGGGGATCCGCACGCCTCAGGAGGCCAAGGACATGATTGCCAGGCAGGTCAGGGAGGCCGGGATCACGGAACCGAAGAACCTGGAGGAACAGTGTCTGTCTCTGGTGGGGCGTGATGTGTTCGAGAAGCTGGTAAAGGGCTATACGGAAAAGCAGTGGGGACGGGACTGCAAGGACCTGCCCGCCTTCATTATCCGCCGCCTGCCCGTCCGGTTTACGTATGACAATAACTACTTCAACGACCGTTACCAGGGGATTCCCATCGGCGGCTATACGGCCATCGTGGAGCGGATGCTGGAAGGAACCGAAGTGCGGACGAATACGGACTTCTTCCAGTTCAGGGAGGAGCATCCGGATATTGCGGAGAAGATCATTTTTACAGGGATGATCGATGAATACTTCGGGTATCAGCTGGGGGCGCTGGAATACCGCTCTGTCCGGTTTGAGACAGAGGTTCTGGACTGTGAAAACTACCAGGGCAATGCGGTGGTGAATTATACAGAAAAAGAAGTGCCCTATACGCGGATTATTGAGCATAAGCACTTTGAATTCGGAAAGCAGGAAAAGACGGTGATCTCCAGGGAGTATTCTTCCGAATGGCAGGTCGGGATGGAGCCGTATTATCCGGTCAATGACGCGAAAAACAGTGAACTGTATGCAAAGTATAAGAAGCTGGCAGAGACGGAGGAGAACGTGATCTTCGGCGGACGGCTGGGAAGCTATCAGTATTATGATATGGATAAGGTTGTGGGGGCTGCGCTGCAAAAGCTGGAAGAGATATTGTGATACGTGTACTGTAATCAAGGCCGCGATATCCGGAAGGATGATTGAAATATAGCTGATATTGGAAAGGGACGACAGGAGTATGGAGAAGATATGGGAGCGTCTTATAGTACGGCATCGGGAAATGGTTTCCTATGTTTTTTGGGGTGCTGTGACGACTCTGGTGAATTATGCGGTATATTTTATCTGTACGAAGCTGTGTTCCATCCATTATCTCGTCAGCAATATCATTGCATGGGTAATCGCGGTGATATTTGCCTATGTGGTGAATAAGGTGTTTGTGTTTGGATCAAAGGACTGGAGCAGGGGAAAGCTGTTCCAGGAGGTCTGGCAGTTTGCGGCGGCGCGGATGCTCTCCGGAGTTGGCGAGACGGGGATGCTGTGGATACTGGTGGACAGGATGGGATATCCGGATGCAGTGATCAAGATCATTGCGGGGGTGCTCGTGGTTTTGGTGAATTATGCGATTAGTAAATGGGTGATATTTCGGCAGCATGCGTGAATAAGGGTCTGAAGACTTCCCAGACAGTCATGTAAGCGGAGGATATATACAGATGAAGAGTTTTATAGATGATATGAAAGAAAAGCAAGCTTTTTCCATTCTATCCAGAATCTTTTTGATATGTTTGGATATCGTGTTTATTAACCTGAGTTCTTTTTTGGCGCTCTGGCTCAGATTCAACATGCATGTATCCGAGATTGATGAGCGGTATCTGGCTTCTGTTATTGAATTAATGCCGATCAACACAATCGTTACGGTAGGAATTTATGCACTGCTGCGCCTTTATACAAGCCTTTGGAGATTTGCCAGTATCAAGGAACTGGTATATGTGCTGGAAGGCTGTATGGGGTCATTTCTTTTTAATGTGTTTTATTTCTTCTTTACATATAATAGGGATATTTGCAGGAGTTATTTTCCTCTCTATGGGACAGCCTTGTTTTTGCTGACCTGTGTCAGCAGGTTTTCCTATCGTTTTGTCAGACTTTTATACCGCGGACGTGTCCATGGGAATCATACTCGGAATACTATGATCATTGGTGCGGGCGAGGCCTGCAATGTGGTGATGAAAGAGCTGGAGTTGAGTGATGAACTGGATTCACGGATATGCTGTATCATAGATGACGATTCCAGAAAGCATGGAACATTTATTCACGGTATTAAGGTTGTCGGGGGAAGGGATCAGATTCTGAAGGCCGCACAGAAGTACGCAGTCAATGAGATTATCATAGCAATACCGAGTGCAGGCAGAAAGGAACAGAGGAAGATCCTTTCTATCTGTCAGAAGGTGCCGAATTGCGAGTTGAAGATCTTGCCGGGAGTATATCAGCTGGTAAATGGAGACGTCAGTGTATCCAAGCTGCGCAATGTAGAGATTGAAGATCTGCTTGGACGGGAGCCGGTTCAGGTTATGACAGAACAGATCGGAAATTATGTGTTTGACAAGGTCGTGCTGGTGACGGGTGGAGGCGGCAGCATCGGAAGTGAGCTCTGCCGCCAGATTGCGGCAAATAATCCAAGACAGCTGATCATATTTGACATTTATGAAAATAATGCCTATGATATTCAGCAGGAGCTAATGGGCAAATATCCGTATCTGAACCTGGTTGTTTTGATTGGTTCTGTTCGTAACGGGCGGAAGGTTGACAGTGTATTTGCAAGATATCAGCCGGATATCGTCTACCATGCAGCAGCGCATAAGCATGTGCCCCTGATGGAAGACAGTCCGAACGAGGCAATCAAGAACAATGTGTTCGGTACATATAAGGTGGCATTGGCAGCGGATAAATACGGTACAAAGAAATTTGTATTGATATCCACGGACAAGGCAGTCAATCCGACCAATATCATGGGGGCTTCCAAACGGATCTGCGAGATGATCATTCAGGTATTTAACAATCGATCCGAGACAGAGTATGTTGCGGTTCGTTTTGGAAATGTGCTGGGAAGTAATGGAAGTGTGATCCCGCTTTTTAAAAAGCAGATAGCCGCAGGCGGCCCGGTAACAGTGACTCACCCGGATATTGTCCGGTACTTTATGACGATTCCGGAGGCGGTATCGCTTGTGCTGCAGGCAGGGGTGAATGCAGAGGGCGGAGAGATCTTTGTGCTGGATATGGGACAGCCTGTGAAGATTGCGGAGCTGGCTCAGAATCTGATCCGTTTGTCGGGTTTTGAAGTAGATACGGACATTAAGATTAAGTATACGGGACTTCGGCCGGGGGAAAAGTTGTATGAAGAGATATTGATGGATGAAGAGGGACTGCAGAGTACGGAGAATGAAAGGATTCATATTGGGAGGCCGATTGAATTTGATGAAGAGGAATTTTTGAAGGACTTGGAGGAATTGTATCAGTCAGCTTATGCAGAGACGGATCATATGAAGAAGATCGTGAAGAAGATCGTGCCGACGTATCATCTTCGGAAGTCTGATATTGTCCGGGACCAGAGGATACAGGCGGAGTGGAAGAAGGAATTTCAGGATACCAGCTCCAGGCTGCCGAATGCATTTTTGAATCGGGGGATTGCGGATGTTGATATTGAGGCGTTGTAAATTTGGATGTCTTCGAGTGATAAGTGTTGATTTAAGCGTTATTTAATCATAAATGTACAAATTATAAAAATTAATGGTAAATGTTATTCTGCATGGTTAAAATGACTAAGGATAGAATTTGATTTTCAAATTTAAATATCATTATAATTTGGCTGATTCTTTAGATTAAGATAACGTTGACAACAGATATAGCGGATAGTAAAATAAATATAGATTATTGAAGGGGATAATTAATATTATGAGTCTGACATTGATGTATATTACAAATAGTCCAGATGTAGCATTGATTGCACAAAAATATGGGGTACAAAGGATTTGGATTGATTTGGAAACATTAGGAAAGGAAGAACGTCAGAAAAATAGAGATACAGTTAAATCTCAGCATTCAATTAAGGATATTCAAAAGCTTTCAACACTTTTGAAACAGTCGGAATTGTTGGTACGTGTTAATCCGTGGAACAAAAGATCAAAAGATGAAATTGAAGAGGTAATCAGTGCTGGTGCAGATATAATTATGCTTCCTATGTGGAAGAGTACTGAAGAGGTCAGAGAGTTTATTAAAGCCATTGGCGGACGTACAAAAACAACATTGCTTTTGGAAACAAAAGAGGCAGAAATGTGTTTGGATGAAGTATTGAAAGTTAATGGAATAGATGAGATACATATTGGGTTGAATGATTTGCATATTTCCTATGGATTGACTTTTATGTTTGAACTTCTTTCTAATGGAACAGTAAAAAGAATATGTAACAAAATTAAAAAGGTTGGGATTCCATATGGATTCGGAGGGATTGCAAGGATTGGAGAGGGGGTTATTCCAGCTGAAAAAATAATAATGGAACATTATCATCTGGGTTCGAGTAGAGTGATTTTATCTCGAAGTTTTTGTAATATGGAGGAAATAGAAGATTTAGATATTGTTGAAACGTTGTTTGAAAAAAATATGAAAAAATTGAGAGATTATGAAGAATACGCTAGTCATGCCAGTGAACAGGAGTATTTGAAAAATTTGAGTGAGATAAATACTTGTATTAGCCAGATTATTAGAAAAAAGGGAGTATGAGGGGATGAAGTTAAACGCCGGAATTTTAGGTGAAATAAGGGCAAAATATGGGGAGGCTTTTTATTTGCTTGATTCTGTTCAATTCAGAGAAAACTTTTGTGAATTAAAAAGTACATTCTCGAAGATATACCCATATTTTAATATTGCGTACTCTTATAAAACAAATTATACACCTCGCCTGTGTAAAATTGTAAATGAGCTTCGAGGTTATGCAGAAGTAGTATCAGAGATGGAAGTCGAGTTGGCATTAAAAATTGGTGTTGATCCCAAAAGAATCATCTGGAACGGTCCAATTAAGAATTTAAAAGTGGTTGAAGAGTTTTTGCTACAAGGAGGAATTGTCAATATAGATTCATTTGAGGAGGCTGTGTCAGTCAAAACGATAGCGGAAAGGCATGAGGAGCATATACTAAATGTTGGGATTAGATGTAATTTTGATGTTCATGATAGCGTGCTTTCAAGATTTGGAGTAGATGTTGACGGTAGGGATTTTATAAAAGTTGTTGATTGTATAAAAAATACGGAAAACATTAGACTAGTTGATTTGCACTGCCATTTTGCTAAGCGCCAGATAGAATATTGGCCTGCCAGAGCAGAAGGAATGATAGATATAATTGACCGAATTGGAATGATTCCTAAAAGAGTAGATTTGGGTGGAGGATTATTCGGAAAAATGGAAGATTCTTTAAAAGAGCAATTTACTTCTATTATTCCTGACTACACAGATTATGCAAGTGTTGCTGCTGGTGCATTTGCTGAGAAATTTGGAAACATGGTCGATGCGCCGGAGCTCTTGATCGAACCGGGGTCTGCATTGGTCGGTGATTGTATGAAGTTTGCAGGAACGATAAAGACAATCAAATGTGTGAGAAAAAAATATATTGCGTCTGTACTTGGTAGTCAAAAAAATATTAGTATGCCAGGTGTTAATCCGCCATTAGAGATTTTTGCTATGGGTGAGAAGCAACAGAAGTATGAGGATATTGATCTTGTGGGGTATACCTGCATAGAGGCAGATACCCTTTATAAAGGTTATTCAGGGACTCTGGCATGTGGTGATATGGTAGTAATCAGTAATTGTGGTTCTTATTCATTAGTTATGAAACCGCCATTTATTTTGCCTAATTTTCCAGTTTTGGATATCTCGAATGGAGAGGTAGAAGTAATAAAACGAGGAGAAACTTTTGATGATGTCTTTCGTACGTTTTGTTTCTAGAAAAGAGAAGATATTGTGCTTTAACTTGATGATAAAAAGAATGTTTGATATTCTTTCCTCTAGTATGATGATTATTATTTTAATACCATTATGGATTGTGATTCCGATTGTAATAAAACTTGATTCAAAGGGACCTGTTTTTTTTAAACAACGGAGACGTACAAAAGACGGGAATATTTTCTACATACTGAAAT
The DNA here is from genome assembly GCA_910575475.1 of Lachnospiraceae bacterium. Lineage (GTDB taxonomy): Bacteria > Bacillota > Clostridia > Lachnospirales > Lachnospiraceae > Schaedlerella. The sequence continues at coordinate 145,033 of CAJTGD010000009.1, read as the reverse complement.
ATCGTTCAATGGTTGTAAACGCAGAAAATATGGAGGCGGGATTATTTAGCTATGAAAACGATCCCAGAGTAACAAAAGTGGGGAGCTTTTTAAGAAGCAGTAGTATAGACGAGTTCCCGCAGCTTTTTAATATATTTAAAGGAGACATGTCTGTGGTAGGACCAAGACCGTGTGTGGAATATGAACTGGGTGATTATGAGACGTTGAATAACAGATATAGAAAACGGTTTCAGGTAAAAGCGGGATTGACCGGACTGGCTCAGGTAAAGGGGCGTAATGATATTTCATGGGATGAGAAAGTTATGTGGGATAACTGTTATGTAGATGCTTTTAAGAAAAAGGGGATATTGATTGATATCAGAATACTTTTTGAATCGCTAGTTAAGGTTTTCAAGAAAGAAAATATATATGAAACCAAGGCAGATTCTTCAATGAATGACGCGGAGGCTGCCAAAGCGGCAGAAGAGGAAATTATTAGGATAGCACATTTACCCGATTAGGAGAAAGAAAATGAAGTACGATGTTGAAAACAGAAGGATTTGGTTTAAGGGTCATATTGTAAATGTGAATGATGCCCAGATAAATGTTCTTGCACCGACTGCTCAATTTGGCTTAAATGTATTTGAGGGAATTCCATGCTATTGGAATGAGGATGAAAAGCAGTTGTATGCTTTTCGCTTAAATGATCATTATGAAAGATTACTTAAATCTGCGAGATTAATTCAAATGGATTGCAAATACACGAAAGAGGATTTTTTAGAGGCTTTACTTGATGTGGTGAGAGTAAATGAGTATAAGGAAAACATTTCAGTTCGGCAGACGCTTTTTGTTGATGGATTTGCCTCATGGGGGGCGGAAGGGCCAGTTGAAATGTTTGTTGCTCCGATTCCTAGAGGTAGAACAAGTGCGGAGTACAATAAAAATGGACTTCATTGTTGTGTGGCATCATGGAGGAGGATTAGCGATGAAACATTGCCGCCACGAATAAAATGTGGAGCAAATTATATGAATAGTCGCATGGGACAAAAAGAGGCAGTAAGAAACGGGTATGATTCATGTGTTTTTTTAAATGGTGAGGGAAAAGTTTCAGAAGGTCCGGGATCGTGTTTTTTTATGATAAAAGATAGTGTGGTAATTACCCCATGTCTTACAGATAGTGTTCTGGAAAGCATTACCAGAGATAGCGTTCTAAAGATAGTAAAGGCAAAAGGGATGCAGACAGTTGAGAGGACAATAGACAGAACAGAGTTATATACATGTGATGAAGCATTCCTGTGTGGTTCAGCTATGGAGATAACACCAATATTAAGTATTGACCGTTATCAGATTGGAGACGGGGACACGGGAACACTTACAAAAGCACTGCATATGTCATATTTGGATATTGTCCAAGGAAAATCAGCTGATTTTAAAAAGTGGGTTACTCCAATTTATGAAATAGGAGCCTAAAAATGAATAGGCAGTATGTAGAGGATAGGGTATCAGTTTTAATTCCGGTATATAATGCTGAAAAGTATATTACCCGTACTTTGGAATCAGTATTATCCCAGACATATAAAGATATTGAAATAGTGCTGGTGGACGATTGCTCAAAAGATTCTTCGGAAAAAATTATCGCGCGGTATCAGGAAGTATATCCAGAGATTGTTTATCATTTACAAGAGAAAAATGGGGGAGCAGGGGTAGCCAGAAATAAAGCGTTGGAACTAGCATCTGGAAGATATGTGGCTTTTCTTGATAGTGACGATATGTGGTATCCTGAAAAAATAGAGAAGCAGCTTTTATTAATGAAGAAGAAGAATACGCCGTTTACTTATACCGCTATTGAGATGATTGACGAAAAGGATGTATGTATTAAGCCGAAGCGTAATATTAAGGAAAAATGTGATTATAATTATCTTTTGCATAATACGATAATTGCAACATCTTCTGTTGTGGTTGACAGGAAGTACTTTGGAGATTTTCGGATGCCTTTGCGGCGTGGAGGGCAGGATTATGCAACCTGGTTGATGTTGCTAAGAGATGGTACAGTCGCATACGGAATTAACAAAACCTTTGTAAAATACCGAGTCAGTAAAGACTCACTTTCTTCAAATAAGTTTAAAAGTATAAAACAGGTGTGGGAAATTCAGACCAAAGACGAGAAAATTTGTAAAATATTGGCGACATTTCATGTAATGTGTTTTGTATTTAATGCTTTCAAAAAATATTTTATGTGATATTATAGACGATATATGTAGGAGGCTTTAAGTGTTTAATTTAGATGATTTTGTTTCTAGAAAGGTTATTCAAAGAGCTGATAGTATGTTTATTAACGACATTAAAGTAAATCGGAATGAACTTTTTAGAAAAATTAAAGGGAAAAAAGTTTTAGTTATTGGAGGCGCAGGTAGTATAGGAAGTTCGTTCATAAAAGCAGTGCTTTCCTTTGAACCAGGAGCGTTGGTGGTTGTTGATACAAATGAAAATGCGTTGGCAGAGTTGACACGTGATTTGCGTAGCACGAAGGGGATGTATGTTCCAAAAGATTTTATTCCATATCCGATGGATTTTTCCTCTCCTACGTTCGAAAAAATGTTCAGAAATCGTGCAGGATTTGACATTGTAGCTAATTTTTCTGCACATAAGCATGTAAGAAGTGAAAAAGATATCTATTCAGTAGAAGCATTATTACAAAATAATGTACTGCATGTTAAAGGATTATTGGATCTTTTGGCGGATTATCCGCCACAAGATTATTTTTGTGTTTCTACAGATAAAGCAGCCAATCCGGTAAATATTATGGGAGCAAGTAAGCGGATTATGGAAGATGTAATATTTTCATATTCTGACAGATTTCCGGTTAAAACAGCAAGATTTGCGAATGTTGCCTTTTCGAATGGTTCTCTTCCGGCAGGATTTATTGCAAGAATTTCCAAGCAGCAGCCGCTTAGTGCGCCCTCCGATGTGAAAAGGTATTTTGTATCACAGGAAGAAAGTGGGCAGATTTGTATGTTGGCTTGTATGTTGGGAGCAAACAGAGAGATATTTTTTCCTAAGCTCGAAACGGCACAAATGATGACATTTGATGCTATTGCGGTAGAATTGCTCAGAGAGCAAGGGTATGAGCCGTTAATGTGTGCATCTGATGATGAGGCAATTCGTAAAGCAGATGAACTGAAGCATGGAAGTAAAAAGTACCCGGTTCACTTTTCAGAGTCAGATACTTCAGGGGAAAAATCATTTGAAGAATTTTATACAGATGAAGAAGCTGTGGATTTTGATAGGTTTTCCTCTCTTAGTGTTATTACTGATAAATCATTGACTGATACGGATGAAATTTTACGATTGCTTAAGAATTTGGAAGCAGCGTTTCAGAAAAATGATGTGACAAAAGATGATATTATTGCAATTATTGAAAATTATTTACCATATTTTGAACATATAGAAAAAGGAAAATCGTTAGATGCAAAAATGTAATTTATAAATATAGTTATGGGGGCTATGATAGATGAAACGTTTTATTCCATTATCAATTCCGAATTTTGAGGGAAATGAAAGAAAATATGCAGATGATGCTATTGTGCAGGGATGGGTATCTACAGGTGGCGCTTATATTACGGAATTTGAAAAAAGAATGGCGAATTTTTTGCATACGGAAGAAGTAGCGGCCTGTCAGAGTGGAACGGCGGGACTTCATTTATCATTGGTTGAGTCAGGTGTGTTGCAGGGAGATATAGTTGTTGCCCCGACTTTAACTTTTATTGCAGCGGTGAATCCAATAAGATATCAGTTTGCAGATCCCGTCTTTATTGATTGTGACGATAGCTTATGTATGGATCCTGAAAAATTGTGCAGGTTTTGTAAGGAAGAATGTTTTCTACAAGAGGATAAATTGATTCATATATCAACAGGTAAACAAGTAAAAGCAATTATAGTAGTTCATGTTTTTGGCAATCTGGCTGATATGGAACGTATTATGGAAGTGGCAGAACAATATCATTTGAAAGTTATTGAGGATGCGACAGAGGCGTTGGGATCGAAATATACGGAAGGCAAATATAAGGGGATATATGCAGGTACGATAGGAGATTTTGGTGTATATTCATTCAATGGAAACAAAATTATTACAACTGGCGGTGGCGGAGCTGTGACAGCAAAGAAGCCGGATTTTGTAAAGCATATCCGATATCTTTCCACACAGGCTAAAAATGATCCTCATTATTATATTCATGATGAGATTGGTTTTAATTATCGTATGACAAATGTTCAGGCGGCAATTGGTGTGGCACAGATGGAAGAACTTTTGGAATTTATTCAGAGAAAGCAAGAAAATTATACAATGTATGAAAATTTCCTTATAGACTTCGAGTTAGGAAAGTTGTTAAAGTTTAGAAAGGGGACATTTTCTAATAAATGGTTTTATTCTTTAGAATTGGATATGGATAAACTTCGAGGGTCTTTGAGAGATGTAATAACAAAGTTGCAGGAGGAAGGTGTACAGACGAGGGCGATATGGGGATTGATTCACGAGCAGACACCATATAAAAATTTTGTGGCGTATGAGATAGAAAGAGCTTCTTATTACAGTTCCTGTATTTTAAATATTCCTTGTAGTACCCAACTTACAAAGAGTGATATTAGATATGTTGTAGAACAAATCAAAAAGGTACTCGGAGAAATGAAGTATGAATAAAAATTTGAAAATGTATACAGCTACGTCTGAAATCAGCGTTGTAGAGGCTATGCAGAAAATTGATAAAGGTGCAAAAGGGATTCTGTTTGTAATAGACGAAAAAGAAAGAATGATTGGCTGTGTGACAGATGGTGATATCCGGCGATGGCTGATCAAATCTGCTGATTTAACAGCTCCTATTTCAAAAGTTATGTTTCGAGCTCCTAAATATGTTTTTGTGGCGGATGATATTGATGTAGAAGCCTATATGAAGAAATATGTAATCACAGCACTGCCGGTTTTAAATACTCAAAGGGAAATTGTTGACATTTTATTTTTAAATTCTGAGAATACACGGAAAGAGGAAACAGAAAAAGAGTTTATGCAAAATATTCCTGTCGTAATCATGGCAGGAGGCAAAGGAACGAGATTGTATCCATATACGAGAATTCTTCCAAAGCCATTAATTCCGATTGAAGGAATTCCAATAATTGAAAGAATCATGAATAGATTTGTAGAATATGGGACACAGCTCTTTTATCTGACAGTTAATTATAAGAAGGGCATGATAAAGTCATATTTTGATGAATTGAATCCAGATTATCAAATTTCATATGTGGAAGAAAATAGGCCTTTAGGAACTGGGGGGAGTTTGCGCCTTATAAAGGATAATTTTGAACAATCAATATTTGTTACCAACTGTGATACGCTAATTGATGCGGATTATGTGGATATTTACAATAGACATTTGGAATCCGGCAATGCAATAACAATTGTTTCTTCTTTAAGAAATCAGGTTATTCCTTATGGCGTACTACAGATTGGAAATCAGGGCATTGTCTATGGTATAGAGGAAAAACCTAATATTCCTTATTTTATAAATACTGGAATGTATATTATAAAGCCGGAGCTTATTGATTTAATTCCAAAAGATACACTTTACCATATGACCAATCTGACGCAGGATGCTATGAAGCATGGAATGAAAGTTGGGATATATCCGATTAGTGAAGAAGCGTTTCTTGATATGGGTGAATTAGAAGAAATGAAAAAGATGGAAGAAAAATTAAGGGTTTAAGATGCTTATGGAAGATGCATAATGTACCTATGAGGGTATAGATGGAATTCCAGTTCTCATTTTGTAGACAGGCGCGTATTTTGCAATCTTTCAAATGAACGGTATAGTACACTAAGATATATCTGTTGTAGTGAGGCAGAACGTAAAGCGGTAGAGACACTCTATCACAATAACCTAAAATTAGTATAGGAAATTCTTGATGACAAGACTCATGATTATTTGGAAGATGTCAAATGGATATATCGAAGAATATCTCGAAGAATATCTCAAAAGCACTGCTCGATAGAGGAATTGTTATTGAAAAGATCACTGTACAGCCAATCTAAAGGAACTTGGCTACAGCCGTCAGAAAAACTGCAAAATGAAACAGGTGGGTATTTCAAGTTCTGAACGAAATGAGCAGTTTGAATTCATTTGGCTAGACAAATGGAGTTCTGAGGGATGGCATCTCTGTGACCTCTGTTGATACAAAAAAGAGAATATTGTAAACTTAAAAAATGACGGAACAGAGTACTATACATTAGAATTGCTACGTCCTGTGTCTGAGCATTGTTTTTTATATCAGTATTTGGTAAAATGCCACATTATGGTATATATGTGTTAAATGACAACGTTGTATTTTTAAATCTGAGAATAAGTGTTGACATAGGTTTGCTTTCAGTGGATAGCTTCCGTCGCTGGTGGTACAGTTGCACAAAGCAGAAGATAGCCTCTTACGTTACCTCATAAACCACTGGTTGATATTCAAATTATAGTGGATCTCATTCAATGTATGACCACGGAGAAGGGACTCTTTGCTGTAGGTATGCTGGGTAAAATGTTTATGTAAACATCATTAGGGGGGGTATGAAAAACTTTGATATAATTGACATTGATAACATAGATTCATATCATGGATGAGCATATATAATAAAAGGTTTTAAGATTTGAGTTAGTAATTTCGCTGCAACTTTTTAATGCAATAATTAATAAGAAGGAGTGCTTATATTGATGAGTAAAAAAATTAAGATAGGGTATTTTGCAGATGGACCTTGGGCTCATAGAGCATTTGAAAAAATAATCCGAGATGAAACAATAGAGATTTCTTTTATTTGCGTACGATATAGTAAAAAGGACTATGTTTTACAGGAATTAGGGGAAAAGTATAAGATAGACATTTTGTCCCCTCAAAATATTAATAGTTCAGACTTTATTTATCAGATTAAAAAATATAAGGTAGATTTATTTGTATCAATGTCTTATGATCAAATTTTTAAAAATGAATTAATTAATCTTTCGCCGTTAAAAACAATTAATTGTCATGCAGGGAAGCTACCCTATTACCGTGGAAGAAATATATTAAATTGGGTTTTGATTAATGATGAAAAAGAATTCGGCATTACAGTACATTATATGGACGAAGGTATAGATACTGGTGATATTATTTTACAGAAAGTATATGAGATTACGGATGAAGATACCTATGCAACATTACTTGAACGAGCATATGAAGGATGTGCGGAAATTTTGTATGATGCGATTAAAGTAATACAGTATGGAAAAGTAAGGGCAATTAAGCAGGATGATGTTGATAAAATTGGTATTTATTGTGGTGGGCGCCGTGAAGGGGATGAAATACTTGATTGGAATCAAACTAGCCGTGATGTTTTTAATTTTGTCAGGGCTTTATGCATTCCAGGTCCACAGGCACTTTCATTTATTAATGGAAAGCCAATAAAAATTAATAAGGTAAAACTTGTAGAAGGTGCGCATAAATATAAGGGGATTCCAGGACAAGTGATTGGTAAGGGAAAAGAGGGCCTTTATATAAAGACGCAGGATTCGATGATCGAACTCATAGAATATAGCTTTGAAGGGAACATAAAGATAAGCGATCGTTTAAGTAATAGGCTGGATCAAACAAGAAACACAATTTCAAATATTTAAAAAAGTGCAATTGTCTTATAAAAATACTATGAATTAAACACATTGTGCGAGACATTAAATTTTGATTTTTATCTACATCATTTGACGCTGGAGAGTAGGTATGTCCAAAAGCCTTGTTGTAGATAGGGGATAGCAAAGGGAGTAAAAGATGTTATATTTTTGAGCGGTAAAATCTGCCAATCCGTCAAAGCATATTCCACGATGCACTGAGATGTTTTGGCAAAGTTTAGCACTCGTGGGTATAAGATGATAATATGGAATGGAGAAATAAACGTATGAAGCATATATATGTTATTGCTGAAGCAGGAGTAAATCATAATGGAGATTACAATCTTGCGAAGAAAATGATAGATGAGGCGAAAAAAGCAGGGGCGGACTATATTAAATTTCAAACATTTGTGCCTCGGAGTTTAGTTTCCCGTTTTGCAGAAAAAGCAGACTATCAAAAGAAAACGACAGATATAGCTGAATCACAGCTTCAGATGCTTGAAAAACTAGCACTAACTTGGGAAGAATTTAAGGGATTGGAGCAATACTGTAGAAATGTCTCAATTGGTTTTTTGTCTACTCCTTTTGATTTGGAAAGTATACAATTTTTAGAACAGTTTGATATGGATTTTTGGAAAATTCCTTCAGGAGAAATCACAAATCTGCCCTATTTGGAAAATATTGCAAAAACCGGAAAAAAAGTGGTAATATCTACGGGAATGAGTGAACTGAACGAAATACAGGAAGCAGTTAATATATTGGAGAAGAACGGTACGACAAACATTGTCTTACTCCATTGTAATACACAGTACCCTACTCCATTTGAAGATGTGAATTTGAATGCTATGCTACAAATCAAAAATAAATTAAAAAAGCCAGTTGGATATTCAGATCATACAAAAGGAACCGAAGTTTCTATCGCAGCAGTAGCACTTGGAGCGGAGATCATAGAAAAGCATTTTACTCTGAACCGTGAGATGGAAGGGCCGGATCACAGAGCTAGTTTGGAGCCAGAGGAATTAAAAGTTATGATTTCAGCGATACGTAATATTGAGAAAGCGCTTGGAAATAATGAAAAAAAAGTCACTGACTCTGAAAAAGAAAATAAAATAATTGCACGAAAAAGTATAGTTGCTTCTAAAAATATACATAAGGGTGAAGTAATATCTTCAGAAAATGTAACAGTGAAGCGTCCGGGCAGCGGTATCTCGCCAATGAAATGGTATGAGATAATCGGTACCAGGGCAGTTCGCGATTTCAGTGAGGATGAATTGATAGAAATATGAAAAAGATTATAATTATGACTGCAACGAGGGCAGAATATGGTCTATTAAAACCTATTATAAAAAAGTTTTGTAAGGAACCGAAAATAGATACCAGAGTAGTTGTGACTGGAATGCATCTTTCTACGGAATTCGGGATGACAGTAAAGGAAATAGAACAGGACTGCATTAATATTGACAGAAAAATAGAAATTTTGCTAAGTTCTGATACACCTGTGGCAATATCAAAAAGTATGGGACTTGCCATGATTAGTTTTGCAGAATATTTTGATGAAAGCAGGCCAGATGCATTAATGATATTAGGCGATCGATATGAGACGCTTGCAGTATCTGTTGCGGCAATGAATGCATGTATACCTATTTTTCATCTTCATGGTGGGGAAACCACAGAAGGTGCAATTGATGAGGCTGTGCGGCATGCAATTACGAAAATGAGTTATTTGCACTTTACAAGTACGGAGAAATACCGCTCTCGTGTAATTCAGATGGGGGAAGCGCCAGATAGAGTTTTTTCGGTTGGAGCAATGGGTGTGGAGAATGCACTACATATTGAATTAATGAAAAAAGAAGAGTTGGAAGAATCTATTCATTTCCGATTGGGAGAAAAATATGCTGTTGGAACGTTTCATCCAGTTACATTAGAAAAGCATACGGCGGAAGAACAAGTAGAGGCATTGATTAAAGCAATAGAGAAACGACCGGATTTAATGTGGCTGTTTACTAAAGCAAATGCGGATTCAAACGGTCGAATTATTAATGAAAGGCTACAAGAATATTCTGATACACATACCAATTTACGTTTATTTAACTCATTGGGGATGCGGCGTTATTTAAGCAGCTTAAAGTATGCAAAATTTGTAATAGGAAATTCTTCAAGTGGTCTTATTGAGGCACCTTCATTCAAGATACCAACTATTAATATAGGCGATAGGCAAAAAGGCAGGATACAGGGAGAGACAGTTTTGAATTGTGCACCAGAATCAGATGAAATAGAGCATGCTATTGAGACCGTTATGACACCGAAATTTCAGGAAAAAGTAAAATATGCGGTCAACCCTTATGGAAATGGAAATACATCAGATTTAATTATTAATATTTCGAAGGATTTTCTTATAAATAATAAAATTAATATTAAGAAAAAATTTTATGATTTAACTTTTTAAGAAAAAGAGTGTTATTAGAAAAGGAGCAAGGATTATGAAAATTGGTTTTGTTATACCATCAAGATTAAAATCATCTAGATTACCAAGAAAAAATTTATTGTATTTAGGTTCACAGACAGCTCTTGCATGGGCTATTGACAGGGCAAAAATGGCACATGGAATAGATGAGGTGGTAGTGGCTACAACACCATTAAATTCAGATGCAGACATTACGAAAATTTGCTGTGAAAAACATGTGAGATATTTTCAGGGAGATGCGGTGGATGTATTAAAAAGACTTAAGGATACTGCAGAATTTTTTGACTTTGATTTTGTAGTAAATATTACACCGGATAATACGTTGTTTTCCATTTATATGATTGATATGCTCGTGAAAGCCATAAAGAATGAGCCAGAAAGTGATTATTTACGGTTTAAAAATGTAATGTTGGGAACTGGAATATATGCATTAAAAAAGGAAGCACTACAGACAATATGTGAATTTAAAGAAACACTTGATACGGAAATATGGGGGCCTTTATTTCACGAAAAATATTTTAAAATTGTAGAAATAGAAACACCATCATTTTTGCAGGCAGATTATAGATTGACGATGGATACGCCTGAGGATTATGAATTAATAAGTCAAATTTATTCAAGGTTAAAAATAGCTAGAGACAATATTCCAGATTTACAAAATGTTATTTCCTTTTTGAATGCCAATCCGGAAATAGCAGCAATTAATCAATCTATTCATCAAACGAGTGTACCAGAGGAAATCATTTTTAAAATAAGAGAGCACTTTGATATGGAAAAAGATAAATTTTTTCGGATTAAATCTAAATATTATGGAGGCTCAAAAAGTGAAAATTAGTAAAAATGTTCCGTATATTATTGCTGAAACGGCATACAGCTTTGAGGGAGATCAATCATATTTGATGGAGCAGACACTACAATTACCAGAGAATGTAGATGCAATTAAATATCATATATTGTTTGATATAGATGAATATATGGAAGCGAATCATAGCGTTTATTCTTTTTTGCAAAATTGGATATTGGAAGAGGAAGACTGGATTTCTATTTTAAAGGCGGCAAAAGGAAAGCATGATGTTATTGTTTTGGCCGATGATAGGAGAACTATTCATTTTCTTGAAAAGTATCCAGAGTTAATTGATGGTGTGGAAATACATGCAGCTTGCGTAAATGATAAGGTGCTGTTTAGTGAAGTAATAGGTTTTGCAAATAAGTACTTTAAAACATTATTTGTTGGAATTAGCGGATTTGAAATTCAAGAACTGTTTGATATAAGTGAGTATATTAGAAAAAAGCAGTTAATCGATGTTGTATTTATGTATGGATTTCAAAATTATCCGACTAAAATTAAAGAAATTAGATTGTCAAAAATTCCAATGTTGCAGGAAATGTTTAAAGTACCTGTGGGCTATGCAGATCATACAGGGTGGGATGAGAATGAAAAAGAACTTTTGATTTATACGGCGTATGCATTAGGAGCGAATATTCAGGAAATTCATTTTGTTTTAAAAGAAGGAGAGAATAGAACAGATGCCGTTACGGCGGTTGATGCAAAAAGAATTGCAAAAATTGTAAATACTTTGAAGCAGGAGGCTAAAGCAATTAATGATGTTGATATGCGTCTTAATGAGGGTGAAAAAAGATATTTAAATTTTAGAAAAGTACCTGTATATGCTGATGATTTAAAAAAAGGATATATTTTAAAGGAAAAAGATATTAAGTTTATTCGTGTGGAGAGTCCTTTATATCAGCATAAATTCTCGGAGGAAGAGTTATTTATAGGCAGGGCTTTAAAAACAAATGTTTATAAAAACACAGAGATTGTTACAGATGATTTTTGTTTATGAATATAATAAAGATTTTTATTGACAGAACATCTTAAGGTATAGATTATGAATGATTTTAAGATAAAAAAAACATTTTTTATTGGTTTGTCAGTTTTTCCTTTAATAGATTTTTTTGCGCCTTATAAAATTCCTTATTTAAGCATAGGTGTTTACTTATTTCTTTGGTTGATGTTTTGGAGCCGAGAAACGGAATACTATTTACTACTAATTGCATTTGTTGTTGTAAATGTACTATCAGTTTTGTTTAATATAGCTCTAAATGGATTTAATAAGGAACAAATGTATTATATTTTGGTAATGCTGACTTTTTCAATGCTGGCTTTTGGTGTATGTTCAGAGAAAAAAATATATATAGATATGTTATATAAAATGGTACTTTTATATTTTTGTATCAATACATGTATTTATTTTTACAGATTCATACAGTATAGAGATTTTTCAAGAGTGCGAGGCGGAATGTCGATTTATGGGGGAAATTCCGCACATTTTATTTATTTGGCAATGCTTTTTTTGCTAAAGCAATATATGGATAAGAAATGGAATAGATACTTTTTAATCTTGGGGGTCTGTGTGGTCAACGCTGTCATGTTTGTTAGTAAAGGGGCAATTATTATAACGTTTATTTGGATTCTAACAGATATAATCCATTATAAAGAAAGTAAAATTTTATCAAAAAAAAATATTATGATTGGAATTATGATGGTTTTACTGATTATAATAGTATGTTCATATAAGACGGATTTTTTGTCTTATCTTATAAATCGTTTTATAGGGTGGAAAAATCTTTATCAGATTTCTGGAAGTATAATGGGTGAAAGAGGATTAATTTTTGAATTTTCTATCCAGTATATGCGGGAAAATCCAATTTATCTTTTTTTCGGTATTGGACCCACCAATTACAGATTGATTAATCCATGGTCGTATTCAAATCCACATAATTTGTTTTTAGATGTGTTAATGAATACAGGCATTCTTGGCTGTTTATTATTTTTGGGTATGATAATAAAAACTTTTTGTAATGTTCAACACAAATTTTACTATGTATTATGTATTGCGTATGCGACATTGGAGGGGGTAGCTTTGTTTTTTATTGATGGGGCAAGTTGTATTGTGACAGGATATGCATTTATGTTTATAGCAGTGACTTTTATTTATTCGCAAAATTATAAATTTAATAATTTTTAATGAAATAGTGGTTTGACGAAAGTAAACGAAAAAAGGAGAAGAAGAAATGTATGTACGCGATGAATATATGAAAAGGATTGATAATAATCGAGTTAGAATTATTGATTTGATAAGATATTATATTAAAAAGTGGAAATTATTAGTAATGATATTTTTAGCTTTTTTCTTGATTTGTATGGCGTTTATATTTAGAAATTATCAAAAAGAGCCTGTTATTTCAAAACCGTTAGAGATGGAGAATTTAAAAGAGGAACAAAGGGAAAGAGTAGGTAACATTTTAAAATTATATGAGGAATTAGAAAATATTGGTACTTATAAAAAAGAAGCAGCATGCATGGAACTCAATGCATATGATTGTAATATTACTGTGATTCAGTATTTGATTTTGCCTAAGGCATCTTCATCTGGTCTAAAGTTATATGACCTTTATGCTAATTTTATAAAAAATGGTCGATTGAAGACGACTCTTGAGGATGAGTTGGGTGGAAAAATAAAATATCCATCGGATTTAGTAACACTTGTTGAGCAAATTATACCTAAAAATTTTCTTGTTCCTGATCAATATATTTTAAGTATAAAAATAAATGCTTCTGATTTGGAGGAGAGTAAAGAAATAACAGAAGTGGTAAAGCGTGAGATAGTAAATTATTGTCAGGAAGTGGCAATGGGAATAGATGACCATAGTTTGAAACTTGTATCAGAGGATTCATATATTGGGGTTGACTATGATCTAAGAGAACAACAGGATCAGATAACCAAAGATTACGAATCAAAGCGACAGCAGATATTGAATTTGGAAAACCTATTAAGTAGCGAAGAAAAAAATGTTTTAGAAATTGAAAAGGGTGACATAATTGAGCAGGCGACAGTGCCACATAGCGGATTTTCATGGATGTTTATAATAATTGCGTTCTTTGCGAGTTTAGTATTGGCGTGTATGGTTATTGCTATTTATTTTGTATATTGTGATAAGGTTAAACTGCCTAAAGAGGTAGTGACCCTTTTTGATATCCCTCTCTTTGGGGAAATATGTGAGGAGATGAGTGTTGAGGAAGCGAAAATTTTGGAGGAAGAGTTATTATTGCATTGTGACTGTCTGGCAATTAAGCGAGTATTTGTCAGCCAGTTAAATAGTGATGATAGTATCAAACTGGAAGCTATAACTGATTCCTTGAATGATAACGGCATTAAAATGATAATAGGTGGTAACATATGTGAAAATATAGAAGCTGTAAAAAAAGCAATAGAATGTAAAAATTTAATTATGGTTTACCAATTAGATAAGACGACTTATAATGATTTAGACAATTTGTTTCAGAAGTGTAGTAGTTATGGAATAAATGTAGTGGGAGCCATTTGTAAAAAATAAGGAAATATATAAAAAGAAAATGCTAATTTCTATAATTTGTGGCGTATATAATGCACAGGATTCAATAAGGAAATTATTAGATTCGTTACTTATACAATCATATTATGATATTGAGATTATTATGGTGGTAAATGGAACGATGGATAAAACGTTGGAGATTGTACAGGAATACGCAAAATGTGAAAATCGGATTGTTATATATAAGACAAAAGATAAACTGGGTGCCGGTGGGGCACGTGCAAAAGGGATGGAGCTTGCGCAAGGAGAATATTTGGCTATTGTAGATTGCGATGATTATGTAGGTGTTGATTATATTAGATCTATGGTAGAAGAAGTTGAAAAAGCTTTGAAACCGGATGTTATTTTGACTGGGTTTCAGCGTGTGAGTCAAAATGGAAAAATTAATTATGTAAGAAAATTTGGGACTCCGCAGGAAGCATTGTGTCAAAGTGTTGCTCCTTGGGCAAAAATGTATCGAAAAGATTTTTTAGAAGAAAATCAAATTATGTTCCGTAACATTCCGTTTGGAGAAGATATTTTATTCACCATGGAGATTATAATGGCTCGTCCAACAATCCGGTTAATTGATAGTGCGGATTATTTTTGGGTAAATAGACCATACTCTACATCTCATACTGAGATTAGAGGTTTTCCTGAGAAAAATATAGAAATATCAACGGAGTATATTAATGAGATGTTGAATAAATATAATGTAGCTCAAATAGAAGCTGCATATCATATTTATAAATATGCCATATGGTATATTCTTCACAGTGGAAGAAACGTCGGTATAAAACGTATGAAAACAGAATATTGCAAAGTAATAGATTATATGGACAAAAAAATACCGCAGTGGTGGAGTGGTCTTGATAATTATATTAAGCATTTAATAGAAGAGAGAAAAATGGTCAGAATAGTTTTATGGCTTTCTTTGGCATTAAAAGCATGTCATTTAGATAAAGCAGCATTTTCTATATATAGTGTGTTGCCTATGGACATGTTTTGGCCAAGCTTGTAGAGTGATATGAAAAAGTCGTTATGTGAAATTATAAAGTATTTCTTTTTTGGAGTACTGTCTACAATTTTAAACTATATTTTATTTGTGATTTTCATTAAAGTAGGAATTCATTATGTTATAAGTAATATAGTTACGTATGGAATAGCAGTAATTATATCATTCTGGCTTAATGCAAAATTTGTATTTGAAGATCAAAATAAAGCCCGGATGCAGAAATTATCAAAGTATATAGTGAATCGCATTGTACTGCTAACCGTAGAAAATCTGATGTTGATTTATCTGGTGGAAACCGTAAAAATGAGTGCGGAATGGGCAAAACTACCTATATTTATCGTTCTTTTAGTAGCAAATTACTTTATTAGCAAGTTTTGGATTTTCAATTAGAGAAGATAGGAGATAAATGTACGAGCAAAGTAAATTAAAAAAAATAAAGGGTTATTGGTTTATAATAATATGTACACTCTATTTTTTTCGCTTTTTATTTCTCGATGCGGACAGTCGTCCGTATTTATTAAGTCAAATACAGCCGATTGATGAAATGTATTATAATGAAATTGCTGTAAATATTTGTAATGATGGTATTGGGAAAACAATACTATATGGAACAGGTGATGTGACAATTCCAAATGCAAAATGTTATTTGATTCCTAATTTTATTACAGGTATCATTTTTAATATATTAGGAAAAAATTATTATGCATTAAGATTTCTTAATGTAATAATTGGATTTTTAGGAATGCTTTTTATAGGCCAGATAGTACAAATTGTTTGTAATACATTAAAAAATCAAGAACTGCTGACTCTTTTAAGTATGACTATCTATGCATTGGATTTTAATATGCTTATTTTGACAAGAAGTGCAGTTACGATTGTGCCATGCATATTTGCTGAAATAGTAATGGTATGGGTGGGAGTAAAATATATAGATAAGACCATTATACAAATTTTTTTGCTGGCATTTTGTTCTCTATTCTCTTTTTGTGTTGTATATATGGGGGTGGCTTTCTTTGTTTTTGCAGTAGGAATTTGGAGTTTTCTTCTTTTTATAAAGGCTATAATTTCTAAAAATAATGCAAAGAAAGTGGTATTATCTTATTTACTTGGAAATCTTACTGCGATAGTAGTTTCAGAATTTTTGTCATTTATTATTTTGAGAGAACATATTTGGAATGTGGTATTAAAAACATTTTTAGGTTTTGGTGATACAATAAAAGCGAATGTGGGATTGTTGGATCATATACGGAATTGGTTTCTTAATTCTGTATCATTTTGGACGAGTAATATGTTCCGATATAATCCTATATTATTAATTCTGTTTGCAGGTTCAATTGTGATATGGCTTTTGTATTACAGAAAGAAAAGCAGTATGTTATTTGTGCTGCTTGTTATTGGTTCGCATTGGTTGCAGACAACTATTTTAGTCAATGCCAATGAGAGTAAATCTTCAATTAGCTATGGTGCAGTTTTGATTTTTTCACTTTCTATTTTAGGAACATTTATTTCTGAAAAAAAATGGGAGGAGACAGGATTTATATGTCGTATGGCAATTTTTGCGACAGGTATTCTTGCGGCGGGCTTTGTTATGCTGGGTTATCGCAATGTGGCTCATATGTTTGATCAAACGATCCTTTGGAATAATATTTTTGGAACAGCCACAGCAGCTGTTTTATGCTGGGGGTGTTTTGTTTTCGGAAAAAAAGGAAAAAAATATGCTGTTGGAGCGTTGCCTGTACTTTTTTTAGCTAATACATGTTGGTTATCAGCAAAATTTGTATATTTAAATAATACATATGATGATAAGAATATGTGTGTGAAAATTGGTGAAATTGCAGGTGATTCGTTTACGATTGGTGGTTATCCGTTGGGCTGTGCGTTGTATAATGATACAAAGCCGGTATTTGGGACATACAATCGATATACGGAACACGGGATGGATATTGATTATGTGGATAGCATGTACGCAGAATTGGTAAATGATTATGATGAGTTGTATTATATTGGTTATGTAAAGGAAATAGACAGGCTTAATAATGAACTGCTGGCAGAAACAAAATATTATTTTGAGGAAGTGTGTTATTTTTCAAGAACATATTATACTTATACTGAACATGATGCAGATATGGGGATTTATGTAAAACGTTCAAGAAAGAGGATGTAAATGATAAAATACTTGAAGATGATGCGAGTACAACATTATGTGAAAAATGTATTAATATTTTTTCCTTGTTTTTTCGCTGGAGAGATGGGAAACAGTGTGTTGTTGAAAAAGAATTTATATGCTTTTATAACGTTTTCTTTTGCAACCTCAATAATATATATTATTAATGATATACAAGATAAAGAAAGGGATAAACTTCATCCAATAAAAAAAATGAGACCCATTGCATCAGGACAGATTTCAGTAAAAAAAGCAATAGCAGCTGTAATTATATTGTTTTTTTCAATGTCTGTGTTGGTAGCTATAGTAAAAATGGATATTACAGCAATAGGATGCTGTTTCCTCTATATTTTTATTAATTTGCTATATAGTTTTGGCGGAAAAAATATTCCGGTATTCGACGTGGCGCTTTTAGGAGCTGGTTATTTACTTAGGGTTCTGTTTGGCGGATATGTTTCGAATATACAAGTGTCATCGTGGCTATTTCTTACAGTTATGTGTATTTCTTTTTATTTAGGGTTGGGAAAAAGGTATGGTGAATTGAAAAAACAGGGGGGGGGAATATAGGAAGGATGAGCATATAGAAGCAACAAGGCAGGTCTTAACAAAATATACACTGTCTTATTTAGAGGGACAGATGTATTTGTGCCTTGGGTTAGGAATCGTTTTTTATTCTTTATGGGCAATTGAAAGATTAGTGGCTTTGACGTATACGGTGCCTTTAGTTATTATTATTTGTATGAAATATAATCTTTTATTTATTAATACAGATGGTGATCCAGTAAATACAATGTACTCTAGTAAAAGCATGATGTTATTACTGGGTGTTTATACGGTTTTAATAACAGGTATTCTTTATCTTTAGAAGTGGATGTTATGGAAATAAGGAGTAAAAATGTGCAGAGGATAAGAAAATTATTTCATCGAATCTATAGAACTTTGACTTTTAGAAAAGGCATATATGGGAAAGTGGGAAAGGATAATAAGTTTTGCTCAAGAGTGTTAATTGATGAAAATTCAAATGTAGGCAATTACAATTATTTTGGTGCCAATGTACATGTGACAGCAGCGAAGATAGGAAATTACTGTTCGATAGCTCCAAATGTTACAATAGGCCCGGGGGAACATCCGATGGATTTGATTAGTACAAAAGTATCTGTCATGGAAAAGGCTGGTTATAGAGCCAATTTGATTGAGAAGCCAATCGAAATAAAAAACGATGTGTGGATAGGGGCGAATGTAGTTGTATTGCGCGGAGTTACTGTCGGAAATAGTACTGTGTTGGCTGCTGGGGCAATAGTGAATAAAGATGTACCGGATTTTGCAATTGTTGGAGGAGTTCCGGCTAAGATTCTCGGGTATAGATTTGATGAAAAAATGAGAATGGAAATATCTATGAGCAGATGGTTTGAAAAAGAACTGAAAGAAGCAACAGAATTAGTAAAAGAGTTGCAGAGATTGAAAAAAATATATTAGAGTAATAATAATGGAGCCGTGAATGTAGCTTGGTAAAATGGAGGAGTTGTTTAGTGGTACAGAAGATCAATGGAATAGATGGATTAAAAGGAATTGCGATGCTTTGTATTATTATGGTGCATTGTACGGATAGAGGGATTGAGAATAGTTTGTTTGGAAGAATTGTTCAGACAGGTGCAAGAGGCGTTCAGCTTTTTTTTGTTATTTCCGCCTTTTTAGCATTTGCTTCATTTGATCGTAGATATAAAGATATGATTTTTTCAGCGAAGGATGCAGCAGTGTGGATAGTTGAAAAAGTTATAAGATTAATTCCTCTTTATTACTTGGTATTGGCAGTGTATTTGAGTATAGATGGTGGGGGGGGGAAATTGGCTTGGCAGCCATGATCGCATTTCGGTGATGAATATAGTATTTCATTTTCTTTTCCTGCATGGATTTAATCCTTTTTATATGAACAGTATTATTGGTGTTGAATGGTATCTGGGTGTATTGTTCATTTTTTATCTGGCTGTTCCATTGATGTTTAAAAAGATAAAATCGTTGGAAAGTGCAATGATTTTCTATATGGCCAGTGTAGTTATATGTGGTGTTTTTCAACAAATTTTAATTCGGGTACCATTATTGGGAGAAGAGGATATTTATCTTTGGAATGTATATGTTGAAAATTATAGTATTATTGCGCAATTACCGGTTCTTATGATGGGAATTGTATGTTATTTTGTGTATAAAGATAGGAAGGTTGTAATAAGCAAAAAAATGTCCTGTATTATCATTGCTTTTTCAATATATCTTATATATGTACTGACGTTTGGAGGAAATCTTCAGGGACTTGGGGTTACGTTGTGGGGACTTGCTTTTGGCGGAATAGTAATCGCGCTGAAAGATTCTTCGTATATTTTATTTGATAATATTCTATTTAATAATTTGGGAAAGTACAGTTATGGAATATATTTGTTCCATTTTCTGATAATTAGAAAGACAAATTCATGGGATCTTCATATTGAAAATATATGGGGGATATGGATAATAAAATACGTATTGGTTGTTGCCATTTCTTTTTGCCTTTCGTTTTTGCTTACGAATTTTTTCGAAAAACCAATTGTAAAGAAAATGTTAATAATAAAAAGAAAAAGGAGAAATAGAGATGAATATTAATAATAAACTAAAAAGATATATTCGGGGGGGGGTAATGGTTTTAAGGTCACTTTTTATAGAGAGGCCAAGAGGGCTTGATTTTTCGATGAGACAAAAGAATCATGGTATACAGACAGAAGGAAATCATGGTTATGCCTTGACACAGGAAAAAGCATTTGATATTATCCTAAGACAATTAGAATTAGACGAAAATGATTGCTTTATAGATATTGGTTGTGGGAAGGGCGGCTGTTTATACTATGCTACAAAATATGGTTTTAATCGGATTGCAGGTATAGAGATTGAAGATAGTCTTTATAGGATTGCTGTTCGTAATTTTCAAAAATTAAAGATGCATCATGTGGAAATTTATCATGAAGATGCTATCACATTTAGCAGATATGATGAATTTAATGTATTTTATATGTTTAATCCGTTTGAACCTGAAATTTATAGAGAAGTATTAGATAATCTCTTTAAATGTTTTACGCAATTAAGAGCGAAAAGGAAAAAAATTTATTTGATTTGTTATGGCGCGTCAGAAAGTGCTTATATAAAATCCAGTGGTATGTTTGATTTGATAAATGAGTATACGGATGAAATAAGAGGAACATGTGTGCATATTTGGAAGGTAAAAATATAATAGTATGTTTGAAAAAAGTGTCAAGATAGGTGCGGAGTATCTAGCTGAGAAAATGAATAGAAAAACGTTAAAATGTCAGATATGCGGGAATTCAGGTGAGTTTAAGGTTTTTGAAGTACAAGATTACAATAGGGCAGGTACTACTTACTTTGAATATAGTATCTGTTCTTATTGTGGATGCATGCAAATAGTATCAGTTCCGGATAACTTAAGCGATTACTATGGGAATTCTTACTATAGTTTTTGCTTAAGAACGAGAAATAAAGTGATAGGTACTTTTGTTCACTGGCTTATGGAGAAAAGAGATATTTTTGAGTTTACTCATAAGGGCTATATTGGGAGGATAATGCATGGATTCATTCCTCGACCAGTCTATGGAGTGATTGGGAATTATACAAAAAAGTTTGATGCTATTTTAGATGTAGGATGTGGAGATGGATATTTACTCTATCTATTAGAAAAGCTTGGTTATAAAAACCTATCAGGCTGTGATCGTTTTATTACACGAGAGACGTTTAACAAAAATTTGAATTCAAAGATAAAATTTATATATGGTACAATAAAAGAATGTTCAGAAGAATATGATTTGATAATGTTTCATCATAGTTTCGAACATATAGAAGATCCGAGAGAAACTTTGTTGCATGCATATCAAAAATTGCGCGTGGGGGGGGGGTATTCTTATATCCATTCCTATAGCAGGGTCAAACGTATTTTGGAAATTTGGGAAATACTGGGTTCAATTAGATGCTCCCAGACATATTTTTTTGCATAGTATAAAAAGCATGAGTATTCTTGCTGATGAATTGGGATTATCAATTGACAGGATTTTATTTGATAGTAGCGCATTTTCGTATATTGGAAGTATTCAGTATAGTAAAGGAAAAGATGGAAATTACAGAAGAACGATATTTGGAATATTTGAATATGCGATACTTGCCTTTTTGAAGTATTCCAAAATAGCTAAAAGAGATAATGCGTGTGGGAAAGGGGATCAAGCAACATTTGTATTGCGTAAAATTGATTGAGAGAATGGATATTTACGATTTGGGTAGAAATGATTTCTGATATCAGAAAATTTACTTGTAATTCAGGTGGAATGTGTTAGAATTAGGTATACTTGATTTTGAGCATTTGGAGAATATATTTTATGCACTTAATAAGAGTAAATACAAAATTTAAATTTTTAGGCGACATGCTCTTGAATATTATAGCCTCAGGTATGCCCATAGCTTTGCTGAATCTTCTGGTGTATCCGATGATTGCTGGACAAGTTGGTGCGACTACCTACGGTACGTTGACAGTATGTGTTGGAGTGCAGAATTTTGTGAATGGTATTTGGGGAAGCAGTGTGGCATATACGAGACTACTTCATTTAAAAAAGGAGGAAGAAGGGAGTTTTTCCTTATTATTTTTAATAAATCTGTCTGGCGGATTGATTATGAATATATTTATGCTCTGGCTGACAGGATGTTTGAAAGAAGGGATTAATGTTCCATTGCTTTTGCTTTCGGAAATCTTTTTGATTGCAAATAATTATCTTGCTGTAGAATACAGGCTTAAGTTGTCTTATGTAAAAATTTTTATGACAAATGCTTGCGGGTGTATAGGATATCTGTTGGGTTACGTCATGCTTTCCGCAATGAATTTTCAATGTTGGGAAATTGTTTTTGTTACCGGATATGGGGCTTCATTTATTTATAATTTGTTTTCAACATCAATTTGGCAACAGAAGCTTATGATAACCCCGGGATTTAAGTTACTTTTAAAAAATACAAATGTTTTGGTAACTACATCAACAATATCTGGTGTGTCAACATATCTTGATAAATTTGTTATTTATCCCTATCTAGGGGCAGAGAGCATGACATATTATCAAACGGCGTCAATTATGTCTAAAATAATTCCGATGCTTGCAACATCAATAAGTAATGTTATTCTCAGCTATCTTGTAAAGATAAGTGTATTATCTAGAAAGATTCTGTCTGTATGCATTATTGCATTATCTGGTGTATGTGTGATAGGTTATTATGTCTGTGGTTTGATTGTACCGGTGGTGATCCAGGTTTTATATCCAAGTTTTTATGAAAAATGTATGGATATTATTCCTTATGCTAATATGATTGCGATGCTCCAGATGTTTTATACTTTTATTGTGCCTTTGACCCTACGGTACGCAGAGAGGCGCATGCAATATTATATTCAAATAGGCAGGCTGGTGCCTTATTTATTGTTTACAGTTTTATTAATTGGGAAATACAGTTTAACTGGTTTTTGCTATGCGACAATCATATCTCTACTGGTGCAAAATCTGATTATGCTTTTGATTTGTTTTAAAACAATAGAAGGGGGTGGCAGTGTTGGGTCTTTTTCAGACGATTAAGCAGAAATATGTTGACTGTATGAATCTCAAGGATCCGAAATTTTTTTGGGGCAGAGAAGAGCAAGAACATATTTTAAATAGTATTGCAGATCCAAAGGATAATATTGAACGGAGTTACAACCAATTTAAATGTCAATTTTTAATACACAGTATTAATCATAATTTTCTTCAAATTGCCGGATTTTTTATGCTATATTATAGAATATTGACTACACCGAAGAGAACTGAGGTTTCAGAGAAATGTGATATGGTTTGTATACTTGCGGGAATTGGCAAATCAAGGGTGCCATTAAGTCTCATTGAACGGTATAAACATGTAAGATACTGCACGAATATTGAACACTATGTCCTAAATAAGGATGATTATCGTTGGTTTGTAAAAAATATTAGAAAAAAATATCCATTTGAGTTTTTCTTTCAATTAAAAATATTTTTGAGAATGACGCAATACCGTTATTTGATGGATAAATATAGGCCAAGTGCGATTTCTACTCATAGTGAATATTCCTGTGGTTCTTCTGCTATGACAGAATTTTGCAATATCCAGGGGATAAAACACATTAATTTTATGCATGGGGATAAAGTTTGGGGAATAAGAGATTCTTTTTTTCGGTTTGATGAATGTTATGTATGGCATGAGCATTATAAGAAGATGTTTGTGTCATTAAAAGCATTTCCTGATCAGTTTATTATAGAACTTCCACCAGAGTTTTTTCCAGGAAAGGTGGAGATTAAGGAGAAGGACAGGGTAGATTACTGCTATTATTTTCAGGATGAATGCCACCAAGAAATAGACTTTATCGTGAAGTGCCTAAAAGCACTTAAGAGGCGTGGACACAGGATTCGTATGCGTCTGCACCCACGTTGGAGCGACGGAGAGTATATCCGTGGAGTAGTGGAGGACACAGAGATGGAAATTGAGCCGCGGGAAATGGATATTAACTATTCTATATTAACATCCGGACATGCAGTGTCAAAATTTTCAACTGTGCTACTGCAGAGCCATTTCCTGCAGATTCCTGTTATTATAGATGATTGTTCTAATGTCCATAAATTCAAACAAATTGCTGAATATGATTATATTATGTTATCTTTGGAGCATAGCTTATTATCACAGATACTTGGCAATGATCTGGACACTATAAAAAAGGAGTCGATATGAAGATAGTGAAGCTAAAAGGCGGCCTTGGAAATCAGATGTTTCAATATGCCTATGCGAAATTGCTGGAAAAGATGACCGGTGAGGAGATTCGGTTGGACTATTCAGTATTTTGCAATGTAAAGAATGATTCAGTTAGGGTTCCGAGACTAAAAAGGTTTAATATATCTGTTCCAGAGGCAAGACGAAATGAAATTGAAAAGATTTGCATGTTTAATCATCAGGGAGACGCTCTTTCCAATCAATATAAACTATGGATTTTGTTCGAAAAGTTTTTTAATAGAAGATATTATTACGAACATACGAGAGCATATATCCCGCCTACATCTTTGGCTAAATATTCATATTTTGATGGTTACTGGCAGTCGTATCGGTATGTAGACTCTGTAATTGATATATTGAAGAAAGAGTTTACGCCAAACTACGAATTAAGTGAAATGACAAAGAATATACAAAGGGTTATGGAATCTCAAAATTCAGTGTTTATAGGGGTGAGGAAGGGGGACTATACTTCAGAATCAGCTCATTGGGGAAGTTTTGGAACAGAATATTATCAAAAAGCAATGCGGTATATAAGTGAACGCCTAGATGCTCCCGTTTTTTATATTTTTTCTAATGATATTCAGTGGTGTAAGAGAAATATAGATTGGGGAGACTTTCAGATTATATATAGAGAAACGGAGCAGCAGACAAATGATTTTGAAGAGTTGATGTTGATGGCTTCGTGTAGACATTCAATTATAGTTAATAGTACCTATCATTGGTGGGGGGCGAAACTGAATGAGTATCAGGATAAAATTGTTATTGCGCCTGAAAAGTGGTTTTTTGATAATAAACCGATTGATATTGTTCCGCCTCATTGGATTCTTATGTAGGAAAGGATGGAAGCTTATATGAACAAGGTAGCGTTAATTACAGGTATTACAGGACAGGACGGATCTTATTTGGCAGAATTTCTGATTGATAAGGGATATGAGGTACACGGGGTTATCCGTCGTTCATCTATTTCAAATACAGGAAGGATAGACCACATAAAGGATAGACTGATACTTCATGATGGGGATATGTCAGATTCTTCATCAATAATTCGTATTATGAATCTCGTAAAGCCAGATGAGATATATAATTTGGCAGCACAGTCACATGTTCAAGTGTCTTTTGACGTTCCAGAATACTCTGGTGATGTGGATGCTCTTGGAACGCTCCGTGTTCTGGAAGCCGTAAGAATTTTAGGACTTGTATCAAAGACGCGGATTTATCAGGCATCAACATCTGAATTGTACGGTAAGGTCGAGGAAATACCACAGAAAGAAACCACGCCATTTCATCCATATTCACCATATGCAGTTGCAAAGCAGTATGCATTTTGGATTACGAAGGAATACAGGGATGCATATGGACTATTTGCGGCGAATGGAATATTGTTCAATCATGAGTCTGAACGCCGGGGAGAGACATTCGTGACTAGAAAGATTACTCTTGCGGCAGGCCGTATTGCAGAAGGTATTCAGGATCACTTGGAGTTGGGAAATATGAATTCGCTTCGAGACTGGGGCTATGCAAAGGATTATGTGGAGTGTATGTGGCTTATTTTACAGCAGGACAAGCCGGATGATTTTGTAATTGCTACAGGGGTACAGCATACAGTCCGGGATTTTACGGAGAAAGCTTTTGCGGCAAATGATATCCATATCCGATGGGAGGGGGAAGGCATTGAAGAAAAAGGATACGATGCCAAGACAGGTAAAATGCTTGTCTGTGTAAATTCTACATGGTTCCGTCCTACGGATGTGGATAATCTTTGGGGAGATCCAACAAAGGCAAAAACAGTTTTAGGGTGGAATCCACAGAAAACAAGCTACGAAAAATTGGTAAAAATTATGGCGGAGCATGATAGAAAACTGGCAAAAAGGGAAAAGGCAATACTGGAGGTAGGGTGATGGAAATTAGATATAGTTTGTCAAATGATACTTGGGATGAAAAAGAATTGGAAGCAATTCGCAGAGTAATCAGCTCAAATCGCTTTACGATGGGAGTTGAGGTAGAGGCATATGAAAAAGCATTTGCAAAGTATTTTGGCGCGAAGTATGCAGTTATGTCCAATTCGGGTTCATCGGCAAATCTTCTGGCGATTTCTGCGTTAATATATTCAGGAAGGCTTCAAAGAGGAGATGAAGTTCTTGTCTCTGCAGTTTCGTGGAGCACGACTTATTTCCCACTAGAACAGTGTGGTCTGAAAGCACGGCTTGTTGATATTGACTGTAAGACACTAAATATGGATTTGAATAAGGTTGAAGATGCCATTACAGATGATGTAAAGGCAATTTTTGCTGTAAATCTTTTGGGTAATCCCAATGATTTTGAAAGATTGCGGGAAATATGCAAAAGATACGATTTAATTCTTATTGAAGATAATTGCGAATCAATGGGAGCAAAGTACAGAAATAAATTTGCAGGAACTTTTGGCATATTAGGAACCTTTTCTACGTTTTATTCTCATCATCTTTGTACGATGGAAGGTGGAGTTACGGTTACGGATGATGAGGAATTATATCATTATCTGTTGTCAATCAGAACACATGGATGGACTCGTCAGCTTCCGCATTCCAGTAGTCTTTATCGGAAGAATGAGAATGAGTTTTATGAAAGTTTTCAGTTTATTATGCCGGGGTACAATTTAAGGCCGCTTGAAATGGAAGCAGCAATTGGTCTGGAGCAGATTAAGAAGTTGGATTCTTTCGTAAGAATTCGGCGTGATAATGCTGACGTATTTAAGAGAATGATGAAGGCGGACGAAAGATTTTATACGCAGTTGGAAACAGGGGAGTCGTCCTGGTTTGGTTTTGCCCTTATTCTCAGAGAAGAATATAGCGGAGAAAGGGAAAGTTTTATTGAAGCTTTGCGTAATGCGGGGATTGAAGTAAGGCCAATTGTCGCAGGGAATTTTGCAAGACAGCCTGCATTTAAATATATGAATGCATCCATTTCAGGAGAACTTGTCTGTGCGGATTATATACATGAAAATGGTTTTTTTGTTGGAAATCATTCTGTGAAAATGGAAAAAGAGATTAATCTGTTGATAGATGTATTAAAAACAGTTTAGTCATTTAGGAGAAAGGATTATGGAAAAAAAAGCAAAAATATATGTATGTGGTCATAAGGGCATGGTTGGTTCTGCATTGGTTCGGAAGCTTCGAGAAAAAGGCTTCAGCAATATTATTTATAAAACATCAAAGGAATTGGATTTGACAGACCAGAAGGCTGTGAGGGCATACTTCGACAATGAGAAACCAGATTATGTGTTTTTAGCAGCAGCAGCAGTAGGTGGCATAAAAAAAAATATAGACTTTCCAGCGGATATGCTGCTTACGAATTTAAAAATTCAAAATAATGTTATTGAGACAGCATATAGGAATAGTGTAAAGCGATTGATGTTTCTGGGTTCATCCTGTATTTATCCTAGGCTCTGTTTACAGCCTATGAAAGAAGAATATTTTCTAACCGGCCCTTTTGAACCAACGAATGAAGGATATGCGATTGCAAAAGCTACAGGACTACGTTTATGTGAATATTTCAATAGACAGTACGGTACAGATTATGTTAGTGTTATGCCGTGCAATCTGTATGGAATTAATGACCATTATAATGAAAATGCACATGTAATGGCATCATTGATTAAGAGATTCCATGAAGCAAAGCAAACAGGGGCAAAACAGGTTATAGTCTGGGGAAGCGGCAGGCAGCGTCGAGAATTTATGTTTGTAGATGATATGGCTGAAGCGGCTTTATTTCTTATGGAGAATTATCATGGTAATAATTTTATTAACATAGGAACTGGAGTAGATGTTTCGATTCAGGAGCTTGCTGGAATTATTGCGGAGATTGTTGGATATGAAGGGGAAATTGTTATGGATCCAGAAAAACCGGACGGTATGCCACAAAAATTATTGGATGTTTCAAAACTGAATAAAATGGGATGGAGTCATAAAATAGGGCTTAGGGAAGGAATCAGATTAACTTATGAGGACTTTATAAAAAATCCAGATTTTGCTACAAGATAATAATCTGAGATTTCAGAAAGTATATTGGCAGAGAGTAGTAATACAAAAATTGGGAGAATATGTGTAATGAACATAATACTGTTATCCGGCGGATCAGGGAAAAGATTGTGGCCACTTTCTAATGATATAAGATCAAAGCAATTTATAAAGATTTTTAAAACAGAAGATGGATATGAGTCCATGGTTCAGCGTGTCTATCGCCAGATTAAGAAAGTGGATCCAGAAGGTAAGGTTACGATTGCCACTTCAAAAAGTCAGGTGTCGGCAATTAATAATCAAATTGGTGATGAGATTGGGATTTCAATAGAACCTTGCAGGAGGGATACGTTCCCAGCGATAGCCCTTGCTACGGCATACCTGCATGATATTCAGGGGGTTGACGAGAATGATGTAGCTGTAGTATGCCCGGTTGACCCATATGTAGAAGATGACTATTTTGAAATGTTGCAGGAACTTGGAGAACAGGCAAAAAAGGGCGAAACAAATCTCGTACTTATGGGAATTGAACCAACATATCCAAGCGAAAAATATGGATATATTATTCCAGAAAATAGGGAAAAGCTTAGCAGAGTATCAGCATTTAAAGAAAAACCTGATTTGGAAGCAGCACAAAATTATATAAATCAAGGTGCGTTATGGAATGGAGGAATCTTTGCATTTAAACTGAGATATATTTTAAATATTATGAAGGAGTGCTGTGGAATATCTTCATATATTGAGCTTTTTTCAAATTACGAAAATTTACCGAAAATAAGTTTTGACTACGCAGTTGTAGAAAAGGAAAAAAATATACAGGTTGGACGTTTTGTAGGGAAGTGGAAAGATATTGGCACTTGGAATACGTTAACGGAATCAATGAGCGAAAAAATCATTGGAAAAGCAAAGATGAATGAAAAATGTGAGAATGTGCATATTATTAATGAACTTTCAATGCCGATTTTTGCAATGGGAATCCATGATGTTGTTATTTCTGCAAGTCCGGAAGGGATATTGGTATCAGACAAAGAGCAGTCTAGCTTTATAAAACCGTTTGTAGAAATGCTTGATCAACAAATTATGTTTGCAGAAAAATCTTGGGGAAGTTTTAGAGTTCTTGATGTTGAGAAAGAAAGTATGATTATTAAGGTGACATTAAATCCTGGGCATAAGATGAATTACCATAACCACAAGATGAGGGATGAGGTATGGGTGATAGTCAGCGGTTCTGGAACTACAATTGTTGATGGGATGGAACAGAGAGTTCAGATAGGGGATGTTGTTACGATGCAGGCGGGATGTAGACATACGATTATTGCAGAAACAGAATTGAAAGTAATGGAGATTCAGCTTGGTAAGGAGATATCGGTTCATGACAAATACAAGTTTAATCTCGAAGGATAAACAAAAGAAGGTATTTAAGCCATTTCTTTTGAGGCCTGTTGGAAAAGACTATCTTTGGGGTGGGAACAGACTGAATGATGATTTTTCAAAGGGAATAAATATGGAGCCACTGGCAGAGACGTGGGAGTGTTCTACACATCCAGATGGGACAAATATTGTGGCGAGTGGAGAATTTGCGGGCATGCTTTTGACAGAAGTGTTGAAAAGTAATCCTGAGTTTATTGGCACACACCCAAGAACGAAAGATGGTATTCCTATCCTTATCAAGTTTATAGATGCTAAGAAAGATTTATCTGTTCAAGTACATCCAGATGATAGATATGCCGAAGTGCATGAGAATGGACAGCTTGGTAAGACGGAGATGTGGTATGTGTTGGATGCGGCAAAGGATGCTAGACTTTTTTGGGGGCTACATCATGAAATGAATCAAGTATCTATCAAAAAAAGTATTCGAGAGGGCACGTTTGAAAGATATCTTCAAAAGATATCAGTAAAACCGGGCGATGTTTTTTATGTTGAAGCTGGAACGATTCATGCGATTGGAGCAGGAATACTGATTGCTGAAATACAGGAAAGTTCAAATTTGACGTACCGTCTCTATGATTATGACAGGGTGGATAAGGACGGTAAGAAAAGGAAACTTCATATAGAAAAAGCGTTGGCTGTGGCAAATTTGAGTGGAGTAAAGGAGCCGGTTCAACCAATGCGTGTATTAAACTATAAGCCGGGATGGGCCTCGGAGTTGCTTTGCCGCTGTAAAAATTTTCAAGTAGAGAGAGTTTTGATTAATACAGAGCGGCAAAGAAAAATGGTGGATTATAAAACAAATGGTCTGTCTTTTCATGTATTGCTTTGTTTAAATGGATGTGGAACCCTGTTTTTTGGAGAAGAGACAATTCGCTTTTTCAAAGGGGACTGCATTTTTATCCCAGCTAATTCAGTGGATATTAAAATCCATGGGAGAGCACAGTTGCTTAATATTAGAAGCTAATGTACTGTCTGCATTATAAAAGGTTTATATTCGTGATATGTGAAGAAGAGATTGATGGTTATTAGACTTTGTATAGTCTTAAATTACGAGGTTATTCGCATGAAACAGTATGAGAATAAAATAAATGTTACGGAAATGTTAAAAAATAAGCTGATAGGGGTTGTCAAATCATGTCAGATGTGATATACTATATTTGTTTATGAGAGATTTTTTTATGTTATACGCACATTGTATGAAGTCATATACAATGTAGATAGAATAAATTGGAAATGAAATTTGTTTTTAATCGGTTAAAAGGTATTGACATCTTGAACAGAGGGGTATAAAATGGGTGTGCATATGTAGAAGATGATATGTATAGTTATACTAGAACGATATACATTGTAAAGTAAAGAATTTTATAAAATGTGAGTGCGTGATAAAAACGTACATATTGGTGAAAATATGGATGGTATGAAAAATACAGAGGAAGTAGATGCTCGCAATGAAGTGAAGAGAAATAGATTTAGAAAGAAAAACAAAAAAAGACAATGTAAATGGAGAAAGTTCTTATGGGGAAGTATAATTGTTATAGCTTTAGTTGTGGTAGGAGGAATGATTGCATACTTTTCTCTTAGAACAAAGGGAAAGGTTGATTTGAGAGCAGAAGAACAATATACAATATATAAAAGTAAAAAATATAAGTATCGGCAAGAGATTGTTAATATTTTATGCTTGGGAATTGATAAAGGCGTATCAATGCCTTATATACGAGCTAATCGTGGCAATATTGGCATGGCAGATGCGATTATATTGGTTAGTATTGACACAAAAAAGAATGAAATGAAAGGTATTGCTATTCCACGCGATACCATGGCAGAGATTCAAACAACAAAAAATGGAGAGCTGAGTTCTAAAGAGCAGATGCAGTTATGCATTCAGTATGCTTATGGGGTATCGATGCAGCAAAGCAACGAATTTACTAAAGATGCTGTGTCAAAATTATTATATGATATTCAAATTCAGAGATGCTGTGCAATCAATTTTGATGCATTGGCGATAATAAATGATGCGATTGGCGGTGTGGATGTCGAAGTTTTGGAAAATATAGAAGAATGGGAACCAAAGTTGCCATATGGAGAAACAGTACATCTTGATGGAGCTCTTGCATTACGTTTTGTGAGAGTGAGAAATAGGCATGACTTGAATGGGGCTGCTATGAGGACAGAACGTCAAAAACAATATGCTGAGGCTTTTATTGATAAAGCAAAAGACGCTATTAAAAGTGATCCTACTATACCACTTACTGTTTTTCAAGAATTACAGAAAGATAGAAATATGTGTACTGATGTTACAACGGAGGATATAATGTTTCTTGTATCGGAGATGCCGAAGATATCGTTTTCAAGTGATATGATACAGATGCTTCCAGGAAAAAGCGTAGTGGGAGATGATGGGCATACAAATTATCGTATGGATGTAGATGCTGTTAAAGAAATAATTATAAATACATTTTATGAAGAAGTGGATTAGAGAAGAGTAAAGTGAGGTAATCTAAGGATGAAGTCAAACAAAAAGATTCTGATTATAAGTGGCATTGTTTTATTACTAGTATTAGGAGGAGCCGGCGGGTTTTTGACATTTAATAAAAAAGAAAGCGATAGTGTCGTAGAAACGGCAGAACCTGAGGAAGGATATTTAACAAATGCAAAAGATTCATATGATAAAGCAAAAGCAGATAATGTAAAAGATGCAGATGAACTTTTTGATGTGGAAATAGATTTTGAAGGTTTGAAGCAGACAAATCCTGATGTGGTTGGCTGGATTAAAATCCCGGGAACTAATATAGATTATCCGGTGTTGCAGAGCAAAGAAGAGGAAGATAATTATTATTTGGAAAGAACCATTGATGGTCAAGTTGGTCTCCCGGGATCTATATATATGGAAAAATATGATGCTTCTGATTTTTCTGATAATATTTCAATTATTTATGGACATACGTTACATGATGGGACGATGTTCAGTGAATTGAAAAAATATAGGGATAAAGAGTTCTTTGATGAAAATCCATATATTTATATTTATTATCCGGATGGAGTGAAGAAATATCAGCTCTTTGCAACAGTTGCATTTGATGATAGATATTTGGTTATGAGTTACGCCTTTACATATGATGAAGACTTTAATAAGTATATTTCAGATTTAAAGGCGTGTATGGATGGGAACGTCAATAGTGACTTGGATGTAAAGTTTGGTGACAGTATAGTTACACTTTCAACATGTATTGATGAATTCCCGGATCAGCGCTGGTTAGTGAATGGGGTGCTGGTAGATGAAAAGCGGTATTAAAACTCTGAATAAGGGTTTTAATATATAATCACACAAAATAATGAAGTTCAGGAGGAAACAGAGAAATGATTAATTTAAAAAAGATTGTTGCTGTTACTTTAGCAACAACAATGTGTATGGGATTAAGCATGACAGCTTTTGCTGCGCCGGGAACTGATGACAATGCTGTTCCTAATGCGACTCCTAGTGGATCAGCACAGGCTTCTTTAAACAACTGGAACACAGATAGTCCTTTTTATACTCCAGCTACAACTAATGATGGTTCTACGAACCAATTGGGTGTAAGTGTAGATGCTACAAATGGAGATGGTGAGACAAATAATGAGCTGACGATATCAGGAACGGGTATCAGACCTGACAGCGAGGCTTATGATAGCACCAATACAATCGAAGAAGTACTTGATATTATCAAAGAAAATGGTTTAAAGACTAATGCAAATTCGATTTCACCGGAAGCAATTGTTGTTGTAACTGGTTTAAGCGAAGATATGGATAATGTTCTTACATTTGCTTTGGGTGCTGATTTCTCAACAGATGTATATGATGAGTCCAAGTATCATCCGGGAGATGAAATCTGGGCAATGTTCGAGACTGGTGAGAATACTGGTGTTTGGGAAATGCGTTCAGGTGTCATCAATGGCGACGGTAAAGTAGATTTCACAGTTGATCACAAGGGTGCAGTTATCCTTCTTAAGACGATGAGAAACGGCAAGGTCGTTGCTATCGAAAAAGATAGTAATGGAAATGAGCAGCCGCCGGTAGTTATCGATCCTACAAACCCGGATGACAACAAGACACCGTCTACAGATAAGCCGGGAACATCTAACAAGCCAGCAGCTGGTGCAGCTACTACAGGTACTTCCCCGAAAACAGGTGAATTCTAAGATTTGCCCGTAACGGAGTAAGCAACAAAAGAAATAACACGTAAATTTATAAAATAATGTAATGTATAAGTAATATACGTTATTTTGTGTGATAGGTAACATAAAACTCGTCTTTCTGTTAGGGAGGCGAGTTTTATTGTTATTAAGATTATTTTATTGAATCATATTGTGTGCAAATAAAATATAGTCTGTATATTGTTGCATAACGACCTATATAAGGAAATAGATGTTATAATTAAAAAATGATATTTTGTATTTTTACATTTTACAGATTATAAATCATTTTCTTTATATATGGAGGTGCACAATGGCGAATATACAGCTTTCATATAATTTAAAAAGATACCGGGAAGCTTACCGTTATACTCAGCAGAAATTAGCTGATAAGATCAACATTTCCCGTCAGGCATACTCCAATTATGAGACCGGAAAGAGAGACCCGGATCTGGTTTTGCTGACAAAGTTGTGTGATGTATATTCCATTACGCTGGACCAGCTGGTGCGTCAGCCATTTTCTTATGAGGAATATAAAGAATCTGGTGTCCCCTATCGGGTTTGCTACAGACAAAATACGGAAGACATCATTTATCTGACGGAAAGAGAGATTCAATTCGTTTTAGGATACCGCGGAGCTGAGTGGGAAAAGCAGCATCTTATTGCATACGTATTGAATCAGGTGAACAGGCAGGAAAAATTATAAAAGTTTTAGTCTGTTTTTTCGGAGAATTTGTTGGAAAAAAATGCAGATTTTTCTTTACATTTCATCCAAAATCTCATATAATAGTATTTGTTGGCGGGGTGTGGCTCAGTTTGGTTAGAGCGCACGGCTGGGGGCCGTGAGGTCGCAGGTTCGAATCCTGTCACCCCGATGTGAGCGCAAGGTGTAAAGTCTTTATTGATTTAGTAAAGTCTTTGCATCTTTTTTTCTGTCAGAAAAAGTGTAAAACTTCTGCCAAAGAGTTGACCGAACCCTTGAATCGGATGTATAATAAACAAGTATGTATGTACTTATGATGTTATCTGTGAAGGTGGCTCATGATAGTTATCTGACTGTTACACAAGATTAAGGAGTTGTAGAAAAACAAGTCAAGATGTGTCAGTTATTTTTCTACAACTCCTAACAGAACAATACAAAATAAAATAGACTATAGAGGGCGAGAATCATGATCAAAAGCATGACAGGTTTTGGAAGATGCGAGTATCAGCAGGATTCCCGGAAGTTTACGGCAGAGTTAAAGAGTGTAAACCACCGGTATCTGGATGTGAATATCCGGATGCCGAAGAAGCTGAACTTTTTTGACAGTGCGATCCGGACGCTGCTGAAGGATTACGCAAGCCGCGGGAAAATTGACATTTTCATTCTGTATGAGGATGTATCCGAAGCGCAGGGAAGCCTGAAGTACAATGCAGCGCTTGCCGGGGAGTATGTGAAGTACCTTCGGCAGATGGCGGAGGAATTTGGCCTGGATGACCATCTGAGCCTGGCCACATTGGCACGGTGTCCGGAGGTGCTGACGATGGAAGAGCAGACCGTAGATGAGGAAGAACTGTGGAAGGGCCTCAAGACGGTCCTGGAAGGGGCATTTGAGCAGTTTGTGGCAGCAAGGGCAACCGAAGGAGAGCATTTGAAAAAAGATATCCTCGCGAAGCTTTCCGGGATGGAGGTTCTGATCGCCGGGATCGAAGCGCATTCTCCGGAGATCGCGGCACAGTACCGGGCGAAGCTGGAAGAGAAGGTCCGGGAGCTGCTGGGAGATGTGCAGATGGAAGAGAGCCGGATTGCGGCGGAGGTGATCTTGTTTGCGGACAAGATCTGCACGGACGAAGAGGTGGTTCGCTTAAAGAGCCATATTTCCCATATGCGCGATACACTGGATGAGTCCGAGGGGATCGGACGGAAGCTGGACTTCATCGCACAGGAGATGAACCGGGAAGCCAACACGATCCTGTCCAAGGCCAATGACCAGGAGATCTCGAATTACGCCATCAGCCTGAAGACAGAGATCGAAAAAATAAGAGAGCAGATTCAAAACATTGAGTAACGATTCAGGGTCTGCTGTTCTGTAGACCATTCAAGATGAGGTGAAGCGTATGATGGATTCCAAAGGGATTTTGATCGTTGTATCCGGTTTTTCCGGGGCGGGAAAAGGCACGCTGATGAAGGAGCTTTTAAAAAATCATCCCGGACAGTATACCTTGTCGATTTCTGCGACTACAAGACATCCGCGCGACGGAGAAGAAGACGGCAGAGAATATTTTTTCATCACTACAGAAGAATTTGAAAAAATGATTGCGCAGGATCAGCTGATAGAGTATGCTAGATACGTAAATAATTACTATGGAACGCCCCGCGCCTATGTGGAGCAGAAGCTGGAGGAAGGAAAGGACGTCATCCTGGAGATTGAGATTCAGGGGGCCATGAAGGTGAAGAAGGCATTTCCGGAGACCGTGCTTTTGTTTGTCACACCCCCGACGGCGGGAGAGCTGAAGCACCGGCTGACGGGCAGGGGGACGGAGACTGAGGAAGTCATTGATTCCAGGCTCAGGCGGGCCGTGGAGGAAGCGGACGGTATGGATCAGTATGATTATCTGATCATCAACGACGACCTGGAGCGGTGCGCGAAGGAGCTGCACGACATTATCCAGGGAGAGCACCGAAAGAGCTTCCGGAATACGGAATTTATGGAAAAGATCAAGCAGGATCTGCAGAGATTGAAAGGAGAATAAGAAGTATGTTGCATCCGTCTTATACAGATTTGATGAAAGTGGTGAATAAGGACGTGGAAGAGGGCGAGACAAAGATCGTCAACAGCCGGTATTCCATCGTACTTGCCACATCCAAAAGGGCCAGGCAGATCATCGACGGCGAGCTGCCGATGGTCAATATCAAGAGTGAGGCAAAGCCGCTTTCCCTGGCAATCCAGGAGCTGAATGAAGGAAAATTAAAGATCATCGCGGAGAGTGCGGCTGCCGAGGAAGAGGAGCTGGCATCTGAGGAAGCGCTGACAGAGGAAGTATTGGAAGAGGAACCGCTGACGGAAGAGATTCCGGCGGCGGAAGCAGCGACAGAGTGATACGAGAGACAGGCTATCCCTATCTGCTATAGGTGATAGCCGTCTTGTTTTAGGAACCGTCAGGAAAGGACAGATGGAGAACAGATTATGAAAATTTTATTTATCTCTCTGGGCTGCGACAAGAATCTCGTGGACACGGAAGTGATGCTGGGGCTTCTGGCCTCCCGCGGGCATGAGATGACGGATGACGAGGCGGAGGCGGAGGTGATCATCATCAACACCTGCTGCTTTATCCACGATGCCAAGGAGGAGAGCATCCAGAATATTCTGGAGATGGCGGAATATAAAAAGACAGGACGTCTGAAAGCGCTCATCGTGACCGGATGTCTGGCCCAGCGTTACCGGCAGGAGATTCTGGATGAGATCCCGGAGGTGGATGCGGTGCTGGGGACGGCCGCCTATGACCAGATCCTGGAATCACTGGATGCGGCGCTTGCGGGACAGCCGGAGGTGCGGCTCGCGGATCTGCAGTCCCTTCCTGCTGTGGAGACGAAGCGTCTGGTGACGACAGGAGGGCATTACGCTTACTTAAAGATTGCGGAGGGCTGTGATAAGCACTGTACCTACTGCATCATCCCCAGGATCCGGGGGAGCTTCCGCAGCGTGCCAATGGAACGGCTGTTAAAGGAAGCGGAAGAGCTGGCGGAGCAGGGGGTTAAGGAGCTGATCCTGGTGGCCCAGGAGACGACCCTGTACGGAAAGGACATTTACGGGGAAAAGAAGCTGCCCCAGCTCCTGCGCAGATTATGCAGGATCACAGGGCTTCGGTGGATCCGCATCCTGTACTGCTATCCGGAGGAAATTACGGATGAACTGATCCGGGTCATGAAGGAAGAGCCGAAGATCTGCCATTACCTGGATCTGCCGATCCAGCATGCCAATGACCGGATCCTGAAACGGATGGGCCGCAGAACGTCCAAACAGCAGATGATCGGGATCGTAGAGAAGCTGCGCAGGGAGATTCCGGATATCTGCCTTCGGACCACGCTGATCACTGGATTTCCCGGGGAGACACAAAAGGAACATGAGGAAGTGGTAGATTTTGTGGATCAGATGGAATTTGACCGGCTGGGGGTATTTACCTATTCGCCGGAGGAGGACACTCCTGCGGCAGAGATGCCGAATCAGATCGAAGAAGAAGTGAAGCAGGAGCGGCAGGCCGAGATCATGGAGCTGCAGCAGGAGATCGCATTTGAAAATGCCGAGGCCATGGTGGGCCGGGAGGTACTGGTCCTGATCGAGGGCCGTGTAGCGGACGAAAATGCATACGTAGGGCGGACATACCGGGATGCCCCCGGCGTGGACGGGATGATCTTTGTGGAGACAGGGGAATTGCTGCTGTCCGGCGATTTTGCGAAGGTCAGAGTAACCGGTGCATTGGAATATGATTTGATAGGAGGACTTGTAGAATGAATTTACCAAATAAACTGACGGTATTGCGGATCGTCATGGTACCATTTTTTGTGTTTTTTATGCTGACAGATGTGGGAGGAACCGCCAATAAATGGATTGCGCTTGTGCTGTTCTGTGTGGCCAGCCTGACGGACCTTCTGGACGGCAAGATCGCCCGGAAATATAACCTGGTGACCAATTTCGGAAAGTTTATGGATCCGCTGGCGGACAAGCTGCTGGTCTGCTCTGCCATGATCTGCATGATTGATTCCGGCCAGCTCACCGCCTGGTTTGTCATCATCATCATTGCCCGGGAATTTATCATCAGCGGTTTTCGCCTGGTGGCTTCCGACAACGGGATCGTGATCGCCGCAAGCTACTGGGGGAAGTTTAAGACGGTTTCCCAGATGGCGATGGTGATCCTGCTGATCGCGGATTTCGGCGGTGTATTTGACCTGATCTGCGAGGCTCTGATCTGGATCTCTCTGGCGCTCACCATCATTTCTCTGGTGGATTATGTGGCGAAGAATAAGCAGGTCCTGACCCAGGGAGGAATGTAGGATGCAGGAGATCAGACGGCCGGATTCCCCGGAGGAACAGGTGGTTCGGCTTTTAAAGGAACGAGATCTTACAATCACAGCGGCGGAATCCTGTACCGGCGGCCTGATCGCAGGGACGCTGGTCAATGTAGCCGGTGCGTCGGACGTGTTCGGCGAGGCATATGTGACTTATTCGAATGAAGCAAAGCAGCGTCTGGTGGGAGTGCGGGCGGAAACGCTGGAGCAGTTCGGCGCGGTCAGTGAAGAGACGGCATATGAGATGGCGGCAGGCGCGGCCCGGACGGCAGGCGCGGATGTGGGCCTGAGCTCTACAGGGATCGCAGGACCGGGAGGCGGTACGCCGGAAAAACCGGTGGGGCTGGTGTATATCGGCTGCTGTGTCCGGGGAGAGGTACAGGTCCGCCGGCTGAACCTTCACGGGGACCGGGAGCAGAACCGGATGGATACAGTGAAGGCAGCGCTGGAGCTGGCGGCGGAGATGCTGGTTGCACGGTCAGATGCGTTATGATTCCAGGGCAATCAGGCTGTGAATTGGAAGCAGCACATAAAAGCTGAAATTCAGGCCGTCCATTGCTGCAGAGCACTTAACGCTCAGTGGATGTTCGCTTAGTGTGGACCCAAATGGAGCGTAGACGCTTAAACGACGGTCTGAGTTACAGGGCACGTCCGGTCAAGTTGTGTCCTATAACCTACACAAAAAGTTATAGAAATCTTGTACAAAGTGACGATTGACGTACAGAATATTTTGTGCGAAAATAACAGTAGTGTGATGTTAATTTAACATACCTTATCTCCATATGCGGAAAAGCTGCGAGCCGTGTTTTTCCGTATGGAACGATGGAGACGCTATAAGGTATCCGGCATTATACGAGAGAAAAAATCATACATATTTGAAAGGAGTATTAACATGATTTATTCACATGAAGTAGAAATGATGTGTCCGGTAGCCCAGGGTGCGAATCACGGACCAGCTCCGATCCCGGAAGAAGCAAAATGGGTCAAAGCAAAAGAAGTAAAAGACATCTCCGGCTTTACACATGGCGTTGGCTGGTGTGCTCCCCAGCAGGGCGCCTGCAAGCTGACACTCAATGTAAAGGACGGTATCATCCAGGAAGCGCTCGTTGAGACGCTGGGATGTTCCGGAATGACCCACTCCGCAGCAATGGCTTCCGAGATCCTTCCGGGCAAGACCATTCTGGAGGCGCTGAATACGGATCTTGTATGTGATGCCATCAATACGGCTATGAGAGAATTATTCCTTCAGATTGTTTATGGAAGAACCCAGAGCGCATTTT
This sequence comes from Lachnospiraceae bacterium, assembly GCA_910575475.1. GTDB lineage: Bacteria > Bacillota > Clostridia > Lachnospirales > Lachnospiraceae > Schaedlerella. Next base: position 104,589 of record CAJTGD010000009.1, on the reverse strand, counting down.
CTGAGGACGGACTTGCGATCGGCGCAGGCCTGGAGGACCTTGGAAAGGGACTTCGTTCTCAGGTTGGTACCATGTATGGAACACTGGCAAAAGGGCCTCGCTATCTGGAGATGGCAGAAGGCTACGTAACAGGAATCGCGCTGGACGACAATGGTGAGATCATCGGATATAAGTTCGCTAATCTTGGAAAGTTTACAGATTTCATCAAAGCAGGTGATGAGCCGAATGTAGCATGGGAGAAGGCACAGGGACAGTACGGCCGTGTGGATGATGCTGCTAAGATCATTGACCCGCGTAAAGAATAGTCTGACGATTACCAGGGTTTTCTAAAATAATTCAGGAGGATAATGAGATGGCTTTATTTGAATCATATGAGAGAAGAATTGATAAAATCAATGAAGTTTTGAACAGCTATGGCATTGCTTCTATCGAAGAAGCAGAGAAGATCACAAAGGATGCCGGGCTTGATGTGTACAACCAGGTAAAAGGGATTCAGCCGATCTGTTTTGAAAATGCATGCTGGGCTTACACAGTAGGCGCTGCGATCGCGATCAAGAAGGGATGCAAGACCGCGGCTGACGCGGCAGCAGCGATCGGGGAAGGCCTCCAGGCTTTCTGCATTCCGGGATCCGTTGCGGATCAGCGTAAGGTAGGTTTGGGACACGGCAACTTGGGCAAGATGCTTCTGGAAGACGATACTGACTGTTTCGCGTTCCTGGCAGGCCACGAGTCCTTTGCGGCAGCAGAAGGCGCGATCGGTATTGCGGAAAAGGCAAACAAGGTTCGTAAAAAACCTCTGCGCGTCATCCTGAACGGACTTGGAAAAGACGCTGCAAAGATCATTTCCAGAATCAATGGATTTACTTATGTTGAGACAGATTATGACTACTTCACAGGAGAACTGAAGGAAGTACAGAGAATCGCTTACTCTGACGGACTTCGTTCCAAGGTAAACTGCTACGGCGCGAATGATGTACGTGAGGGTGTTGCGATCATGCACAAGGAAGGCGTTGATGTTTCCATCACCGGCAACTCCACAAACCCGACCCGTTTCCAGCATCCGGTAGCAGGTACTTACAAGAAGGAATGTGTAGAACAGGGCAAGAAGTACTTCTCCGTAGCATCCGGCGGCGGTACAGGACGTACACTGCATCCGGATAACATGGCAGCAGGCCCGGCTTCCTATGGTATGACAGATACATTGGGACGTATGCACTCTGACGCTCAGTTTGCAGGATCCTCCTCCGTACCGGCTCACGTTGAGATGATGGGTCTGATCGGCGCAGGCAACAACCCGATGGTCGGCATGACAGTTGCAGTTGCGGTTTCCGTAGAGGAAGCGGCGAAGGCTGGGAAGTTCTAAGTATACGTTATGATTTAATAATGCCGGGAGGCTTGAAAGTACCGTGGCCATGGAGGCTGCGGTATTTTTGTTAAGTGAAAAATATAGTGTCATATTTAATGTGGTTGCATATATTGTATTGGCCCCAAAAAAATATACAATATATTGTAGTTTTTGCTGGATAATGGTATAATTGTGTTGTAAAGAATGAGATCACGATTTTTTTAAAATCAAGCCGTATATTATTTCAATGTGTTTGCGGTAGTAGGAATTGCTGCAGACTTGGTAATATGGTTTTTGGATATAAAAGATATTATTATTTAGAATTATTGAAAAGAAATTATCTTGCTGAAAATGAATGATACAGTACAAAAGGAACCATTTCCGCCCGCACTCCATATGTTAAATAAAAAAGCAGCGCTTTAAAGTACGCTGCGAAAGGAGTCTTTTATATGGAATATGGTAATCTGGTTCCGGTTGTGGGCGTTGTCATGAATTTTACAGGCAGCGGCTGCTGCAGCCAGATGGTCGCCCTGCGCGTGCAGGAGGGGATTGTAAACATTGTCATAGATCAGGAGACGGAGGTGATCGACTGCAGGCAGCTCCGCCCGGGAACGCGGGTAGCCGCATTTTACGATAAGACCCTGCCAGTGTCGATGATCTATCCTCCCCAATACCGCGCAGTGATTATTGCCGTGCTTGGAAAAAATGAGCAGATCGATCTGAAATATTTTGACAGCGATCTGATTGCCGGGGATCATTCCCTTCAGCTGAATCAGGCACGCAGTACAGAGATCGAGACCGTCAACGGCCAGAACTTTTTCTGCGACATCGGAAACAGGTACCTTCTGGTTTATTATACAGTGACCACCAGAAGCATCCCGCCTCAGACAACCCCGAGAAAGATCGTAGTTCTGTGTTAAGTGATCAATAAACATGCGGTTACGATACGATATCAACGGCGGTAGAAAAAGCGGCCCCTGTCCAATGCCGTATCGGACGGAGGCCGGTGCAGCTATGCCTGATCGATCAGCTCGGCTGCCTGGAGGGCGCGGGAGATGATGCGGAGGATCTCCGGCGGGATTTCTGCCGCTTCCGGCAGGCGGTAGGGCGCATTGTCAAGAAATGCGTTGGAAAGCTGATAGACATAATATTCCGCGTCATGTCGTTCTTCGGCAAGGGCTTCCCCCTTGACCCGCATTTCCCGGGTGCTCGTCTCCCGGCCAAGGCTCAGGTCGGTCAGGATCTCCAGCATGATGCAGAAATGCTCCTCATCCCAGGCGGAGAGATACATGCATTTGCACAATCCTTTTGAAAAAAAGGGGAAATCCCCGTAACAATCCAGCAATTCTTTAAATCGGGTGCGGTGTCCGGAATCCTCGAACATATTTCCGGTATCCAGTATTGAAAAATAGTTGTCTTTTCTGCTGCTCATAAAATGATTCCCCCTCTTGTTGATGTGCTTTATTCCGACCAGATATAATCCAGCCGCCCCTTCTCGATCTGAAAGCTGGTCTCCAGCATATAAGTAAATACATCCAGCGTTTTCTGCGTCTGCGTCAGATCGGAATTCGACAGATAGGTGTCAAATTTTATCGTCAGGATGATCAGTACGATCTCTGCCACCTCATCCGGAGAGCTGCAGGAGATAGTCCCCTCCTGATTGCCCTGGCGGATGATGTCGGCCAGGATAGGGCGCAGGTTGCGGATCATGATATAGATATACTGCTGGTGCAGCAGGGCGCTCTGCTGAAGCTCCATATAGCTGCCGGCTTCCTGCCGGGAGAGCTCTATGGAAGAATCCCGGCAGGTCCGGAAGATGATCTCCATTTTGGTCAGCGCGTCCAGGCCGGGAGCCTGTACCAGTTCCTGGGCCTGCCGGATCGCATCGGAATAAGAACGCTCGATCACGGCGTCTACAATCTCCTCTTTGGATTTGAAATAATAATAAATGCTTCCCTTGCCGATCCCCGCTTCCCTGGCGATCTCGCTGACGGAGATGGAGCGGGTATCCTTTTTGAGCATGAGCTTTTGCATGGAATCTAAAATTAAGTCTGACTTCTTATTATTATGCATATGATCGACTCCTTCAATGTCTTATGCGTATTGTATCACAAAATGAAAAAAAGTCAAAACCTTATCAAAGGCCCCTGACCCGCCCGAATATAGCATTTTAGGCTTGAAAAAGCAATATCGATATGCTATATTTGATACAGTCATTGAGTGAATCACGGGTAAGTTTAGGAGGATATACAGGTATGTACCATTGTAATGTGCATTTCTACCTGGCAGGTCATCAGCGAAAATTATTTGAGATCATAAAAGGAATGTCTCCGCTTGCGCATTTTACGCATGAATTTTCGGAGAGCAGCAGGCCGGATGCGGATCTGGCGGCGAAGGCGGATGTGATCCTTGCGGATCTGCAGGACATGGATGTCCTGGAAGCGGTACCGAAGCTGCTTTCGGCCAAGAAAAAGGAAGCGGAGCTGATCCTGCTTGCGGAGAAGGATCAGATCCTTCTTTTGACAGACAGACTGTCGGAGATCAAGGATATATGGACGATGCCCATGTCAGACGACGAGATCCGCTTCCGTTTTTTGAGATGGCAGCAGACCTGTAAGATGAGCAGGGATTTCTGGCAGACAAGCCATTTTTTTGAATCCACCATCAACAATGTACCGAACCTGATCTGGTATAAGGACAAGAAGGGCATCCATACCAAGGTCAATGACAGTTTCTGCCGCACGGTCAATAAGACCAAGGAACAGGTAGAGGGACGCGGCCACGCGTATATCTGGGATGTAGAGCATGACGACCCGGCCTGCATCGAATCAGAGCTTGAGGTCATGAATACGAAAAAGACCTGTGTATCCGAGGAGACGGTGAAGACCGGAGACGGAACCAGGCTTCTTACTACATACAAGTCTCCGCTGTACGATCTGGACGGGAGCGTCATGGGGACAGTGGGAGTGGCGATCGATATCACTCAGGAGCGGGCCTATGAACAGGAGATCGTCCAGAAGAACCACACTCTGGAGACCATTTTTACGACCATGGATTGCGGCGTTATGACCCATTCCGTGGATGGATCCCGTATCCTCAGCGTGAACCGTGCCGCGCTCAATATCCTGGGATACGATTCCCAGGATGAACTGATGGCGGAAGGCTTTGACATGGTGGCGGCCTCTGTGTTAGATGAGGATAAGGAGAAGCTCAGGGCATCCATCCGGGAACTGAAAAAAGAGGGCGACAGCGTCAGCGTGGAGTACCGTGTAGGGCACAAGGACGGTTCGATCCTGCATATTATGGGCAATGTCAAGCTCCTCAAAGAAAAAGGAGAGTTGTTCTATCAGCGTTTCCTTCTGGACTGCACGGCGCAGAAGCAGCAGGAGGAAAAGAAAGACCGACGCCATATGGAGCTGGTGCAGGCGCTCAGTATTGATTATAATATTGTCTGCTTCTATGATCTGGATACGGGAGCCGGCAGCTCGCTGCGGATGAGGGACAGCAGCCGAAAGCTGTTCGGAGACATCTTTACGGAGAAGCTTTCCTTCCAGGAGAGCATGGAGCAATACATAGAGAAGTTCGTCTATGAGGAAGACCAGGAGACGATGCGTCAGGACTTTTCCCTGGAAAACCTCAAAAAGGTACTGGAGGAAAAGAATCCCTATTATGTGAATTACCGCACGTTCCGGGACGGCGAGATGAAGTATTATCAATTGAAGATCGTGCGCGCGGGCGTCTGGAAGGACGGACATGGCATCGTTCTGGGATTGCGCAGTGTGGATGAAGAGATCCGCAATGAGATGGAGCAGAAAAATCTGCTGCAGGACGCGCTTTTGCAGGCCAACAGGGCAAGCAAGGCGAAGAGTGTATTCCTATCCAATATGTCCCATGATATCCGGACTCCGATGAATGCCATCGTAGGCTTTACGGCTCTTGCCATCACCCACATTGACCGGCCGGAGCAAGTGGAGGAGTATCTGAAAAAGATCATGACCTCGGGCAACCATCTGCTGAGCCTGATCAACGATGTGCTGGACATGAGCCGGATCGAGAGCGGCAAGATGCATCTGGAAGAGAAGCCCTGCAGCCTGCCGGATATCCTGCACGGCCTGAGGAGCATCGTACAGTCGGATATCCACGCAAAGCAGCTGGAGCTGTATATTGATACGGTAGACGTCCTGGATGAGGACATTTACTGCGATAAACTCCGTCTCAATCAGGTGCTTTTAAATCTCCTGAGCAATGCCATCAAGTACACGACCGCAGGCGGCATCATCAGTATGCGGGTGATGGAAAAGCCTAGGCCGACGACAGAATACGCAAGCTACGAATTCCACATCAGAGATACCGGCATCGGTATGAGCGAGGAATTTGTATCCCATATATTTGAACCCTTTGAACGGGAGAAGAACAGTACCATCAGCGGGATCCAGGGAACCGGGCTGGGAATGGCGATCACGAAAAATATCGTGGATATGATGAACGGTTCCATTGAAGTGAAAAGCGAACAGGGCGTAGGTACGGAATTTATTGTTTCCTTCACGTTCCGTCTGCATTCCGGTGCCAGGGAGCCTCAGAACATTCCCGAACTGAAGAACTGCCGGGCGCTGGTCGTGGATGATGATTTCAACACCTGCGACAGCGTGTCCTATATGCTGGGACAGATCGGAATGCGCGCGGAATGGACGCTGTCCGGAAAGGAAGCGGTACTGCGCACCCACCAGGCAGTCATGCGCGGGGATGAATACTGCGTGTATATCATTGACTGGATGCTTCCGGATATGAACGGCGTGGAGGTGACCCGCAGGATCCGGAAGGAAACAGGAAGCAATGTGCCGGTCATTGTCCTGACCGCATACGACTGGTCGGACATCAAGGAAGAGGCGACGGAAGCGGGGGTCACCGCATTCTGCAGCAAGCCGCTGTTTTTCTCAGAGCTTCGGAGCTGTCTGTATTCGATCGTGAACGCGGATGAGGAAGAGGAGAGCAAGTCTGACGAGAACAAGCGGCCGGATTTTCATACCGGGCGTATCCTGCTGGCGGAGGACAATGAACTGAACCAGGAGATCGCGGAGGCCATCCTGGGAGACGCGGGCTTTGAAGTGGAGATCGCGGAAAACGGGCAGATCGCCGTGGAGATGCTCAGCCGTTCAAAGCATGGATATTATCAGCTGGTGCTCATGGATGTCCAGATGCCGGTGATGAATGGATATGAGGCGACCAGGGAGATCCGTGCATTGGAGGACCGGGAGCTTGCCGGGATTCCGATCCTGGCGATGACCGCCAACGCGTTTGAGGAAGACAAACAGGCGGCACTGAGATGCGGTATGGACGGCCATATTGCAAAGCCGATCGATATTGACAACCTGTTCAGTACTCTGAATAAGATCCTGGATTGAATCAAGGATGGAAAATAAAAAGAGAGACGTACACCCTGCTGTGAATGTCTCTCTTTTCTTTCTATAGAATATGCTTTTTGATGGCCTCAAAGCTTTCCGCGCTGATGACGTGCTCGATCCTGCAGGCATCGGCAACGGCAACCTCCGGATCGACTCCGAGCTGCTCCAGCCAGGAGGAGAGCAGTTTATGGCGTTCATAGATCCGGTCCGCGATCTCTTTCCCGCTCTCGGTCAGATAGATAAAGCCTTCCGGAGTTACGGTAATATGATTGTTTTCCCGGAGCTTCTTCATGGCAACACTGACGCTTGATTTTTTATAGTCAAGCTCGGCCGCAATATCGACGGAACGCACCACAGGACGGGATTCGCTCAGGATCAATATGGTTTCCAGATAGTTTTCAGCAGATTCATTGGTATGCATGAGTGACTCACCTCGTTTCTTTGTTCCATGCTAACACAAATCACTTCTTTTTTCAAGAATCAACATCGCTTTATAAAATGAGCAGATGTTCATTGCGGTATTATGATAAAAATGCGGAAAAAAAGAAAAAACTTGCATATTATTCATTTTAGATGTATAATTATGCAAGTGTTCCAGAAAAGCTAAGAAGAAAAAACTTTACTTTAGATAAGAACAGGTATATGATGTTTACTGGTTATATGAGAAAGGATGTGCAAAGGATGATCAAAGCAGGAATTATCGGAGCGACCGGATATGCGGGAGGCGAGCTGGTGAGGCTTCTGTCCGCCCACAAGGAGACGGAGATCGTATGGTATGGCTCCAGAAGCTATATTGACCAGAAGTATGCGGATGTCTACAGAAATATGTTCCGGATCGTAGACGCGGCCTGCATGGATGATAATATGGAAGAACTGGCAGAACAGGCGGATGTGATCTTTACGGCCACGCCCCAGGGATTCTGCGCGTCGCTCGTCAATGAAGACATTTTGTCCAAGGTAAAGATCATTGATCTGAGCGCGGATTTCAGGATCAAGGATGTGTCCGTCTATGAGCAGTGGTATGGAATCCGCCATCAGAGTCCCCAGTTTCTGCCCGAGGCGGTCTACGGGCTGTGCGAGGTGAACCGGGAGGATGTGAAGAAGGCGCGGCTGGTGGCCAATCCAGGCTGCTATACGACCTGCTCGATCCTGACGGCGTATCCCCTGGCAAAGGAAGGGCTGATCGATATGGGGACGCTGATCATCGACGCGAAGTCCGGCGTTTCCGGCGCGGGAAGAGGGGCCAAAGTCCCGAACCTGTACTGTGAGGTCAATGAGAGCATCAAGGCATATGGAGTGGCATCCCACAGGCATACGCCGGAGATTGAAGAGCAGCTGGGATATGCGGCCGGTGAAAAGGTATTGCTCAATTTTACTCCCCATCTGGTTCCCATGAACCGGGGAATCCTGGTTACGGAATATGCGTCATTGAAGAGGAAGACCGATGCGGAGGAGATCAAAGCCATCTATGACAGATATTATGGGGACGAAGCATTTGTCCGGGTGCTGGAAAACGGTGTCTGTCCGGAGACAAGATGGGTCGAAGGCAGTAATTATGTAGACATTGGTTTCCAGATCGATCCCCGGACCGGAAGGATCATCATGATGGGCGCCATCGACAATCTGGTAAAGGGCGCCGCGGGCCAGGCGGTCCAGAACATGAATCTGATGTTCGGGCTGAAGGAATCCGAGGGGCTGGAGCTTGTGCCGTTATTCCCGTAACAGGGGAAGGCGGGACGGCCTAGGCTGCGGGGATCTTGTCAGCGTGCGGCCTGCGGCATCCGGGGGAACCGTTGTGCGGGTGCGCCCTGGGATTCATATTGGGAGGAATGGTATGATACGTACAATGACGATAGAAGACTATGAAGGTGTATTTGCGCTCTGGATGACGATCAGGGGTTTTGGAATCCGCAGCATTGATGATTCCAGGGAAGGCGTGGAGCGCTTTTTGAAACGGAATCCCACCACCAGCGTGGTGGCGGTGGAGGACGGAAAGGTGGTAGGCAGCATCCTCTGCGGGCATGACGGCCGGCGGGGCTGTCTGTATCATGTGTGCGTGCATGAGGACTACAGAAGGCGGGGCGTCGGCAAGGCGATGGTGGTGCGTGCCATGGAAGCGCTGAAGGCGGAACAGATCAGCAAGGTGTCCCTCATCGCGTTTACGAAAAATGACATTGGAAATGCGTTCTGGAATACCATCGGGTGGACGGAACGCCTGGATCTCAATTACTATGATTTTGTACTGAATACGGAAAATATCACGGCCTTTAACCAGCAGTGATTCCATAGATGACCGGACCAGAGTGAAACGGGGTATGGTTCACTGGCCGGCGGACTGTAACTGAAAAGGCGAAAAAGCTTCAGCAGCGTTAAGTGAGAAAGAGAGGATGAAAGAGATGGAAATCATCAAGGGCGGAGTGACCGCCGCAAAGGGATTTCAGGCAGCAGCGGCTGCCGCGGGGATCAAATATGCGGACCGTACAGATATGGCAATGATCTACAGTGAAAAGCCCTGCAAGACCGCAGGCACATTTACTTCAAATATCGTAAAGGCAGCGCCGGTGAAATGGGACAGGGCCGTGGTGGAGAGCGGTGTGAAATCCCAGGCAGTGATCGTCAATTCCGGGATCGCCAATGCCTGTACCGGGGAAGAGGGAGAGCGGATCTGCCGTGAGACAGCCGAAAAGGCTGCGGAGGTGCTTGGCATTGACAAGGAAGGCGTGCTGATCGGTTCCACCGGCGTGATCGGAATGCAGATTCCCATGGAACGGGTAAGGGCGGGAATCGAGAAGCTCTCTGCAGGACTGGATGCAGACCTGGAGCATGGAAATGAGGCCGCGCGGGCGATCATGACCACAGACACCCGGGAAAAGGAAGCTGCCGTTCAGATCGAGATCGGAGGAAAGATTGTGACCATCGGCGGTATGGCAAAGGGCTCCGGCATGATCCATCCCAATATGTGTACCATGCTGGCGTTTGTCACGACAGACGCGGCAATCTCGAGGAAGGCATTGAAAAAGGCGCTGAGCGAGGATGTAAAGGATACCTACAATATGATCTCCGTGGACGGAGATACCTCTACCAACGATACCCTGCTGCTCCTGGCAAACGGTATGGCGAAAAATGAGAAGATCCGCTGCGGTACGGCCGAGTACGAGAAGTTTGCAAAAGCCCTGCATTATGTCAATGAGACGCTTGCAAAAAAAATGGCAGGGGACGGCGAGGGGGCGACCGCGCTGTTTGAGGCGAAGGTGATCGGAGCATCCACCAAAGAGCAGGCAAAGACCCTGGCAAAATCCATCGTCTGCTCCAACCTGACCAAAGCCGCGGTTGCGGGGCACGATGCCAACTGGGGAAGGATCCTCTGCGCCATGGGATATTCCGGGGCAGAGTTTGACCCGGAAAAGGTAGATCTGTATCTGGAGAGCCGGGTAGGGAGGCTGCAGCTCGTCCGGGACGGGTCGGCTGTCGATTACAGCGAGGAACAGGCGACGGAGATCCTGTCTCAGCCCGAGGTGACGGCCATTGCCGACATCAAGGAAGGGGAGGCGGCGGCTGCTGCCTGGGGGTGTGATCTGACCCACGGCTATATTGATATCAATGCAGACTACAGGAGCTGACGTAAGGATTCAGAACGGCAGCAGACGGGTCTGTGGTCTGCCGTTTTGAACAGTTCACATAAGAATCAGAAAGAAGGACAGAACATGAATGAGAATATGCAGCAATACCTGGATAAGGCCCAGGTCCTGATCGAGGCGCTTCCCTATATCCAGCGTTTTAACCGGAAGATCATTGTGGTGAAATACGGCGGAAGCGCGATGATCGATGACGAACTGAAAAAACAGGTCATTCAGGACGTGACTCTTTTGAAGCTGGTCGGGTTCAAGCCCATCATTGTCCACGGAGGCGGCAAGGAAATCAGCAGATGGGTGGGAAAAGTCGGCATGGAGCCGAGATTCATCAACGGACTGCGGGTAACCGACGAGGATACGATGGAAGTGGCCGAGATGGTGCTGGGAAAGGTCAACAAAGGACTGGTGCAGCTGGTAGAGGAGCTGGGGGTGCGTGCCATCGGGATCAGCGGCAAGGACGGCGCGCTTCTCCGGGTAGACAAAAAATATGCGGACGGCCAGGATATCGGTTTCGTGGGAGACATCAAGGAGGTCAACGGAGCGATCCTGTTCGATCTGCTGGAAAAGGATTTTCTGCCCATTGTCTGCCCGGTGGGAATGGACGATGATTACCAGACATACAACATCAATGCGGATGACGCGGCCTGTGCCATCGCCCGCGCGGTGAAGGCGGAAAAGCTGGCATTTCTGACCGATATCGAGGGCGTATACAAGGATCCGGAGGATTCCAAAACGCTGATCTCGGAGCTGCGGGCGGAGGAAGCAAGGGAACTGATCACGGACGGCTATATCGGAGGGGGCATGCTGCCCAAGCTGCAGAACTGTATCGATGCCATTGAAAATGGGGTTTCCCGGGTTCATATCCTGGACGGACGGATCCCACACTGTCTGTTGCTGGAGATCTTTACGAACAAGGGAATCGGCACGGCAATCTTAAATGACGCAGAAAGCAGGTACTATGATGGTGAATGAGAAGATCCGAGGGGCAGAGGGGCATCTGCTGCATATTTATAATCGTTTCCCGGTGGCATTGGACCATGGGGAAGGCGTGTATCTGTATGATACAGAAGGAAAGCAATATCTTGATTTCGCAGCCGGGATCGGAGTGAACGGGCTGGGGTATCATAATGCGGAGCTGAACGACGCGCTGAAAGCGCAGCTGGATAAGCTGTGCCATATATCCAACCTGTATTACCATGAAAACTGCGGGGCTGCGGCCGATGCTCTGGCGGCTGCCTCCGGCATGGATAAGGTGTTTTTTACGAACAGCGGGGCGGAAGCCATTGAAGGGGCATTAAAGACGGCCAGGAAGTATGCCTGGACAAAGAAGTCCGGGCGGTATGAGTTTATCGCCATGAACCATTCCTTCCACGGCAGAACCGTAGGCGCTGTGTCTGTCACCGGACATTCGGAGTACCGGGAGCCCTTCGAGCCGCTGTTTCCGGGAGTACATTTTGCAGAGTATAACGATCTGGACAGCGTGAAGGCGCTGGTCAGTGAAAAAACCTGCGGAATCATCCTGGAACCGCTCCAGGGAGAGGGCGGGATCCATCCTGCGGCGCAGGAATTTATGGAAGGCATCCGGAAGCTCTGCGACGAGCAGGATATCCTGATGATCTGCGATGAGGTGCAGTGCGGTATGGGACGGACCGGGACCATGTTTGCATGGCAGGGCTACGGTGTGCGCCCCGATATCATGACCATGGCAAAGGCCATCGGAAACGGGATCCCGGTGGGGGCGTTCGCCATGACGGAGCGTGTGGCGGAGCAGTCCTTAAAGCCCGGGGACCACGGAACCACATACGGCGGAAATCCTCTGGCCTGCATGGCGGTACGAAAGGTGCTGGAGATTTTTGAAAAAGAGCAGATCGTGGAGCATGTAAAAAAGATCGAACCGTATTTGACGGCGCGTCTGGATGAGCTGACAGAAAAAACAGACTGCATCCTGGAACGGCGGGGCAAAGGACTGATGCAGGGGCTGGTGCTCACAAAACCGTTTGCGGAGGTGAACCGCCGGGCGCTGGAAGAGGGACTCTTGGTGATCTCTGCGGAAGGAAATGTACTCCGGCTTCTTCCGCCGCTGATCATCGAAGAAAAGCATGTGGATGAAATGATCGAAAAACTGGAAAGGGCGCTGTCCTGATTTCAGGGCCTGCCTCGCGGCAGCAGTTTCCTGGCAGGCGCGGCGCTGCCGGCTGCTTTATGCAGAAGGTCTGTGAGGAACTGATTTTCTGCAGAGCCGGCGGCGCCGCGCTTGCTGCTTTTTTTGCCGGTGAATAAAAAATGGCGATCAGAGCATACTATCCTCAGGCCGGACGAACCCTGCTGCTTCTTTAAAAAACAGGCAGCAGGCGGGATCCGATCATGTAGGTATGGAGGTAGATATGGAATGATTGGTTTTTTGATCGCGCTGTTATCCGGAGCTCTGATGAGCATACAGGGGGTTTTTAATACCCAGGTGACCAAAACAGCCGGGATGTGGGTCTCCAACGCCTGGGTGCAGCTCAGCGCCTTTGCGGTCTGCTTTGTCATGTGGCTGGTCATGGGCCGGGATGATATTTCTGCCATCACCAGGGTAGAGCCTAAGTATATGCTGCTGGGAGGAGCCATCGGGGCAGGGATCACCTGGACGGTGATCAAGAGCGTCGGGGCGCTGGGACCGGCAAAATCCGCGCTGCTGATCGTGATCGCGCAGCTGACGGTGGCATATCTGATCGAACTGTTCGGATTGTTCGGCATGGAGAAGGCGCCCTGGGACTGGGTCAAGGCAGGAGGGCTTGTTCTGGCTCTTGTCGGGATCGCCATTTTCCAGTGGGAAAGATAGAATGCTGCAGCCCGTTTTACCAGTCATAATGATAAAATAAAGATAAAAATATTTTTACCTATTGTAATTTAGGCACGAATTCGATACAATAGATATGTCTGGTGTAAAGGGGTTTGCACTGGTTTTCCCTGTGAGGATGAGACATGAACGGAAAAAGATTGCGGACAGCAGCAGGAATGCTGGGCTTATGTACGGTATGCTTCTGGTCTGCAGGATGCGGACGTAAGAGTACGGATCAGCTGGAGACACTCCGACTGGAGGATGGCCGGGGAACAGAAGTAGATACCGCAGATCAGGACATTTCTTCGGAGAAGGAAGGTTCTGAGGGCACAGAGGAAACCGGAGACAGAAAAGCAGCAGGAAACATACAGGAGATTGGGAATGCGGATGCGGGTTCAGGCAGTATGGAGCATATTTTCGTCTATGTATGCGGGGCGGTGAACACGCCCGGAGTCTATGAACTGGAGGCCGGCGCAAGGCTCTATGAGGCCATTGCGCGTGCAGGCGGCGTCCGGGAGGACGGAGCGGAAGAGAGCATCAACCAGGCCCAGGCCGTGTCAGACGGCGAGAGGCTTTATATTCCCACAGATGAAGAAGTCCGTCAGGGACTGGATGCGTATCTCTTATCCGGCAGCGCCGGGGGAGACGCAGCCGCAGGCTCACAGTCTGCAGTACCCGGCGGCCCGTCCGGCAGCAGTGCCGGCGGCAAGGTAAATATCAACACTGCTTCCAGAGAGGAATTGAAGACTCTGAATGGGATCGGGGATACGAGAGCCGGAAGTATCGTCGTGTATCGGGAGTCTAACGGACCCTTTGGGAGCATCGAGGACCTGATGAAGGTGGAGGGAATTAAAGAAGGGGTATTCAATAAACTCAAAGATGATATTACAGTAAATTAAAGGGAAGAGTCATATGAGTGCGAAAAAAATCTTAGTTGTGGATGATGAAAAGTTAATTGTGAAAGGGATTCGATTCAGTCTGGAACAGGACGGCATGGAGGTCGATTGTGCGTATGACGGGGAAGAAGCGCTCAGCCTTGCGAGGAAGTGCGAGTACGACCTGGTCATTCTCGATGTGATGCTTCCGAAGCTGGACGGCTTTGAGGTCTGCCAGCAGATCCGGGAATTTTCCGATATGCCGGTGGTGATGCTTACGGCGAAGAGCGAAGACATGGACAAGATTCTGGGACTGGAATACGGCGCAGATGATTATATCACCAAGCCCTTTAATATTCTCGAGGTAAAAGCCCGGATCAAGGCGATCATGCGCAGGACCGCGCGTAAGGAGGAGGCGCCTCAGAGCACCATTCTCGTCAAGGGCAATATGAAGATCGACTGCGAGAGCAGGAGAGTGTTTATCGGAGAACGGGAGATCAACCTGACAGCAAAAGAATTTGACGCACTGGAGCTTCTCGCCACGAACCCCAATAAGGTATACAGCAGGGAGAACCTGCTGAACATCGTGTGGGGCGCAGATTATCCCGGAGGCGCCAGAACCGTGGATGTACATATCAGAAGGCTGAGGGAGAAGATCGAGATCAATCCAAGCGAACCGCAGTACGTTCATACCAAGTGGGGAGTTGGTTACTATTTCAAAGGTTAAATTTCATTTTCAGATCAGAGATACTATCATAAGAAGCCTGTATTTTCGGATTATAGTGGTCATTTTATGTGCAGGGATACTGCCGGGAATCATTGCTTATATGGGGATCATCAAAGCATATGAATCCAGGGCGGTTTCTCTGCGTACGGCGGAAATACAGAATCAATGCACAATTCTATGTGATCAGCTGAACAGCTACAATTATCTGGTGGATAATTCTTCCGAAGTCGTCAATGCCAGCCTGACACAGTTGACTAATATTTATAACGGACGGGTCATGATCGTCAACAGAGAGCTGACGGTGATCAAGGATACCTATGCCCTGGACGAAGGCAAGACGATTGTTTCGGAAAATGTCATCCGGTGCATGAAGGGAGAAAGCACCAATTATTATGACAAGAAAAACCGCTATATTGAGGTGACCTCCCCGATCACGGAGTCCGGGTCGGAGGAGATTACCGGGGTGATGCTCGCCAGTGTGTCTACGGACACGATTGAGGACAGCCTGCGGATTTTTTATACAAAGGGCAGGGGGATCCTGTGGATCATCGGGATCCTGATGCTGGCTTTTTCTGTATTGGTTGCCTATCTGCTGGTACAGCCTTTGGGGAAGATCCGAAATGACATCGAGAATATCACGGAGGGTTTTGAGGACGAAGAACTGCATGTCAATACGTACCGGGAGACCCGGCAGATTTCCGAGGCATTTAACAAGCTGCTGGGAAGGCTGAAAACGGTGGACGCTTCCAGGGAGGAATTTGTGTCCAATGTGTCCCATGAGCTCAAGACCCCGCTGGCTTCCATGAAGGTGCTGGCAGATTCCCTTGTGCTGCAGGAGCAGGTGCCTGTGGAGCTGTATCAGGAGTTTATGGAGGACATTGCGAAAGAGATCGACCGGGAGAACGACATCATCAATGATCTGCTGACCCTGGTGAAGATGGGCAAGACCGCTCCGGATCTGAACATCGCGCCGGTCAATATCAACCAGCTTCTGGAGCTGATCTTAAAGCGGCTCAAGCCCATTGCGGAGAAGAAGAATGTGGAGGTCGTCCTGGAGAGCTTCCGTCCTGTGACAGCGGAGATCGATGAGGTGAAGATGACGCTGGCAGTGTCCAATCTGGTGGAAAACGCGATCAAATATAACAACGAGGGCGGGTGGGTGCATGTGTCATTGAATGCGGATCACAAGTTCTTTTATATCAAGGTGGCGGATTCCGGAATCGGGATTCCGAAGGAAGACCAGGATCATATTTTCGAACGTTTTTATCGGGTGGACAAGTCCCATTCCCGGGAGATTGGAGGAACGGGTCTCGGACTGGCCATTGCAAGAAATGCGGTGATCATACACCGGGGCTCCATCAAGGTATACAGCAATCCAGGCGAGGGGACTACATTTACGGTCCGGGTGCCTATGATCTATGTATCGGCCCAGGCCTTATAGACATATCAGATAAGGGGGAACAGGATGAAAAATAGAAAAGAGAGATGGATGTCCGCAGGCGCGGCAGCCTGCTGTCTGCTGTGTCTGCTTCCGTCCTGTGCAAAACAGACAAAGATCGAAGAAGGGGAAGATTTTGTCTACTGTATCAACGGCGAAGGGACCGGCCTGTTTAAGGTAGTCTGCGACATTTCGCAGGAGACGCCGAATGACGGGGCGGAGACAGCGCTGGAAAAAATGGCGAGCCCGTCGGAGGACATTGAATATATGCCTGCCATTCCGGAGAATGTCAAGGTAAAGTCCCTAAAGGTAGAGCATGATATTGCATATATTGACTTTAATAAAAAATATAATGAGATCCCTTCCATTGAGGAAAAATTGGTGCGCGCCGCGGTGGTGCAGACACTGGTGCGGCTGGACGGGATCAACGGAGTATGGATCACCGTAGAAGAGGAAAACTTGAAAAATGAGTCCGGCAAGGTTTTGGGGGTTTTGAACGGGGATGATTTTGCGGAGAGCGCCGGCTCTTCCCCCAGCGCCTATGAGCAGACAACGCTGACTCTGTTTTTTGCAAATGAGTCCGGCGACCAGCTGGTCCGGCAGCAGATGGATGTCAGATATAACACCAATGTTCCCAGAGAGAAGCTTATCGTGGAAAAGTTGATGGGAGGTCCGAAAAAAAGCGGGGCTTATCCGACGCTGAATCCCTCAGCCGCGCTTCTGGGCGTGACGGTCAAGGAGGGAACCTGCTACGTCAATTTTGACTCGGAATTTCTCAACAGTGTCTATGACGTCCGGCCGGAGGTAGCCATTTATTCCCTCGTAAATTCCCTGCTGGAAGGAACCGGCGCGGGCAGCGTGCAGATCATGGTCAACGGAGAGAAGAATGCGTCCTACCAGGAGACCGTGGACCTGTCTCAGCCGCTGGAACGGGATCTGTCCTGGGAAGAAGAGAAGGAGGAAGAATGACAAAAAGACCGCTCTGCCTGGCTGCGGTTTTGCTGATCGGGATACAGGCGGTTCTTGTGGGTGGGCTTCGGATCGCAAAGGATCTGAGGCCTTCCCCGCTGGAACTGGCCGTCGAGGACAGAGAGGCGGTAAGCCTCACGGGAACTGTCTCCCGGAGAGAAGAAAAACCAAAATACCAGGTTTATTATCTGACGGACAATCAGGTCCGTCTGAAAGAACAGATCATTGAAGAATCGAAAATTCTTGTTTATGTCAAACGTGATAAATCACAAGCTTTTCAAGATCACAATATTCAGGAAGTAAAAGAAATTGCCGTCGGCAACAAACTCGATCTTACCGGAGAAGTCCGTTTTTTTCAGGAGGCTTCCAATCCGGGGAATTTTGATCAAAAATTTTATTATCAGAAACAGGGGATCCATGCCAGTGTGTGGGCTGAAGACGTTCAGATCATGGAATCCCGGGTATGGCATATCCGGGAAGTACTGAGCGTGTTCCGCTGCCGCTGGAAGGAACGGCTGGTGTCCGCTCTGGGAGAGTATTATGGAAACAGCATGTCCGCAATCCTGCTGGGAGATAAGAGCGAATTGGATCCCGAACTAAAGGAACTGTATCAGAAAAGCGGGATCGGCCATATATTGGCCATATCCGGTCTACATATGTCCTTTCTCGGAACCGGATTTTATAAGCTGCTGCGAAAATCCGGTCTGTCATTTCTGCAGGCGGGTCTTGCCGGAATCTTGTTTTTGATGCTCTATACGCTGATGATCGGGTGGGGTGTGTCCAGCCTGCGGGCGCTGGTCATGTTCCTGGTGCGGATCGGAGCGGACATGTCCGGAAGGACCTACGATCTGCCCACCAGCCTGGCCGCTGCCGCGGCAGTGGTGGTGCTGTGGCAGCCCCTGTATCTGCTGGATGCCGGTTTCCTGCTGTCCTTCGGGGCAATCCTGGGGATCGTGCTGGTGTATCCGGTGCTGGATGGATTTCATGCGGCCCCAAGGCCATTGTGTGCCGGGCTGTCCATTCATCTGATGCTGCTTCCGGTGATGCTGTATTATTACTTTGAATTTCCTCTGTATTCCCTGCTGCTGAATCTCCTGGTGGTTCCGCTGATGTCTGTGGTCCTTGGCGCGGGTCTTGCCGGCTCGGCGCTGTCTATGCTGTGGGCAGGCGGGGGAATGGGGATCCTGCAGATCTGCAAAGGCATCCTGTGGGTTTATGAAAGGGCCTGCGGGATGTCCATGGTGCTGCCCGCTGCCAGGATCGTGACCGGACAGCCCGGAAACATATGGAAGGCAGCCTATTATATCGTTCTGCTCGGCGGATGTATGGCCGGGCTGGCTTCCATCCGATCCCGAAAGCAAACTGAAAAAGAACCGTGGGGAAAATCGCAGGAAAGAGAGAAAGAACAGACAGGAAGCATCAGGCGTGAGACATGTTTCGTAAGAACCATAATGGTGCTGCTGCCGGTCGTTTTTTGCCTGACCTGTGCGTGCAGCCATGGAAAGCAGGGAGAACTGCAGGCTGTCATGCTTGACGTGGGGCAGGGGGACGGACTGTATATCCGAACGCCTTCCGGCAGGCATTATCTGATCGACGGCGGAAGCACGGATGTGTCAAAGGTGGGAACCTACCGGATCGAGCCCTTTTTAAAATCCCGGGGAGTCCGCGAACTGGATTACGTGTTCATTTCTCACGGAGACGCGGACCATATCAACGGAGTGGAGGAGCTTCTGGAAAATCAGGCTATGGGAATCCGGATCCATACACTGGTACTGCCGGATGAGCAGGTGCTGGACGAAGCGCTGCTGGAGCTGGCTAAAAAGGCGGAGAACTATGGGACAAAAGCGGTGACGATCCGGAAAGGGCAGCAGGTTCAGGACGGCGGGATGACGCTCACCTGTCTGGCGCCTGCCGAGGATTACGGCGGAGAGATCGGAAACGCCTCATCCATGGTGCTTGCTCTGAAATATCAGGAATTTGATATGCTCTTTACCGGAGATGTGGAAGGGGACGGAGAATACGCACTGACAGAAAGCACGGATTTACCAAAATGTGATATCCTGAAGGTGGCCCATCACGGATCGAAAAATTCTACATCGAATGCATTTCTGGAAAAGGCGGATCCGGCGGTCGGATTCATTTCCGCAGGACGGAACAACCGATACAGCCATCCCCACCAGGAGACATTGGAACGGCTGAGACAGCTTGGGTGCCGGCTGTTCAGTACCCAGGACTGCGGGGCGGTAACGGTGAAAACAGATGGAAGTAAGATGGAGATGGAAGGGTATTTGGGAACGGCTGAGATTCCACCATAAATGTGTAAAATAGTCGTAGTTTTTATAGTGATCAATATTTGTAGAACACGCAATCAGCGCATATGTGAGGAAATGCTTTGCAAAATAGAACGTTTTCCTATATAATATAGAAGCTATGAAAAGTTTGAATGAAGATTTAAAGACAGGACAATTGAAGCAGATCTATCTTCTCTTCGGAGAAGAGGGCTATCTGAAAAGGCAGTACAGGGACCGTCTGACCAGGGCAGTGCTTCCCGAAGGGGACACGATGAATTATGCCTGTTATGAAGGGAAGGGCATTGAGATCAGGGAAGTCATCGACCTGGCGGAGACTATGCCGTTTTTTGCGGAGCGAAGGCTGATCGTGTTTGAGAACTCGGGATTCTTCAAAAGCGGCGGGACAGATCTGGCGGATTATATCAAGGAGCTGCCGGAGACCACCAGCTTCCTTTTCGTGGAAAATGAAGTGGACAAGCGGAGCAAGCTGTATAAGGCCGTGAAGGCTAAGGGACGCGCGGTCGAGCTGGGCTTTCAGGATGAAGCGACCTTGAAGCGCTGGGTGGCCGGGCTGATCCGGAAGGAAAACAGGCAGGTCAGCGAGCAGACCATCGTATATTTCCTGAATAAGACAGGGACCGATATGGAGAATATCACGAAGGAACTGGAAAAGCTGTTCTGCTATACCTTCGGCCGGGACGCAGTCACCAAAGAGGATGTGGACGCAGTCTGCGTGACCCAGATCACCAACCATATTTTCGAGATGGTGGATGCGGTGGCACAGAAGAAACAGAGAAAAGCGCTGGAGTTATATTATGACCTTCTGGCCCTCAAGGAACCGCCCATGCGGATCCTGTTTTTGATGATCCGGCAGTATCGGATCCTGCTCCAGGTGAAAGGGCTTTTGAAAGCCGGATATGGGAGAAAAGAGATTGCCTCCAGGGCCGGGCTGCACCCGTTTGTGGCCGGAAAGTATATGGACCAGGCGAAGCATTTCCCGGGCCGGGAGTTAAGGGCCATCATGGAGGAAGGCGCTGAGCTGGAGCAGTCCGTGAAGACCGGAAGGCTGACCGACCACCTGGCAGTGGAATTGTTTCTTGTGAAATATTCTTCGTAGCTGTTCAGCACAGGACAGCCCATTTATCGCGCTGTCTGTACGAAAGCAGATACTATTCGTCGTGATTGAGGAGGAAGAGACGTGGCAGAGATAGAACAGAGTAAAATACGGAATTTTTGTATTATTGCCCATATAGACCATGGGAAATCCACACTGGCGGACCGGATCATCGAGAAGACCGGGCTTCTGACCAGCCGGGAGATGCAGTCCCAGGTGCTGGACAACATGGATCTGGAGCGGGAGCGGGGCATCACCATCAAGGCCCAGGCGGTGCGCACGGTCTACAAGGCAAGAAACGGAGAAGAATACATTTTCAATCTGATCGATACGCCGGGGCATGTGGATTTTAACTACGAGGTTTCCCGGAGCCTGGCAGCCTGCGACGGGGCGATCCTGGTGGTGGACGCGGCCCAGGGAGTGGAGGCCCAGACCCTGGCAAATGTCTACCTGGCGCTGGATCATGACCTGGATGTCATGCCCGTGATCAATAAGATCGATCTGCCCAGCGCGGAGCCGGAGCGGGTCAAGGAGGAGATTGAGGACGTGATCGGTATTGACGCCCAGGAGGCGCCCCTGATCTCTGCAAAGACCGGGCTGAATGTGGATGACGTCCTGGAAGAGATCATCCGGCAGATCCCGGCGCCCGAAGGCGATCCGCAGGCACCGCTGCAGGCGCTGATCTTTGATTCCGTGTATGATTCCTATCGGGGCGTGATCGTGTTCTGCCGGATCAAGGAAGGACAGATCCGCAAAGGGACGCAGATCCTGATGATGGCTACCGGGGCAAAGGCGGAAGTGGTGGAGGTCGGGTATTTCGGCGCAGGGCAGTTTATTCCGTGCGAGGGACTGAGCGCCGGTATGGTGGGATATATCACCGCCAGCCTGAAAAATGTAAAGGATACCCGGGTGGGAGATACCGTGACGGATGCGCAGCGTCCCTGTGAGGAGCCTCTTCCGGGATATAAAAAAGTGAACCCCATGGTGTACTGCGGTATGTATCCGGCGGACGGGGCAAAATATCCGGATCTTCGGGATGCACTGGAAAAGCTGCAGCTCAATGACGCGGCTTTGCAGTTTGAGCCGGAGACCTCGGTTGCGCTGGGCTTTGGATTCCGCTGCGGCTTCCTGGGCCTTCTGCACCTGGAGATCATCCAGGAACGTCTGGAACGGGAGTACAATCTGGATTTGGTGACCACCGCGCCCAGTGTAATCTACAAGGTGCATAAGACCAACGGAGAGGTGATCGACCTGACCAATCCCACCAACCTGCCGGATCCGGCGGAGATCGAATATATGGAGGAGCCTCTGGTGAAGGCAGAGATCATGGTGACCTCAGAATTTATCGGAGCCATCATGGATCTGTGCCAGGAGCGCCGGGGGGCGTACCAGAGCATGGAATATATCGAAGAAAAGCGGGCCGTGCTGCATTACCATCTGCCCCTCAATGAGATCATCTATGACTTTTTTGACGCACTCAAATCCAGGTCCAGAGGATATGCTTCCTTCGACTACGAGCTGATGGGCTACGAACGGTCAGAGCTTGTGAAGCTGGATATCCTCATCAATAAGGAGGAGGTGGATGCCCTGTCCTTTATCGTCCACAGCGGAACCGCTTATGAGCGCGGACGAAAGATGTGCGAAAAGCTGAAAACAGAAATTCCCCGGCAGCTGTTCGAGATCCCGATCCAGGCGGCCATCGGAAGCAAGATCATTGCCAGGGAGACGGTCAAGGCCCTGCGCAAGGACGTGCTGGCGAAGTGTTACGGCGGCGATATCACCCGAAAGAAAAAGCTCCTGGAAAAGCAGAAGGAAGGCAAGAAGCGGATGCGCCAGGTGGGAAATGTAGAAATCCCGCAGAAGGCATTTATGAGCGTGCTGAAGCTGGATGAGGATTAATACAGGGGATTTGATAAGATTGTGAATGAACTGGAATTATATGTGCATATTCCGTTTTGTGTCCGGAAATGTGCCTACTGTGATTTTTTATCTTTCCCGTCGAGTGAAGATTTGCGCCAGAAATATGTAGATGCTCTGATCCGGGAGATACGGAGCTGTAAGAACACATATCAGGGTTATAGGGTGCCCACGGTTTTTATCGGCGGAGGGACGCCTTCAATCCTGTCTGCGGCTCAGATCGAGGCGGTTTTTTCTTCAATCCGGGAGACGTTCCGGGTGGATCCTGAGGCGGAGATCACCATGGAGGCGAACCCGGGGACCGTGACAGAGGAAAAGCTTCTGGCCTGGAAAGGGGCCGGGGTGAACCGGCTCTCCATCGGACTGCAGTCTGTAAGGGACGAAGAACTGCGGATGCTGGGAAGGATTCACGATCACCGGCAGTTTCTGGATACCTGGAAGCTGGTCCGGCAGGCAGGTATGGAAAATGTAAATATCGATCTGATTTCCGCAATCCCGGGGCAGACTCCCGAGAGCTGGCGGGAGACACTGAGAAAAACAGCCGGGCTGGCACCGGAGCATCTATCCGTATACAGTCTGATCATTGAAGAAGGAACTCCTTTTTATGAGCGGTACAGCAATGGGCCGAGGGACCTGCAGTCAGAGGACAGGGGAAGAGGAACCAAAAAGGATGCTTCTCAGGACGGGCGGGACGGAGCGCAGGGTCCGGCAGATCCGGCCGGCGCATTCGGATCCGACGACCAGCAGTATCCGCCCCTGCCGGATGAAGAGACGGAGCGGCTCATGTATGAGGAGACGGAGAACATCTTAGCGGAATACGGATATGCCAGATATGAGATCTCCAACTACGCAAAGCCGGGCTGTGCCTGCAGGCATAATATTGGCTACTGGCAGCGGAAAGCGTACTTAGGGATCGGGCTTGGCTCCTCGTCGCTGATCGGAAAGACCCGGTTTTGCCATACGCCAGATCTGGAAACCTATCTGGCCTGCGCCGGAGATCCGGGGAAGATCTGTGAAGAGGAACAGTTTCTGTCTGAAAAGGAGGAAATGGAGGAGTTCATGTTTCTTGGACTGCGGATGATGTGCGGGGTGAGAAAATCCGAATTTCTTCGTTTATTCGGCGTTCCTGTGGATACCGTTTATGGAGAACCGTTAAAAAAGCTGCGGGAATATGGCCTTTTGGAGATTGAGAAAGATACGATAAGACTTACAAAGAGAGGAATTGATATCAGCAATTACGTATTTGAACAGTTCCTGCTGTCTTAGATGATAAAAAATATAACTGTTTACGGGGAAGAATATGAGGGGCTGCAATTTACAGCCGTTTTCACATCTATGGAGGAAAAATCATGGAACAGAACCAACTTGCGGTTATGCTGACGCAGCAGATGGTACGGATTGACAGTACGAATCCGGGTACCGGTGAAAAAGGGATGGAACAGTTTTTGCTTTCTTTCGGACAAGAGCTTCAAAACACGAATGACCGTGTCACGATTCGGACAGAGGAAGTGCTGCCCGGCAGGAAGAATGTGATGCTCTCCCTGCCGGGAACGGAAGAAAAGCCGGAATTGATCTTCATTTGCCATATGGATACCGTCCCGGCAGGCAGTGGATGGGAGGAAGATCCATTTTCCGGGGAGATCCGGGGAAATCGGCTGTACGGCCGGGGGTCCTGCGATATGAAATCCGGGTTTGCCTGTGCGCTGTCCGCATTTCAAAGCGCTGCGGAGCATTTTCGGGATGGGAATATGGCCGGCCGGACCTTGAAGGTGATCGGCACGGTAGATGAAGAGGGAAATATGGCCGGGGCGGAAAAAGCAATCGAATCGGGATGGATCGCAAAGGACTCTCTGGTGCTGGATATGGAGCCTACCAACGGGGAACTGCAGGCAGCCCACAAGGGGCGTCTCTGGTTCGAGATAACCGTGGAGGGGATCACGGCCCATGCCGCCACGCCATGGAAGGGGGCAGATGCCATTGCGGCGACGGCAGAGGTCATCTCCAGTATACGAAAGGAGTTTGCACGGCTTTCGCAGCATCCGCAGATGGGAGAGTCTACGGTCTCGTTTGGCCGGATTTCGGGCGGAAGCCAGCCCTATGTGGTATCGGAGCAGTGTACGGTAACTGTGGATATGCGGCTTGTCCCTCCTTATACAAAGGAAGACGGGGAGCGTATGGTGAAAAAAGCGGCGGAGGAGGCGGAGAAAGCGGTTCCGAAGGCAAAGGTGGCCTATCGGATCACCGGGGACCGTCCCGCCATTGAGATGGACGAGACCTCCGAGCTGTTCGGCAGGCTTCAGGATTCCTGCAGAAAGGTGACAGGAAGGCCCGCACATACAGGAGTATTTCCGGGATATACGGATACCGCGGTGATCGCGGGAAAACTGGGAAACAAAAACACGATGTCCTATGGTCCGGGCGACCTGGAGCTGGCTCACAAGCCTCAGGAATCGGTTCCCATAGAAGACATCCTGCGCTGCGAGAATGTTTTAAAAGAACTGGTGAGGAATCTGTGAAAGAACCGGCGCAGATCCGTTCGGAAGATTATCAAAAATACGCCTGTTCCCGGATATCATACATCAGAGGGTACAGGCGCTGTCGGCTTTTTACAGCCGGAATAAAATCCCAAGTATGGCTCCGCAGCCGATCCAGAGGATCGGGTGGAGCTTTTTTAATGGCTTCCACTGCAGCAGCAGAAAGATCACAAGACAGATGCCCATGGAAGAGTAATGGAACACAGGCTTTGGCTGTGTCAGGTCTGCAAAGGTAATGACAGCGATCTGCCATACAGCATATCCGATCAGTGACGCGATCATGGGACGTATGCCGTAAAATGCGGCACGGACATATTTGTTTTCACTGAAATCAGACATAAATTTTGCGATTATGACAATGATAATGATAGCAGGAGAAACCAGGCTCAGGGTGGCCAGGACGGCGCCCGGAATCCCGGCAGCGTGAAAGCCTGCGTAAGTGGCCATATTGATTCCGATGGGGCCGGGCGTGCTCTCGCTGATGGCGATCATATCCGCCAGCTCGGAAGCAGTGAACCAGGGGTATTTCTGCGCCAGATCCATCAGGAAGGGCACCGTGGCCATGCCGCCGCCGATGGAGAATAAACCGATTTTGAAAAATTCAATAAATAACGTCAGATAGATCATGATCCAGCCTTCTCCTTTCTGATATTTACACAGATTCCGATCACAGCCGCGCATACGACCAGCACGATCGTGGGAATCGGTGAGAATGTAGCAAGAAGAAAGCCGGCCAGGAACAAAAGCACTCCAAGCTTGTCCTTGATCCCTGCTCTGGCAAGGGAAATGACCGTATTGAGCATCATGGCGCAGACCGCGACACGGATGCCGGACAGCGCGTGGACCACCAGGGGCTCCGCGATAAACCGATTTAATATGGTGGCGATCAGAGTGATGATGATCAGGGATGGGGTGACCATACCCAGGGTACCGCAGACGGCGCCGATGATCCCGGCCTGCTCATAGCCGATATAGGTCGAGGTGTTGACCGCGATGATGCCCGGGGTACACTGCCCGATGGCATAGATATCCAGCAGCTCTTCCTCGTTGGTCCAGCCTTTTTTTTCGATGACCTCTTTTTTCAGCATGGGCAGCATCGCCATGCCGCCGCCAAACGTAAGGCCGCCCACACGAAGAAATGTAACATATAATTCCCACAGCTTTTTCATAATGTGAACCTCCTGCTTTTTTTCAAAAATATATTACGATATTTTCCGTAGAATAGCAAGGGGAAGTAAAAAAGATAAAAAATATATAAAGTATGTTGACAAACGGAAATCAAGGTGCTATCTTAATATACGTAAGATGTTAGCACTCAAATCAAGGGAGTGCTAATAGAAAAAATCAAGAGCCTTTTATGAAATGTAGAAGATGATCCGCAGAAGAAAGGGGGGAATATGATGGCAGTCGTAGAGCTGAGTGAGAGAAAGCATACCATATTACGGGCTATCATCCAGAATTATCTGGAGACCGGGGAACCGGTCGGATCCAGAACCCTTTCCAAATCAACGGATCTGAAGCTGAGTTCTGCAACGATCCGCAATGAGATGGCGGATCTGGAAGATCTGGGCTATATATTCCAGCCCCATACTTCCGCCGGACGGATTCCCTCAGATAAGGGATACCGTTTATATGTAGATATGCTGATGCAGGATAAGGAACAGGAACTGGAAGAACTCAAGAGCGTGATGCTTGAGAAGACAGACCGGGTGGAGAAGGTACTCAAGCAGGCGGCGAAGGTGCTCGCTGCGAATACCAATTACGCAACCCTGGTATCCTCCCCTGTGAACAGGAGGAATACATTAAAGTTCATCCAGCTGTCCCAGGTAGACGCACGGCAGATCGTGGCAGTGATCGTGATGAGCGGCAATGTGATCAAGAACAAGATCATCGATGTGGGAGAGATGCTCGGCAACGAGACACTGCTCAAGCTGAACATGCTTTTGAATACTACATTGAACGGGATGTCCATCGAAGAGATCAACTTAGGACTGATCGCCCGGCTGAAGGAGCAGGCCGGCATCCACAGCAATGTCATCAGCAATGTGCTGGATGCGGTGGCGGATATCATCCATGTGGAGGATGACATGGAGATCTACACAAGCGGGGCGACCAACATATTCAAGTATCCGGAGCTCAGTGACAAGCAGAATGCACAGGAGATCCTCAATGCATTTGAAGAGAAGCAGCAGCTGGCGGAACTGGTAACTGAGACCTTATCCAGTGAAGAGAATCATGGGATCCAGGTCTATATCGGCGATGAAGCGCCGGTGAAGACGATGCGTGACTGCAGTGTCGTTACGGCAACCTACGATCTGGGAGACGGGATGAAGGGAACGATCGGCATCATCGGTCCCAAGCGGATGGATTATGAACACGTCATGAAGACGCTGAAGACCCTGCAGAGTAAGTTGGATGCGATCAACAAGAAAGATTTGGATGAAGATTAATTAGGAAGGTGAAGCTGGTGGAAGAAAAGATGACCAAGGAAGATATGGTAAAGGAAGCCGTGGAAGAAGCAAAGGCAAAAGCAGAACAGGCAGCCCGGGAGCAGGCGCAGGAGAGTGAGGACCCGGAGGAAGAGACAGACTGCGCGGAGGAAGCGGACGCTTCGGCAGAGGAAGACGCGGCCGAGGAGGAAGATTCCGGGGAACCCTCGGAGGAGGAATCCGAGGAAGAGGGGCAGGAGGAAGAGAAGAAGGGCAGAAAGCTTTTCGGAAAGAAGAATAAAAAGGATAAAAAGGACGAAAAGATCGAGGAGCTGACGGATCGGCTTACCCGTCAGATGGCAGAGTTTGATAACTTCCGCAAGCGTACAGATAAGGAGAAATCCCAGATGTACGAGATCGGTGCGAAAGATATCATAAATAAAATTCTTCCCGTCGTGGACAATTTTGAACGCGGCCTGGCAGCAGTGCCGGAGGAAGAAAAGAAAAACCCGATCCTGGAAGGGATGGAGAAGGTTTACAAGCAGTTGATGACTACACTGGAAGAGATCGGGGTAAAACCGATCGAAGCAGTGGGCCAGGAATTCAATCCGGATTTCCACAACGCGGTCATGCATGTGGAGGACGAGGAGCTGGGCGAGAATATCATAGCCGAGGAATTCCAGAAGGGATACACATACCGTGACAGTGTCGTAAGACACAGCATGGTAAAGGTAGCAAATTAAGCATTTTTAATTCACAAAAACTAGGAGGAATTGATCATGGGAAAAATCATAGGTATTGACTTAGGTACTACAAACAGCTGTGTTGCCGTAATGGAAGGCGGACAGCCGGCAGTGATCGCGAATACGGAAGGCGCAAGGACCACACCGTCAGTCGTGGCATTTACAAAGACAGGAGAGCGTCTGGTGGGCGAGCCTGCAAAGCGCCAGGCAGTGACCAACGCTGACAAGACCATTTCTTCTATCAAGAGAGAGATGGGTTCCGATTATAAAGTGACGATCGACGACAAGAGATATTCTCCCCAGGAGATTTCCGCAATGATCCTGCAGAAGCTCAAAGCAGACGCAGAAGGATATCTGGGAGAAAAGGTAACCGAGGCCGTGATTACCGTACCGGCATACTTTAATGACGCACAGCGTCAGGCGACCAAGGATGCGGGCAAGATCGCGGGGCTGGATGTAAAGCGTATCATCAACGAGCCTACAGCGGCAGCGCTTGCTTACGGACTGGATAACGAAAAGGAACAGAAGATCATGGTATATGACCTGGGCGGCGGTACGTTTGATGTATCCATCATTGAGATCGGCGACGGTGTCATTGAGGTGCTTTCCACAGCCGGCAACAACAGACTGGGCGGAGATGACTTTGACCAGAAGGTGACAGATTACATGCTGTCTGATTTCAAGTCCAAGGAAGGCGTAGACTTATCCAACGACAAGATGGCATTGCAGAGACTGAAGGAAGCGGCAGAGAAGGCGAAAAAGGAGCTTTCCTCCGCGACGACTACCAACATCAACCTTCCGTTCATCACAGCAACATCCGAAGGACCGAAGCATTTTGATATGAACCTGACAAGAGCAAAATTTGACGAGCTCACACATGACCTGGTAGAGAAGACGGCAGAGCCGGTAAGACGCGCGCTGTCTGATGCGGGAATCACTGCTTCCGAGCTGGGCCAGGTACTGCTGGTAGGCGGTTCTACCCGTATCCCGGCGGTACAGGAGGAAGTAAAGCGCCTGACCGGAAAAGAGCCGAGCAAGTCTCTGAATCCGGACGAGTGTGTTGCCCTCGGCGCATCCGTACAGGGCGGCAAGCTGGCAGGAGATGCCGGCGCAGGCGATATCCTTCTGTTGGACGTTACCCCATTGTCCCTGTCCATCGAGACCATGGGCGGAGTGGCAACCAGGCTGATCGAGAGAAACACCACCATTCCGACAAAGAAGAGCCAGGTATTCTCTACGGCGGCAGATAACCAGACCGCGGTTGACATCAACGTGGTACAGGGCGAGCGTCAGTTCGCGAGAGACAACAAGTCTCTGGGACAGTTCCGTCTCGACGGAATCCCGCCGGCTCCGCGCGGAATCCCGCAGATCGAGGTGACATTCGATATCGATGCCAACGGTATCGTCAATGTATCCGCAAAGGATCTGGGAACCGGAAAAGAGCAGCATATTACGATCACTGCAGGCTCCAACATGTCTGATGAAGATATCGATAAGGCAGTCAAAGAAGCAGCGGCATTCGAAGCGCAGGATAAGAAGCGCAAGGAAGCGATCGATACGAGAAATGAAGCAGATGCCATGGTATTCCAGACCGAAAAGGCCATCAAGGAAGTGGGCGATAAGCTGGATGCTTCCGACAAGGCAGCTGTTGAGGCTGACTGCCAGGCATTGAAGGATATCCTTGCAAAATCTGCTCCGGAGGAGACAACGGACGCACAGGTTGCGGAGATCAAGGCAGCGAAGGAAAAACTGATGGAAAGCGCACAGAAGCTGTTTACGAAGATGTACGAGCAGGCTGGGGCAGCAGGAGCGGCAGGCGCCGGTCCGATGCCGGAAGCAGGTCCTGCACCGGAAGGCTTCCAGGGCGATGACGTGGTAGACGGGGATTATAAAGAAGTATAAAAAAATTGCTCCTGAACATCCAGGGCAGCCGGCAATATCATGGCTGTCCTGGATAGTATAATGTGAAAGGTAGATTGTTATGGCAGAGTCAAAAAGAGATTATTATGAGGTGCTTGGCATAGGCAAGGACGCAGACGACGGGGCGATAAAAAAAGCATATCGTGTTCTGGCGAAAAAATATCATCCCGACATGAATCCGGGAGATGCGGAAGCGGAAAAAAAGTTTAAAGAGGCATCGGAAGCATATGCGGTACTGAGTGATCCGGAAAAACGCCGCCAGTATGATCAGTTCGGACACGCAGCATTTGAAGGAGGCGCCGGCGGAGCAGGCGGCTTCGGTGGCTTTGATTTCAGCGGTGCGGATTTCAGCGATATCTTCGGAGACATCTTCGGGGATCTGTTCGGCGGCAGCAGAAGAGGCGGCCGCGGGAACGGTCCGATGCGGGGAGCCAACATCCGCAAGAGTATCCGTATTACATTTGAAGAAGCGATCTTCGGCTGTGAGAAAGAGCTGGAACTGATCCTGAAGGATTCCTGTACGGCATGTAACGGTACGGGGGCGAAACCGGGGACATCTCCGGAGACCTGTTCAAAATGCGGCGGCAAGGGCCAGATCGTCTACGCATCCCAGTCCTTTTTCGGAACCGTACAGAATGTACAGACCTGTCCGACCTGCGGCGGTTCCGGCAAGGTGATCAAGGAAAAATGTACATCCTGCTCCGGAACCGGATATACATCCAGCAAGAAGAAGATCCAGGTGTCAATCCCGGCCGGAATCGACAACGGACAGAGCGTCCGCATCCGCGAGAAGGGCGAGCCGGGCTTAAACGGCGGGCCGAGAGGAGACCTGCTGGTGGAAGTGAATGTATCCAGACATCCCATCTTCCAGCGCCAGGAGATGCATATCTTCTCCACGGTTCCAATCTCTTTTGCACAGGCGGCGCTTGGCGGGGACATCCGGGTCGCAACGGTAGACGGCGAAGTCATCTATACGGTAAAACCGGGGACCAAGACAGATACCAAGGTGCGCTTAAAGGGCAAGGGAGTACCGTCCCTGCGGGATTCCAGAGTAAGAGGGGATCATTATGTGACCCTGGTGATCCAGACTCCGGACAGACTGAGCGCAGAGGCGAAGGAAGCGTTGCGTAAATTCGACCAGCTGGCGGGGAACACCCTCAACCAGAAGGCGGAGGAAGGAAAATCCAAAAAGAAGGGCTTCTTCAAGGATAAGATGAAGGAAGTCTTTGAAGAATAAATACAGAAAGGCTCGAACAGAGAAATCTGAAACAAGAACCGCTTTTTTGAAAAATAAAAAAGAAATCCGGCAAAGTGTGTGTTATGACACATTTTGCCGGATTTTTCATCTCAGACTTCCAATACAATAACGGATCTTTCTTTCATCGGAATGTTTCTCTCAGCACCAGGCATGTGACCTCTTGAAAAATAATTCTGTACAGGATCTCCGGTATTGACCGCGATCTTCCAGTTCAGGCCGTTTGGAAGCGGCGGAAGTGTAAGGGTAACAGGCTCCCAATAGGTGTTGACCGCAAGATAGACCAGATCCTCTTTTGCCTTGGAGGGATCGTATCCTGCAAACAGAACACAGATCACATGGGAGTCCGGGCTGTAGTCCGGCTCGTTGGGAAGCACGCCGTGGATGCTTGCATAAGGAAGTCCAGTCAGGCTGGCTTCCAGATTCTTGCGGATCACGGGATGATCCTTGCGGAACTGGATCATGTACTGGAAAAAGCGGAATAGTTCCTGGTTTTTCTCCAGAAGGGTCCAGTCCAGCCAGGAGATGATATTGTCCTGGCAGTAAGGGTTGTTGTTTCCAAACCGGGTATCCCCGAATTCGTCTCCGGAGAGGAACATCGGCGTTCCCCGGCTGCAGAGCAGGACTGCACAGGCATTTTTGATCATCCGCATCCGCAGCGCGCGGACCTCCTCATTGTCCGTATCCCCCTCGGCGCCGCAGTTCCAGCTGTTGTTGTCATCCGTACCGTCCGTATTGTTCCAGCCATTGTCCTCATTATGCTTTACATTATAGCTGTAAAGGTCATACAGCGTGAAGCCGTCGTGGCAGGTCAGGAAATTGACAGAGGCATTCAGCCCGCGGTGGATGGGATCGTACAGATCCGGTGAGCCGATGATCCTCTGCGCCGCGATCGCCGCGCAGCCGGAATCCCCCTTTAAGAACCGGCGCATATCATCCCGATACCGTCCGTTCCATTCCGCCCAGCGCTTCCAAGATGGGAAGGAGCCTACCTGATACAGGCCGCCCGCATCCCAGGCCTCTGCGATCAGCTTTACATTTCCAAGGATGGAATCAAAAGCCAGGCTTCTCAAAAGCGGAGGCTGGTTCATCGGAGATCCGTCCTCATTTCTCCCCAGGATCGTCGCAAGGTCGAAGCGGAAGCCGTCCACCCGGTATTCGGTAGCCCAGTAACGCAGGCAGTCCAGGATCATCTGCTGGACCACAGGATGATTGCAGTTCAGGGTATTTCCGCAGCCGCTGAAATTATAATAATGGCCGTCCGGAGTCAGCAGGTAATATATATTATTGTCAAAGCCCTTGAAGGAAAAACAGGGGCCCATCTCATTTCCCTCGGCAGTGTGGTTGAACACCACGTCCAGGATGATCTCCATGCCGTTGTCGTGCAGGGCCTTGATCAAAAGCTTTAATTCCCTTCCCTCCTGATTGTCCTCGGAAAATGCGGCAAAGCTGGTATTCGGAGCAAAGAAGCAGACCGGATTGTACCCCCAGTAATCCAGAAGCTTCCTGTCATTTACAACACGGGCATCCCGCATCTCGTCAAATTCAAAGATGGGCATCAGTTCTACGGCATTGATGCCAAGCTCCTTGAGATACGGGATTTTTTCTCTCAATCCGCGGAACGTGCCGGGATGGGATACGCCGGAAGAGCGGTCGTTGGTAAAGCCTCTGACATGGGTCTCATAGATCACCAGGTCTTCCATGGGAATATTGGCATGATATGCGGTTCCCCAGTCAAAGTTACTTCGGACTACGCGGGCACGGTACCCCCGGTTGTAATTTTTGTTGTATCCCCAGTTGCTCTGGCCGGAAACGGCTTTTGCGTAAGGATCCAGAAGGATTCTCTTGGAATCAAAACGGAATCCCTGGCGCTCGTCAAAGGGGCCGTCCAGCCGGTAGGCATATTCCACATCCGTGATATCCAGATAAAATACGATCATGGAATAGACGCATCCGATCTTGTAATTTTCCGGAAATTTCAGCACGGCATAGGGTTCATCCTCCGACTTGTGGAACAGGAGCAGCTCACAGGAGGTTGCCCCGTGGGACTGGGTCGTAAAGCTGACCCCGCAGGGAATGAGGGTAGCGCCCATGGTGCCGAAAAATCCGGGACGGACTTCGAAGCCGGATATGATATCCAGCGGCTCCAGGGGCACATTGTGAATATGTGTCATTTCTGATGAGTTCATGATAACACTCCTTTCGTTTGTAAAAATATAGAAGGCTGTAAGCCCGGGGGTCTTATTTATGCTGATAGTAAAATACGGCGAGCTGCGTCCGGTCGCGGAGGTTCAGCTTATCCAGGATATCGCTGAGATAGTTCCGCACCGTCCCCTCACTGAGGAATAATTCCGCCGCGATCTCCTTGTTGCTCCTGCCGTCGGCGATGAGGGTGATGATCTCCAGCTCCCGGTCGCTGATCTGCGCTGCGGCATAATCAAAAGCTTCCGTTTTTCGGAACAGGCCGGGAAGCTTGGAAACCACTTCGCAGCCAAACACGGTCTGTCCCGATGCCACGGCCTTAAGGGCCGGGAGGAGATTGGTATAATCCTGTTTCAGCAAATATCCTCTGGCGCCTGAGCGCAGTGCTTTTACAATATATTCATCGTCCGAAAAGGTGGTTAGCAAAAGGATATTTGCGTCTGAAAATTCTTTCCGTATTTCCACGGTGGCCTGCAGGCCGTCCATGTGTTTCATCCGGATGTCCATCAGCAGGATATCCGGAAGGTGTTCCCGATACAGTCTCACCGCGTCTGTTCCGTCTGTACCTGTGGCTGCAACGGTGACCTCCCCGCTCGCTTCCAGAATCGTCTTGAGCGCACCGGACACCAGACAGTCATCATCTATGATTACCAGTTTCATTGGTTTTCCTCCTGAATCATGTAAGGAACTGTATGGAAATAACTTATGCATTTCCTAACCAATCTGCTTTCGCATATGGTTTGCCGTTCCCGCTTTTTCTTTTATGGGTTCCCTGACGGCTTCTTAGGGATAGTGATAAAAATCCGGAATCCGGTTTCTGCTGAAATCTGCAGGATTCCGTCCAGGGAACGGACCCGATCCTGGATATTGGTCAGCCCGATCCCGCTTCGGCCGGATTCCTTACTGCAATCCCCGGGAGCGGCCCCGGTTCCGTTATCCTCCACGCAGAGCTGATAGAGAGCGGGATGCTCCTGCATGGTGACGCAGACCTGGCTGGCATTGCTGTGCCGCATCACATTCGAAAGGGCTTCCTTGAGGATGCTGATCAGACAGTACTTGATTTCCCGGGGGACCTTACGTCCCATATCATACCGCAGCAGGACCGGACAGAAGGTGAAGCCGTCGGTCAGGCTTCGGACCGTCTCCTCCAGGTTTACGGACTCATCGTGCAGGTCATGTACACTGCTGCGGATGCTGTCCATGGCCGAATTCAGGGAAACATCCAGGTTGTCCAGTACCGGGCAAAGCTCTGTTTGCCGGTTTACGGCCCTGGCCGCGCCCAGCAGCAGGATGGAACGGGAGAGAACGTGCCCTACGCTGTCATGGATCTCCCGGGCGATCCGGTTCCGCTCCCGCAGGGTGGCGGTGTAGATCTCATAGTCCTGCTTTTCCAGAAGCGCTTTATTCTTTTCCGTCAGCAGAAGATGATTCTCCCGGCTGTCGTCCTGGCTCTGCCGGAACAACATATCCAGCCGCTGATACTGCCCGGTATGGCTCTGCAGAAGCGCGGCCAGCAAAAAACCGAAGATGCCCATCCACAGAGGAAGCATCAGGGAATCTACGGAATGGGTCATATGATACAGGAACAAAAGGCAGGTGCAGGACAGCATCAGCCACCTGCGTTCCGCCAGGAACAGATAAAACAAAGCCGGAAAAAAACAGAAAAAAGGCGGAAATAACAAGGAGGCAGACAGAAAACAGATTCCAAATCCCAGGTGGATCCGGGGAGATTCCAGAAAAAAACAGGCACAGCAAACAATTAGGGCGCATAAAAAAGCCAGCACGAACAATAAATCTGCGGGAAAGTAGAGCATGGAAGCCATACAATATAAGAGTAATAAGCCGGTGTCTTGAAAATAATGCATAATGTTTCGCCTGTTCTAAAAAAATTCTGCTTTTATTATAATACGAAACAGCCGGTCAGGTAAAGAAAAATTTGAAGGAATTTTTCATACTGCTGCCGTTCCAATAGTTACAAATGTCATATGCAAGTTGTGACAATGCACACTTTTCCCGGAAAAGGGAGGACGGTATAATGTCAGTATCAGAAAGGAATCCCGGAAGCTGTCCGGAGGATCGAAGGAGGAATTTGGATATGGTTGAGATAAAAAATCTGGTAAAGCGTTACGGAGACCTGGTGGCTCTGGACCACTTAAACCTGCAGGTACAGGAGGGAGAGATCTTCGGGCTTCTTGGGCCTAACGGCTCAGGCAAGACAACGGCGATCAGCTGCATGCTGGCGCTTTTGAAGTATGACCGGGGCAGTATCCGCATTTTCGGAGAGGAGATGACTCCGGAGAGCTATCATGTGAAAGAGCAGATCGGGATCGTGCTGCAGAACGTGGCGGTGTTCGATGAGCTGACGGTCTATGAAAATATCGATTATTTCTGCGGACTCTATGTAAAGGAGAAGCAGCGCAGGAAAGAGCTGGTGGAAGAAGCCATTGCATTTGCAGGGCTGGAGGATTACCGGAAGGTGCGCCCCGGCAAATTGTCCGGAGGCCTTTTGCGGCGGCTGAACATTGCCTGCGGGATCGCACATAAACCCAGGCTGATCATTATGGATGAGCCCACGGTGGCCGTAGATCCCCAGAGCAGGAACAAGATACTGGAAGGGATCCAGGAACTGAACCGGCAGGGCTCCACCATCATCTACACGTCCCACTACATGGAAGAGGTAGAGCAGATCTGTACCCGGGTAGCGATCCTGGATCACGGAAGAAGCATCGCGGTGGGGACCAAGGAAGAACTGAAAATGATGATCAAGACCGGGGAGACCGTGACCATCGAAGCCGTGGCCCTTGGGGAGGAGCACCTTCAAGCCATCCGGGAGCTGCCCCATGTATTCGGCGTGGACTACGGGGAGCAGATCCTGACCGTGCACTGTACTAAGGCAAAGCACAACCTGATCCGGATCCTCAATTACCTGCAGGAACAGGAAATTCTGTTCGGCAGGGTATTTTCCGAGCTCCCAACGCTCAATGACGTCTTCCTGGAGATCACAGGAAAGCAGCTTCGGGATTAAAAGGAGGGAATGGCATGCTGCACTTAATGAAGTATAATCTGATGGTGAAGATCAAATGTGTCAATGTCGTTTTCTGGCCTCTGGTCTTTCCGCTGATCATGGGAACCCTGTTCTATTTTGCCTTCGGATCCATGGAGGAGGCGGATTTTGAGACCGTACAGACGATTGTAGTAAAGGAAGCGGATGCGGATCCGGTCTTTCTGGAGTTTTTGGAAACCATGGAAACAGACGAGAGCCATCTTGTGGAAGTCCGGGAAATGTCCGGGGAGGAAGCACGCCTGGCGCTGGAAGAGAAAAAAGCGTCGGGGATTTATTTTGTGGGGGAGACGCCTGCGCTTACGGTGGCCGGCAGCGGGATCTCGGAGAGCATCTTGGAGTCCCTCCTGGAGAGCTATGAAAATGGAAAACAGACCCTTCTGCTGTCGGCCGAAAAGCACCCGGAGGGGATGCAGAACGCCATGGAACAGATGGGAGCCTATGAGGAGCTGGTGGAGCAGGTCTCCCTGGGAGGCACGACAACCAACGGCAATGCCCAGTTCTTTTACGCGCTGATCGCAATGGCATGTCTGTACGGGGCATTTATCGGGATGGATGCGGCGTTTTCGATCCAGGCGAACCTGACGGCGCTGGCAGCCAGACGGTGCGTGACACCGACCCATAAGCTGAAACTGGTCCTGACGGAAATGCTGTCCTGCTTTCTGCTGCATTACCTGAATGTGCTGATATTGCTGGCATATCTCCGGTTTGTGCTCCGGCAGGAATTTTACGGACAGATGCCGCAGATGCTTCTGATCTCCCTGATCGGCAGTATGATGGGCGTGTCCATGGGCATTTTTATCGGAGGAATCGGAAAGATGAAGGAAGGAGTAAAGGTGGGGGTCCTGCTGGCGGTCTCCATGACCGGAAGCTTTCTGGCCGGTCTGATGAGCGCGGATATGAAGTGCCTGGTGGAGCGCAATTTCCCAATCGTGAACAGGCTCAACCCGGCTGCGGTGATCACAGACGCATTTTACTGCATCAACGTATACGACGATCCGGTGCGGTTTAGCAGGAGCCTGGTCACACTGGCCGTCATGTGTGTGATCCTGACGCTGGCGTCATTTTTACTGATCAGGAGGGAACGTTATGACAGTATATAAAGGATATATGAAGATCGTCAAAAGAAATCTGGGGCTGATCCTGATGTATGTTGTGATCTTTGCAGGGATCACCGTTTTGTTCCAGCAGTTTTCAAGCGCGGATCCGGCGGGCAGCTACCAGGCGGAAAGCGTGAGGATCGCTGTGGTCGATGAAGACAGGGGAAGCCTTGCGGAGGGACTGAAAACGTATCTGGGGCAGTTCCATGAGGTGACGGCGGCGGAGCATGACAAGGCCAGGCTGCAGGAGGATCTGTTTTACCGGAACGTGGAATACATCATTTGGATCCCGGAGGATTTTTTTGAAACCTGCATTGTGGAAGGGAAGGCGCTTAACGTTACCAAGGTTCCGGGATCCTATACGGCGTTTTATGTAGACCAGCAGATCAACAGCTTTCTCAATGATGCCAGGGCCTTCCATGCAGCCGGCTTTACCCGGGAAGAGACGGCGGAAGCGCTGGGGAAGCTGGAGCCTGCGCAGGTGGAGCTGCTGGATACGGGCAGGGCATCGGGGGAAATGTCAGCCTATGGATTTTACTTCCGGTATGTCCCCTACCTGTTCCTGTCCGTACTCTGCTATGTGATGGGCAACGTGATCTCCGCGTTCCGCAAGGGCGACCTGCCGAAGCGGATGCGGGCCTGCGCCGTATCCGGGCGGAGACAGAGTGTGGAAGGGCTTCTGGCCGCTGCCACACTGGGACTGTGCCTGTGGGCGCTGAGTATCGCAGGAGCTTTTTTCTGGTACAGGGACAGCCTGACGGAGCGCGGCGGGGTGGTGTATTTCCTCTTAAATACACTGCTCATGATGCTGGTGGCCCTGACCATCTCCTATCTGGTGGGGCTGTTTGTACATGGGAAAAATGCGGTCAATACGCTGAACGGCATCGTCAATGTCCTGTCTCTGGGACTGTGCTTCCTGTGCGGGGTATTTGTGCCGCTGGAGATCATGAGTAAACGTGTCAAGGCGGTATCACAGTTTCTGCCGGTGTACTGGTACGAGGTGGTGAATGAGTACCTCGTGGAATTTGGAAATGTGACGGGAGAGGCGAAGCAGGCTGTGCTCCAGGGGCTGGGGATGCAACTGATATTCGTTGCGGCGCTGGTGTGCGTCACCCTGACGGTATCAAAATGGAAGAGAGTATGAAAAAGGGGCTGTCCGAAAGGGCGGCTCTTTTTGCCGGTGCCTGCAATGATTTTCCGGGGCGGGAATACTTTTTTCTTGATTTTTATATGGATGTTTAGTAGAATGTATAACAGCAATGCAAGGAGGGATGGAAATGTCGGAGATGACAAGGGTTGCCCTGGATGCCATGGGCGGTGACAATGCACCCGGCGAGATGGTGAAGGGTGCGGTTGAGGCTGTGAAGAAGCGGAAGGATATCAAGGTCCTGCTGACCGGCCGGGAAGAGGTCTTGAAGCAGGAATTATCCGCATACACATACCCGAAGGAGCAGATCGAGATCGTCCATGCAGAAGAAGTGATCGAGACGGCAGAACCGCCGGTAGCGGCAATCCGCACGAAGAAGGATTCCTCCCTCGTGACGGCATTGAAGCTGGTCAAGCGCGGGGAGGCGGATGCATTTGTATCTGCGGGCAATTCCGGCGCGGTGCTGGCAGGAGGCCAGATCCTGGTGGGAAAGATCAAGGGAGTGGAACGCGCGCCGCTTGCGCCGCTCATTCCTACGGCGAAGGGAGTGGCGCTGCTGATCGACTGCGGGGCCAACGTGGACGCAAGGCCCTCCCATCTGGTACAGTTTGCGCAGATGGGGTCCATTTATATGGAGCATATCGTGGGCAAAAAGAATCCCAGGGTAGGGATCGTGAATATAGGTGCGGAGGAGGAAAAAGGCAACGCACTGGTCAAAGAGACCTTCCCGCTCCTGAAAGCATGCAAAGACATCAACTTCGTGGGAAGCGTGGAGGCGAGGGAGATCCCTGCGGGCGAGGTGGATGTTGTGGTATGCGAGGCATTTGTAGGGAATGTGATCTTAAAGCTCTACGAAGGCGTGGGCGGCACGCTGATCCATAAGATCAAAGCCAGCATGATGACATCCCTGCGTTCCAAGATCGGCGCGCTCCTGGTGAAGCCGGCATTGAAGGCCACCCTGAAGGATTTTGACGCCAGCCAGTACGGCGGGGCGCCTCTTCTGGGATTGAAGGGCCTGGTAGTAAAGACTCATGGAAATTCCACTTCCAAAGAGGTATGTACATCTATTATTCAATGCGTGTCCTTTAAGGAACAGCAGATCAACGAGAAGATTCAGGAGGCCATCGGCAGGCCGGAGGATGCGAAGGCAGTGACCGGATAAGCCTGCGGCCCACTGAAACAAAAAATGAGTGGAATTGTAAGGAAGCATTACAAAGAATCCAAAGCGGAACAAGATCAGAAAGGAAAAGGATGATTATGGAATTTGAAAAATTGCAGGAAATTATTGCAGATGTTATGAATGTTACGAAGGATGATGTTCAGCCGGAGACAAAGTTTGTGGAGGATCTGTCGGCGGATTCGCTGGATATCCTTCAGATCATCACAGAGCTTGAGGAAGCATTTGACATTGAGATTGACAATGAAGATGCAGACAAGATCGTAACAGTGCAGGATGCGGTTGATCAGATCAAGAAGGTTGTTGAGTAGTCATCGAAGCAAGAGAAAGCCCTATGCGGGCTTTTTCGCTGTTTAGAGAAATGCAGCGAGGCTTTAGGAACATTTCTCAGGAATATTTTTCATAGAAAGGAACTGTTGGAAAGAAAAAGATGAAGGACAGACTGAAAGAACTGGAAAAACAGATCGGTTATCAATTCCGGGATCATTCATTGCTGCGCAGGGCCATGATGCACAGCTCCTATACCAATGAAAAGCATCTGCCCAAGTTCCAGTGCAACGAACGGCTGGAATTTCTCGGGGACGCGGTGCTGGAGCTGGTATCCAGTGAGTTTTTATTTCTGGAAAACCCGAAGATCTCCGAGGGGGAGCTGACCAAGACCCGGGCAGGCATGGTGTGTGAGCCGTCGCTGGCATTCTGCGCCCGTGATCTTGATCTGGGAAACTATCTGCTCCTGGGCAGGGGCGAGGAGGCGACCGGCGGAAGGGAACGGGATTCCATTACATCGGATGCCATGGAAGCGCTGATCGGAGCGATCTATCTGGACGGTGGTTTTACTAATGCAAAAGAGTTTATCCACAGGTTCATCCTGTCGGATTTAGAACACAAGAAGCTCTTTTTCGATAGCAAGACCATTTTGCAGGAGATCGTGCAGGCGGATGCGGGAGAGAGCATTTCCTACCGCCTGGTGGGAGAGGAAGGCCCTGACCACAACAAATCCTTCCATGTGGAGGTATGTATCGGAGAGAACTGCTGCGGCGCGGGAAAAGGACGTACAAAAAAGGCCGCGGAGCAGGAGGCGGCTTATCAGGCCATTCTGAAGCTGAAGGCGGGTTCGCAAATTGGTTACAAATACTAGGGGTGTAAGATGTATTTAAAAAGCATTGAGGTACAGGGATTCAAATCGTTTGCGAATCGGATCCGGTTTGATTTCCATGAAGGGATCACGGGGATCGTGGGTCCCAACGGAAGCGGAAAGAGCAACGTGGCGGACGCCGTCAGGTGGGTATTGGGAGAGCAGCGGGTAAAGCAGCTTCGGGGCGGCACCATGCAGGACGTGATCTTTTCGGGGACGGAAAACAGAAAGGCGCTCAGCTATGCGTCGGTGGCCATCACGCTGAACAATTCGGACCACCGGCTTCCGGTGGACTATGAGGAAGTCACCGTGACGAGGAAATTATACCGTTCCGGTGAAAGTGAGTATCTGCTCAACGGCGCGGCGTGCCGTCTCAAGGACATCAACGAGATGTTCTATGATACCGGGATCGGCAAGGAAGGCTACTCCATCATCGGACAGGGGCAGATCGACCGGATTTTAAACGGCAAGCCGGAGGAACGACGGGAATTATTTGACGAGGCGGCGGGGATCGTGAAGTTCAAGCGGCGGAAGAACCTGTCGCTGAAAAAACTGGAGGAGGAACGGCAGAACCTGCTCCGTGTCAATGATATCCTGTCGGAGCTGGAAAAGCAGATCGGGCCTCTTTCCAGGCAGTCCGAGGTGGCCAGGGAATATCTGAAAAAAAAGGAAGAATTGAAGACCTTTGATATCAACATGTTTCTGCTGGAGACGGAGCGGATCAAGGAACAGATCCAGGAGATCGAAGGGCAGCTTGGCAACGCGGAGGAAGAGCTGAGTGAGGCGAAGACCCGCTATGAAGAGATGAAGGCGGAGTATGACGCCATCGAGGAAGAGGTAGACGCCATCGATTTTTCCATCGAGAAGGCCAAGAGCCAGCTCAACGAGACGACGCTGTTAAAGCAGCAGTTAGAAGGCCAGATCAATGTCCTGAAGGAACAGATCAACACGGTGCGGATGAACGATGAGCATTATGACAACCGGCTGCACACCATCCAGATCGAGATTGAGGCCAGACAGGGGCAGTTAAAAGAGCTTTCCAGAGAGCAGGAGGATGTCCGCGGCAAGCTGCTGGAGGTCACAAAAAAAGACCAAGAGGCCAAGGAAGCACTGATCACGGTCCAGAGCCGGATCGCGGGACAGACGGCGGAGGTGGAGACCAGCAAGCAGGAGATCATGGAGCTTTTGGAAAACCGGGCCTCTACCCGTGCGAAGATCCAGCACTATGACACCACCCAGGAGCAGATCGCAGCCCGGAAGGCGGAGCTGGACAGGCTCTTGAAGGAGACGCAGGGAGAGGGAGAGCAGCAGAAGGAGATTTTAGAAGCCTATGAAGCAGAGCTCTCCGGTGTCAGAAAAGAAATCTCAGGCTTTTCCGGACAGATCCAGGAGACCGAGCAGAAGATCGAGCAGTACCAGAGAGAGCTGAATGAGAAGCAGGAAAAGCTCCGCCTGGGGCAGACCGCCTACCATCGGGAATCCTCCCGTCTGGAATCGCTGAAAAATATCACCGAGCGGTACGACGGCTATGGAAACAGCATCCGCAAGGTCATGGCAAACCGAGACCGGGAGCCGGGGCTCCTTGGGGTCGTGGCGGATATCATCAAGGTGGAGAAGGAATACGAGATCGCCATCGAGACCGCGCTGGGCGGCAGTATCCAGAACGTGGTGACGGATACCGAGGAAACGGCCAAAAGGATGATCCAGTTCCTGAAAAAAAATAAATTCGGGCGGGCGACTTTTCTTCCTCTGACCAGTATGCGTGGAAATTCCGGCATCCGGGATGAGAAGGCGCTGCAGGAGAAGGGCGTCATCGGCCTTGCCAATACGCTGGTCCATGTGGAGAATCGTTTTCAGGGACTCGCTGACCAGCTGCTGGGAAGAACCATTGTGGTGGATCACATCGATACCGGGATCGCCATTGCCAGAAAGTACCGGCAGTCCCTCCGACTGGTCACTCTGGAAGGAGATCTGATCAACCCCGGCGGGGCCATGACTGGAGGGGCGTTCAAAAATTCCAGCAACCTGTTAAGCCGGAGGCGGGAGATCCAGGAGTTCGAGGAGACTGTTGCCATGCTCAAAAGGGATATGGACCAGATGGAGCAGGAGGTCAACGACATCAAACAGAAGCGGGGCGCCTGCTACAATGAGATCGATCAGATCCAACACCAGCTCAGCAAGGCATCAATCGCGGAAAATACGGTCAAGATGAATATGGAGCAGGTTCAGGGCAAGCAGAAGGAGCTGGCAGAGCGCCGCCGGACATACCGGGCGGAGCAGGAGACGCTGGAGGAACGGCTGCAGGAGATCCTGGACAATGAGGAATCGATCCAGCTGGAGCTGGAGGCTTCCAAGAATCTGGAGCAGGAGCTTAATGAGCGGATCGAACGGCTGCAGAAGGGGCTGGAGGAGGACAAGGAGCAGGAAAGCGTGCAGCTAAAGCACTCCGAGGAGGTCCATCTGTCCTTCGCAAGCCTGGAGCAGCAGAATGTATTTATCCTGGAGAACATCAGCCGAATCGAGGAAGAGACGGCGAAGTTTGAGGAAGAATTAAAAGAGGTAGACATCAGCAAGGGAAACGCGTCCGGTGAGATCCAGGAGAAGGAAGAGAAGATCCGCGAGCTGACCGAGACCATCGAAAATTCCGGGGAGCTCTTTACCGAGATCCAGGCGGAGATCAAGAGCCAGGTGGAGAAGCGGGACGAGCTGAACCAGAAACATAAGACTTTTTTGGGAAAACGGGAAGAACTCTCCAAACACATGTCCGAGCTGGATAAGGAATGCTTCCGTCTGAACAGCCGGAAGGAATCCTATGAGGAAGCCGCCCAGAAGCACATCGACTACATGTGGGAGGAATATGAGCTGACGCTGCGCCGTGCCAGAGAGTTGCGCAATCCCAATCTGACGGAGCTGGGGTATATGAAGCGGCAGATCCAGAACCTGAAGGCGGAGATCAAGAAGCTGGGCAATGTGAATGTAAATGCCATTGAGGAATTCAAAGAGGTTTCGGAGCGCTATGAATTTCTCAAGGGACAGCATGACGACCTGGCAGAGGCGGAGGAAACGCTGGTCAAGATCATTGAAGAGCTGGACGCTGCCATGCGCAAGCAGTT
Source organism: Lachnospiraceae bacterium (assembly GCA_910575475.1). Lineage (GTDB taxonomy): Bacteria > Bacillota > Clostridia > Lachnospirales > Lachnospiraceae > Schaedlerella. The sequence goes on along the minus strand of CAJTGD010000009.1, from coordinate 60,239 downwards.
CCAGGAGCAGTTCGCGCTGATCTCCGCGGAATTTGATCATGTATTTAAGCAGCTCTTCGGCGGCGGAAAGGGCACCCTGGAGCTGATGGAGGATGAGGATATCCTGGAGGCAGGGATCCGGATCATCGCGCAGCCGCCGGGAAAGAAGCTGCAGAACATGATGCAGCTCTCCGGAGGGGAAAAGGCGCTGACCGCCATTTCCTTGCTGTTTGCGATCCAGAACTTAAAGCCGTCGCCGTTCTGTCTGCTGGACGAGATCGAGGCGGCGCTGGACGACAGCAACGTGGTGCGGTTTGCCCAGTATCTGCACAAGCTGACGGAGAATACGCAGTTTATCGTGATTACTCACCGAAGGGGGACTATGACGGCGGCGGACCGGCTGTACGGGATTACCATGCAGGAAAAGGGTGTGTCCACGCTGGTGTCTGTGGATCTTCTGGAGGATGAGCTGGATAAATGACGGGGGATTTGCCCGGCAGAGAAGAATGTCATGGAGATCAAAAGCTTCATGCAATGATTATAGAAGGAACCGGATGAACCACGGGCATACAATGAAATGAGAAAACGGAAGGAGGCGTGTAAAAATGGGAGAGGAGAAGCAGGGCTTTTTTAAACGGCTGGTATCGGGTCTTACGAAAACGAGAGACAATATCGTGTCCGGGATGGACAGCATTTTCCATGGTTTTTCTAAGATCGATGATGATTTCTATGAGGAGTTGGAAGAGACGCTGATCATGGGTGACCTGGGGGTGCGGACCACGGAGGAGATTATCGAAGATCTGAAAGAGAAGGTAAAGGAGAGGCACATCAAGGAGCCGGTGGAATGTCGGCAGCTCCTGATCGACAGCATCAAGGAGCAGATGGATGTGGGCGAGACAGCCTATGAGTTCGAGGACAGGCAGTCGGTGGTGTTTGTGATCGGCGTCAACGGCGTGGGAAAGACCACCACCATCGGAAAGCTGGCGGGAAAGTTTCGCGCGGAGCACAAGAAGGTGGTCCTGGCGGCAGCGGATACCTTCCGTGCGGCGGCAGGGGAACAGCTGAAAGAGTGGGCGAACCGTGCCCAGGTGGACATGATCGGCGGTCAGGAGGGCGCAGATCCGGCTTCCGTGGTATTTGACGCGGTGGCCGCCGCGAAGGCGAGAAGGGCGGACATCCTGCTGTGCGATACGGCGGGGCGTCTGCACAACAAGAAGAACCTGATGGAAGAGCTGAAAAAAATCTATCGGGTCATTGAGCGGGAATATCCGGAGGCCTATCATGAAACACTGGTGGTCCTGGATGCCACCACAGGGCAGAATGCGCTTGCCCAGGCGAAGGAATTTAACGAGGTGGCGGATATTACCGGAGTGATCCTGACCAAGATGGACGGAACGGCAAAGGGCGGGATTGCCGTGGCAATCCAGGCGGAGCTGGGCATTCCGGTGAAATATATCGGCGTCGGGGAGTCCATCGACGACCTGCAGAAATTTGACGCGGATGAATTTGTGAACGCGCTGTTCTATATGGACGATCAAGAAGAGACGGAAGAGAATGAGACAGAGGAGGAAGCATAAAATAAAAACCGGAAATCCTGGAGATAAAAGGAGAGGCAGGAAAATTTCCGGAACAGGAAGGAGAGAGCCAAGATGATGACATTGGAGAAATTTGAAGATGCCACGGAAGTGGTGAAGCGGGTGACCAGTTCCACCAAGCTGGTATACAGCGATTATCTGAGCGAGCAGACAGGCGGAAGGGTGTACCTGAAGCCGGAGAATATGCAGCATACCGGGGCTTATAAGCTGCGGGGAGCCTACTACAAGATCAGCACCCTTTCCGAGGAGGAGAGGAGCCGGGGGCTGATCACGGCCTCCGCCGGAAACCATGCCCAGGGCGTGGCCTATGCGGCGAATGCATTTGGCTGTAAGGCGACCATTGTCATGCCTACGGTGACGCCTTTGATCAAGGTCAACCGGACCAAGAGCTACGGCGCGGAAGTCATTCTTTACGGGGATGTGTACGACGATGCCTGTGAGTATGCCACAAAACTGGCCGAGGAAAAGGGGTATACCTTCGTCCACCCCTTCGACGACCTGGACGTGGCAACCGGCCAGGGGACCATTGCCATGGAGATCGTACAGGAGCTGCCCACGGTAGATTATATCCTGGTCCCGGTGGGCGGCGGCGGCCTGATCAGCGGGGTGGCTACACTGGCCAAGATGCTGAATCCGAAGATCAAGGTGGTGGGAGTGGAGCCCATCGAAGCGGCCAGCATGAGCGCCGCGCTGGAAGCCGGGGAAGTGGTGGAGCTGGAAACAGCCAACACGATCGCAGACGGCACAGCCGTAAAGGCAGTGGGAAAGAATGTATTTCCTTATGTGAAAGAAAATGTGGATGACATGCTCCTGGTGGAGGATGACGAGCTGATCGGGGCATTTCTGGATATGGTGGAGAACCACAAGATGATCGTGGAAAATTCCGGACTCCTGTCAGTTGCCGCTTTGAAGCAGCTGGACTGCAGAGGGAAAAAAGTGGTCTGTGTCTTAAGCGGAGGCAATATGGACGTGATCACCATGTCCTCCATCGTACAGCACGGACTGATCCAGAGAGACCGGATCTTTTCCGTATCCGTCCTGCTTCCGGATAAGCCGGGCGAACTGGTGCGGGTGGCCGCCACCATTGCGGAGGAGCAGGGCAATGTCATCAAGCTGGAGCACAACCAGTTTGTCAGCACCAACCGGAATGCGGCGGTGGAGCTGCGCATCACCATGGAGGCATTCGGGACGGAGCATAAGCACCGGATCCTGGAGGCTCTGGAGAGGAAAGGATTCCGTCCGAAGCATATCAGTGCGAAATTATACTGAGCGTCAGATATACTCACGACTGACGAAATCTGTCGTGAGTATCGCCCCGGCCGCAGGAGCGATTTTCGCAAGCGAAACTCTTTTTTGGAAAGGAGCAGTCGAATAGAATGGGTATATATTTGAATCCATCGGCAGATGGGCTTGCAGAAATTCTGGAAGGCGGTCCATATGTTGATAAAACTGAATTGATCGCATATACGAACAGTGTCCTTGGGACCTCAAAAAAACTGACCTGTTTCAGCCGCCCAAGGAGATTCGGCAAATCCTTTGCGGCTAAGATGCTGGCTGCATATTATTCAAAAGGCGCAGATTCCGGGAAGCTGTTCGCTGATCTGAAGATTGCACATACAAAAGATGCCGGATTTGAAAAAAATTTGAATCAATATGATGTGATTTTTTTGGATATTGCATGGTTTATTTCCAATTCCGGGGATATAAAAAGTACAGTGGATGATATTCAGAGTGAGGTACTTGAAGAGCTTCGGGAAGCATTTCCAGATTGTGTGAGAGAAAATATAAAATCCCTCCCTAAGGCGCTCTTGCAGATCAGTGCAAAAACCAGAAGAAAATTTTTCATTGTAATAGACGAGTGGGATGCTCTGTTTCGAGAAGCCAAAGAGGATGCTGAACTTCAAAAATCTTATATCCGGTTATTGCGGGGCTTGTTTAAGGGCGCTCAGGTTTCACAGTACATTATCGGCGCATACATGACAGGAATTTTACCAATAAAAAAATATGGTACACAGTCCGCATTGACAGATTTCCGTGAATTTACAATGCTTGAGCCAGGCATTTTGGCCGAATTCGTTGGTTTTACGGAAGAAGAGGTTCTGAATCTGTGTGCGGAATATGGGATTGATTTTCATGAAACAAAAAAATGGTATGACCTCTCTGAACAATAAAGATGATGTGCTTACGCTGCTGGTTCATTTGGGATATCTTGCATATGATATTGACAGCAGAGAGGTCTTTATTCCGAATGAGGAAGTCCGGGAGGAATTTCTCCGCGCGATTAAAAATGGGGCGAGAAAAGAACTGGTTGAAGTAATCCGGCAGTCCGAACGGCTGTTGGAGGCAACGCTTAGGATGGACGGCGATGCGGTGGCTGAAATTTTGGAGGCGGCTCATGAAGCCAATACGGCTCCCAAATTCTATAACGACGAGCAGGCATTAAGATCTGTGGTTGTTATGGCATACTTAAGCTGCGTGGATCATTATCTGAAATTTGAAGAGCTGGCAAGTGGAAAAGGATATTCGGACATTCTTTTTCTGCCTGGCAGGGCATCAGAAAAGCCGGCACTTCTGATTGAATTAAAATGGAACAAAAGTGCGGAGGGAGCAGTTACACAAATAAAGGATAAAAATTATACGCATGTTATAAAACAGTTCGGATATGAAGGGGAGCTTCTGCTGGTTGGCGTCAATTACAGTGTCAAAACGAAAAAGCATACCTGCAAGATTGAAAATATTGTGAAAAAGGCTGAGGCGTAAAAAAAATGCTTCGGCCTTGTACCCAAAAATAAACAAAAAACCATGATTCTTTCTATAGACTTTTACAAATTTTGGGGATATAATAAACTCACATGTGAAAATTAAAACTTTTACAATGTACTAATTAAGGAGGAGCAAACAATGGCAAGAAAAATGAAGACCATGGATGGTAATCAGGCCGCAGCTCATGTTTCCTACGCGTATACTGAGGTTGCAGCGATCTACCCCATCACCCCATCATCTGTTATGCCCGAGCATGTTGACGAGTGGGCAACCGAGGGAAGAGAGAATATCTTCGGACAGACCGTACAGGTGACAGAGATGCAGTCCGAGGCAGGTGCAGCCGGGGCTGTACACGGTTCCTTATCCGCAGGAGCTTTGACTACAACATTTACAGCATCACAGGGATTACTTCTGATGATTCCTAACTTATATAAAGTAGCAGGCGAGCAGCTGCCAGGCGTGTTCAACGTATCCGCCCGCGCGATCGCGAGCCACGCGCTCTCCATCTTCGGAGACCATTCCGACGTATATGCATGCCGCCAGACAGGCGCGGCTATGCTCTGTGAATCCAGCGTACAGGAAGTAATGGACTTGACAGCGGTTGCTCATTGCGCGGCTCTTGAAGGCAAGATTCCGTTTATCAACTTCTTCGACGGATTCAGAACCTCCCACGAGATCCAGAAAATCGAAACCTGGGATTACGAAGACTTGAAAGACCTGGTCAATATGGACGCGATCGACGAGTTCCGTGCTCATGCGCTGAATCCGAATCACCCATGCCAGAGAGGTTCCGCTCAGAACCCGGATATCTTCTTCCAGGCAAGAGAAGCATGCAATCCATACTATGATGCCCTTCCGGGAATCGTTCAGGATTATATGAACAAGGTGAACGCGAAGATCGGTACAGATTATAAGCTGTTCAACTACTATGGCGCGCCGGACGCAGAGCGCGTGATCGTTGCAATGGGTTCCGTATGTGATACCATCGAGGAGACCATTGACTATTTGCTTGCGGCAGGCGAGAAGGTGGGTGTTGTAAAGGTACGTCTTTACAGACCGTTCTCCGCGCAGGCACTGATCGATGCGATTCCGGATTCCGTGAAGACCATCTCCGTCCTTGACAGGACAAAAGAGCCGGGCGCTCTGGGCGAGCCTCTGTACCTGGATGTTGTTGCGGCATTGAAGGGCACGAAGTTCGACGCGGTTCCGGTACTTTCCGGACGTTACGGACTGGGTTCAAAGGATACCACACCGGCACAGATCGTAGCCGTACTGAAGAATACAGAGAAGAAGCTGTTCACCATCGGTATCGAAGACGATGTGACCAACCTGTCTTTGGATGCAGGCGCTCCTTTGGTTACGACACCGGAAGGAACCATCAACTGCAAGTTCTGGGGACTGGGCGCAGACGGTACGGTTGGAGCGAACAAGAACTCCATCAAGATCATCGGCGACAACACGGATATGTATGCACAGGCGTACTTTGATTATGATTCCAAGAAGTCAGGCGGCGTGACCATGTCCCACCTGCGTTTTGGTAAATCCCCGATCAAGTCCACCTACCTGATCCGCCAGGCGAACTTTGTTGCATGCCACAATCCGTCTTATATTGACAAGTACAACATGGTACAGGAGCTGGTAGACGGCGGTACCTTCCTTCTGAACTGCCCATGGGACGCAGAAGGACTGGACAAGCATCTTCCGGGACAGGTAAAGGCGTTTATCGCAAACCACGGCATCAAGTTCTACACCATCGACGGTATCAAGATCGGTAAGGAGATCGGACTTGGCGGACGTATCAATACCGTGCTGCAGTCTGCGTTCTTCAAGCTGGCAGCCATCATTCCGGAAGAGGAAGCCATCGACCTGATGAAGAAGGCTGCAAAGGCGACCTACGGAAGAAAGGGCGACAAGATCGTTCAGATGAACTATGACGCCATTGACGCAGGCGCGAAGCAGGTTGTAGAAGTAGCAGTTCCGGACAGCTGGAAGGGCGCTGCTGACGAAGGTCTGACCGTTCCGCATGTAAGTGAAGACGGAAGAAAAGACGTGGTTGATTTTGTAAAGAATATCCAGGCGAAGGTGAATGCACAGGAAGGAAATTCCCTCCCGGTATCCGCGTTCAAGGACTATGTAGACGGCTCTACCCCGTCCGGCTCCTCCGCATACGAGAAGCGCGGTATCGCGGTAGATATCCCGATCTGGAAGCCGGAGAACTGTATCCAGTGTAACCGCTGTGCGTACGTATGTCCGCACGCTGTTATCCGTCCGGTAGCTCTGACAGAGGAAGAGGCTGCAAAGGTTCCGGAAGGACAGGCAACCCTGCCGATGACCGGTATGCCGGAGATGAAGTTTGCCATCACCGTGTCCGGCCTTGACTGTACGGGATGCGGTTCCTGTGCGAATGTATGTCCGGGCAAAAAGGGCGAGAAGGCTCTGGTTATGGAAAACATGGAAGCAAATGTGGAGACCGTACAGAAGGGCTTCGATTTTGGCGTGGAGATTCCTGTAAAACCGGAAGTAGTCGCGAAGTTCAAACCGGCTACTGTAAAGGGAAGCCAGTTTAAACAGCCATTGCTTGAATTCTCAGGCGCATGCGCGGGCTGCGGCGAGACACCTTACGCAAAACTGATCACCCAGCTGTTCGGTGACAGGATGTATATTGCAAACGCAACAGGATGTTCCTCCATCTGGGGCAACTCTTCACCGTCTACACCATATACCGTAGATGCCAACGGAAGAGGACCTGCATGGTCTAACTCCCTGTTCGAGGATAACGCAGAGTTCGGCTATGGTATGCTGCTTGCTCAGAATACCATCAGAGACCGTCTGAAAGTAAAAGTGGAGAAGCTGGCGGAAAGCGGAGACAATGAGGACGTGAAGGCTGCGGCTAAGGAATATCTGGATACCTTTAACATCGGTGCGGAAAACGGCGCTGCTACAGACAAGCTGGTAGCTGCTCTGGAAGCATGCGGATGCGGATGTCCGGAAAGAGCAGAGCTGCTCAAGGAAAAAGACTTCCTTGCAAAGAAATCCCAGTGGGTATTCGGCGGTGACGGATGGGCTTACGATATCGGATTCGGCGGTGTTGACCACGTGCTTGCAAGCGGAAAAGACATCAACGTGATGGTATTTGATACCGAAGTTTACTCCAACACAGGCGGACAGTCCTCCAAGGCGACCAAGACCGGTGCAACCGCGCAGTTCGCCGCAGGCGGAAAAGAGACCAAGAAGAAAGACTTGGCAGGCATCGCGATGAGCTATGGCTATGTATACGTAGCACAGATCGCCATGGGTGCGGACTTCAACCAGACCGTAAAGGCAATCTCCGAGGCAGAGGCTTATCCGGGACCGTCACTGATCATTGCTTACGCTCCATGTATCAACCATGGTATCAAGAAGGGCATGAGCAAGGCTCAGACAGAGGAACAGCTTGCGGTTGAGTGCGGATACTGGAACAACTTCCGGTACAATCCGGCTGCGGAAGGCAACAAGTTCACTCTGGACAGCAAGGAGCCAAAGGGTGAAGAATACCAGGCATTCCTTGACGGAGAGGTTCGTTACAACGCATTGAAGAGAGCAAATCCGGAGAAGGCTGCAAAACTCTTCGCACAGAATGAGAAGGAAGCTATGGAAAGATATGCTTATCTGAAGAAGCTGGTAACACTCTACGGAGAAGACTAAGAGAGAAAGAATCTGCGTTTTACAGCGGGGATTTAAAGTGTGAATAGTAAAAAATGATAAAAAGATCCCGGCATCCGGCAAATGATGGATGCCGGGATCTTTTGTTATGTAATCCGAATTGACAACGTGTACGCTTTTAGTTACAATTGAAGCGGAAAGGTTTAAAGAAGCAATGAAAAGTGACGCAAGAATATTTCAACAGCAAAATATAGACACGGAGGAAGCAGAACATGAAAACAGAATCTTACAAAATCTGGCAGCCGGGAGAATATTCCTATGACCATGCCTTTGGATTTGTACCGAATATCGTCTCCTATATCCATGAGGATGATGTAAAACGGCCATGTATCCTGGTAGTACCGGGTGGGGCCTACTGCGTGGTCGCACCGTCAGAGGGGGAACTGGTGGCGCGGAAATTCTATGAGAAAGGGTATCAGACCTTTGTGCTGACGTATACCGTCAATTTTCTCCAGTCGGTTCCGTTAAAGCTTCAGCCGCTGAAGGATATCTCCCGTGCAGTCCGCTATATTCGGAAAAATGCGGATGCATTTGCAGTGATCGAAGACGAACTGACCGTCTGCGGATTCTCGGCAGGCGGGCATCTGTGCGGCAGTCTGTGCGTACATTATGAGGATATCGGAGACAATTCGGCCGAATACAGCGGGATCTCAAACCGGCCGGATTCGGCGATCCTGAGCTACCCGGTCATTACTTCCGGGGATGGGGCGCACAGAGGTTCTTTTGTTGCATTGCTGGGAGAGGGTGCTTCGGCGGAAGAGCTGGAATATATGTCTCTGGAAAAGCAGGTCACCGAACAGACGCCGCCCTGTTTTTTGTGGGCCACTGCAACGGATGAGACAGTGCCGGTGGAGAACAGCGAGATGTATGTCCGGGCATGCAGGGAAAAAGGGGTTCCCTGTGCGTTCCATATGTTCACCAGAGGGAAGCATGGGCTTTCCCTGGCAGATGAAGACTGGGCAAACGGAGTGCATATGAGCCTGTATACGGAGGAACAGCTGGTCTGTGTGATGCGGAAGGTGAAGTCGGGGGAGGTTACTGTACCGGAAAGGGTCCGGGCAGAATGGGAAGAGCAGGAAAAGCGGCATGCAGGAGAAGTAAGAGTACCGGAACCCGAAGTGACAGTCTGGCCCGAGCTGGCGGATGCATTTTTGAAAAATTTGAAGGAACGTTGACCTGTTTGGACATCCGGCCGTATCAGAGGATATACCCAAGGGCATCCCATTATGGCTATCTGGCCGTTTTAAAAGAGATCAGGAGAGAGGGCAATGGCAAAAAAATTTAACATTGCAGGATTGTGCCTGCCAGAATATCACTATATGGTAGATATTTCGGATAAAGTAGAAGAAATTATGTCTTATATCGAAGCCGGAGAATATTTTACGATGAACCGTGCAAGAAAGTATGGAAAAACGACCACTTTAGAAGCACTCAAAGAAAGGCTGCAAAAGGAATATACGGTATTTTCCATTAGCTTTGAAGGTCTGACCAGCGAAACGTTTGCAAGTGAAAATACATTTTGTACACGTTTTTTCAGCTTGCTGTATGACTCGATCGAATTTGATGGGGCAGAAAATATTCCCGATGAAACAAAAGAAGAACTATCCAGACTCAGCACAGATGAATCGGGAAAAATCGATTTTCATATGATGGCAGGGATGATCACGAAGATCTGCAGAGAATCACCCAGGCCGGTAGTACTTATGATCGATGAGATCGATCAGGCAAGCAATAATGAAATCTTCGCGGCTTTTTTAGGCCAGCTAAGAGTCCTGTATCTGAAACGAAATAAAAGGCAGACATTTCGTTCCGTGATTCTTGCGGGAGTTCGTGACATTAAGAATCTGAAAGTAAAAATATGTTCGGAAAAGGATCACGAGAAGAATAGTCCCTGGAACATTGCAGCTGATTTTGACGTGGAGATGCGTTTGTCGGAACATGGGATTGCCGGGATGCTCGAAAATTATGAACAGGATTACCATACAGGCATGGATATAAAAACGCTTGCCGGACTCATCTACGATTACACATCCGGATATCCGTTTCTTGTATCGCGTATCTGTAAACTTCTCGATGAAAAAATTGCCGGCAGTGAACCGTTTCCGGCCAGGAGGGATGCATGGCCTAAAGAAGGATTTTTGGCGGCGATCCGTATTTTACTGGCAGAAAAGAATACATTATTTGAATCATTGACCAGGAAGCTGCAGGATTACCTGGAATTAAAGGAAATGATCTTTGAGATTCTTTTTTCAGAAAAAAGTGTGCCGTTTCGTCCTCTGAATCCGGTGATCGGTATGGCTTCGATGTTTGGGTTTATTAAAAATCAGGATGGGAATGTGGCGATCGCAAACCGTATTTTCGAGACCGTCCTGTACAATCTGTATCTTTCCCTGGAGGAAATACAGAAAAATGATATCTACAGCGCGTCCGCAAGGGAAAAGAAACAATTTATCATCGGCGGACATCTGAATATGCGGCTTGTTCTGGAAAGATTTGTGGAACATTTCAATGACCTGTATGCAGGAAGCGGAGAAAAATTTGTAGAAGAATCCGGCCGGAAATTATTTTTACTTTATCTCCAGCCGATCATCAATGGGACAGGAAATTATTATATTGAATCGCGGACAAGAAATATGGGGCGTACTGATATTATTGTAGATTATCATGGAGAACAGCATATAATCGAAGCAAAGATCTGGAGAGGCCAGGAATACAATCGACGCGGTGAATCACAGCTTACGGGATATCTGGAGGACTATCATATAGAATCCGGATATATGTTGAGTTTTAATTTTAATAAAAAAAGCAGATTGGGGTAAAAGACATTGTTGTTGGCAATAAATTGATCATTGAGGCTGTTGTGTAGATTTTTCCAGCTGTGCGCTTACGTAGGAAGATGTAAGAGTGCGTTAGCACGGTTTTTGCAAATGGATAAGTTGGCTGGATGATTTTTGGGTTATCCAGCCGTACAGAGGGAGATTTTTTGGCAGAGCAAAAGTGATCGTGTAAACAGAGTAAGGACAGGAAGGAGGAAGCATGAACGCATGGGTTCTACATGATATCAATGATTTCAGATTAGAAGCAGTGGAGGAACCGATACCCGGCAAAGACGAGGTGCTGGTAGAGGTGAAAGCAGCCGGAATCTGCGGATCTGACATCCCCCGGGTATACCAGAACGGCACATACTCATTTCCGCTGATCCCGGGACATGAATTTTCCGGCGTTGTGGCAAAGACTGGCAGGAACGTGGATGACGGATGGATCGGCAGGCGGGTGGGGATCTTCCCGCTGATCCCCTGCATGGACTGCATCCCCTGCCGGAAAAAGCAGTATGAGATGTGCAGGCATTACAGCTATCTGGGTTCCCGTACAAATGGCGGTTTTGCGGAATACGCAGCGGTTCCCGCGGCAAATCTGATTCCGCTGCCGGACCGTGTGAGCTTTGAGGAGGCAGCCATGCTGGAGCCCATGGCAGTGGCTGTCCACGCCATGAGGAGGATTGCGCCGAAGGCGCCAGAGACCGTGGCAGTATGCGGGCTTGGTACGATCGGCCTTCTTCTGATCCTGTTTCTCCGTGAGGCAGGGGTCAGACAGATCCTGGCCATTGGCAATAAGGATTTCCAGAAACAAATGCTTGGCAGGCTGGGACTGCCGGAAGAAGCCTGGTGCGACAGCAGAAAGCAGGATGCGGGCCGGTGGCTGACGGAACATACGGGCGGCGCTGGAGCGGATCTTTTTTACGAATGTGTTGGTAAAAATGAGACATTGACATGGGCCATCGACCATACGGCACCCGGCGGCAGGGTCATGCTGGTGGGAAATCCGTTTTCCGATATGATTCTGGAAAAATCCGTATACTGGAAGATCCTGAGGAATCAATTGACAGTGACCGGTACGTGGAATTCTTCGTTTTCATTTTCGGAAGAGGAGTTCACTGACCGGAAGACAGAAGAGACAGAAAAAGGTTTGGACGACTGGCAGTATGTACTGGATCGTCTGGCCCGGGGGCGTGTCAGCCCATCCTGTCTGATTACCCACAGATTCCCGCTGGATGAACTGGAGAAGGGTTTTCATATTATGCGGGATAAAACAGAGGATTATATCAAGATCATGGGAATTCGAAATGGAATCGGAAATGAACCGAATCACTAATTCCGCACTTGATTAATCCCTGCGGACATGTTACAATATTTTCAATTTCCACGAGGGAGTAATCGGCATGATATATGCAGTATTATCGACATAATGGAGCGGGAAAGCTCCCGGTAATACTTGAAATGGTGAGACTCATGGACAGCTTTGTACTTATGATGGCTGCCCGTGTGTCTCACTTTTTATACCTTGTGAAACGGCCGAATGGCCATAATGGGATGCCCTTGGGTATTCTATAGGAAACTTCTTCAGATATTCCTATAGATAAAAACCCTCCGGGGGAATCGCACTGCGGCGTACAAGGTAGATGCCGCACTGATAGAGAAAGAAAGGAAGAAGAAAAATGGGAATTTTTGAACTTTTTGTACTGGCTGTAGGACTTTCGATGGATGCGTTTGCGGTGTCAGTCTGTAAAGGGCTGTCACTGGGAAAGATCGGCAGGAAGCATATGTTTATCGCAGGTGCCTGGTTCGGAGGCTTCCAAGCGCTGATGCCGCTGATCGGATACTACCTGGGCAGATTTTTTACCGACACGATCACGGAATATGACCACTGGATCGCATTTATCCTTCTGCTGATCATCGGAGGAAAGATGGTAAAAGAATCTTTTGGCGGAGAAGAGCAGATTGACGCTTCCATGTCCGTTCAGTCCATGCTCCTGCTTGCCATTGCAACAAGCATCGACGCGCTTGCCGTCGGGGTGACCTTTGCATTTCTGAAAGTATCCATCCTTCCGGCAGTGACCTTTATCGGAGTGATCACTTTTGTCTGTTCGGCTGTGGGAGTGAAGATCGGAAGCATATTCGGAACAAAATACAGGGCCAGGGCAGAGCTGTGCGGCGGTATCATCCTGATTTTAATCGGAACGAAGATCCTGCTGGAAGGAGTGGGAATCATCTGATTCAAAATGTTGGTGGAAGGATGGGGGACAGGGAGAAAGTCCATGAACGGGAATCAGAAGCAGAACAAAAAGCGCATCTGTTCCCACCAAAATACGGCAGCAGATGCGCATATATTTCCTTTCGCAGTAAAACGGATCCTTTTCTACAATAACTGAATCCCATGCTCCCTGGCCTCATGAAGCGCGTCCTCCGGCCAGATGGACGACTGCACCTCCCCGATATGGGCTTTGCGCAGGTAATACATACAGATCCTGGACTGGCCGATGCCGCCTCCGATGGTATAGGGCAGTTCCCGGTTTAAAAGGGCCTTCTGGAACGGCAGTTCGGCACGCTCCTCACATCCGGCCAGCTTTAACTGTCTGGACAGAGAAGCTTCATCCACGCGGATCCCCATGGAAGAGAGCTCCAGCCCCATATGCAGGATAGGATACCAGACCAGGATATCCCCGTTCAGCTCCCAGTCGTCATAGTCCGGCGCACGGCCGTCATGCTTCTGCCCGGAAGCAAGTTCCTTTCCGATCTGAGAAACAAAGACCGCCTTTTTCACCTTCGTGATCCGGTTCTCCCGTTCCTTCGGGGTGCAGTCCGGATACATATCCTCCAGCTCCTGGGAAGTGATAAAGAAAATATCCTCCGGCAGAAGGGGCTCTATGTAATTGTAGCGCCTGGAGATGAACTCTTCCGTCTCCTTCAAGGCGCTGAATACCTTCCGTACCGTATATTCCAGCGTCTCCATATTCCGCTCTTCTTTGGAAATGACCTTTTCCCAGTCCCATTGATCCACATATAGAGAATGGATATTGTCCGTGTCCTCATCCCGGCGGATGGCGCTCATATCCGTATATAAGCCTTCCCCGGAGTGAAAACCGTAATGCTTGAGGGCATGGCGCTTCCACTTGGCAAGGGAATGGACGATCTCAGCCGGGGCTTCATCCTGCTCCCGGATGCCGAATGCAACGGGACGCTCCACTCCGTTCAGGTTGTCGTTGAGACCAGATTCCGGCCGGACAAACAGGGGCGCCGAGACACGGGTCAGATGCAGTGACTTCGCCAGGGCGCGCTCAAAATGATCCTTGACTTCCTTGATGGCTACCTCAGTCTCCCGGATCGTCAGCGGGGAACGGTATCCGTCAGGGATAACTAAATGCTCCATATACACAAACTCCTTTGATATTTTTATAGTAGATCACTGTCCGGATCAGCAAGGTACAAGGCACCATGAACAGTCACGAACAGCTACCAAATATTTTAATGACTGCTGTTAAAATTGTCAACGGCCTCTCAAATTTTTTCTTGTATAATACAGCAAAAATTGGTAGAATAAATTCATAGGAAAACTTCATCGGTAAAGTTCAGATATACCGATCATTCAGGATAGAGCAGCCAGAGACATCGGTATATCAGGGAGAAAATTTTATAAGGGACAAAGGAGTACGGAGTTATGGATGTTAACAAACTGATGAGCAGCATGCAGGGAATGGATTACGAAGCAATCCTCAAGAATTTGGAGAGCATGGGCGGTCCCATGAAAAATGCGCTGATGATCGCATCGGTGCTCACCATCGTGATCGGGCTTTTATGGTGTTTCTTCGGACTGAAGCTGATCCGGGTCTGGGCGGCGATCCTAGGACTGGCACTTGGATTCGGAATCGGTACGGGAGTGGCTGCCGCATTTGAATTGAGTTCCAACCTGATCCTGATCTGCGGAGCAGTAGGAGGAATCCTTCTGGCGATCCTGGGCGCGGTATTTTATCATGTCGGGGTATTCCTGATCGCCTGGATCACGGGAAGCTCTCTGGCGCTGCTTGTCCTGCAGCCGAAGGACTGGAAGCTTATGCTGGCCTGCGTTGGAATCGGCCTGGTCGTGGCACTGTTTACGATCCGCTTTGCGGAACTGATCATCATCGTGATCACAGGCATCAACGGCGGAATGAGTGCCGGCACGGGAATCATATCCTTTCTGCCGTTTGACAATCAGATCGTCCGGTATGGGGTTATCGGAGTCCTTGTTGTCGCAGGTATTGCCGTGCAGCTCTTGATGGAATCCGGGAAGCGGAAAAAGAGGACCCTGGAGAATGCAAAAAAGATCCGGGAACAGAACTCCACTGCAAATGAAGTGGCAAAGGCGCGCGCTATGATCGATGAACTGGACAAAAAGCCGGCTGCCGCAAAAAAGGGCACGGCGGGAAAGAATCAGAAAAAGAAAAAAGCAGCGCCGAAAAAGAATAAGAAATAAGAGAACACACAAGATAAGGAGGAGGTAAACTCTATCGATATTAAGGAGATGATATCTGAATGAAGATTGATATGCATTGTCATGTCAGGGAAGGATCCCTGGACAGCAAGGTGGGAGTGGAAGAGTACATCATGCTGCTCAAGGCAAAGGGATTCCAGGGAATGGTGATCACCGATCACAACACCTACAAGGGCTACCGGTACTGGAAGAACCATATCAAGGGAAAGCGGCATAAGGATTTTGTCGTATTGAAGGGGATCGAGTACGATACCCGTGACGCGGGCCATATCCTGGTCATCATGCCGGAAGGAGTAAAGATGCGGCTGCTGGAGCTAAGAGGAATGCGGGTCTCCGTCCTGATCGACTTTGTGCACCGCAACGGCGGCGTACTCGGACCTGCTCATCCATGCGGGGAGAAGTACCTAAGCTTTGCCAACACCAAGCGCTACCGCAGATCTCCGGAGCTGATGAAGCGGTTTGACTTTGTGGAGACATTCAACTGCTGTGAGTCTGAGGAGTCCAACGAGCATGCGCTGAAGCTGGCGAAAAAATATGACAAGGTCAAGGTAGGGGGAAGCGACTCCCATAAGCCGGACTGCGTGGGCAGGGCCTATACCATTCTGCCAGAGCCGGTGACCTGTGAGACGGAACTGATCTCCATGATCCATAAGAAGACAGCCTTTGAGACCGGGGGAAACTATTACCACAGGACAACAAAAGAAAAGATGGGAAAGGTGAAGCTGATCCTGACCTATTCCTTCTGGTTCTATAACAAGGGCGGGGAGCTTCTGCGCCGTCATGGGCGCAATACGAAGATGGAGCAGGAGAATCCCATCGATCCCATCGACCCTATCGAATTATACTATATTGGAAAACAGGGGTAAATACAGAAAGCCTGTCACTGGCAGCCTTTCTGCATACGATGGTATGTATACTGAGCGCCGTATAAATCTGCCGTTCAGTATAATATGATGATATTTTAAGGAGGATTTGAAACAGACTATGAGCGTACAGGAAACATTGCAGAAACATCTGGGTAAGGGAATTGCAGAAGTATCCAATGAAGAAATCTTCGGCGCGCTCCTGCAGACGGTACAGGAGCTTGCAAAAGAAAAGGAAGCACCAGAGGAAAAGAAAAAGATCTACTATATTTCCGCAGAATTTCTGATCGGAAAGCTGCTGTCTAACAATATGATCAATCTGGGGATCTATGAGGAAGTGCGGGATGTCCTTGCGAAAAACGGTAAAGACCTCTGCGAGATCGAAGAGCTGGAGCCGGAGCCGTCCCTTGGAAACGGCGGTCTGGGCCGTCTTGCGGCGTGCTTTCTGGATTCCATCGCTACGCTGGGAATGTGCGGCGACGGGATCGGGCTGAATTATCACCTGGGGCTGTTCAAGCAGGAATTTGAAGACCGGCTGCAGAAGGAAACTCCGAATCCGTGGATTGAAGACAGGAGCTGGCTTGTGAAAACCGATGTCTCTTATCCAGTTTCCTTCCGGGGACTGACGCTTAAGTCCAGAATGTACGATATTGAAGTGACAGGTTATGAAAACAGGACCAACAAGCTTCATCTCTTTGACGTGGACAGCGTGGAGGAGTCCATCGTATCGGACGGGATCAGCTTTGACAAGGAGGATATCGCGCGGAACCTGACGCTGTTTTTGTATCCGGATGACAGCGACGACAACGGACGGCTGCTGCGGATCTATCAGCAGTATTTTATGGTCAGCAACGGAGCGCAGCTGATCCTGGATGAATGTATTGCCCGGGGGAGCAATCTCTATGACCTGCCGGACTACGCGGTGATCCAGATCAATGATACCCATCCTACCATGGTGATTCCGGAGCTGATCCGGCTTCTCACTGCCCGGGGGCTGGATATGGATGAAGCCATTGACGTGGTTTCCCGGACCTGCGCTTATACCAACCATACGATCCTGGCGGAGGCTCTGGAAAAATGGCCCATGGCTTATCTGAAAAAGGTCGTTCCCCAGCTTGTGCCGATCATTGAGATCCTGGATGATAAGGTGAGGAGAAAATACACCGTCATCAGCAAACATTCGGTGAGTCGGAAGTTTTCGGAGGAAACCTCAGAAAAAGTCCATGAATATTCGGACGAAAGCGTTGCCATCATCGACCATGCGGATGTGGTACATATGGCACATATCGATATCCATTACGGATTCAGCGTGAACGGCGTAGCGGCCCTTCATACCGAGATCCTGAAGGACAATGAGCTGCACAACTTCTACAGGATCTATCCGGAGAAGTTCAACAACAAGACCAACGGCATCACGTTTAGGCGCTGGCTTCTCTACTGCAATCCTCTTTTGACCAGGTTCTTGGACGAGCAGATCGGGACCGGATACAAGAAGGATGCGAAGGAGCTGGAAAAGCTTCTCGAATTTGAACAGGATGAAAAGGTGCTTTCACGCCTTCTGGAGATTAAAAATGAAAATAAAAAGGTGCTCTGTGAGTATCTGAAGCACACTCAGGGGGTAGAACTGGATCCCAACTCGATCTTTGATATCCAGATCAAGCGTCTCCATGAGTACAAGCGGCAGCAGATGAACGCCCTCTATGTGATCCACAAGTATCTGGAGATCAAGGCAGGGAAGAAGCCCACCACTCCGATCACCGTAATCTTCGGGGCAAAGGCAGCTCCGGCTTATGTGATCGCGAAGGACATCATTCACCTGATCCTCTGCCTGCAGGAGATTGTGAACCAGGATCCGGGGGTCAGCCCGTGGCTGAAGGTCGTTATGGTGGAGAACTACAACGTGACAAAGGCGGAAAAGCTGATCCCGGCATGCGACATTTCTGAGCAGATATCCCTGGCATCCAAGGAAGCCAGCGGCACCGGCAATATGAAGTTCATGCTCAACGGCGCGGTCACTTTAGGAACCGAGGACGGCGCAAATGTGGAGATCCACGAGCTGGTGGGAGACGACAATATTTTCGTGTTCGGCGCGGAGAGCGATGTGGTCATCAAGCACTATGAGCATGCGGATTATGTATCCAGAAGCTATTATGAGAAGGATCCGGACATCAAGGCGGCGATCGACTTTATGACCTGTGAGAAGATGCTGGAGATCGGACAGGAGGAGAACCTGACAAGGCTGAAAAACGAACTTCTAAATAAAGACTGGTTCATGACGCTGCTTGACTTTAAGGCCTATACGAAGAAAAAGGAAGAGGCGTTAAAGGCTTATGAGGACCGGACAGCATGGGCGAAGAAGATGCTGGTGAATATCGCGAAGGCAGGATTTTTCTCGTCCGACCGGACCATCGAAGAGTATAACCGGGATATCTGGAAATTAAAGACAGATAAAGACCGGGCCGGCCAAGCAGATGCTGACAGCAATGCATCTGGGGGATGCGCAGCTTCTGAAAATACGGATAAGACAGAGGAATAGGAGGAGAACCTGTATGAGAGAAAGTGGAATTTTGCTTCCGATTTTTGCATTGCCTTCTAAATATGGAATCGGCTGTTTTTCGAAGGAAGCGTATGAATTTGTAGACCAGCTGAAGGCGGCCGGACAGAGCAAGTGGCAGATCCTGCCCCTGGGGCCTACGGGCTATGGAGATTCTCCTTATCAGTCCTTTTCAACATTTGCAGGGAATCCGTATTTTATCGACCTGAAAACACTCCGAAAAGAAGGGCTTCTGACCAAATCCGAGTGCAAGGCCCAGAATTTTGGGAAGCAGAAGGACCGGATCGACTATGAAGCGCTGTATTTCGGACGGTTCAAGGTGCTTCGGAAGGCTTTTCATCGATTTAAAAAGAATGACGAATATGAGGAATTTTTGAAAAAAAATGATGACTGGCTGACGGAGTACTGTCTGTATATGGCGATCAAGGACCGGCAGGGCGGCAAGAGCTGGATCGAGTGGCCAAAGGAGTACCGGGACCGGGATCCGAAAGCGCTGGAAGAGGCAAAGAAGGAACTGAAAGAGGAGATGGACTTTTACCGGTTCCAGCAGTTCGAATTTGACCGCCAGTGGAGGAAGCTGCATGCCTATGCGAATAAACAGGGCGTGCAGATCATCGGAGACATCCCGATCTATGTGGCGTTTGACAGTGCGGATACCTGGGCCAATCCGGAATTGTTCCAGTTTGACGGGGAAAACCTGCCTATTGCGGTTGCGGGCTGCCCGCCGGACGCGTTTTCGGCTACGGGACAGCTCTGGGGGAATCCTCTGTATGACTGGGAATACCACAAGAAAACGGACTATGAATGGTGGGCGAAGCGGATCGCCTACAGCTTCAAGCTGTACGACAAGGTGCGGATCGACCATTTCCGCGGATTTGATGAGTATTATACCATTCCCTACGGGGATGAGACGGCGGTCAACGGATGCTGGAAGCCGGGGCCGGGAATCGCGTTTTTCAGGGCCATTGAGAAGAAGCTGGGCAAGCTGGATATCATTGCCGAGGATCTGGGCTATCTGACGGACACGGTGCTCCAGCTTTTGAAGGACACCGGGTTCCCGGGGATGAAGGTGATCCAGTTTGCGTTTGACTCCCGGGAGGCGGCTAATTACCTGCCCCATACCTATATCCCGAACTGTGTCGTCTATACCGGGACTCACGACAATGACACCACACGGGGATGGTTCCACAACGTAGACAAGGGATGCCGGGATTTTGCCCGGGAATACCTGCGCAAGCCGGCGCTGGATGAAGACACCCTGGCCTGGGATTTCATCGCCATGGCCATGGGAAGCGTCGCGGATCTGTGCATCATCCCGATTCAGGATTTCCTCTGCCTAGATGAGAAGGCAAGGATCAATATCCCTTCCACACTGGGCAATAACTGGGTGTGGAGGCTGAAAAAGGGTCAGATCACGGAGGAACTGACAAAGGAAATCCGCAGGATGACGAAGCTGTACGGGCGTACGCCGGGAGAGGAATGACCAGGGTCGGATAGAGACGGCTCCAGACCGGATTGGTTACAGTCCGCTGGCTTGCCAGTGAACTGTAATCTGAGAAAAAACTGCCATACTTACGGGAAAGCGTTGGTATGGCAGTTTTTTATACCATCGTATGCAGAAAGGCTGCCAGTGGCGGGTTTTCTGTATGTGATCGCTGGCAGAGGATATCGGGGAAAGGAAGCAAACATGGCTTATAAGATATTGATCATTGATGATGATATAGGGCTTCTAAAGATGCTGAAAAAATATTTTGAGATAAAAAAGTATGAGATCATTACGGCAGAAAACGGCTCAGAGGGGTTAAGCAAGCTAAAGCTTAAGCCGGATATAATACTGCTGGATGTAAATATGCCGGACATTGACGGTATTGAGGTATGCAGGAGGATAAGGGATAAAGTAACCTGACCTGTTTTGTTTCTGACTGCACGGGTAGAAGAACAGGACGTTGTGAACGGGCTTTCTTCGGGAGGCGACGACTATATTTTGAAGCCGTTTAGTCTGAAGGAGCTTGATGCAAGGATTACGGCGCACCTGAAACGGGAGCTGCGCCGCAGAGAAAAAACAGAATATTGCTTTTCGGGTGAATTGTCGATTGATTACAGGGCAAAGACCGTGCAGATTCATGCGGAATATCTGGAGCTCACAAAACTGGAATACGAAATCTTAGAGTTTCTGTCCATGAATCCGGGAATGGTTTTTGATAAAGACAGGATTTATGAGAAAGTCTGCGGATTTGATGCAGAGGGCGGCAGCAGGGTAATTACAGAGCTGATCCGCAGAATCCGAAAGAAGTTCCGGCAATATACAGAAACGGAGTACATTGAAACCGTATGGGGGATGGGATACCGATGGACAAAATAAGAAATCTTTCCGTGAGAAAAACGATTCTTTTGTATATGGCGGCTGCCGTATTTTGCAGTTTTTTTCTCTCGGCAGCCATAGTCAGGATCGCAGAACGGACACAGAGGCAGATCTGGTGGAGTTATGTGTATGAAGAAGCATATTTTGAAGCAGTGGAAAAGGAAGGGCCTGATTATGTGGCGGATATTCCAAGACCGGGCGCTTATGAGATGACACGATCCGATTATTTCGTGTCAGAGCTGTGTGATTTCTTACAGACGTATACGGTACTGATCCTGTCCATGGCAGGAAGCAGCGGGGCGGTATTCCTCTTTTACCGGAACAAGCTGAAAATACCGATTGAAGAACTGGCACAGGCTTCGCAGAAGATTGCCGGAAATCATCTGGACTTTCGTATTGCCTATGAGAATCAGGACGAGATGGGCATGCTCTGTAAGGAGTTTGAGCGGATGCGGGAACAGCTTGCCAGAAACAATCAAATCTTATGGAGGACGATCGAGGAGGAACGGATGTGCTAAGGGCGGCTATCGCCCACGATATACGCGCCCCGTTATTGAACCCACAACAGGACTGGATCCGGAAGAACGCATCCGCATCCGGAATCTTCTGGTTGATTTTTCAGAAGGACGAACGGTTTTATTTTCGACTCATGTGGTGGAAGACCTGACAGCGACCTGCAGCCAGCTTGCAGTTATGAAGAAGGGGGAATTCCTTTATTCAGGAAATATGAGAGAACTGCTGGAACAGGCAAAAGGTCATGTCTGGATCTGCAAAACAAAAGATGAAGGGGCAGTAAGGGAGTTGGAAAGAAAATATCATGTTTCATCAAAACAGTATGTGGGAGATGAATTGCAGGTAAAATTGATCAGTGAAGCGCCGCCCCGGATGAAATGCAGTCCCTGTGAGGCAACGCTTGAGGATGCTTATATTTATATTCTCATCGCCCGGATACAAAATTAAATTCATATATTTGGATTTCTATAATATATTTTATAGCAAAGATGCTTCATCGAAAACAAATCCGGCAGCGGCCAGAATACATGATCCGTTACGATTGCCGATGATAGAAAATAGATTCGGAGGAGGGGAGAGGATGCGGCTCAAGGAGGGAAAAGACCACCAGATTTATGAAGTGCTGGACATGCACCTGGAACCGGAGCTGGAACGCCGTATGGGAGCTCTGGGGCTGACGGCAGGGATCAGGATCGAGATTGTGAACAATCAGAAAAGGGGGGCTGTGATCGTGAAATTCCGGGGCGCCCGGTTTGCGTTCGGCAGAAGGATCGCCGATCAGATTCAGATAAAGGAGGCAGCAGGATGGAAGAATACGCCGGGGGGAGCCAGGAGGTGATCCGGGCAGGCCTGATCGGGAATCCGAATTGCGGAAAGACAACGCTGTTCAATGCATTTACCGGAGCCAATCTGAAGGTGGCGAACTGGCCCGGCGTGACCGTAGAGAAAAAGGAAGGGCGGACAACCTGGCAGGGACAGGACTTCCATCTGACGGACCTTCCGGGCGTCTACAGCCTGGCATCCTATACCATGGAGGAACGGGTATCAAAGGAATTTATCCTGAGCGGTGAGGCGGACGTGGTGGTGGACGTGGCGGATGCGTCCTCTCTGGAAAGGAATCTGTATCTGACGCTGCAGCTCCTGGACCTGGGGAAGCCGGTGGTACTGGCACTGAATATGATGGATATCGTAAAGGAGCGGGGAATGGAGCTGGACCTGCCCCGTCTGTCGGAGCTGCTGGGAATCCCCTGTATTGCCATATCCGCAAGGGAACGCACGGGATTGGACATGCTGCTGTATGCCATGTCCCGGTATGAGGAGTATGGGAAGCACGCTTCAATGGCGGGAGCAATCTATGATCGGATCGAGGAGATCCTACCGCAGGTTGTAAAAGAAACGGATCCTACAGCGCCGGCGTCCGGCCGTGCGATGGAAGAAACAATCCGGAAGCGGCAGGACCGGACGGATCGGATCGACCGATACCTGACCGGAAAATGGCTGGGGCTTCCGATCTTTCTGGCGGTCATGGGACTGGTATTTTTCCTGACCTTTGCGGTGGGCGGGTGGCTGAAAGGATATTTTGAGACCGGGCTGGTGCTGAGTTCGGACAAGGTAGGACTGATGCTGGACGCATGGAAGGTCAGCCCCATGCTGCGCTCCCTGATCGTGGACGGGATCCTGTCCGGTGTGGGAGGGATCCTGACCTTTCTTCCCAATATCTTTATCTTATTCCTTGCGCTGGCGTATCTGGAGGACAGCGGATATATGGCCAGGGCAGCGTTTGTCATGGATGACCTGATGGGCAGGGTGGGACTGTCCGGAAAGGCATTTCTTCCGCTGCTGCTGGGGTTCGGCTGTTCAGTTCCCGCGATTATGGCATCACGGACACTGGAAAACCGGAAGGACAGGCTGCGGACGATCCTGATCACACCCTTCATGTCCTGCAGTGCCCGGCTTCCGGTCTACGTCCTGTTTTCCACGATGTTTTTTGGGAAATATGCCATGGCCGCATGCTATTCCATGTATCTGATCGGGATACTGGCAGCGGGCATATCGGCCTGGCTCCTGTTTCGGCTGGATCCTCATGGGACAGACAATATGCTGCTCATCGAGCTGCCGGAGTATCAATCTCCGGATGTCAGATCGATCATGATGTACGTCCGGGAGAAGGTGAAGGACTATCTGACGAAAGCAGGGACTGTGATCTTTCTGGCATCCATTGTCATGTGGTTTCTTCTGAATTTTGGAGCGGAGGGATATGTTACGGATATGAGCCGGAGCTTCGGGGCTGTGATCGGAAAATGGATCACGCCGGTATTGGAACCGGCTGGGCTGGGATACTGGCAGATCATTGTGGCGCTGATCTCCGGGATCGCGGCAAAGGAGGTAGTGGTGTCCAGCTGCGGCGTGCTGTTCGGAATCCCGAATATCACGACCGCAGGCGGGATGGAAGGCTTTGCGCATGTACTGGAGGACATGGGATTCGGTATACCCAATGCGTATGCTCTGATGACCTTCTGCCTTTTGTATGTGCCCTGTACGGCAGCGATCGCTGCCATCAGAAGGGAGACAGGGAGCGGGAAGGTTACGGCGGCAATCGTACTGTTCCAGACCGCCGCGGCATGGGTAGTGAGCGTCATTGCTTATCAGGCGCTGCACTTATGGGGACTTTAGCGCGGTTCCTTCATATCGGGTTTGGGTCAGGCAGAGTCCTGCCGGAGGAGCTGGCCGGCTGGCCGGCTCCCGGCTTGACAGAATGGCCGGAATACATGCCGCGCCCCGGACGCCCGTTCCCACATCCAGCAGGGTACCTGCAATGAGCCGGGGCATCTGGTGCAGGAAGGAAGAGGCTTCCAGGACAATGCGGAGTTCCTCTTCCGCAGGAGAAACGATTTCTGCGGACAGAAGCTCTTTTTCACAGCTTTTCTTCGTCCTGCCGGAGGACAGACAGCGGAAGTCATGCGTTCCGACAAGCTGGGAAGCTGCCGCCTCCATGGCGGAGATATCCAGGGGCCGGGGAACGTGGAACATATACTTTCTGCGAAACACATCCATCACGGCGCCGGTATGGATCCGGTAAGTATAGGTCTGGGAAAGGAGGTTCAGGGAAGCATGGAAGCGCTCCGGAACCTCCTCGGCCTGCAGGACGGCAATATCCTGGGGAAGATATTGATTCAGCTCACGCCGGATCTCCGGAACCGGAATCCGGGAAGCCGTTTTGAAGCTGACGGTCTGGCAGGAGGCATGGACGCCCGGCTCTGTGCGCGCGGCGCAGAAGAGCTCGATCTCTTCTCCGGTCATCCGGCAGAGCGTACCCGTCAGCCTTCCGGAAATGGTGCCGGAAGGGTCTTTCTTTCCGGGCTGCTGCCAGCCCTGATAACGGGTTCCGTCATATTCCAGGATCAGTTTGATATTTCTCATGGTATCTGTTCTCCTTTAATCCAGAGTGTGTGCCGTGAAGCTGCTGTATACATAGAAGGATCTGTCTTGGTGTTCAGTATATTATATACCGTTTGAGGCCGAAAAACCAGAGAAATCTGCGGCCATTTACACTCGGACCATTTCGCAGTTACTGTTCGCAGCCTCCGTTTATTTCCTGTTCTTTTGGATCAGGGAAGTCACCATCTGGATCGTCTTGTCTATCTGCGCCTGTTCTTCCTTTGATTTTCCTTCTTTCAGGATTCCAAGGATCAGGCTGATCTCCTCCTGGGAAAACTGGATCTTCTGCCGGTTGGCGCTGGTGATGAGTGCCAGCATGACCGGAGCAAGCTCTTTTCCGGATTTTCCGGAAACCTGCGCGGCTGCCTTCTGGATCAGGTCCAGCTTTACCGGGTCGATGTTATTTAATAAAGGGTTATTCATCCATTCATTCATAGTCTGTCTCCATTCTTTTCTGCTTATTTTTGCATGTCATAATACGATCCCGTTTCAGACAGGTTCGTATCCCGCAGTGAAAATCCATTCAAATCCGGTTCCTGCTGTCCGTCCTCCCGGATTGAAAAGTCATTCAGCCCGGATTCCTGCTGTCCGTCCTCCTGGATCGGAAAGTCATTCAGCCCGGATTCCTGCTGTCCGTCCTCCTGAATCCGAACCTCCGGCGATGCCTGGCCGAAGCTGCCAGACCCTGACGGAGCGGCACTCCCCGAGGGAGAACCGGCGGCAGCATGCTCCTCCGGCTGTGAGAACATGGTCTGGTACATTTCGAACATTTCCTGCTGCTCCGGAGAGAGCATTCCCATCACAAGCTGCATGGGATCGAACCCTCCGCCGAAGCTTCCAGAGGTTTTTTGGGGTTCCCGCCGGTCAGCGTTATATTGGGAGGAATTTTGAGAGGAAGCATCTGCTTCCGGACTGCCGGACTCGTAAGGCTCCTGATCTGCACCGGCGGAAAACTCCTGCATCATTTGTACCATATCCATTATATTCATCATATTGCGGAAGGTTCCCAGCATTTCCGCCTGCTCGGGCGGGAGATAGGGGGCGATCTCTTCCAGCATATCCAGGGGGGAAGAGAAGCCTGTGGAAAATTCCTGGCTGTGCAGGACATTTTTTTGCTGTTGAAAATATTGGAACGTGTGCTGCAGTTCAATGACTTTGACAAGAATCCCCAATGCCTGCTGTGAGGAGGCAGGTGTGTAAGGGAGAAGCAGCTTTAGGATATGAAGTTCTTTTGGGACGGTCCATTCATCGAACGGCGTCATGGGTGTGGGAGATTTCTTTTCCATAAGCACTCCTGGCCTTAACGTTGTATCAAGGGAAATCCTTTACGAATATATATATGAGGGAAAATGTGGGATTATGTTATGGTTCAAGATCATTTGGCGAAATCGCGCGCCGCGGCGGAGTTCCTTTTCAGAACGGCGAACATACAATAATAGGGAACGAATCACAGGAGAAAAGCTGATGAGAGCGAAATTGATCATCGACGGAAATGCGGTCTATGAGATTGACGAAGGCTGTATGAGAAGAAAACAGACCGATACAGACCTGAGGAATTGCTTATCTGAAAAAACAGGCAACGAAGACGGAGGGCCGGAAAAAATACACAGCAGAGATGGAAAAGAGGAGAAACAATTAGAATAAAAAATCTCCCCGGTACGAAACAGGGTACCGGGGACATAAAACGCATTACAATGCGGCAGGGCTGCCGGAGACAGCCGAGCCGCGTCAGGCTAAGGAACTTCTGCAGTTCCCTGCTGCTTCAAAAAATTAGCATCCGCAGCCGCATCCATCATTCATTCTGCCGCAGCCATTACCGCATCCGCCGCAGAAGATGAGAAGCAGGATGATCCACAGGCAGCTGTCATTGCCGCATCCGCAGCCGTCGCTCATTCTGCCGCAGCCGTTGCCGCATCCGCCGCAGAAGATGAGAAGCAGGATGATCCACAGACAGGAATTGTTTCCGCTGCCTCCGAAGAGACCGCCGCCACAGGAATTTTCACATCCGCATCCACAGTTTGTTGCGCTTAAATCACTCATTTTGAAATCCTCCAAATTGATTGTTTACAGTTCCATAATATGTGTGCGGAAGAAATGTGTGAATGATTTTTGAATTTTTTTTCAAAAAAATATAACCCTTTGTCCCTACTTTAGCCTGACAGAGCAGTTTTTTCTTGACGAATTGCCGAAAATTATATACAATAGCAAGCGGTGACAAGTTGGTGAGTCAGGAACTGTCACGAAATCATATTGGATTTCAATATGATTTCATGACAGCTCCTTAAGTTTGGAGGTTGAGATTATGCCGTCATACAGAGAGATGAATGCGGAAGAACTGGAAGCATTAAAGAAGGAACTGGAACAGGAATTTGAAGCGGTCAAGGCGAAGGAGCTGAGTCTGGACATGTCCAGGGGAAAGCCGTCTATCGCGCAGCTCAATCTGTCTATGGAAATGATGGACGTACTGCACAAGGAATCCGATATGATCTGCGAGGAAGGCATTGACTGCAGAAATTACGGGGTACTGGATGGAATCCGGGAGGCAAAGCAGCTTTTAGCGGATATGATGGAGGTTCCAAAGGATAATATCATTATTTTCGGAAATTCCAGCCTGAATGTGATGTACGATATGATCTCCCACGCGATGACCCACGGCGTAATGGGCAGCACGCCATGGGCGAAGCTGGACCGGGTGAAATTCTTGTGTCCGGTGCCGGGGTATGACAGGCATTTTACGATCACGGAGCATTTCGGGATTGAGATGGTGACCGTTCCGATGACACCGACGGGACCAGATATGGACATCGTGGAAAAGCTGGTTGCAGAAGACGAGTCCATCAAGGGAATCTGGTGCGTCCCCAAGTATTCCAACCCGCAGGGGATCACCTATTCGGATGAGACGGTCCATCGTTTTGCGTGCCTGAAACCGGCGGCAAAGGATTTCCGGATCTACTGGGACAATGCATACGGCATCCATCATCTGTATGAGGACAAGCAGGACTACCTGATCGAGATCTTCATGGAATGTAAAAAGGAAGGCAATCCGGATCTGGTGTACAAGTTCGCGTCCACATCCAAGATCAGCTTTCCGGGTTCCGGCATCGCGGCATTTGCGGCATCGGACGCAAACCTGGTGGAGATCCGCAAGCAGATGCGGGTGCAGACCATCGGCCATGATAAGGTGAACCAGCTCCGCCACGCCAGATTTTTCGGAGACATTTCCGGCATGGTGCAGCATATGAAGAAGCATGCGGAGATCCTGCGGCCCAAGTTCGACACGGTGCTGAATACACTGGAAAAAGAGCTGGGCGGGCTGGAGATCGGTTCCTGGATCGCACCACGGGGCGGTTACTTCATTTCCTTTGACGCCATGGAGGGCTGTGCAAAGGCCATCGTTGCGAAGGCCAAGGAAGCGGGACTGGTGATGACGGACGCAGGAGCGACCTATCCTTATGGAAAGGACCCGAAGGACAGCAATATCCGGATCGCGCCTTCGTATCCGACACTGGAGGAGCTGAGGGTGGCAACAGAGATCTTTGTATTGAGCGTAAAGCTGGTCAGCATTGACAAGCTGCTGGGAAATCTATAACGGCTGCTGTTCTGAATAATACTGCGCGCCAGATAAATCTGCCGCACAGTATAACATGATTTTGATAGAAAACTGTTTTCATACTGCTTCATAAAAAGCTGCGGTACAGATTTTTGGGTCTGTACCGCAGCTTTTTTTCGTCCTGGCGGGTGTTCGTCCAACCGTACATGTGTTTTTTTCCAAAAGTGCTTGACAAAGATCTGATTATAGTGTATATATAACATATAAACAGATAAAAAGTGCAGGTGATGGAGATTTGAAATTATTACAGAATTCCGGGATTCCCATTTATCAGCAGATCGCGGAACAGATGAAGACAGACATTCTGGCGGGCAGGCTGAAGGAGGGGGAGTATCTTCCTTCCATCCGCAGTCTGGCGAAGGAATTGAAGATCAGTGTCATTACCACGATGAAAGCGTATGAGCTGCTTGCGTCGGAGGGGCTGGTGACCGCTGTCCAGGGAAAGGGCTTCTACGTCAATGCCCAGGACAGCGAGATGCTTAAGGAACAGCATCTGCGCCGGGTGGAAGAAGCCCTGACAGAGGCGATCCACGCCGCGGAGATCGCGGGTATGCCGCGAAGTGACCTGGAAATGACACTGCGGGTATTGCTGGACATGAGCGAGGAACAAAAAAACGGACCGGAATAACCGGAAGATATAGACACACAGACAAACAGAAAGGGCGGGAGGATATGAAACAATCAGAACAAAAACAGGAAAGCGTAATACAGGCAGGCAATCTGAAAAAGAAATACGGAGACTTTCAGCTTTCGATTCCGAGACTGGAGATTCCCAGGGGCTTTGCCACAGCATTGATCGGGGAAAACGGAGCGGGTAAGACCACGCTTTTAAACATACTCTCCGGTATCCGGCTGGATTTCCAGGGGGAGGTGTCCTACTTTGGAGACCGGAGCCGGAAGCTGGACGGCAGCGTGCAGGAGCGGATCGGCTATATGGGGCCTGGCAGCTATTATCTGCCCCACTGGACCATTCGTCAGGTGGAGGAGATCAGCGGGCTGCTGTTTACGGGTTTTCAGAAAGAACGGTTTCGGGAACTCTGCGAAGAAATGGGGATCAGCCGGTCCATGACGAAGAGCGTGAAAAAGCTTTCCGACGGCAATCGGATGAAGCTGATGCTGGCGGCCGTGCTGTCCAGGGATACGGAGCTTTTGATCATGGATGAACCTGCGTCCCCGCTGGATCCTCTCATGCGGGAGCAGCTTTGTGACAGGATGCGGGACTATCTGGAGGAGGGGGACGGAGAACGCTCGATCTTTTTTTCCACCCACAATATTGCGGATATGGAAAATGTGACGGACTATTGCCTCATCATGGAGCATGGGACAATTGTAGAGGAAGGATTTGTGGAAAATCTGAAGGAAGAATATGCTCTGGTAAAAGGGGAAGCGTCGGACGCAGGCCAGGCAGAGGAGATCCTGTTTTCCATGAGCAGGAACTCCTACGGGTTCGAGGGGATCTGCCGGACCCGGGATCTGGAACGTCTGGCCGGACTGGACATCGCCGTGGAGATTCCCACCCTTTCTCAGATCTGCGTGGCGGTGATGAAAGCAAACACGGCGAACAGCCCCCGGAAAGGAAGGGGTTCAGGCTTATGAAGAAAAAAATAAAAAGCTATCTGGTCTTTTCTTCCTTTTCATACAAGGTGTGCATCTTTCTCCTGATGCCTGCGGTATTGGCAGGAGTCGGCATTGGCATCGGAAGCTTTTGCGGAGAACCGGGGCTGACGGCGACGGCAATGCTTCTGACGATGGCGGAGATCCTTTCCGATCACTGGCTGTTTTCCGGGCTGATGGCAAAGGAGTCGGAAAGGATGGACGTTCTTCGGACCTCCGACATGGGAATGGAGATCATGAAAAATGCGTTGATATTGGATCTGCTGCGCAAGCTCCTGACAGCTTTTGGAATCCTGGCGGTCTGTGAGCTGTTTACAGGGCAATGGGGAGGGCTGCTGCTTATGGCAATGGTTTCTTATGTTTTTTCCACAGCGGGCACATTTTTGGCAAGGTATGGGGGCGGACTTGCGGTCAATGCCTGTATAGGGCAGATTTCGGCGCTTCTGGTTCTGGGATGTCTGCTTTGCGTGTACCGGTCAGGATTATGGCGGTTCCGGGTTGGATTTGAGCTGCTTTTTCTTGTCCTTGGAGTCCTGGTCAGTGTTCTGACCGTAAGCAAAGCAATGAGGAGAGTGAAGGGAGGATATTATGATCAATGATATGAAAATGGGAATTCGGTTATTACGTTACGGGTATGGAATCAAAACAAATCTGGTGCTGCTGATCGTATGCACGGTGGTAGATATGTTATGCTTTGCCCTGGAATTGGCAGGAATTACGACGCCGCTGGACGGGTATATGCTGCTGGCCTGCGCAATGATACCCGTGCAGATTCTTTTTTCTTTAAATGCGGTTGATATCGTGCTGGCCTCTCCTGTCAGAAAAAAACTGCAGACATCTGTTCCGACAGTGATGAGTCTGTGCGCAACACTGGCAGCGTATCTGATCATCGCTCTGAAAAAAGCGGTGATCGTCCTCATTTATCCGGACAAAACTGCTCAGAGTGCTATGCATCTCGTCTTTCTGGGGTTTTTAGCGGCAGTGATCTTGGCTTTTACAGGAGTTCTGTATAAATCATTTCCTGCATTTCTTGTGATGTGTTTTTCTCTGTCCGGCTTCATTTCGTTTTTCATGATGTCGATCTTGCGGTCGGATTTTCTGGGGGAAAATATGGGTTCGTTGGTGCGGGGCGCGCTGATCGGGGTTGCTCTGAGTCTGGCGGGAGGTGCTTTGGAGTATGCGCTCTCTGTTCTATTTTACAAAAAGCCTGTTTCAAAAAAGGTGCTGGGAGAAAAATTGAGCAGGGAGCTGTAAAGTGAAGCGGAAGGGCTGCGGGACTTCCGCCTCACATACCATCGTATGCAGAAAGGCTGCCAGTGGCAGGCGTACCTTAGGAACTGCGCAAAAAAGCAAGTTATTTTTGCACAGTTCTTTACTCAATTCATTTTCACATTCAGAAAGCTTCTTCCGGTCAGCGTCTTATTAAAGAGCAGGAAGCAGAACACGATGACGCAGCCTGCCGCGAACCCGATCCAGTTGAATAAGGCTGTCAGGATCAGAAGGAGGATCCGCATGAACTTCATGGCATATCCAAGCTCAAAGTTGGGCTGGGCATAATTCGCCATGGCGACAAAGGCCATATACAGCATCACCTCCGCGTTGAACCAGCCGGAGGATACGGAAAATTCCCCCAGCACCAGGGCGGTGATCACACTTAAGGGGGTACTGAGCATGCTGGGCGTATTCAACGCCGCCAGATGGAGACCGTCGATGGCAACCTCCAGGAGCAGGAGCTGGAACACCAACGGGATATTGACCATGTCTTTGACCGCTACAAAGGAAAATACTTCCGGCAGCCAGTCCAGGTTCTGCATAAAAAGCAGAAATACAGGCGTCAGGAACACGGTGAGAAATGCAATGACCGCCCGGGAGATCTTTAAGTAGGTTCCTGTGATCTTCGGGAAATAATAGTCATTGGCCTCTTCCACAATATCCAGGATGGAGGTGGGCAGGATCATGGCGGAGGGGGAATTATCCACCAGGATCACCACCTTTCCTTCCAGAAGACAGGCAGCCGCGGTATCCGGGCGCTCTGTGAACTTAAACTTGGGAAAGGGATTGAACCATTTCCGGTGGTAGATCGCCTCAGCCAGGCTCTGCTGGTTCATGCGCAGGTCGTCCATATGGAGCGCGTCGATCCGCTGCTTTATATTGTTCAGCAGGTCCTTGTCCACACGGTCCTGGATATAACAGATGGCAATGTCTGTCCGGGAGGTCTGACCGGCTTCTGTCATCTCCATGACCAGATGAGGGTCGCGGATCCGCCGCCGGATCAGGGCAGTGTTGAATACGATGGTCTCTACAAAACCATCCCGGGAGCCCCGGAGAGACTTGTCCTTTTCCGGCTCCCCTACGCTTCTGGCAGGGTAAGTCCTGCAGTCGATGGCAATGCACACCTCATAGCCGCTGATGAACAGGCAGGTCATTCCGGAGAGGATGTTGCGCATGACCTGGTCGTAATCGCCGAGGACATCCACTTCCACGTAGGGGATCTTTGTCCTGGCAAATGTGGTCGCATCTTCCGGCATGTCATCGGGCGTCACCCGGAAGAAAGCGTCCATGATCTTCACTAAAGTCTCATCCTTGGTAAAACCGTCAATGAAATAAAAGGTTGCCTCCCGTTCTCCGATCACAATATCCCGGCGGATGATATCAAAGCTCTCCTTCACCGGAAGGAGTTGATCCATATAGGCAATATTTTCCTCAAAGGAAGGCATCACTTTTTTAGAAATTTTATCTATCATACAAATCAGAGTCCTTTCCTGCACGGCATACATGAACCGTTTCTATCAGTATATAGAATCTCCGCCGGGGATCAAAATTATTCTCAAAAACAAAGAAAATCCTTTGAGGCTTTCAGGATGCCGGTACGGACGGATCCTGCATCTGATAGACCCGGGTCCATTCCTTTGTCTCATCGTTCCGGATCACTTCGGAGCGGTTTCCGGAAAGAAAACGGATCAGTTCATATCCGCTGACCCAGATTTCCCCGCTGCCTTCCCTCTGGGATTCGTCGAAGATGAGCTGCAGTCCGAAGTGGAGATGGGATTCGTCGATATTGTTTACATTTTCTTTCTTGCTGTATCCGGTACGGCCCATGTATCCGATCACGTCTCCGGCCTGTACGATATCCCCCTCCTTCAGCCCTTCGGCATAAGGACGGTTCTGCCGCAGGTGGGCATAGTAGTAATACCGCGTTCCGTCAAAGCTTTCAATCCCGATCCGCCAGCCGCCGTACTGATTCCAGCCGAGGGCTGTGACCCGACCGGATTCCACGCTGATGACGGGCGTGCCCACCTGTCCCATCATGTCATGCCCCAGATGGCTGCGGCGGTATCCATAGCTTCTTGCCACCCCGAAGTCGTCAAAATCCGAATAGGGGAATCCTTTTGCAATGGGAGAGAACGCTTTCAGGCCGTAATAGGATTTCCAGTGTGCGGACGGTTCTTCTGTGGATTCTGTCTCGCTTTTTTCCGGTCTGCTGTCAGTGCCCGGGGATTGCTCCAGCTGATATTCTCCGACCATGCCTCCCAGCACTGCTCCATATGCTTCCCTGTAATAGGGAAAATATTTCATATCCTTTGTATAATCTTCTACGGAAATCTCCCCGGAGAGAAGTGTTTTAGCGATGCCGTCCAGGTCGTCTGCACGGTACCGTTTGAAATCCCCTCCGTATTTTGCGCCCAGGACCGCAAGCAGGTCGATCCAGTCCAGGTGGATTTCTTTTCTGTAGGTGTCCGTGTCATACTGGCAGGCCCGCTTCATGGCCTCTGCCGTCACATCAAAATCCACCCATTTTATGTATTCCTTCTTTTGCGTGCCGGAATCCGGCCCGGTATCGGATCCCGGATTCGCGCTAGAATCCAGGCCGGTATCCGGATCAGACGTTCCATCCGTTTCTTTTTCGCCGATCACTATGGTACCGTCTATGTATTTCAGATGACCAGGATCCTCTGCCGAGATATACGCGCCGGTCTGCTCCGACTGGTGAGAAAGGTCCGTGTTCCGTATCTGACCGATTCCCAGAACAGCCGCACATACGGTAAGTGCCGCCGCTTCTATTCCGATCGCTGTCTTGATAGTTCGATAATTCCGCATCCATCTGCTCCCCTCGTAGTAGGCTCTGCTATAGCTTATGCGAAAAAAATCCATCGGATAACAAGGAGTTTCTTCAAATTGATAGATGAACCATGAGGTTTTTGTTGAAAATTACCATTTTTGCGCCGGGATGGGAAACGGGATAGGTTAAAATTTTACTTGAATTTCGCCGGATATTTGCTTATAATGTGCCTCGTGGTGAAGAACAGCAGAACGTGCAATACTGCTGTCTTTGATCCATGATCTGCGGAAACGGGTTTTCCGCATCGTTATCTAAGATTGCTTGATGAGGAGGTTATGACATTGAAAAAGTGTAAGATGTTTTTGGGAAGCGTCATTGCCGTGCTTCTGCTAAGCCCTATGACAGCCCTGGCAGCGGAGAGTGCCGAGGCGGTGTCCGAGCGGATCCCGCTGTGGTTCTGCATCCCCTTTGCCGGGCTGTTGTTCTGCATTGCGGTGCTTCCATTGATCAGGCCGGAATGGTGGGAATCCCATCAGCCGCTGGCAGTTGCATTCTGGTCGCTGCTATTTATCCTGCCGTTCGGATTCTATTTCGGCGCGGGAAGGGCGGCGGAGACCGTTCTGGAATGTCTGGTCAATGATTATCTGACCTTTATCGTATTGCTGTTCGGCCTGTTCTGCGTGTCCGGAAATATCACCATGGAGGGCGACCTGGCCGGCTCTCCCAGGGTGAATATCATCCTGCTGACGATCGGGACCCTGTTATCCAGCTGGATCGGCACCACGGGAGCCAGTATGCTGATGGTACGTCCGGTGATCAAGATGAATGCCTGGCGCAGAAACCGGTCTCATATCATGGTATTTTTTATATTCCTCGTTTCCAATATCGGAGGCTGCCTGACACCCATCGGCGATCCGCCGCTTCTGATGGGATTTTCCAGAGGGGTTCCGTTCTTCTGGAGCCTGCATCTGTTTCCTATCATGCTGTTTAATATGGTGGTGATCCTGTTTATCTTCTACAGGGTAGACATGAAGCGGTACCGCAGGGATATGGCAAGAGGGCGCAAACCGGATATCAGCAGGCCGGGAACGAAGATCAAGATCCGGGGACTGCACAACCTGATCTTCATTGCCATGATCGTAGCGGCAGTGATCTTAAGCGGTGTGCTGCCGGATCTGCCGGTATTTCGGACGCCTGAGGGCCATGTCCGCGGGATCCATATTTTTGGGGAAGTGGTATTGGGCTTTCCGGCCCTGATCGAGATCGTGATTATCCTGGCAGCGGCATTTTTGTCTTTCAAGACCACAAGCTCAGAGATCCGGAAGAAAAACCATTTCACCTGGGGCGCCATCAAGGAGGTGGGGATCCTGTTTATCGGGATCTTTATCACCATGCAGCCGGCCCTGGCCATCTTAAAGGGGATGGGAGCCGAGCTTGGGATCACGGAACCGTTCCAGATGTTCTGGGTGACCGGGGTGCTTTCCAGCTTCCTGGATAATACGCCCACCTACCTGGTATTCCTGACCACGGCAGGCGCTATCGGCTTTACCAGCGGACTGGTGACCGCTCTCGGACAGGTTCCGGTGAAGGTGCTGACGGCCATTTCCTGCGGAGCCGTATTCATGGGAGCCAACACCTATATCGGAAACGCGCCCAACTTTATGGTAAAGTCCATTGCGGATGAAAATGGTATCCATATGCCTTCATTTTTCGGGTATATGGGCTGGTCGCTGGCAGTTCTGGTACCGGTATTTCTGCTGGATACCGTATTATTTTTCAGATAGGAGGGGAAGCACAAGATGTCAAATGAAGAAAAGAATCTGCACGAGCTTGCGGGACGGATTTATGATCTGGATGAAGAGGTCTACAGAGAGCTTGGTTCCTCTCTGGGACGTGTGTTCAACGGGAAAAAGGAGGACTGCATCGAGGAAACCTTCCGGATGATGCATGAGCGGAATCAGGCTTATATCCTCCGGAACGAACTGGCTCTGATCAGCAACATGGCGCGGACGATCCAGGACCGCGCGGTACGCCACCGGATCATGGTCAAGTATGACGAGATCTTAAAGCAAGTGACGGAGCTGCCGACCAGCTTCATCCGGGGGGATATCCTGGATCAGAAGATGGCGAAGCTGAATATGCTGAACCTGCAGTCCCGTTTTTCCGAAAACGATCATATGATCATCTGTATCGGCCGGACCTACGGCTGCGGAGGGAGCGAGATCGGATTTACCCTGGCAGACACATTGAAGATCAATTATTATGATGTGGAGATCTTTGACGAGGTATTAAAACGTCTGGAAGCGGAAAAGGACTATGTACACGACAAGGGCGGATATCCTTACAAAAAGGGCGGGGATGCGCAGTCCCGGTATCTCAGCACGGTTCCGGCCTTTGCTCCGGCCCCGAAATCCACGTTAAAGGAAAAGCTTAAGGAGTTCAGCCGGTATCACGGACTTCCGAAAAAGGACGCCATCTTTTTCAACCAGAGCGATCTGATCTGCGACATGGCGAAAAAAGAAGACTTTGTAGTCATGGGACGGTGCGCGGATGCCATCCTGACTAACAACCGGATCCCCCATATCAGTATCTTTATCACGGCGCCCCTGGAACAGCGGGTGCGGCGGATCATGGAGGTGCGGGGCTACGAGAACGAGAAGGAAGCAAAGCGGCTTTTGACCAAGCTGGATAAGGAACATGTGAAGTATTATAAATTTTATACCGGCCGGAACTGGGGAAAGGCGAGAAACTACGACCTGTGCATCAACAGTGCCAGCTATGGGATACAGGGCTCCGTGGATCTGATCATGCGGATGCTCAAAAAGGACGGAGAAGGGAAGGAAGGATCCGAAACGAATGGAGAGAAATGACGAAAGACTGGGAAGCGCGCCTCTCGGAAGGCTGATGGTGAGCATGGCCCTGCCGGCGGTGGCGGCCCAGGTGATCAATGTGCTTTATAATATTGTAGACAGGATCTACATCGGACATATTGCCGACTATGGGGAACTGGCGCTGACCGGCGTGGGAGTCACGGCGCCGATCCTGATGGTGATCTCTGCGTTCAGCGCATTTGCCGGCATGGGCGGGGCGCCCCAGGCGTCCATTCAGCTGGGAAAGAAAAACTATGAAGGCGCGGAGAAAATCCTGGGCAGCAGCGTGGCCATGCTGCTGTTGTTTTCCGTCGTGCTGACCGCAGTGTTCCAGGTGTTTAAGACGCCGATCCTGTATGCGTTCGGCGCCAGCGACAATACCATTGTCTATGCCAGAGAGTACATCACCATCTATCTGGTGGGCACGGTCTTCGTCCAGTTTGCGCTGGGGCTTAATACCTATATCAGTGGACAGGGAAACGCGAAGATTGCCATGCTCTCGGTCCTTTTGGGGGCGGTGACCAACATCATCCTGGATCCCATTCTGATCTTCGGATTCCATATGGGAGTCCGGGGCGCGGCCCTTGCCACGATCATTTCCCAGGCGCTGAGCGCAGTGTGGGTGCTACGGTTTCTGACCTCTCCGAAAAGCGTGATCCGGATCCGGAGGCAATTCATCCGTCTGGATCCGAAAACGGTGCTGGGCATCGGGGCGCTGGGGATCTCTCCGTTCATCATGCAGAGCACGGAAAGCCTGGTGATGATCACTCTGAATACAGGGCTGCAGAAATACGGGGGAGACCTGTATGTAGGCACCATGTCCATCATGGCCAGCGTGATGCAGCTGATCACCATCCCGGTGCAGGGGGTGGCACAGGGCGTGCAGCCCATTATGAGCTACAATTACGGCGCGGGCAACCTGAAACGGGTGAAGGATACTTTTCTGCGTATGGTGCTGGTCTGCCTGGCCGGAACCCTTCTGTTCGCCGGGATCGCGGTGCTGCGGCCGGAGTTCTATGCCCGGCTGTTCAGCAGCAATGAAGAGCTGACTATGCTGACCTGCCGGTATATGCCGGTCTATTTCCTGGGGATCACGATCTTCGGGATCCAGATGGGATGCCAGACCACCTTTCTGGCGCTTGGGCAGGCCAAGGTGTCTCTTGTGATCGCGCTGCTTCGGAAGATCGTGCTTCTGGTGCCGCTGGCGATCGTGCTTCCCATGTTCATGGGAGTGGACGGAGTCTACCGGGCGGAGCCGATTGCGGATTTTACATCCGTTGCGGTTACGATGATCCTGTTTTTCTTTACAGCGAAGAAGATCCTTGCAGGGGAGAAGGCGAAGTAAACGGCAAAGTGCAGAAAAGACTGCCGGTGACAGGCATTCTGTAAATATGGACCGATAAAAAGCCGCTTTCGGTTTTCTCGTGACAGGATTTTATCACGAGAGCCGAAAGCGGCTCCTTCTATAGGCATCTCTAAGGATCAAGGGATGCCTGCACACGCATTACATTACAAAGATGCCGAGCGCATTCAGGATCGAGCTGATCAGGATGGCGACCAGGATGATGGGCGCGACCCATTTGATGACTACGGTAAATAAATGTTTGCCCTTGAAGGAAGCTCCCTCGGCGCAGGCTTCCTCGATGATCGTCTGGGGCTTGATGACAAACCCGACAAAGAAGCAGGTCAGCAGCGCCACGATCGGCATCAGGACACTGTTGCTGATGAAGTCCCATGCATCCAGGATGGACATGCCCAGGGGCTGGATGAAATCCCAGATCCCGAATCCCAGGGAAGAGGGGATGCCCATGAGCAGGGAATACAAAAAGACCAGGATGCTGGTTTTGCGGCGGGACCAGTGGAAAAAGTCCATCAGGATGGAGACGATGGTTTCCATCAGGGAGATGGCGGAGGTAATGGACGCAAAAAATACGAGTACAAAAAAGACCGTGCCCAGGAACCCGCCGAGCTTAATGCTGGCAAATACCTTGGGAAGGGTGATGAACATCAGCCCGGGGCCTGCTTTCAGCGCGGACGCGTCTCCGCCGGAAAACGCGAATACGGCGGGAACGATCATCAGACCGGCGAAAAACGCGATCCCGGTGTCGAAGATCTCGATCTGCCTTACGGAGCTTTCCAGGTTGGTGGATTTTTTCATATAGGATCCGTAGGTGATCATGATTCCCATGGCAAGGGACATGGAATAAAACAGCTGTCCCATGGCGGAGAGCAGAGTCTTGATCGAAAAGTCGGACATGTGCGGCAGGATGTAATATTTTACGCCGTCAATGGCTCCGTCGATGGTCAGGACATAGAGGGAGATGCCTACGATCAGGACGACCAGCAGCGGCATCATGATCTTGCTGACCTTCTCGATCCCCTTTTCCACGCCGCAGATCACGACCGCCGCGGCGATCGCGGTAAAGATCAGAAACCAGACGATGGGCTCCGATACGCCGGAGATGAAGCCGGTAAAATAATTGTCCTCAGCCGCCGCGGATACTCCGCCTGTCAGGAAGGTAAAAAAGTACTTGATGACCCACCCGCCGATGACAGAGTAATAGGGGAAGATGATGACCGGTACCAGTGTGACCAGGACACCCACAAAGCGATAGCGCTGATTCAGCGCGGAAAAGGCTCCGATGGCGCTCAACCCGGTCTTCCGGCCCAGTGCGATCTCTGCGGTCATCAGCGCGAACCCGAAGGTCACCGCCAAGATGATATAGCAGAGGAGAAAGGTGCCTCCGCCGTACTGCGCCGCCAGATAGGGAAAACGCCAGATGTTCCCCAGACCGACCGCAGACCCGGCGGCGGAAAGAATAAAGCCTACCCGGCTTGTAAAGTTGCTTCTGCTGCTTTTCATATTAAAAAGTCCTCCTCATATGTTTTGGTATATTTGTACATGTTTTTTCGTTTTGTACGCCGCATATTTACGATTATGACATAAAGTGCGTTGAAATACAAGAGGAATTGCGAATCGCGTCAAAATCCCGGGGAAGCCATTGGAGGAGGTCCGGTCCTTCTTTGAGTGATCCTTGAAAACTTGAGAAAATTCATTCAGATATCCGGAAAAATGTGTTGACAATTGATGGGAAGTGTGTTAGATTATTCCTTGCGTAAAGCAAAAAACAAAGCAGAGTATCCACTCTCACCGTAGCGCAATCGGGCGACTACCGGTTTGATATTGACACAGGACACAGGGCTGGGACGGATTTTATGATACAGCCGTATGTCTGTGAATTGTCGGGTGGATTTTTGTTCATCCGTTTTTTATTTGCGACAGCCCAAAGGAAATTCATGTGACGGAGGTATACGACAATTAGCGAGTTAATGATTAACGAACAGATCAGGGATAAGGAAGTCCGTCTGATCGGTGAGGATGGGGAACAGTTAGGGATCATGTCGGCGAGGGATGCTTTCCGGATCGCTCAGGAGGCGGAGCTGGACCTGGTGAAGATCGCTCCCGGGGCGAAGCCGCCGGTCTGCAAGATCATCGATTACGGAAAGTATAAGTATGAGCTGACAAGAAAAGAAAAGGAAGCGAAGAAAAAGCAGAAAATTGTTGAAGTCAAAGAAGTGCGCCTGTCACCGAATATTGATACGAATGACCTGAATACCAAGGTGAACAATGCAAAGAAGTTCATCTTAAAAGGAAACAAGGTAAAGGTGACCTTGCGTTTCCGGGGCAGAGAGATGGCACATGTCCAGCAGAGCAGACATATCTTGGATGATTTTTATAAGCTGGTCGGGGACATTGCAGTAATTGAAAAG
Source organism: Lachnospiraceae bacterium (assembly GCA_910575475.1). GTDB lineage: Bacteria > Bacillota > Clostridia > Lachnospirales > Lachnospiraceae > Schaedlerella. The sequence continues at coordinate 19,237 of CAJTGD010000009.1, read as the reverse complement.
CCGGCAAAGCTGGAAGGCCGGAACATGAGCATGGTTTTAACCGTAAAACGTTAAAAATATACAAGCTGATCATAAGGCAAGCACAATAAAGGAGGAAGATCATTATGCCAAAATTAAAAACAAATAGAGCGGCAGCAAAGCGCTTCAAAAAGACAGGTACAGGAAAGCTGAAAAGAAACAAAGCTTATAAGAGCCACATCTTAACCAAGAAGACGACCAAGAGAAAGAGAAATCTCAGGAAGTCCACTATTACAGATGCTACAAATGTAAAGAATATGAAGAAAGTATTACCGTATATCTAAGACTCGGGTAATAGAAGGAGGATTAAGAAATGGCAAGAATCAAGGGCGGAATGAACGCAAGAAAGAAACATAACAGAGTATTAAAGCTGGCAAAGGGATACAGAGGAGCACGTTCCAAGCAGTACAGAGTGGCAAAGCAGTCCGTTATGAGGGCTCTGGCATCCTCTTATGCAGGAAGAAAGCAGCGCAAGCGCCAGATGAGACAGCTTTGGATCGCGCGTATCAACGCGGCGGCAAGAATGAACGGCCTGTCCTACAGCAAGTTCATGCACGGCCTGAAGCTGGCGGATGTGGATATGAACAGGAAGATGCTTGCAGAACTGGCAGTCAGCGACAAGGCAGGATTCGCGACACTGGCGGAGCTGGCGAAGGAAAAAATCGCATAACAATGTAATGAGATAAAAGCGGAGTGGCGTATTCCGCTTTTATTTTTTTGCTTACAAAATCCTGTGCACTTTGAATGAGTAAATGCTTTACACCTTTCTTTAGTTGGAATATTCTCTCTTTCCCGGCAAATAAAAAGACTGAAAACCCTGAATTATCAAGGTCTTCAGCCCTTTAAATAAGACTGCGGAAGATGGGACTTGAACCCACACAGCTCGAAAGCTACAAGATCCTTAGTCTTGCTCGTCTGCCAGTTCCGACACTTCCGCATTCGTGATCCTAACGCTACGCCAAATCACAAAATATATCATACTATTTTCTGCAAAAAATGTCAACCTGTTTTTTTTAATATTTTTTATTTATCCGATTGATTTATTTTATTTTTTCCCATAATCCGGAAACTCTGAGAGGAAGTAATATCTTACATTATATTCGGGTAGCATAAGAAAAGATATTCGATAAAATAAAAAAGAGTAGTATGGAGGGCTTAAGTTATGGTGCGAAATCGGGTAAAAGAACTGCGCAAGGAGAGAAGACTGCGTCAGGAGGAACTAGCAGGCAGGATCAATATTTCACAGCAGACGGTCAGCCGGATTGAAAACGGGGATAACGCGCTTGCGGCGGATATCCTGATGTCTCTGGCAAATTATTTTGGTGTGTCCGTTGATTATATTCTGTATCGGTCAGATTCACGAAGAGGGACGGAAAACCAGACAGAATTTAATGAGATTCAGGAGAGGAACTATAACCTCTGCAGAAAGTATGAGCAGTTAAACCGCAAAAATCAGGAATTGATCTACAATCTGACGGAAGAACTGGGAAACGGACAGCGTTTCAAGGAGGAGCTACTGAGCAGGAAAAAGGAAAAGCAAAAATAGAATGAGCAGGTTTTTGCGGAAAAATATGGAAGGCCATATGGATAGTAACAGTTCGGCTTGGCATGGAAAGGATTCCAGGTCGAACTGTTACTATTTTTGTGCATTTTTGGTAATTATTGTTTGATTATGTATAGGCTTTTTGTTAAAATAAGACCATACTATTAACGTAAGAAAGGATTGGAGGAAAAAGAAATGAAAAAACCGGTATTAGTGATCATGGCTGCGGGAATGGGAAGCCGCTACGGCGGGTTGAAGCAGATTGACCCGGTGGACGATCAGGGACACATTATCATGGATTTTTCCATATATGATGCGAAGCTGGCGGGCTTTGAAAAGGTGGTATTTATCATCAAGGAGGAAAATGAAAAGGACTTCCGTGAGGCCATTGGAAGCCGGGTGGAGCAGTATATGGAGACTTCCTATGCGTTTCAGCGGATCCAGGACATCCCGGAGGGCTTTGCCGTACCGGAGGGCCGCGCAAAACCATGGGGGACGGCACATGCGGTCCTGAGTGCTGTTCACGAGATCGACGGGCCTTTCGCAGTCATCAATGCAGACGACTATTATGGAAGAGACGCATTCCAGAAGATTTACGGCTACCTTTCTGCTCACGAGGATGATGAGAAATACCGTTACACCATGGTGGGCTATGAGTTGAGGAATACGGTGACAGACAATGGACATGTGGCGCGGGGCATCTGTGAGGTCAATGATGCCGGAGAGCTCACAGCCGTTACAGAGAGAACCCGGATCGAAAAGAGGGAGGGCGGCATTGCCTATACGGAGGATGACGGGGCTACCTGGGTGCCGATTCCGGGCGAGACGCTGGTTTCCATGAATATGTGGGGATTTACGAAAAGCATCCTGGATGAGATCCAGGCAGGATTCCCGGCATTTCTGGAAAAGGGCCTTCGGGAAAACCCGCTCAAATGCGAGTATTTTCTCCCCAGTGTAGTCAGCGGACTGGTGGAGCAGGACCGGGCATCCGTAGCGGTCCTTTCCTCCGCGGACAAGTGGTATGGCGTAACATATAAAGAAGATAAGCCGGTTGTGGTCGCGGCGATGCAGAGACTGAAAGCGGAAGGCTTCTATCCGGAAGATTTATGGGAGGATTGACGATGAGGAAAGAAAATGATAAGGGAAAAACAGACGCGATCAAAAATTTCAGCTCCCGCGGGAACCTGGTCTCTGTGGAGCCATATGGCAGCGGGCACATTAACGATACCTACCTGCTTATATATGATGATCCGGAAAAGGGGCAGTATAAAAAGATCCTGCAGCATATGAACCGGCAGATCTTTACCAGGCCCATAGAGCTGATGGAAAATATCATGAACGTGACGACCTATCTGCGAGAGCGGATCCTGGAGAAGGGCGGAGATCCGGAGCGGGAAACGCTGAATGTGATTCCGGCTTTGGACGGAAAGCCATACTACATAGACTCGGAAGGAGAATACTGGCGGGCATATCAGTTCATCACCGGAGCGTCCTGCTACGATCAGGTGAAAAAGCCGGAGAACTTTTACCAGAGCGCTTTTTCCTTCGGCAATTTCCAGAGGATGCTGGCAGATTATCCGGCAGATACCCTGCATGAGACCATACAGGGGTTCCACGATACAAAATCCAGGTTTGCGGCATTTCGGCGGGCCGTGGAGGCAGATGTCTGCGGCAGGGCAGAGTCTGTCAGGAAGGAGATTGATTTTGCCTTTGCGCATGAGGAAATGACGGGTGTGCTGGGAGGGATGCTCGAGAGGAAGGAGATGCCTCTTCGGGTAACCCACAATGATACGAAGCTGAACAATATCATGATCGACGATGCCACGGGAAAGGGAATCTGCGTGATTGACCTGGATACCGTGATGCCCGGGCTTGCGGTCAATGACTTCGGGGATTCCATCCGCTTTGGGGCCAGCACGGCGGCAGAGGATGAGACGGATCTGGACAAGGTGGAATGTGATATGGAGTTATTCGAGCTGTACACAAAAGGCTTTGTCGAGGGATGCGCGGGCAGTCTTACAGCGAAGGAGTTGGAGATGCTTCCCATGGGGGCAAAGGTGATGACCTTCGAGTGCGGGATCCGTTTTCTGGCGGATTATCTGGAGGGAGATGTCTATTTCAAGATCCACAGAGAGGGGCATAATCTGGACCGCTGCAGGACACAGTTCAAGCTGGTAGAGGATATGGAAAAAAAGTGGGATATTATGAACGAAATTGTCAGAAAATATAGCTGATCAGAAACAAATACGATTGACAAAGCAACAACAGCAAAAAACAAAAAAATACGGGAGGAAAAGAAAATGCTGGAAAAAGTGGATTTGTCGAAGAAAATGTCAAAAGAAGAATACAAGGATAAAATGCCGCTTCTGGAAAGCAGACTGGGAGAACTGCAGAGACAGTGCAAGAGCCTGAAGATCCCGGTGATGATCGTGTTCGAAGGTTTTGGCGCCGCAGGCAAGGGGCTGCAGATCGGGAAGCTAATCCAGAGTCTGGATCCGCGCGGGTTTGAGGTACATGCGATCCAGCGTGAATCAGAGGAGGAAAAGATGCATCCGTTCCTGTGGAGATTCTGGACAAAGACTCCGGCAAAGGGAAGGATTGCCGTATTTGACGGAAGCTGGTACAGGAAGGTCCTGATCGACCGTTTTGAAAAAAAGAACAAAAAGACGGAGCTTCCGGATGCCTTTCATTCGATCTGTTCCTTCGAGAAACAGCTGACGGACGATGGCTGCGTCCTGATTAAATTGTTTTTGGATATCAGCAAAAAGGAACAGAAAAAACGTTTCCAGAAGCTGAAAGAGAACAAGGAGACCGCATGGAGGGTCAGCAAAGGGGACCTGGAGAGGAACAAGCGCTTCGACGAATACCAGGCGATCATGGAAGAGATGCTGCAGAAGACGGACACGGATTATGCCCCGTGGATGATCGTGGAAGCCACGGATAAGCGTTTCGCGACGGTAAAGATCTATTCGGCGGTCATTAAGGCGCTGGCACAGCAGATCGAAAAGGTACAGCATAAAAAGGCAGAGGCCGATGCGGTGAAGGCGATCCGGTCCATGGAGGAAAACGTACAGGTATCGGCGGTGGCGGAGGAGGCCGCGAAAAATGTGAACGACCTTCAGGAGTCCATCCTCCGGAATGCGGACCTGACCTTAAGCTATACGAAGGAAGAGTATAAGAAGAAGCTGGAGAAGCTGCAGAAGAAAATGGAGCTCCTGCACGGGGAGCTGTACCGGAGGCGGATTCCGGTGATATTGGGATTTGAAGGCTGGGATGCCGGCGGCAAGGGCGGCGCCATCAAGCGTCTCACCGAGAAGATGGATCCCCGCGGATTTGTCGTGAATCCTACGGCTTCTCCCAATGATATTGAAAAAGCCCATCATTACCTGTGGCGGTTCTGGCGGGCAGTGCCCAAGGACGGGCACATCGCGATCTTCGACCGGACCTGGTACGGCCGCGTGATGGTGGAGCGGATTGAGGGCTTCTGTACGAAGCAGGAGTGGCAGCGGGCTTATAAGGAGATGAACGATATGGAAAAGGACTGGGCGGATGCGGGCGCTGTTGTCATGAAGTTCTGGATGCAGATCGATAAGGATGAGCAGGAGCGCCGCTTTAAGGCACGCCAGGAAAATCCGGAAAAGCAGTGGAAGATCACGGATGAGGACTGGCGCAACCGGGAAAAGTGGGATCAGTATGAGGATGCGGTCAACGAGATGCTGATCCGGACTTCCACGGAATACGCCCCCTGGATTGTGGTGGAAGGCAACTGCAAATATTATGCAAGGATCAAAGTTCTGGAAACTGTGGTGGACGCGATTGAAAAGCGTCTGAAAGGATAACCGGGAACTGTCGGCATAAGCTTACATTCAGGCCGGGAATTTCCTCTTTTGGAAAATTAGAGGAAATTCCCGACAGGTTTTGAATATAATATAATAGGGAGTTCAGGATTTGAAAGAGGCAGCGGATGATGACGATCAGAGAACAACTGGAAGAAAGGGAATTGGAGTACTTGAGTCCATACGCGTCCTTCAGCAGGGAGTCAAGAGGGAGGGAGCGCCCGGAGCAGGAATGTGACATACGCCCGGTGTTTCAGCGTGACCGGGACAGGATCCTGCACTGCAAGGCGTTCCGGCGGATGAAGCAGAAGACGCAGGTATTCTTACAGCCCAAAAGCGATCATTACCGTACCAGGCTGACACATACGCTGGAGGTGTCGCAGAATGCGCGTACGATTGCCAAGGCGCTTCGTTTAAATGAAGATCTGGTGGAAGCGATCGCCCTGGGGCATGACCTGGGACATACGCCTTTTGGGCATGCGGGGGAGAGGGCGCTGAATTCGGTGTATCATTTTGCGCACAATGAGCAGAGCGTCCGTGTTGTGGAGTATATTGAGAGACAGGGAAAAGGGCTGAATCTGACATGGGAGGTACGGGACGGCATTCTGAACCACAAGACGGCCGGCACGCCGCACACGCTGGAGGGGCAGGTGCTCCGCCTGTCAGATAAGATTGCCTATATCAACCATGATATCGATGACGCTGTGCGGGGCGGTATTTTAACAGAAGAGGAAATTCCGAAGGAAATCCGGAATACACTGGGGGATACCGGAAAACGCAGGCTGGATACCATGGTCCATGACGTGATCGTGCACAGCATGGACAGACCGGAGATCCTCATGTCCGAGGAAGTGGGGCAGGCCATGAAGGAGCTTCGGAAATTTATGTTTTATCATGTATACCTCAACCCCAAGGCAAAGGGGGAGGAGGATAAGGCAGTGGATCTGATCCGCCGGCTGTATGAGTATTATCTTACACACCTGGAGCTGCTGCCTGAGCAGTTTCTTCATGCCATTGATCTTCCGGGAAACTGCCGGGAACAGATCGTGTGCGACTATATTGCCGGAATGACCGATAATTACGCGGTGAAGAAGTATGAGGAGTACTTTATGCCGGAAGCATGGTCGAAGTAGGTTTTTCCACCTGGATGCGCAGGTTGGATGATCTTTAGATCGTCCAACCGTACCGGTGGAATTTTTTCTTAAATTGCAGGAAGGAAATTTATAAGTTTTGTCGAATATATACATATAGGGAATTTTTTGGGGAGGTCAGAATGTATTATTCGGAAGATTTGATCGAAGAAGTGCGGATGAAAAATGATATCGTGGATGTGATTTCCGGATATGTGAAGCTGCAGAAAAAGGGCAGCTCCTATTTCGGTCTCTGTCCGTTTCATAATGAAAAGTCTCCGTCTTTTTCCGTCAGCAGGCAGAAGCAGATGTATTACTGCTTTGGCTGCGGCGCCGGAGGGAATGTCTTTACGTTTCTGATGGAATATGAGAATTATACATTTACCGAAGCTGTCGAATATCTGGCGGAGCGCTCCGGGGTGGAGCTTCCGAAGGCGGAGTATTCCAGGGAGGCGAAGGAGCGGGCCGGTTTAAAAGCCTCTTTGCTGGAGATCAACAAAGCGGCGGCGCAGTATTTTTATGTGCAGCTGAAGTCGGAGCAGGGAAAGGCCGGTTATACATATCTGAGGGAGCGCCGTCTGTCGGATGAGACCATCCGTGCATTCGGGCTGGGCTATTCCAATAAGTACAGCGATGACCTGTACCGTTATCTCCGGTCAAAGGGATATCCGGAGGAGATGATCCGCCAGGCTGGCCTCATCAGCATCGACGAAAAGCATGGTGTCTATGACAAGTTCTGGAACCGGGTCATGTTTCCGATCATGGATGTGAACAGCCGGGTGATCGGATTCGGGGGACGCGTCATGGGAGATGCGAAGCCCAAGTATCTGAATTCCCCGGAGACCCCCATTTTTGACAAGAGCCGGAATCTGTACGGGCTGAATCGTGCCAGGTCCTCGCGGAAGCCATATTTTCTGCTCTGTGAAGGCTATATGGATGTGATCGCGATGCATCAGGCCGGCTTCACCAATGCGGTGGCTTCCCTGGGGACCGCGCTGACCGCGGGGCATGCTTCCCTGATCCGGCGTTATGTCCAGGAGGTGTACCTGACCTATGACAGCGATGAGGCAGGGACGAAGGCTGCGCTCAGGGCAGTTCCGATCCTGAGAGAAGCAGGAATCTCTGCAAAGGTCATCCGGATGGATCCCTATAAAGACCCAGATGAATTTATCAAGAACCTGGGGGCGGAGGAATTTGAGCAGAGGATCGAGGGGGCAAAGAATGGGTTTATGTTCACCCTGGAGATCCTGGAGCGGGAGTATCATATGGACTCTCCGGAGGGCAAGACCGCGTTTTTCCAGGAGGCGGCAAGACGGCTGATCGGTTTCCAGGACGAGCTGGAACGGAATAATTACATAGAAGCGGTTGCAAAGGCCTATCGGATCAGCGAGGAGAGTCTGAAAAAGCTGGTGTCCAGGACCGCAGTCCGGGAAGGCATGGCAAAGCCGGTGGAACGTCCCAGGACGGCGCCGGGGCAGCCCCTTAAGAAGGAGGACGGCAGTCTTACGGCCCAGAAGGTGCTTCTTACGTGGATGATCGATGACAGCAGGCTGTTCGGCATCATCAGCAGACATATCAGTCCCGGGGATTTTACACAGCCTCAGTACCGCACGGTGGCGGAGCTTTTGTATGAGCAGTACAGGGCGGGCAGTTTGAACCCGGCAAAGATCATCAACCATTTTACGGAGGAGGAAGAGCACCGGGAGGCAGCCGCGCTGTTCAATACCCGGATCAGCAGGCTGACCACGCTGGAGGAAAAGGTGCGCGCCATTAAGGATTCTCTCCTGCGGGTGAAGTCCAACAGCATCGATGCCCGTATGAAGGATCTGGAACCGACGGATATGGCGGGCCTGCAGCGGCTTATGGAAGAAAAAAGACAGCTCGGGGAATTGGAGAAACTGCATATTTCTTTAGAATAAGGATAAAATATAACAAGATAGCCTGGCGCTGTGCAGGCAGAGGAAGGAAGGACACATGGAAGAGAACACACAGAAATTTTTGGAGCGTTTAAGAGACCTGGTTGCTCTCGGCAAGAAAAAGAAGAGTATTCTGGAGATCCAGGAGATCAACGACTTTTTCCGTGACATGGAGCTCAATGCGGAACAGATGGACAAGGTATTTGAATACCTGGAATCCAACAATATCGATGTGCTCCGGATCAGCGGCAGTGACGATGATGTGGACATTGACATGGACGTGATCCTGTCCGAGGAAGAGGACGTGGATGTTGAGAACATTGATCTCTCGGTTCCGGATGGAGTCAGCATCGAAGATCCTGTGCGCATGTATCTGAAGGAGATCGGAAAAGTTCCTCTTTTGAGCGCCGAGCGTGAGATCGAGCTTGCCCAGCGGATGGAAGACGGGGACGAGGATGCCAAGAAGGAGCTGGCGGAGGCAAACCTGCGTCTGGTGGTCAGCATTGCCAAGAGGTATGTGGGCCGCGGAATGCTGTTTCTGGATCTGATCCAGGAGGGCAATCTGGGACTCATTAAGGCTGTGGAGAAGTTTGATTACCACAAGGGATATAAGTTCAGCACCTATGCCACATGGTGGATCCGCCAGGCGATCACCAGAGCCATCGCAGACCAGGCGAGGACGATCCGGATCCCGGTCCATATGGTGGAGACCATCAACAAGCTCATCCGTGTGTCAAGACAGCTTCTGCAGGAGCTGGGGCGTGAACCCACCCCGGAGGAGATCGCGAAGGAATTGGACATGCCGGTGGACCGTGTCAGGGAGATCTTGAAGATCTCTCAGGAGCCGGTTTCCCTGGAGACTCCCATCGGAGAAGAGGAGGACAGCCATCTTGGAGATTTTATCCAGGACGACAATGTACCGGTTCCCGCGGAGGCGGCAGCCCAGACCCTGCTCAAGGAGCAGCTGGACGAGGTATTGGATACGCTGACTGAGAGGGAGCAGAAAGTGCTCCGTCTCCGTTTCGGCATGAACGACGGACGGGCAAGGACGCTGGAAGAGGTGGGCAAGGAATTTGACGTGACCAGAGAGCGGATCCGCCAGATCGAGGCAAAAGCGCTGCGAAAGCTGCGTCATCCCAGCAGGAGCAGGAAGCTGCGGGATTACCTTGACTAAAAAAGCCCGAATAAAAGCAGATTTTCAGGGGCGGTGCAGCACATGTCTGCCGGAGAAAATATGTGCAGGCGGCGAACCGCAGAGGAATGGACAGATGGTATTATCAGACAGACTGCAGGCGGTCGCTTCCCTTGTGACTGCCGGGCATCGGGTTGCGGATATAGGTACGGACCATGCCTATATCCCGATCTACCTTTTGCAGGAAGGACTGGCCGAATCAGCCATTGCCATGGATGTGAATGAAGGGCCGCTGAAAAAGGCAGAGGAGCATGTGAAAGAGAACGGCATGGAGGGAAAGATCCGGCTTCGGTTATCGGACGGTTTTGAGAAGCTGGAACCGTTTGAAGCGGATACCGCCGTGATCGCAGGAATGGGCGGGCCACTGATGATCCGGATCCTGAGCGCATATCCGGAGGTTACCCGGTCCATGAAGGAACTGGTTCTCCAGCCACAGTCCGAGATCGCAAAAGTCAGAGCCTTTCTTTTAGAGGAAGGTTTTTTGTTTATTCAGGAGGATATGGTAAAGGACGACGGAAAATATTATCCGATGATGAAGGCTGCGCCCCCCAAGGACGGCAGACGCGGCGGCCGGAGAAAAGGTGCGGAAAAAAGCCTGGAACCGGATAGGGCCTGCGTGTGGGACGAAACTGGGATCCGATACGGGAAGCTGCTTTTGGAAATGCGGCATCCGGTCCTCAGGGAATATCTGGACCGGGAATTGGAGATCCGGCAAAATATTCTGGCAGGGCTGCAGGGGCAGACCGGAGAGCGGATCCGGATCCGCAGGATGGAACTGAAAGAGGAGTTGGATTATATCCGGAAAGGGTTGGATTACTATGCAGTGTAAAGAGATCATGAATATCATCGAGGAAACGTACCCAAAGGAAGCGGCATTGGGATTTGACAATGTAGGCCTGCAGGCAGGAAGGTCCGATAAGGAGGTGGCACGGATCTATCTGGCGCTGGACGCTACGGAGGAAGTGATCCGGGCGGCAAAAGCCTTCGGCGCGGATATGCTGATCACCCACCATCCGCTCATATTCAGCCCGTTAAAAGCTGTGACCGATGAAAATTTTGTGAGCCGTCGGATCCTGGAACTGGTCCAAAGTGACATTTCCTATTATGCCATGCACACCAATTATGATGTGCTGGGAATGGCGGAACTTTCCGAGCGGATCCTGGGGCTTAGCGACACGCAGGTTCTGGACGTGACCGGAGAAATTGGCGGAAGGGAAGAAGGGATCGGGCGCATCGGCAGCCTGGAAAAAAGCATGACGCTGCGGGAGTGCTGCGGGTACGTGAAGGAACGGCTGGGGCTGGATTTTGTGAAGGTATCCGGAGATCTGGACCGGGAGGTGCGGCGCCTTGCCGTTTCGCCTGGTTCCGGAAAAAGCGCCGTTGCTCCCGCTATCGCAAAAGGCGCGAATGTGCTCGTGACAGGGGACATCGGCCACCATGACGGACTGGACGCGTGGGAACAGGGGCTTGCGGTGATCGACGCAGGGCATTACGGGACGGAATATATTTTTATAGAGGATATGAAGCAGTTCCTGGAAAAACGGCTGGACGGGGCGGAGATCCGGACTGCTCCGGCGGCGCATCCGTTTTTCATACAATAGGCGGAGGACGGAAAAGACTGATGAAAGGCAGGGATGGAATCTATGGATAAAAAAATGTATACGGTTACGATCGGAGAAGAAACCAGGCAATATGCAGAAGGGACGACATACCGGGAGATCGCGGAGGAATTTCAGCATCTGTATCCGCATCCCATCGTTCTGGTGTATGTCAACAAGTATCAGCTCCAGGAATTGAATAAGCATCTGAAAAAGGACTGCGAGCTTGGATTTATCACGACGGCGCACCATATCGGACATGAGACCTATAAGCGGAGTATGTGCCTGCTGCTGGTGAAGGCGGTACATAATGTAGGCGGATATGACAATGTGGAGCGGGTGAGGATCCATTTCTCCGTAAGCAAGGGCTACTACTGCACGGTGGAAGGAAACGTGACGGTGGACGAGGCATTTCTGGAAAAGGTGGATGCCAGGATGCGGGAGCTGGCGGAGGAGAAGGTGCCGATCCAAAAACGCTCCGTACATACCAACGATGCCATTGACCTGTTCCGCAGGCACAGGATGTATGATAAGGAGCACCTGTTTGAATACCGCAGGGTATCCAGGGTGAATATCTACAGCATCAAAAATTTTGAAGATTATTTTTACGGATATATGGTCCCGGATACCGGATATCTGAAATATTTTGCGCTTCATCTCTATGAGGACGGATTTGTGATCCAGATGCCGACCATGAACCAGCCGGACGCGGTGCCGCCCTTCGAGCCTCACAGGAAGCTGTTTGAGGTACTCCGCGAATCCGTTGCCTGGGGGGACCAGCAGGGAATCGATACGGTGGGAATGCTCAACGACGCGGTGACAAAGGGCAACATGCAGGAAATGGTTCTGGTCCAGGAGGCGCATCAGGAGCGGAAGATCGCGGAGATCGCGAAGATGATCGCGGAACGACCGGATGTAAAATTTGTTCTGATCGCGGGACCTTCTTCTTCGGGAAAGACTACATTTTCCCATCGTCTGTCCATTCAGCTTCGGGTCAACGGGCTGGTGCCGCACCCGATCGCGGTAGACAACTTCTTTGTGGACCGGGAAAAAACGCCCCGGGACGCCAACGGGGAGTATGATTTTGAATGTCTGGAAGCCATTGATGTTGATCTGTTCAATCAGGATATGCAGGCATTGCTCAACGGCGAGGAGGTGTATCTTCCGGTCTTTGACTTCAAGTCCGGAAAGCAGAACCGCTCCACGAAGCCGAAGAAGCTCGGGGAGAATGATATCCTGGTCATTGAGGGCATCCACTGTCTGAATCCCAAGCTGACGGAAATGCTGGACGATGCCAATAAGTTTAAGATCTATATCAGCGCATTGACGCAGCTCAATGTCGATGAGCATAACCGGATCCCGTCCACAGACGGGCGGCTGATCCGCCGGATCGTGCGGGACGCGAGAACCCGTGGAAATTCCGCCCAGAAGACTATCGCCATGTGGAGGTCGGTGAGAAGAGGGGAGGAGGCGAATATCTTTCCTTATCAGGAGGAAGCGGATGTGATGTTCAATTCCTCACTGCTCTATGAGCTGGCGGTGCTCAAGCAGTACGTGGAGCCCCGGCTGTTCGGCGTGGAGAAGGACAGCGCGGAATATGCGGAGGCGAAGAGACTGCTGAAGTTTTTTGATTATTTTGTAGGGATCGAGAGCGATTTTGTGCCGGCGAAATCCTTGCTGAGAGAATTTATCGGCGGGGGATGCTTCCAGCTGTAAAGTACATAAAAAACAGGCTTTTACAAGTAAAATTGCAAAAGCCTGTTTTTTTTCTGTTGACTTTTGACTTAGTATATGTATAATTGATTATGGTAAATAAAAAGTTTAGTAATCCTAAGGAACTGTACAAATAAAAAGGAAGTCGGAGACTATGAGTATTGAAGAAAAGATCGGCATGAAAATCCGTAATCTGCGCAATCAGAACGGCCTGACACAGGAAGAGCTGGCGGACCGGACAGAGCTGACGAAGGGGTTCATCTCCCAGCTGGAGCGGGGGCTGACGGCGCCTTCGGTATCCACCCTTCTGGATATCGTGGAATGCCTGGGAACGAATCTTTCGGATTTTTTCCACGATGAGGATGACCTGCAGATCGTATTTCCAAAAGAGGATTATTTTGAAAAGGAAGACGAGGACGGCAACAGCATTACCTGGCTGATTGCGACGGCCCAGAGCAGGAGTCTGGAGCCGATCCTGGTGCGGCTCCAGCCGGGACAGTCCATGCCGGTTGACAAACCCCACGAGGGGGAGGAATTCGGCTACGTGCTGGACGGCAAGATTCAGGTACATTACGGAGATGAAAAGTATACGGTACGGAAAGGGGATTCCTTTATCTTTCCGGCCAACAGAAAACACAGGATAAGTTCGGCTTGTAAAAAGGTTTCGTCCATTCTATGGATCAGCAGCCCCCCAAGCTTTTAAGGAGGATGTCAATGAAGGATGTGATACTGCAGCTGGATTCCGTCAGCAAATCATTTGACGGGAAACAGATCTTGAACCACCTGGATCTGGAGATCGGGCGGAATGAATTTATTACCCTTTTGGGGCCTTCCGGATGCGGGAAGTCTACGACCCTGCGTATTATCGGCGGATTTGAGAAGCCGGATGAGGGGCGGGTTTTATTTGAGGGAAAGGATATCACCGGACTTTCTCCGGATAAACGGAATGTGAATACGGTCTTTCAGAAATATTCCCTGTTTCCCCACATGGACGTGGCGGAAAATATCGCCTTTGGGTTAAAGCTGAAAAAGAAGACCCAGCAGTATATCAAGGATAAGATCCGCTATGCCTTAAAGCTGGTCAATATGGACGGCTATGAGACCCGGATGCCGGATTCCTTAAGCGGAGGGCAGCAGCAGAGGGTGGCGATCGCAAGGGCCATCGTGAATGAGCCGAAGATCCTGCTTTTGGATGAGCCTCTGGGGGCGCTGGATCTGAAGCTGCGCCACGGCATGCAGCGGGAGCTGATCAAGATCAAGCAGGAGGTGGGGATCACCTTTGTCTATGTGACCCATGACCAGGAGGAAGCGCTGACCATGTCGGACCGCATTGTTGTCATGAACAAAGGGATCATCCAGCAGATGGGGACCTCCAAAAGCATTTACGATGAACCGCAGAACGCGTTTGTGGCAGACTTTATCGGGGACAGCAATATCATCGACGGGATCATGAAGGAGGACTGCCTGGTGCAGATCCAGAATGTGCCGATTCCCTGTGTGGATACCGGGTTTGCCAGGGATGAGCTGGTGGATGTGGTCATCCGTCCGGAAGATCTGGTGATCGTGAAGGAGGAGGACGGGTATCTCAAAGGGATGGTCGTTTCCATCATATTCAAGGGGGCATTTTACGAGATCAAGGTGCGCGCCGGGGAATATGACTGGATCGTCCAGAGCGTCAATCCGGCCCAGATCGGCTCTGTGGTGGGGATGACGATCCTGCCGGACAACATCCAGATCATGCACAAGCCCCATTCCGAGGATGCGGAGGCTGTGCGGGAGGATGCGTAGGAACTGCCGCGGAATCATATATAGAGATTGCATAGGACAGATCGCCGGGGATATCTGAATAGACTTATAAAAAATTGTTCCGGCAGCTTTGGATCCTATACGAGCTGCCAGAAGGCGGTTATGTCTGAGGCAAGTGGAAAAAGAGGAAGCAGGAGGTTGTGTTAAGATGATAAATCGTGCAAAATCCGTAAACAGGCGGACATGGCTGTCCTCCCCCTACATTGTATGGGTCATCGGCTTTACCGTGATCCCTCTGGGTGTGATTTTTAAATATGCGTTGACGAGCCGGGAGGGCGGATTCTCCCTGGAAAATATCGTTGCCATTTTTGATCCGATCCATCTAAAGGCAATGGTCTTTTCCCTGGAGATCGCCATCGGGTGTACCCTGATCTGCATCCTGCTGTCCTATCCGCTCGTGCTGGCGCTGAGATACTTAGGGATGGGAAGGCAGGGTTTTACCATGTTTATCCTGATCCTTCCGATGTGGATGAACTTCATCCTACGGATCCTGGCATGGCAGATGATCCTGTCCAACAACGGGATCCTGAATTTTCTGCTGACGAAGCTGGGGCTGGATGCTCTGCCGCTGGCCAATACGGGGACGGCCATTATGATCGGGGTGGTGTATGACTACCTTCCCTATATGGTGCTCCCCATCTTCAATGCGGTGGCGGAGATCGACGAGGATATCATGGAGGCGGCAAGGGATCTGGGAGCCAACGGTTTTACGGTATTCCGGAAGATCATCTTTCCGCTGTCCATACCGGGACTCTTAAGCGGGATCGTGATGGTATTTGTTCCGTCCATGACGTCCTTCGTGATCTCAGATATCCTGGGCGGAGGAAAGCTGCAGCTGATCGGAAACATCATCGAACAGGAATTTACAAAGAGCTCCAACTGGAATCTGGGATCCGGACTTTCGGTTTCCCTGATGATCTTTGTCCTGATCAGCATGGCATTTACCACGAAAAATGATGTGGAAGGAAAGGGGTCGGCAATATGGTAGAAAAGCTGAAAGGATTTCTGAGCCGGTTTTACATCGGCCTCATCATTTTGTTTTTATATGCGCCGATCCTGGTGCTGGTCATGCTGTCCTTCAATAATTCCAGGTCCCGGGTGACCTGGGGCGGTTTTACACTGCAGTGGTACGGAAAATTATTTTCCAACGGGCAGATCATGGAGGCGCTTGTGACAACGCTGGTGCTGGCGACGGCCTCGGCGCTAATCGCGACGGTGATCGGTGTATTGGGCGCCCTGGGGATCCATGCCATGCGGCAGAAAAACTATCAGATCATGATGATCTGCACCAATATCCCGCTGCTGAACGCGGACATCGTAACCGGGATCGCGCTGATGCTCTGGTTCGTGCATTTTATCCCGCTGGGGTTTGGCAGCGTGCTTTTGGCGCATATTACCTTCAATATCCCCTATGTGATTCTGAGCGTCATGCCGAAGATCCGGCAGATGAATGTGAGCCTTTATGAGGCGGCCCGGGATCTGGGGGCCAATGCGGTGTATGCCTTTTTCAAGGTCATACTGCCCCAGCTGGCCAGCGGGATCGTGGCAGGATTTTTCATGGCATTTACCATGTCCATGGATGACTTCGTGATCACGTATTTTACGAAGGGGGCCGGGGTCAATACACTGTCCACCATGATCTACGGGGAGATCCGAAAAGGGATCAAGCCGGAGATGTATGCGCTGTCTACGATGATATTCGTGTTTGTTTTTGTGGTGCTGCTGGCGGCCAATTACTGGCCTGCCAAAAAGGCGGAGCTGCAGAAGCCGGTGGGTTATGAATCGTGAAAGTCAAATATCCATGCAAGCGTGGCTGCATGGCTCGCTGCTTCGCGGGAATGAAGGAAGAAGCGGCGGCTCGTCAGGGAGTGTTCAGATTTTGCGGGATCTGATCAGATTTTAATTTTAGAAAGGATATGGGAAATGAAAAAGAGAGTGAGCTATGTTTGTCTGGCCGGCCTTCTGGCCTGCTCCATGCTGTCTGTGACAGGCTGCGGAAGCAAAGAGGGAGGAAAGGGGAGCCTTACGGTATTCAGCTATGGAGAATATATGGACCCGGATGTATTGGACCAGTTTACCGAGGAAACTGGGATCGAGATCAAATATGAAGAATCTCTGACGCCGGAGGAGATGTATACCAAGTACAAATCCGGAGCGATCAAGTATGATCTGCTCTGTTCTACAGACTATATGCTCCAGAAGTTTATAGACGAAGGAGAGCTTCAGAAAATTGACCGGGGCGCGATGGAAAACGGGGGAAATATCGGAGATAAATACTGGGAGCTTGCCCAGGCATTTGACCCGAAGAACGAATATACGGTTCCTTACTTCTGGGGGACGCTGGGGATCCTCTATGATACGACCAGGGTCTCGGAGCCGGTGGACAGCTGGGATGTGCTGTTCAACGGAGACTATGCCGGGGAAGTCATCATGCAGAACAGTATGCGGGATACCTATATGGCGGCATTGAAGTACCTTGGATATTCGTTAAATTCCAACAATGAAAATGAGATCCGGGAGGCCCAAGAGCTGCTGCTGAAGCAGAAGCCGGATGTGCAGGCTTATCTGGTGGATGAGGCCAGGGATGAAGTGGTAGCCGGAAACGCGGTGATGGCGATTGTGTATTCCGGAGAGGCTTATCTGGGACACCAGTACAATGAGAACCTGGCCTATGTGATCCCGAAGGAGGGATCGAATGTCTGGCTGGATGCCTGGTGTGTGACGAAGCACTGCGAGGATCTGGACGCGGCGCAGAAGTTCCTGGATTTTCTCTGCAGGGAGGATATCGCGAAGAAGAACTTTGAATATATTTATTATTCGACCCCCAATGACGCAGTCGTGGAGAGCCTGTCGGAGGAGGAACGCGCGGATGAGGCATTGGTTCCCGCGGAGGACGCGACGGACAACTGTGAGGTGAGCCTGCAGTTAGAGCCGGAGAGCAATGATCTGATGAATGAGCTTTGGAAGGAATTGAAGGCGGATTAAACAGAGTACAGCCCTGAGGGGAGTGAACGGCTTTGGCCGGCATCCTCTCAGGGCTGTATATTTCAGGTATATATTTTTTTCAGGTGCTCCATCCTGCTGCCCATATTCTGCAGCAGCAGGTCCGCCAGAGTCAGCGCGGTCATGGATTCCACCACGACCACGGCCCGCGGTACGATGATCGGATCATGCCGTCCGTGGATGACAAGCTCTGTATCTTCCCCGCTTTCCGTAACCGTCTGCTGGGGCTGGGCGATCGAGGGAGTGGGCTTTACGGATGCCCGCAGCACCAGCGTATCCCCATCGCTCATCCCGCCCAGGACTCCGCCTGCATGATTCGTCTTTTTCTTCACGGCGCCGCCCTCCATATAGAAAGGATCATTGTTCTGACTTCCATTCAGACGCGCGGCTTGGATCCCGTCTCCGAATTCCACGGCCTTGACCGCGCCGATGGAGAGGATCGCCCTTCCCAGGCAGGCATCCAGCTTGTCAAAAACCGGTTCCCCGATCCCGGCAGGAAGCCCGGTGACCCGGCATTCGATCACCCCGCCGCAGGAGTCCAGGTTCTTCATCATAGATTCCAAATAGGAGGCAGCCTCATCCGCCCGCTGATTGCTGGGCATGTACAGCTTGTTTTGAAAAATCTCTTTGAGCCGATATTCCTCTTCCGGAACTTCTACAGGTCCTACGGCTTTTGCATAGGCCGTCAGTTCGATTCCCAATTCCCTTAAAATTTGGGAAGCCACCGCGCCACCGGCCACCCGTCCGATGGTTTCCCGCCCGGAGGAACGCCCTCCGCCCCGGTAATCCCGGAAGCCGTATTTTTGCGTATAAGTGTAGTCGGCGTGTCCCGGACGGTATACGGAAGCAATATTTCCATAGTCCCGGGAACGCTGGTCCTGGTTGCGCACCAGAAGGGAGATGGGAGTCCCCGTCGTTTGTCCCTCAAATGTGCCGGAGAGGATCTCGACCTGGTCGCCTTCCTGACGCTTGGTCGTGAACCTGCTCTGTCCCGGCTTCCTCCGGTCCAGAAAAGCCTGGATATCGGAGGCTTCCAGAGGGAGTCCTGCCGGACAGCCGTCGATCACGGCGCCGATGGCAGCGCCGTGGGATTCCCCCCAGGTTGTAATGCGGAATGTATTTCCAAATGTTGAACCACTCATGTAAAAATCTCCTTTCGATGATAGATAGGATACCCATATTATATAGGAATCAAACGTATGGCGCAATCACAAATATCAGTGAGATTGCAATACGATTACAATGGTCATGGATCACATAGCGCAAATTGGACAGATTTTTGACTCTTGGTATGGAAAACATTTTGTGATATGATGAGAGAATAAAAGGGAAAAGATTTATTTGAGAGAGCTATAGCTGTAAGCTTGAAAAATGCAATTAAGGAGCAGCTCTGACGCTTAAAAAAAATTAATAAAAAAACCTCCCATTTTACGGGGAAATAAGAGATAATAGAATTAACCAAAAAACTATTTTTTCGCATTA
>CAJTGD010000008.1 GCA_910575475.1 Lachnospiraceae bacterium | reverse complement strand
AAAACCAGCGTTCTACGGTGGTCTGGTTGTTGTACGCATCTTTCCTACATAAAACTTTTTCAAAAAATATTCAATTTTCTATTGACTTTTTATTTGCAGGCTTATTTGAAAAAAATACCCTCAGCTTTTCAAACATTGTAAAGCCAAGGGTAATCAAAAATATCCCTGATTGTTCCGGAACCTGGTGTATTGATCCCCGTCATTCACATCATTTCAAAAATATTACCATCCACATTAAAGTCTACCACATATGCCAGATCAAGACCTTCTCCGTTCTCCCTCTGCAAATATACCGGCTTCACATCAAACTCAACATAGTTATCACCGACCGCGTTTTCCGGGTTATAAACCCATCCTACAACCATCCCCGCTTTATTCGTTTTCATGCCAAGCATATCATATACCTGATTCAGCGTGATGTAGCCTTTGGTCCGGAGCAGATCGTTGGCATAATTTTGCTGTGCCCTGAAGAACATCTCGACGTATTCTTCGGAATTTTCCCAGTATGGGTTCACATTGGTGAAATATTTCGCGTAGTCGCTGACACCGTCCGGCATAACAGTGTTTACAGTCTTCTTCACCTTTTTTTCTTTACCTTTATCATCGACGACAGTTTCCTCAATTTCCTTTGCCTTGATGTTGTACCGAAGCTCATGGTCGATGTCTTTTCCGAACCGTTCCACGACCCGGTTTCTGTATTCCTTATAGCTTTTATCAATGGTTGCGTAAGCAGCAGCAAGAGCTGCATTTCTTTTGCGAAGAATGCTATTGGACGCTACAATACTGGTGAGGGATACGATCCCGAGGATAACAGCCGGTCCATACAGTTTTGCCAGTTTCACTCCGGTTTGAGCATATACGATTGTCAGATCCTTTTTGCTGTCATCTTCTGTGTATTTTTCCTTCGTTTCCGGATTTTCCATACACTTATGGACCGTCTCGATATTTTCTCTGGATTCCTCCATGATTTTGCTTACCTTTGTCGTTGCACGGCAAGCCATAACCGCGCTCGCTACTGTTCCGATGACACCTGCGACTATCAAAAGTTCAGGACTGCTCTTCTTAATCTGGAACCCTACTTTGCTGAGTTTTCTGCTCACATTGTTCATAATCTCTTTTTTCATCTTTATTCGTTCTCCTTCTTTGAATTTTTTATTCTATTAGCTAAAATTTTCCCATAAACACCACACTCTGTAAGAGGAACTTCTCTTAATACTTTAATCTTCGACGTTCGTACTTTACCGATTGATGCAAGTGGTAACACTATTTTTTCTATATCCACCTCCACCTCAATAATTGCCAAGTTTTCCCAACTTCTGCCAAAGTCTAAACACCAATTCAAATGCGCGATATGAATTCCATAAGAACATTCTTCGTATATATCTGGGTCACAATCAATACTAATTGATTCGCCGACCACATACTTAACCCGTGAATCGTAGTCTGACACATAGCCTTCTTTCGTAGAATGTACCGCTTTATAGAATATTGCTTTCTTTTTGTCATGCTTAATTCCATAAAACGCCATATATTCTTCGATGTTTTTGGGCATAAAAACAATCCTTGCGTTACCATAAATCTTGATGCGTCCATCGCATGTTTGACAATTTACCACCTGTGAATTACCATTAGCCTCAACAGAGCTGTTTTCCCGAGCTACAACAGAGCTGTTTTCCCGAGCCTCAACAGAGCTGTTTCCCCGAGCCTCAACAGAGCTGTTTTCCCAAGCTACAACAGAGCTGTTTCCCCGAGCTACAACAGAGCTGTTTCCCCAAGCTACAACAGAGCTGTTTCCCCAAGCTACAACAGAGCTGTTTCCCCAAGCTACAACAGAGCTGTTTCCCCAAGCTACAACAGAGCTGTTTCCCCGAGCCTCAACAGAGCTGTTTCCCCGAGCCTCAACAGAGCTGTTTCCCCGAGCTACAACAGAGCGTACGTACGCCTTGTTAATAATTGCCGGATTAAAATACGAACCGAATTCAATGTAAATTTTTCCTTTAAAGTCCTCTGGTATCATTTCAAGCTCGTCTTGAGATTTGACTGTTATGCTTATCAATTGTTCATAGTCTAAATTCATTTTCACTTTTTCTCCTTTCAAATTAAAAATCTTATCTGCTACTTAAATATTCGTAATACTCCTGTTCCGTAGCGAACAAGATCCATGCCCCACAAACTAATCCCATATAACCAACTTTTGTCAGGTATCCTTTCATATAACCATCTCCTAGTTTACGGGCAATGCCCTTGGAAGTTTTATCAAATATCCGTCTCTTACCGACACTACTTTTGCGCTATGTATATCAGTCCAGCCATAATTGTTATCTGTATATTTTCCAGTAATCCCGACCAGATCGTAGAAATCTGCAACGCTGACTATCCCATAAGTGTCGATTAGTTCATCCATTCGCGAAAGCACATCCTCCGCTTCGCCACGGTTATCCAGTATGATATCATCATAATCATAACCAGTCCGTGCCCTGGAATGTCTGGATGAATCCCTGTCGTCATCTCTTCTATTGTAGTAATCCCTGTAGGAAACCTTGGATGCTCTGGAGTTCTTCCTGTCGTGCCTGTTTTCTCCATACAGGAGCATATCCACGCCATTTGTCACAATATCCGAAATAGCTTTTTTCATCGCAGGCACCAGAACATCCATCAGAATATACGACTTCACACTTGCTGCGTCCTCGGAGATAAACACGTCTGCAAGTTTCTGGATTTCACTTTTCTTTTTCGACTTTACAGTGCCGCAGATCATCTTTTCTACTTTTCTACTGTCTTCAGGCGGCGCTGCCTTATTTTTTTCCTCTTTAAACCTGTGGGAATTTGGCTTGTACTCGTCCATTTGTTTCCTCCTCCAAATGAAAAAGGGAAAGTACCTTGTTGCAGATACCCTCCCGGTTTCAACATCAATCTTTTTTCTCTTCTTCCGGTTTCTTTCCATCCGAATCAGAACTCTCTTCTTCAAAGAACTCCTCGTCGTAATCAGTGTCAAACACTTCCTGTTCCTCTTTCATGGCTTTCCTTTCTGCCAGCTTCTTTTTCAGGAATTTTACTCCGGCTATTGTCGCCAAAGTCAATCCGCTTCCAATAAGCATAGCCATTCCGGTGCCAAGACCAGAACCTTCATTGTTTTCTGCGATCTCTTCGATTGCGGTTTCTTCTGTTGTTGTAATCATCTGTTCTTCCATGTTAATTACTCCTTTCATAATAGAAATTAATCAATGTTCTTCATTAAAGTCCATGTATTTTTTGCGTGTTTACATCAGATTTCGAAAATCATATTGAGGAGCTACCGAATAGCTAATTTCCAGACATGGCCTCTCATTCCAGGCCATCTGTGCACTGACATCGAGCTCGATCAGTCCTCTGTCAACGTTCCAGCCGAGATCATTACCCATACCGTTAGGTTCCAGCTTTATCTCATAATAAAAATCATTAAGCGGGATATACATTTCACTGATAAGCCGTCGATTTAGCTCGTTTACGGTCTTCCTGATAAACTCTATATCAGACTCAAAATAACGTCCGGATACAGCATCACGGCAGAGCGTGTTCCCCATCCCGGTGATAATAACCTCCTCTGGCTTTACTGGGTTCTTTTCCACATGCTCTTTGGCAACCTTATCTCTGATTTCTTTTTCTTTCTTTTCTCCGACAGTCTCTACTACTTTTTCTTTATATTCCGTAAGAGCTGTTTCAGAAAGATTATAAGCAGTTGCTAGTACGGCATTTCTTCTTGCACTGACTGAATTGGCTCCGATTAGGCACGCTACAGATATAGTGCCAGTGACCGCCGCAGGAATATAGGGTTTCCACGCTGCTTTGACCGTCTCGGTCTTTGTCAAAGGTTCGTCGTGGTGCTGCTGTTCTTCTTCCAATAATTTCATCGCCTTTGGCGTCGCTTTTACCGCCATGATAGTCGTCGTTACCATTCCGGCAATACCGATACCCATCAGGATTTCCGGACTGTGTTTGGCCATTGTCATCTGTACGGATCTGATCATTTTTGAGAAATTAGGTTTATTCATTATTCTTCACCTTTCAAATATTTTTACTCTTTAAGAAACATATCGAGGATGTCCTCAGCAGTGTCGTGTGCAACTGAAAAAATAAAACTTGCTCCATTCATACAAGAATACGTATCCATCTTAGATATAAATTCTTCAATTACTCTAACTGGACTTCTTGAGTTTTGTTCCATAACACAGTTTAATAGTTCATTCGCCGCCCATCTCGAATAGCTCATTTGCTCGAAATGTAATATTTTTTTACTGCTGTTCGGCCGGTTCAGCCTGTTCATGTAATTTTTGATAATCACTATCGCCGATTCATTCATATAACCACTCCCGAAAAAAAAGAGCCATCGTTTCAGGCTCCTTCTTTATTTTTTGTTTCAATTTCAGTAATTGCTTCGCTAACTCTGCTTTCAATCTCTCGGTCAGTCATCCATTGTGTCACTACCGTAGATATAGTAGCTGTCGCAATGATACCGATCAGACCCGCTATCTTTTTCACATCCATCATAAAGCATCTACCTCCTTTCATAACAGCATCTGTGTTTTTTGCGTAGATTCGTATTTACTCCCATTCCCTCAAGTAATCTTCATCCGGAGGAAATAGCATATCAATGGAATAAATATCCGTTCCGCCGTCATCCCTCGATATCAGCCGATGTTCAAAATCTATCCAGTAATAACCGTCAGCCGAAGACCAGCCAACTGTTTCACCATAAATAGTCTGCGGCAATCCCAGAAACTCATAAAATTCATTTAACGAAGCATATCCTCTCAAAACGAAATTACGATTTAAATGATACTCCGCATCCATGATTTCTCTTTCGTAACAGGTAATGGATTCCCCGGATATCTCGTCATAAAAGATAATTTTCTCGTCGGGAACATCCAGACTAATGCAATGATAGGCACAATTGCTTCTAGCCATCTCAGTCCTGATTTTAATATCTGCCTCTTCTCCGTACAGTTCTGTTAATTTCTTACAGTATGCTTTATGATAATTATTCAGTAAAGCATAAGAGCTCATAAGTCTGGCCTGCTGCCGCTGACTTAGCACATTTGCTCCAAATATACAGGCTATCGTCGCCACGCCCATAAGCGCGGACGGAATATACACTGGTCCGACTTCCTTTACGATATCAATAGCTGTCAATTCTTCCTCAAGCTCTGCTTTCCTTTCTTTCAAATCATCGTAAAGAACACATGCCTTTGGTGTTGCTTTTGCAGCCAGAATCGCGGTCGTTACGACACCTACGGTACTAATACCTGACAAAATGGTGGATGTGTCACATCGGATTCTCCTTAACATATTACATGCTTTCATTTGCTCCTCCTTTCGTTTTCAAGAAAAAATAAGAGAATCAGTACGGGGCTCGAACCCGTGACCCCCACAAATATGTGGTGCTCTCCCAATTGAGCTAACTGTTTCTCATAATAGGAACTGTAAATTTCGCGCAAAGAAATGGAAGCCCTTGTTCAGGCTTCTTTCCACTCGACAACTTTAAAATATCGTTCTGCAAGATTAATTCCAAGCTTTGCCGCTTTCTTATGTCGAAATATCATGCTTTCGTCCCATGCAATACTATACAAATCTCTTTCGAAGCCATCAGGAAGACATTCCCCTATCAAATATTCTATGTATTGAATCAGTTCTTTTGCGTTCTTCCAACGTCTTGTAATATCGCTCCTTTTTGCGATTCTCAATATCTCCTTTTTAATAAAGTTTACATCACTCTGAAATAACATTTCTTACTCCTCCTTTTTTCAGTAGAAATCTGGCAAAAAGAAAAGAGCCCTTGCTCAGGCTCCCTTCATTTTTTCTTTAAACCAACCCGTTGATTTTCAAGTATTTCATAAGTTCCGAAGTTTCCATCTCGACATCTACATCCATATGAACACGAGCCGTCTTTCCGTCCGTAACCGTTACAGCAAGTTCATTTAACTGAATGCCTACCTCGCATCCGGTTCTTTTCTTCACTGCCTTCTCTACAGGCTTGACAACCAAATTCTTCATAAATTTTGAGCCGATTTTCATTTCATCCATACTCCTTTTCTCCTTTCCAAATCGTTGGTTTTTCATAAGAGCGGCTGTGTTTTGAGCGTAAAATGAAAGAGCCCCTGTTCAGGACTCTCTCTCACGTACTGTAATTTTCGTAATGACATACGCATTTTTGTCAATTCGTTTCTTAGAGTTTCAATCTCGTAGCCATTTTTACTCCGTAATAACATATCCTCGAATATGTGTATCTTATTACATAAATGTCTTTCCGTTTTGCTCATCGTTTTCTCCTTTCATAAATACGTAGTTCTCTATAAAAGGAGTTGCAAATTTCGCTAAATCTCCCGTCGATCAAATACTGTTTCCCAGCGTTCTCTTGGAATTGGTTTCATCTTCAACGCCCACATAATCTGCCGAATCGTAACCGTAGGATATAAGCCATTCGTACCTATTTCGGCATGTTTGTCAAAATATTCCTTAAACCTCGGATGTAAATATAAACTATCCGTAAGCCATGAATCAATTTCACCCCAGGTTGTGGATTTTGTATCAGGATTGAATCGTTGCTGGATAACCGCTAATCCCTTTTTACCTATTTCGAATAACGTGCAGCAACTGTATACCGGATGATCACAAATATAAAGTTTTCCGTACATAGACGAGTATATCTCCGGTTTCTCGTAATGATATCGCATATTCTACTCCTTAACCATAAAAAGAAAGAGCCCTTGTTCAGGACTCCTTTCCAAAACTCTTTGAGTAATTATTCAGGTACTCGATTTCATCTATGCAATCTATCAAATTTTTCAAAGCCAATTCTGTTCCTTTTTCACAGTAATGTCGATTCTTTCTCTCTGCCCATCTGCGTAAAAGTCTATATATACCGCCTTTATCTTCTGTAAGCACATATAGTCTTTTACATGCTTGAGCTTGTTGAGTATAATAATCAACAGTTCTACAATCCCGACTTATTTTAGCAATGATTTTTTTCGTGATACGCTTTCGTATTCTTTTCGTCTATCATGAATATCACTCTCCTTTCATAATAGTAGCTGTGTTTTTAGCGCAAAAGGAAAGAGCCCATGCCGAAGCACAGACTCGATCCTAATAATATTTTAGTCGTCAAATAACTTACATGACGTTATGCAACTCGGATACGGACCTCCGCAAGCTCTGCATCCAGCAGGCGGGACATCTCCTCCGTACATATTGAGCATCTCCGGCGTCCATTCTTCCTCTTCGCCGTTATCATACTCATATTCCATCCTGTCTACGGCCCATCCACATGACGGGCAAACAAACATGTCGCATTCATCGCCTTCTTCCAGATCCATTATTGCTCCGCATTCATTGCAGATTGGATACCCCTCATTAAGGTATCTCAATAATTCGTCACCTTCAGGTTTTATTATTTTGCTCATAAAATATTACCTCCTTTGAATCTCGAAAGTCGTTATAAACGTTATACAACGCTCTCATTATTTAGTAAAGAGGTAAAAGCGCTCTCTCCTCCTTTCATAATACGAATTGTAAAATATGCGAAGAAAAGAAAGAGCCCTTGTTCAGGACTCGTCCTCATTTGTAAAAATAATTTCATCACAGTTTTTACGGTTATAGCATCTTGTATTGAAAACTTTTTCCGGATCATACTTATGGCATATTGAATCTCGAATACTAATCTCTAAATCCATCAGCAAACAACTCAACTTCCAAAGCATCCTTTCTAAAATATTCAACTTAACCTTCATAATGATACCTCCTTTGATGATTATTTTTTTCATAATAGGATATGTAAAATATGCGGAGAAAAACGAAAAGACCATGTAATACACACGATCTTTCCGCTTCTAAACCATTCTCATTATTTCTTCGTCGGCCGAAAACGATTGAATAAACCTCTGAATGTTGCCGAAGTAAATGTTCCTGTCTCTTCGAACTTGAATCCCTTTTTCATCCAGCTCGCATAGAATATCAGCGGTAAAATAACTTCTGCTATATTCACGCCTAATCTGAAATATCGATCTTTAACTTGTTCTTCCAATTGGTTCTTTTTAAGTTGTTCATCACGTTTTTGAGCTTCATCCTCCATTTCACGTCTGTCGAACTTCTCACTATATTCCCAATTATTTTTGTTTTCCTCGATTCTCAGACGGTACAGTTTTGCTAAATTATCAACTGCCTCTGATTGTTCTTTGCTTCCCGTTTCCAAAGAAGACAAACTCTCAATTTGACTTTTAATCTCTTCTCCTAACAATTCCATAATTTCATCATTCATTTTTCTTCTCCTCTCAAAAATAATTTTTATGTTCCATAAAAGAAACTGTTATTTTGGCGAAAGTTTAGCTTTTGAATCAACTTTCAAAACAACTCGCCTCTTCTTATCCAGACCATCCAAGCTACCAAGTTCAAGTCTATAAACATCCTTTTCTGGATTGGACGAATCAATCTTAAGCGTTCCTGATGCAGTTCGTAAATAATTAAAAATATTCGATATAAATGCTCCTAATAGTACACCGAGCGTAAATACGATTGTAATTTGCAGCGACATGGTTTATCTCCTCTCTTTATAAAATGTTTTCCCGAAAATCCACCCGGGAATTTTTCAGATATTAAAATATCATAGATTACCGTCACCTGAGTACGGAAAATATAACGTGCAAAAAGAAAGAGCCCTTGTTAGGACTCCTCTTTAAATTTCTTATACTTATTTTTGATGAAATCTTTGATGTCGTCATACCATCCAAACAACCAAATATATTCAACCAATAATACAGCGATGTAAAACACCGAAAATCCTTTCCAATGTTTTTTCATCCATCTCCATGACGGTTTCCATACCATTTCGTTGTACTCTTTTAATGCGTTCATCATAACAATATCCTCCTTCAAATAAGTGTATTCTTTCATAATAGGAATTGTAAATTTCGCGCATTACTGGCGCACTTTATTAAGCAGCCAAAAGAATCGTCGGTATCTGTCGTAATAGGTGTCCTTGCAGCACGGAATATTTAATCTAGCTTTAAGATGGCTATAGGAAACCCCTTCTGTCACTCCTTTTAAAATATAGCTCAATAACTCCGGATCTGTTTCCCATGCCGTGCTCTCAACCATCTCCATTCTTTCAGCATAAAAGGCCTTAGCCATAGCACATTTTGCCGTTGGATCGCTATGTGAGTTTGTAGCGGCAAACATCGCTAAATTTATAGGACGTTTACTCAGTCCGTCCAATGAGACATAGGCTTTCTTCCATATTGGGTATTGTAGACAAAAATGCTTCAGCTCATAATAGCGGTGTTTTTCAATCCAGTATTTGTTTTGTTCTGATAACACCGGGCGTAGTGTAGTTCCCATATTCATAGTTGTCTCCTTTCGCTTCTTAAGCGGCCGCTAAATCTATTCTAGGTTAAAAATCGTTATCTGTAAAAACATAGTCGGTGAAAAAGAAAGAGCCCTTGTTAGGACTCCTCTTTCAATTTAAAACTGTTTCAAAGAATCGATTGCTTCTTCCCATAAAGCATCTATAATTTCTGGGATTGTAATATCAGGATCTTCATTAACAAAATGTAAAGCTCGGCAAAATACCATAAAAGCCCAAACCATAACATCCCAAATGAGATACCCTTTTAAAATCATCTTTAAAATCTTAAATACTTTTTTCATAATTTTCGATCTCCTTTCTGTTCATCTCTTTTCATAATAGGAGTTGTAAAATATGCGCGCAAAAAGAAAGAGCCCCTGTTAGGACTCCGTCTTTAAAATCAAATAGAAATTTAATGCCTCATTACATATAGTATGTTGTCATTTTCAAATGTATTATTAGGATTCTCATATTATATTACATAATGACCATACGCTAATAATAGCCCAAAGCCAGCATATAATATTCCAAGTAAGATATCCTATTAAAATCATCTTCAAAATCTTAAATACTTTTTTCATAGTTCATTCTCCTATTCTGTTTATTTTTTTATTCATAATAGGATCTGTATATTTCGCGAAAAAAAGAGGGACCTGTGTCCCTCTCAGCTTTTTCTTCGATTTATAAGGTACCAGCCTATTACAACGGCAATGCCCACGTATCTGGCCAACGCCCATCCGATATAAGCTGCTATCAAATACATTATAAAGTTTTTAAAGCCGTTTTCATTTTTCATAGTTCCTTCTCCTTTCGAAAACATTATTTTTCATAAAAGGAGTTGCAAAATACGCGCCAAAAAAGAAAGAGCCGCTGTTAAGCGACCCTTCCCTTTGATTCATTCGGATTCTTTTACTTCGGATGGCTCATTATTTGTTGGTAAGCCAACGCCCGTAGCGATGTAATTCATACAGTTGAGAATTTCCGTATCGCTCATGCCTTTTGCTCTGAGCCATTCAGTCATTCTTGCCACTTCCTGAACATTCATCATTTCGGTCTTCTCCTTTTCTTCAAAATTAGAACCTTGTTCCGTCATATGTGTCCTCCTTTCATAAAAGGCGATGTATTATTTGCGAATCAAAACGAAATATATCAAGTATTGGTTTAACTATACCATTTTTCAATCAAAAAAGAAAGAGCCCTTGTTAGGACTCCTTTCTCTTTCCAGTAAAGCACTCTCTCATGAAATCAATATCTTCCTGTGAATAGCCATCTTCCAGAAGTTCTTCGTCTGTAAGCTCCGGAATATGATCTTCAAACCAATTTTTCATTGCTCCCATAAAATGTCACTCTCCTTTCATTACAGAGGATGCATATTTTGCGAGCGTATCCACCTTAACATAGTCATTTCACATGGGTAATTTTCATAACCCAGAGTTTCGGATGTTATAATCCCCTCTATTACACCTTTAATTACTTCTGCCTCATATTGTTTGTATGGAAATATGGAGTCTGGAATTTCTCGATGTATTCCTCCACAATTCGAACAACGCAATCTGCGAATTTTAACATGATTAGTGACTCTTCCTTTTGTACGAACAATTCTATTTGTCGTATCGAAATACTCTAATTTTCCTTTACAATCTGGACATTCTGAAACATTTTCCGAAACCATAAGCTGCCACCTCTCTCGGAAAGAAAGGATTGCCGTACTAAGGTAAGAGTAGTTTGCATCGTATATCTTTACAAGTAGAAAAACTTTATATAAGTGGAAAATTTAAAATAGAATGTATAAGATGTGATTATTCTTAAGCACTAAAATAAGGACACTACTCGTATGACTGTTCGGTAATGTCCTTATCTTAATGTTCAATTCGTACTAAGGCTCATAATAGTAAAATTAGTAAATCGTTAGTAAATTATAGAGGTGTAAACTTTAAATGCCTGCGAATATGGCGTTTTTCAATCAATCCGGTTTTATCCACATAGTAAAAATTATCGGACTTAAATTCACGAAAAAACTCTATGCCAATCGGAAGTTTTTTCATCTCCGTCATGCTGTCTCCTCCCTCCGCTATCGCTGTTTACCTTCATCTAACTCATTATAAATAGAAACATACGAATTAGCAAGTGAAAGATCGTTACATAATTACAGGCCGCGCCTTGATCCGGCGCGGCCTGTAACGAAAGATACCTTATATACTCAGGAGCTGTATGGAAATAACTGATGCGTTTTGACTTGTCGGCACAAGTTATTTTCCTACAGTTCCTCACACTCTCACAAAATGCATCACCCTGCTGACGTAATCGCCTTCCTGCGCCTCCATCAGCACGCCGCCATACATCAGCACCTGTCCGCTGTACACCTTCTCTGTTCCTTCCAGCCTGTACAACGCCCCTTCGTCCAGCCCTTTCAGGCGGATCCTCCTGCTTCTCACATTGGCGCCCGCCAGGACCTGCACATAGGTCGCCACAGCCTCGCTCTGATCCTTCGCAGCCACCTCCCAGCAGTCATACCGATGGTTCTCCTGCCAGGACGCGATCCGGTAGTATGCCCCTTCCCGGACCAGATGGTCATACCGGTGGTAGAGCGCGATCTGCTGCTTCACCTTCTCTTTTTCCTCCGCGGACAGCTTTGTAATATCCAGCTCATACCCAAAGGTCCCGTCCAGCGCCACATGCCCCCGCGTCTCAAAGGGCGTGTTCCGTCCTACAATATGGTTGGGGCAGGCGCTCACATGCGCCCCCATGCAGGATAAGGGGTAGAGAAGCGCCGTTCCCTCCTGGATGGCCAGCCGCTCCACTGCGTCCGTATCGTCGGAGCACCAGATCTGGGGGCTGTAATAGAGCATGCCGGGATCAAAGCGTCCGCCTCCGCTGGCGCAGTTTTCCAGAAGCAATTCCGGAAATTCCGTCACCAGACGTTCCTGCAGCTCATACACGCCCAGGATGTACCGGTGCGCCAGCTCGCCCTGCTGTTCCGGCGGCAAAGCTGCGCTCCCCAGATCCGTAAACTGCCGGTTCATGTCCCATTTTACATAGGAAATGTCTGCGCTCCGGAGGATCTTTGCTACGCACTCGTAGACATGATCCACCACCTCCGGCCTGGACAGATCCAGCACATACTGGGCACGGCTCTGTGTGGGCGTGCGGCCGGGAACCTGGATGGCCCAGTCGGGATGGGCGCGGTACAGGTCCGAATCCGGCGAAACCATTTCCGGCTCAAACCAGATACCGAAGGAAAGGCCCTCCGCCTTGACCCGTTCCACCAGCGTGGGCAGGCCGCCGGGGAGTTTCTCTTCGTTAACTGTCCAGTCTCCCAGGGAGCTGTCGTCCAGATTCCGGCGCCCGAACCAGCCGTCGTCCATGACCAGCATTTCGATGCCCGCCTCCTTCGCGTCCCTGGCGATCTCCACCAGCTTGTCCGCGTCAAAATCAAAATACGTGGCTTCCCAGTTGTTGATCAGCACGGGACGTTTTTTATGGAGATAAGGGCTGCGGATCAAATGTCCCCGGTACAGGTCGTGCAGGGTCCGGCTCATTTTTCCCAGTCCCTGATCAGAATAGACGCAGACCACCTCCGGAGTCTGAAATGGATTTCCAGACTTTAATACCCACTCAAAGCCCTCCGGATGGATGCCCATCACCATCCGCACGGAATCGTACTGGCTTTTCTGGCATAACGCCAGGAAATTGCCTGAATATACGAAATGCATCGCATAAACCTCTCCCGAATCCTGCGTCGTCCCGGGCGTCACAAGCGCCGCAAAGGGATGCTCCTGATGGCTGGAACAGCCCCGGACAGAGGAAGCCGCGTGCTTCCCGTAAGTCACCGGGCAGCGGGTCATATGCCGTTCCCTGGCCCAGGAACCGGTCAGCGTGAGCATTTCAAAGGACTCGTCGTCCAGATCCATGCAGGCGCTCAATGCCCGTTCGATATACAGCGGTTCACTACCGGTATTTTCCAGCAGTACGCTTCGGATCACAGCGTCCGCGTCCACAAATACGCTGTAGCGCAGGATTGCTTTCAGACCGATCTGCGGATCCTCACAGGTGATCTCCAGAGTCTGCGCCTGGTCTCCATCCTTTGCAAAGGTGGCCGGCAGTCCGGGAAGCTCCGGCTTTCCGTCCAGGATCTGATGTCCCGTATAGATCAGCTCGCAGACCCGATGCCCCTGGGGTGTCCGCACGGACAGACAGTTCTCCCGGTAGTCTCCCACGCCGGAGGTGGAATACTCATAGGGGAACGCGTCTCCGAAGCCGCCCTTATCCCGTTGGTTTCGTGAGGGCACGAAGGGCCGTTCCTCCGTCCGCAGGAACGCATAGCTGCCCTGGCAGTTGTCCAGCTTCTTTCCATAATATATGTGGCCGATATATCTGCCGTCCGCGATCCCGATCAGGTAGCTGGTGGTCTTTGTATTCAGCTGAAATATATTCGAAGCCCTGTCAAATGTGATACTCATATGATAAATCCTCCATTTAAAATGTGAACCGGGCAGACGCTGCTTCAGATCAGGCTCGCCGCTCCGATCATCCCGGCTTCCTTGCCGAGCGCCGCGATCTCGATCTCCGGCAGTTCCCCTTTTTCGCCGCCGAAGCACCCTTCGCTGACCATTTCGCGCAGAGGCGCAAGCAGTACCTCACCCTGCCGGGAAATGCTGCCGCCCAGGAGCACCAGCTGGGGCCGGAAGATATTCACGATATTCACGATCCCAATGCCCAGCCTGCGGGTATATGCGTCCACAACCTCCCGCATCCGCTCATCCCCTGCTGCCGCGGCCCGGAAGATCTCCTCCGGCGTCAGTTCCATGCCGGATGCCCGTTTTGCGTCCCGCTTTAACGCGGTTTCGGAGGCATAGGCTTCCAGACAGCCCCTGCGCCCGCAGGTGCAGGGCTCGCCGTTTTCGATGATGACCATGTGTCCGAACTCGCTGCCGCCCTTGCCCTCGTAAATCTCTCCGTCCAGGATGATCCCGCTGCCGACTCCGGTTCCTAACGTTAACATTACCACATCCTGGCATTCTTTTCCAGCCCCCGCGTAAGCTTCTCCAAGAGCCGCGCAGTCCGCGTCATTGGCGATCTGCACGGGAATGGGAAGATACCGGCCCATCTCCCTTGCCAGAGGCACATTTTCCCAGCGGATATTGTTGGAATAACGCACCACGCCTGTGTCTCGGAGCACCGTCCCGGGCACGCCGATCCCTGCGCCCACGCACTGATCCATGGCAATCCCCTGCGTCTCCAGAAGCTCCAGCGCCTTTTCCCCGATCTCCTGAATGACCGCTTCTGCCCCCCGCTCGGCTGCAGTCGGCATGGCCGTGTGGACGATCAGCTTCTGGTGGATATCCACCAGGCCGATCTTTGTCTCGGAGCCGCCAATGTCGATTCCGATCCGCACCGGAGCGGCCTTCTCGCGGATGGTCGTGATCAGTGCGTCGCAGGAGCCCTCGATCTGATAACTCCCGCTGCCTGCGGAGAGGAAGAAGCTGTCTCCCTTTCGAAACTCCAGAGTTTCCCCCTGGCTGGAAATAGTTCCCCTGCCGTCCAGCATCAGAATACTGGCAAAGGAAGCGTTCGAAACCATTCCTTCCAACTTTTTCATCACATTTCCGTCCAGGTTCAGCTTATCCACCGTAAAATAATCGCAGTCCGCCACATGGGGATAGCTGCTCTTGTCCCGGACAATGGGCACCCGGTTGGTTACGGCCAGAGCCTTTTCAATATGCAGGTCCCGCTTCTTTCCGTCCTTTCCCACCCGCCCGTAATCATATACCCGGTAGGTCACGTTGGAATTCTGCTGGATCTCCGCGATCAGGATATCCTTTCCGATGGCGTGGATGGTGCCGGACTCAATGAACAGCACATCCCCCTTCTGCACGGGTACGGCGTTCAAGATCTCCAGAAGGGTGTCCTCCTGAATCCTTCTGGAAAATTCCTCCCTGCTGATCTCTCTCTTGAATCCATAGTACAGAAACGCCTCTTTTCCGGCGTCCATCACGTACCACATTTCTGTCTTTCCGTACTGCCCTTCGTTTTTCAAAGCATACCGGTTGTCCGGGTGGACCTGGATGGACAGGTTGTCCTTCGCGTCAATGAATTTGGTGAGGATGGGAAAATCCCGGAAACGCCTGCAGTGCGTTCCCAGCACCTCCTTTCCCTGCTCCTCAATATATTGCTGCAAGGTCTTTCCGGCATCCGGGCCGTTGGAGATCACCGAGGGGCCGTCGGGATGGCAGGACAGCTCCCAGGTCTCCGCCAGCACGTCGCCGTCGTATTCCTTTCCATATTCCTCCGCCAGACGGCGGCCGCCCCAGAGGTAATCCTTACAGCTTGGTTTCAATTTTAAAATACTCATCTGTCCACTCCTTTTTCTTGTACACCAGACGATGTATTGGCGCTGCGATATAGAAGACCTGTCAACAGCCGTTTCAGATAGTCATGCTGTGGATTGCAACCTGTTTACCGCGCCAGCGCCTTCACGCCTTCTGTCAATTCCGCAAGCTTCTTCTCCGCGTCCGCGTCATCGATTCCCTTGACTCCAATATAAAACTTGATCTTGGGCTCCGTTCCTGACGGCCGGATACAGCACCACGCACCGCCTTCCAGTTCGAAATAAAGCACGTTGGACCTGGGCAGGCCGGTAACGGTTTTTGTTCCGTTCACACAGTCCAGAAGCACATCCTCCTTGTAATCCCGGAACTGAGTCACCGCAAGGCCTCCCACGGTTTTCGGCACATTTCCCCGGATGCCCTCCATCATAGACGCAATCTTTTTCGCTCCATCCTGTCCTTTCAAAGTTACGGTGCACAATCCCTCTTTATAATATCCATATGTGTCAAATAATTCTTTCATTTTATCGCACAGCGTGATTTCCTGGTGCTTACAGAACGCCGCCACCTCGCAGAGCGCCATCACTGCCACGACCGCGTCCTTGTCCCGGGCGTGTGTCCCCACCAGACAGCCATAGCTTTCCTCGTATCCAAATACATATTCATGCTCTCGGGTTTGCTCGAAGAACTTGATCTGCTCTCCGATATATTTGAACCCGGTCAGCGTTTCGATCAGGTCCACATGATACGCCTTTGTAATCTCCCGCGCCATTTTCCCGGATACAATGGTCGTCACCACCGCGCCGTTTTCCGGCAGTGTCCCCAGTGCTTTCCTCTGGGATAAAATGTATTCCAGGATCAGCATACCGGACATATTTCCGGTAAAGCTCCTATATTCTCCGGTATGGCTGTCCTTCGCGTAGACGCCCAGACGGTCCGCGTCCGGATCTGTAGCCAGCACGAGATCCGCATCCACCTCTTTTGCCAGCTTCAATGCCAGGGAAAATGCGTTCTTATCCTCCGGATTCGGATAGGAAACGGTGGGAAAATCGCCGTCCGGCAATGCCTGTTCCTCCACCACATGGACGTTCGTAAAGCCCAGCTCATCCAGCACGCGCCGCACCGGAAGGTTACCCGTGCCGTGGAGCGGAGTGTAGACAATGTTCAGATCCCTGCCCTCTTCCTTCATGATCTCCGGGTGGATGGCCAGCTTTTTCAGTGCTTCCATGTATTTGTCATCCATGTCCGGACTGATCACCTGGTAAAGGCCTGCTGCCTCCGCCGCTTCCTGTCCCATGGTTTTTACCTGCCCGTAATCCGTGATGGCATCGACCTCCCCGATGATTTCACGGTCCCTGGGAAATGTGATCTGCGCGCCGTCCTCCCAGTAGACCTTGTAGCCGTTGTATTCCGGCGGATTGTGGCTGGCCGTCACTACGATGCCCGCCGTACAGCCCAGCTCCCGCAGCGCAAACGACAGCACAGGGGTGGGCCGCAGAGACGGAAAAATATACGCCCTGATCCCATTTGCCGCAAGACAGAGCGCCGCCTCCTGCGCAAATTCCGGCGACATGTTCCGGGAATCAAAAGCGA
The DNA here is from genome assembly GCA_910575475.1 of Lachnospiraceae bacterium. Lineage (GTDB taxonomy): Bacteria > Bacillota > Clostridia > Lachnospirales > Lachnospiraceae > Schaedlerella. Next base: position 159,916 of record CAJTGD010000008.1, on the reverse strand, counting down.
TGGCGACCCCCTTTTTCTCCGCATGCTCTTTGATGATATAATTAGCAAGACCCTGGGTGGCCTTCCGCACGGTGTAAATGTTCATCCGGTTGGTGCCTGCCCCGATGATGCCCCGCAGACCTCCGGTGCCGAACTCCAGGTCCCGGTAGAAGCGCTCCCCGATCTCGTCTGCGTCCCCTGCGATGCCCCGCAGCTCCGCTTTGGTATCCTCGTCAAAATACGGATCCTCCAGCCAGAATTCATAAGTCTTTCTCGCATCCATGTATAGCTCCTCCTTTTTGTCCATTTCTATTTCCATGGCCCGGCGTATTGCAATTTGCGAACCGTCAGGCTGCGGACTGTAATCCCTATTTTACCATATCCGGATATCTCCGTCATCATAGGAATTTCTGTGTTCCTGTCAAAACGGCCTTCTCAGTCCTCCCTGCATCTGTCCAGCAGCAGATGATTGAGATATCCTGTCGCTCCGAATCCCACAATGATATAGATCGGTACGATCATGCCCACGAAAACGTCCCCCAGCACCATACAGGCTGCCGGAATGCTGTTCAGCAGCACCATCACCAGCGTATACGGCAGATTGCGTATCGCAAGATAAAGGGCTCTCGCAAGCACCCTTTTGAGGTGCATTTCACTGGTCTTCTCCCGGCTCACAACGACGGGAAACGCGTAGCAGAACACCATCCCCCACAGCAGCAGAAGGCAACCGGTCACCATCCCCACGACGGACCAGAACCCCTGACTTCCCACCCGCACAAGAAAGGTGATGTCAAACACCAGGACGCTTCCGGTCAGCAGGAGGAAGAGCCACACCGGAACACTGTTTCTCAGGGTGCCTTTGAAGGCAGTGAAAAAGCTTCGAAACACGGTCTTTCCTTCCCGCAGTTCACGGAACGTCTCATACATGGCGGCATAGGAGGCCCCGATGGTCACGACTGGAATGGAAAAAATGAGAAACAATAGATTGACTAGCATCACATCCCCAATACTTCCCATAAATTCAAAAAATGGATTTTCTACGTTTAATTTTTTCATTCCGATCTCCTTTCCAGTACATCGTTGCATTAATTTTGAAGTAATAAGTGTTCGATGTTCATGTCAGTACAAGGCGGAGGAAGGAGGCGATGCGGTGGCATCGTTGACTGATGACAACGCAGTAATGGCATGGACAGCGAGCGATTATTACTCAATTATTAATGCAATGATGTACTAGCACATACTCCAGAAATTGCCTGCTCTGCTCCCTGTGCTTCCCTTCTACAGGAAATACCAGAAGCAGAGGGTCGCTTTCATCCATCTGCAGCCATTTCTCCAGCACTGTTCCTTTTACACGGACTGCCAAACCGTCTTCCTCCGCACCCGGATATGCCAGTTCTGCCGGAATCTGTATTTCCCCGGAGTCCATCTCCCCCAGATCCAGAAATTCCCCGCCCAGGCCCAGGCAGTATTCATAAAAGCTTTCCGGCAGGATTATGGCGTCGATCGCACCGGACGACCAGTTAAAAAAGAATTTTTCATAGGAGCTTTCATTTGCCTCCGGCAGCTGTACATCCTCATAGGAAATGAGATAGTCCGAGTCAATCGACAATTTCTTCGTCCCGATTCCCGAGAATCCGGAAAAGTCCTCCGCGATCCCGGCATCCCTTGTGAAATCCACCTCCTGGTTGACGATCACGCAGGAAAATTCCGGTTTCCGGTTTCTCCCCCAGCCCACATGGTAAATGAGGAGGAGAGCCAGGCCGAGGGCCAGCGCCCCCAGCAGCATATGATACCAGTAATACGTCAGCACATACTCCGCCGCCTGCTCCCGGCTCATGTCTTTTGTTTTCGCCAAGATGTCATCCCTGATATTCTCAATCCACTGTTTCATCCTATGTTTCACTCCAAAACGCTTCCGCACGGAATTTCCCTGAAACGCATGCCTTCTGTATCAGACAATTTCGAGCCATTCCGAAGGATACGGAAATCCTGTCAGCAGTGCCTCCATATCAATCACCGTCATATCCAACTATCCTGCGCAGTCTGTACAGGTTATTTTCCCAGCAGTTCCAGATTCTTTTCGATCAATTCACACCGCTGCTTCACGCAGTCCGCCGTCCTGCGGGCGTCCCCGGGCGTATAGAACAGGTAGTCCTCCAGCTTGTCCACCGTAGTAACTGCCACATGCATCCGGGTATCGCAGGATGCGTAGTAAATATATACGTCTCCGTTTTCCCTGGCAACAGCCCCGTTGGTGAAGACCACGTTGGACACGTCGCCCACCCGCTCCTTTCCCAGCGGCACCAGAAAGACCCCTGACGGCTCCGCGACCAGCTTTGCCGGGTCGGACAGATCCGTTCCGAACACATACAGCACATACCGAAGCCCTGCCGCCGTATTGCGCACGCCGTGGGCAATGTGGATCCAGCATTTTTTTCCCCGAATGGGCACCGCCCCGGCCCCGTTCTTCGCCTCGGTCAGCGTGTGATATGCCCTGCGGCTGATGATGGTCTCCTCGTCGATCACCGCATGCTCGATGTCTTCGCAGAGCCCGAAGCCAATCCCGCCGCCGCTTCCGGTCTCGATAAATCCGTCCATGGGCCGTGTGTAAAAGGCGTATTTCCCGTCCACAAATTCCGGGTGTAGCACCACATTTCTCTGCTGGGGAGAGCGCAGAGTTTTCAGATTGTCCAGCCGTTCCCAGGTTTTCAGATCCTTTGTCCGCACAATCCCGGCCTGAGCAACCGCCGCAGACAGGTCCGGGTCGGAGAGATCCTTGCTTTCCGAACAGAACACGCCGTAGAGATAACCGTCCTCATGCTTCGTCAGGCGCATATCATAGGCATTGGTCTCCTCCGGGCAGGTGTCCGGCAGCCGCACCGGGTAATCCCAGAACCGGAACCCGTCGATCCCGCTGTCACTTTCCGCCACTGCAAAAAAAGATTTCCGGTCATTGCCTTCCACCCGGGCCACGAGATAAAATTTTCCGTTCAGCTCGATGGCTCCGCTGTTCATCACCGCATTGACCCCGAGCCGTTCCATAAAGTACGGATTTGTCTCCTGGTTCAGATCATACCGCCAGTGAAGCGGAGCATGCTCCCTTGTCAGGACCGGATTCTCATACCGGTCAAATATCCCGTTGTAAAAATCGCTCTTCCGGTTCTTCTGATTGATCAGGCACTCCTGTTTTTCCAGTTCCTCATAGTATCTGCTGTGTATCATCTGCGATTCCCTCCCTATTTGTATTTGGCTTCTCTAATTTCCCAATCTCCTGATCACTTCCATGCACATCCGCCCATTGTGATAGGGGCATTTCCAGGGTTCCACGATGGGCTTTTCCAGAGGCTTACCGTTTTCGTCCACAGCCCAGAACCACTCCGAGCCTTCCCTGGGGTCGATCAGATGGGCCTTGATATATTCCCAGACAGCCTCCGCCGCTTCCAGGTATCTTTTTTCCCGGGGATTTTTCTGCCAGCCGTTCACAAAGCCGACCACCGCCTCCGCCTGCACCCACCAGACCCTTGTCGGATCCTGAACCCCGTTTTCCGCTTCATTTAACAGAGAATTGCCCGCCAGGGCCCGGTCATAAATATGGTCTGTGATCTCTGCCGTTATGGGGGAAAGCTTCTGCGTATATACCGGATCCCCCAGCACTTCCAGCCCCCGGTCGATCAGCCAGGCCGCCTCGATATCGTGGCCGTAGGAATACAGGTCGATTAGAGGATTCCACTCTTTGTCAAAAAAGACCTCCTGCCTGCCAAGCTCCGGATTGTAAACCTTTTCCGCAATAATATCCAGCATTCCCCGGAGCCGTTCCGCCGTTTTCGCGTCCCGGCTCACCCGGTACAGCTCCGTATACGCCTCAAATACATGGAGCAGCGTGTTCATGGTTTTTTCCGCGATGACGCCGTTTTCCGACAGCTTGTCATTTTCCTCCGGCTCAAAGCTCCGGTTAAATGCTTCCAGATATCCTTGGGAATCCCTGCATTTCTCCTCGATCAGAGCCTGCAGATCCTGCGCCAGCTTCAAAGCATGCGCATCCTTCACCGCGTCATAATAAGAGGACAGCGCATAGATGGCAAATGCCTGGTTATACGTGTGCTTCGTGCTGTCGCAGACCTGCCCGTCATGGGCTACCGACCAGTACACGCCGCCGTATTCCTGATCCAGGCAGTGCTCCCGCAGAAAACGGTATGCATGCTCCGCATAGATCTTCAAATGCTCTTCCCCGAGAAGGAGGTACGCATTTGAAAAGAACCAGAGGATCCTGCTGTTCAGGATGCAGCCCTTCTCATACGTTGGGTCTGTTTTCAGATCATATCCCATATATCCGTAAAAACCGCCGTACTGCTCATCGGTCAGCCCCTCCCAGAAGGGGATCAGCCGCCCGGTCAGATGCGACCGGATCTCTTCCGCAAATTTCTGCATTTTTCTCTACCTCTTCCCGATCTCCGTATCATTTTCCCGGGTCACGCTGTGTTCCTTTATATAGGAAATGATGTCCTCCGCAGTCGTAAATGCCAGCCCCACATAGGTATCCGCCGCCCCGTAGTAAATGGCGATCCTGCCGCTCTCCGGGTCGTGGAGCGTGGCGCAGGGGAAGGTCACATTCTGCACGAATCCCCGTTCCTCGTACCATTCCTCCGGCGTCAGGAGGAAATTTTCACAGCGGTATCTTACAACCGACGGATTGTCCAGATCCAGGATCGCGCCGCCGATGCTGTACACATATCCGTTGCAGGTGCCTGTCACTCCGTGATAGAACAGAAGCCACCCCTCCGTCGTCTCGATCGGAGCCGCGCCGCCGCCGATCTTTAAGGACTCCCACCACTCGCTGCTCTTCCCCATCACATGGCGGTGCTTTCCCCAGTAAACCATATCCGGGCTTTCGGAAATGAAGATATCTCCAAAGGGGGTGTGGCCGCTGTCGCTGGGCCGGGAGAGCATCACAAAGTTTCCGCCGATCTTTCTCGGAAATAAGACCGCGTTCCGGTTGAACGGAAGGAACGGATTTTCGATCCTGACAAAGGTCCTGAAATCCGTGGTCTTTGCCATGCCGATGGCCGCCCCGTAAAAGTCCTGGCACCAGATGATATAGTAAGTGTCCTCCACCTTCACCAGTCTGGGATCGTAGGCGTAGACCGGCATAAACGGATTGCCGTCCTCATCCACGAAGGGGATCTTTTCCTCATCAAATTCCCAGCGGACGGCATCCCTGCTCCGTCCCAGATAAATGTACGGGATCCCGTTGGTCTGCTCCCCCCGAAACACCCCGATGAAGCCGTCCTCATAGGGCATCACCGCGCTGTTGAAGATCCGCGCCACTTCCTTGGACGGGTTCCGCCCGATGATGGGATTCTCTTTATAACGCCATACCGGCGCACCGCTTATGTGCTCCGGCCGCTCCTGCCACGGGATGTTGGGCACCGGGGGAGCTATCATTTTCACCTCGCTCATCATTGACTCCTTTCCGGCAGAATGCCCGGACTGTTTCAAAACCGGGCGTACTGCCGTAACATCATTTTTCTCAAGGATTCAGAACGGCAGGCCGAAACCCTGTCTGCCGCACAGACCGCGGCCATTCTGAATCATTCTCATTTTTCAAAAATCTTCTCTCCTGCGTCAACCCTTGACCGCTCCTGCCGCCATGCCGCTGTATACCTGTTTCTGGAAGATCAAAAACAGGATAAAGATCGGGATGATGGTGATCAGCACGCCCGCGCAGATGTAGTTGTACCGGTTTCCGTAAGGTCCTGTAAATACATACAGCGCCGTGGAGATCGTTTTCAGATTGGAATCCTGCAGGTACAGGTTGGACATATAGTACTCATTGTAAACGCCCACGCCCTTCAAAACCAGTGAGGTCACGATCGCCGGCTTGAGCAGCGGGAACAAAATTTTAAAGAATACTCCAAAATAGGTACATCCGTCCATGATCGCCGACTCATCCAGCGATACCGGCAGGTTTTCGAAAAACTGGAGGAAGATATAGATGGAAATGATATCTGTCCCCATCAGTACGATCATATATCCGTATAAATGGTTGATCAGTCCTAAGCTGTACATGATCTGGTATACCGTAACCTGTGTCGCGATCCCGGGGATCAGCGCCGCAAAGGTGAACAGGCTCTGGATCACGGAATTCCCTTTGAATTTAAAGCGGTTCAGCACATAGGCCAGCATGGAGCCGATGAAAATGGAAGCCGTCAGCACCACGATCAGCACCAGAGCGGTATTGAAAAAGCCCCGGAGCATATTTGCCTTTTCCATTGCCACCTTGAAATTCTCAAAGTAGGTGAAGGACTTCGGGAGCGCCAGCACCGAGGAGGTATTGTACTCTTCCTCCGTCTTAAATGCCGTCAGCACGCAGACGCAGACCGGCGCTAGGGAGATAAAGGATCCGATGATCAATACCAGATATTTGAATACTGTAAAAACGGAATTCAAAGCCTTTCTTTTCTTTACCGACATTGTCATATTACATGCCCCCCTTTGCTGCCTTTTTTGCTGCTTTCGCTGCTTTTCTCCGCTGTCTTGCGGCTGCTTTGGACTCGTCCGCCGTCCCGTCGTCAAAGGCGTACTTGAAGAACAGGTTCTGCGCTACCGTACATGCCACGATGATCGCCAGCAGGACAATGGCCATGGCACAGGCCAGCCCGACCTTCTGATTCTCATGGGCCAGACGGTTCATGATGACGAAATAGGTACCGGTTCCCCACGCTCCGTTTGTGATAACATAGGGCGGTTCGAACGCGCTTAAGGATCCGCTGATGGACAGGATCAGGTTCAGTACCACGATGGACTTGATACTGGGCAGGATGATGTACCGGAACTGATGCCATTTATTGGCGCCGTCCAGGTCAGACGCTTCGTACAGGTCTGTGTCCACGGACATCATGGCCCCCAGGAACAGGATCATATTCTGCCCTGTGTACCTCCATACGGAGGTGGCCGCCAGGGAAATGTTGTTGATCTTTTCCTCCTCCAGCCAGAGCGGGATATTGTCGATGTTGAAACCCAGCGCCTGCAGGAAGGAGTCCAGTACAAATCCTCTCGCATAGAAGAATTTGAAAATAAATCCGATGGCGATCCCGCAGATCAGGTAAGGGAAGAACATAGCGCCCTTGAAGATGCCGCTTCCTCTTGTCTTGAATACCAGCATGGTCGCCAGAAACAGCGCCAGGCCGAGCTGCAGGATCGCGCCGCCCATGTAGTATACGCTGACAAACAGCGACCGGAAGCATTCCCCGCGTGAAAATACATCCACATAATTTTTCAGGCCGACAAATGTCCTTGGCCCGATATATTTCATTTTATAAAAACTGAACTGCACCATTTTAAAAAACGGTACATACGTAAATACGAGCAGAAGGAGCAGCGGTACAAACATAAACACTGCGATCACGAGCCATTTCTCTTTTGCCCTGCTTTTTACATTCTCCATAGAACCCTCCTCTTTCTTTTTTATCTACTGGTTCACTTCCACGCCGAGGGATTCCTGGGCCGTGCTCCATTTCTCATTCCATTCGTCCATGATCTCATCCAGCGTCTTCTCGCCCTTCAGTGCATACTCCAGGATCTCACAGTCCGGGAAATCGTCCTTGTTGATGCCGACCTCGCTCTCATCGTTGACTTCATCAAACAGGTCGTCCTCTCCCTCCGGAGCCGCGTTGTTGGAAATGATCTCCGTATCCGCAAAGTCTGCCAGCGCGTCCGGAAGAGGCTGTTCCTTCAATGCCGGGATGCTTCCCTCATCGGTGTAAATGGTGGACTCTTCCAGGAGCCATTTCAGATAGACCATCGCCGCGATCTGATTGTCCTCCGTCGCCTGGTTGTTGATCCCGAATCCGTAGTTTCCGCCGGATCCCGCGTACATGGTACCGTCTACGGTGATCGGGAACGGCATATAGCCTACATTTTCCGGTGTGCTTCCCTGTTCCTTACACTGCTCTACCGCCCAGGAACCCAGCACCATGGTGGCGATCTCACCTTCGTTCAGCCTTCGCTTGGAGGACTCCCAGTCGGTACTGGACGGAGACTCTTCGATCAGCCCGCGGGCAACGCTTTCATACAGTGTATAGTAAACCGCATAGGGGCCGGTCAGGTCGTCCCGCTTTGCGAACGGATCCTTGGTGTGGGGCATGTTGTTCCGGAAATCCGGGTCGCCGGTCGCGGTCAGGTCAATATAATCGTCCCATGCCCCCATGGTCCAGCCTGCGCCGAAGTTGGTGTACAGCGGGATCGCATCCGTCTTATCCTGGATGGTCTTCAAATCGTCCAGAAATTCATCCGGTGTCGTCGGCAGCTCTGTGATCCCTGCGTCCTCCCATACCTTCTTGTTGTAAATGACGCCTCTCGCGGTGCCGCCGTTGGCAATTCCGAACACTTCTCCCTCAAAGGTCTTTTCCTGCACATACTGGTAAATGGGATCCAGCGTGTCAAATTCACCCAGCTTCGTGAAGTATGTAGACAATTCACTCTTGCTTACGGATGTGGGGATGAAACAGAGGTCGCCCCAGTCTCCGGTGGTCAGGCGGAGCTTTAAGGTCTCTTCGTAGTCCGTGATGCCCTCGTACTCTACCTTGATATTGGGATAGACCTTCATAAATTCCTCCGCGTATCCCTTGTACACGGTGTCCACGATATCCGTCCGGTTTGTCAGGACCTTGATCTCCGCCTCCAGGTCCTGATAATCCTCGCCCACCTTGATCTGGTCGATGGTCGGGATATCCGCGGAAGCACTTCCTCCTCCGCTGCCTCCGTTTCCGCCGCATGCAGCCAGTGAACATACCATTGCAGTCGCCAAGCCCAGACTGAGTAATCTTTTCTTCATTCTCTTTCCCTCCATTTTTAATATTTTTTAGGCTTTTTTAAGCTAAATTTATTTTAATATATAAATTCATTATTTTCAATTACTTTTCCGCAATTAGCGCATTTTCAGCCATTTACAGTATTTTACATGATTTGCTTTTGTATATTTTCTATAATTTTCGCCAAAAAAGGAACTTAATTTAAAAATTAAGTTCCTTTTGCTTTTAAGTTAATCCCTGTATTCCGTTTTATCCCACATTTCCCTCTTCCGCAGCATTTCCTGCGGCACAGGTATTTATAGTGGTCTCATTTTCACACTGTTCTTCCAGATCACGCGCCCGGAAATGATCTCCAGATTGCGGCCCTTGTCCGGATTTTTGAGCTGTTTCAGGATCTTGTCCAGAGCCACCTTCGCCATGGCTCTGGTGTTGATCTCATATGTGGTGATCCGCATATCCGCATATCCCGGCTGCAAAAAATTATCAAACCCGGTGACCGAGATATCCTCCGGAACACGATACCCCTGTTCCTTTAGCTTCGTGATCAGCATCCCCGCCACCAGATCGCAGTTGCATGCAAACGCCTCCGGAAGTCGCCTGGGCAGTTCAAAACCCACCTGTCCCAGGTCGTCCCGGTCCTCAATGACCCATTCCTCCGGAACCTGGACCCGGTGCTCCATCACGGATTTTTGGAAGCCGCAGTACCGGTCCATGATACTGCTGGTGGCATAGATGGAACCGATAAATCCGATCTCCCGGATCCCCTGGGCAAACAACAGCTCCGTCATCTGGTACATGCCCTGAAAATTATCCGCGATCACCGCGTCCCTGGCGATCTCATTGTCGTAAAAGTCCAGAAATACGATGGGCTTCTGGAGATATTTTTTCAGGTGGCGCACATAGATCCGGCTGATCTCGCCTATGATGATCAGAGCGTCGATCCCATTGTTTTTCACGATCTGCGGCAGCTCCAGGGTTTTTCGCTCCGCATCCTTTTTTAAGACCTCGATGGTCGTATAGCATTGCTTCTCCGTGGCGATCAGGGACAGCTCCTGGTACATCTTCCAGTAATAGGTGGAATACTGCGCCAGATAATTCTCCGCGATGATCACTCCGATCTTCCAGAAGCCTTCCGTTCCCTGTTCTCTTTTCTTTGCAGCGGCCTCCTGCCGATAGCCCATCTCCTCCGCGGCTTTCAGGATCTTCTCCCGCATCCCGGCACTGACCCCCTTCTGCCCGGAAAGCGCATTGTGCACCGTGACCGAGCTCACGCCCACCTTCTCCGCAATATCTACCAGACGCACCTTACCCATGTGATCCACCCCTTTTCCAACTTCAGTTTTAATCGAAAGCTTTTATTAAGTATATACTAAGTCTCTGAAATTTTAAAGTCGGCAATTTATATCAATTTTAAAACTTATTTTTGATATAATTTGCAAAAATCGAGGTGGTTTTTAATTAAAAAGTATATTTGTATTAATTTATTATTTAATCTATGTATGATTCTATAATTCGCCGCGGCGGAAAAATCAGCATATTAAGTATAAAAAGGTTGTCCTTTTTGGACAGCCTTTTTTACTTCGAAAGGAACAGTATATAAAAAACCATGATACAAAAGTAATGCTTCCCATCATTCTTTAGGCAGCCAGAAGGGAAGAATCATATCAGCCCCAACGTTTTCACGCTCTCCCGCTCCACGATCCTTCCGTCCGCATACCATGTCATGCACTTTTTTTCCTCTCCCCTGATCTTTCCGAGCAGAAGCTTTACCGCGTATTCCGCCATTTCTTCCATATCCACATGATACGTTGTCAGCTGTCCCGCGAATGGATGGCCGAACAGATAATCATCATATCCAACGATCGAGATGTCCTCCGGCATCCGGTATCCTTTTTCTGCCAGTGCGTCATACAGTCTGCCCGCAGCCAGATCGCTGCTGCAGGCAAACGCTGTGGGCATCTGCCCTGGAAGCCCGACCCGGACTTCTCCAGTCAGCAGATTCCGATCTTCCAGGCGCCATTCCTTCCGGACGGGAATCCCGGCTTCTAAAAGCGCTTTCCGATAGCCGAAATACCGATCCATGATATTATCATTATCCCGGATCGAACCGGCAAACGCAATTCCTGTGTGTCCCCGTTCCAGCAGATACCTTGTCATTTTATACATCCCGATGTAATTATGGGACAGCACCGCATCGCAGGGAATATCCCGAATCCGGGAGTCCAGCAGGAGAATTGGGAGCTTATCAGATTTCTTTACAAGCTTTCTGATATAGTCCTGCTTTACCCAGCCGATGACGATCAGTCCGTCAATCATACTTTCCTGAACCATCCTGGGAAATCGGTTCGCTTCTTCATTTTCCTCATCCAGAATCTCAAGCATGGTCAGGCTCCGGCTTTTGGATGCTGCATAGATGACCTGCTGATACAGCGCCCAATAAAAGGAGGAGCCTACGCCCATGTATTTATCCGGAGCCAGGACACCGATCTTGGTACTGTCCTTTACCTTCTCATATTTGGAAAGGTTATAGCCCATGGATCTTGCGGTCCGGAGCACGGTTTCCCGCACCTCATCGCTGACCCCCTTTTTTCCGGCCAGGGCATTGGAAACGGTGACAGTGCTGACCTGCAGAGCATCTGCTATATCCTTTAATTTTACATTTCCCATGGTGTGTGCCCTGCCTTTCCCGTCCCATCGCATTGCCCGGCTTTCCGTTTCCCGCTCTTACATATCGCCTTTCCAACCGTGTTCCCCTGAATCAATCTGCCCTCTACGATGCGAACGCGGCCTGTCTGCCCCTGCCCCTCCAACTGTTCGATCAGGGCAGCGACACCGAGATGCGCAATCTCCTTTTCATCTATTACATATGTGGTCAGCATCCTTTCGGACTTAGAACCCGCAAAACATTTGCCGAATCCCGCCACCGAGACATCCTCCGGAACGCGGATGCCCTGTTTTTGAAGCTGTTCCAGCAGGACTTCGACACTTATAGCCGAATCACACACAAAAGCCTCCGGCTGAATCCGGGAGAAGTCCACCTCCGCCGCAGTCTGTTTTTTTTCTGTCCGATCAGGCTGAGACAGCTTTACAATGTTTGCTTCAAGCCCCCGCTTTTCCATTGCTTTACAGAACCCCAGATAACAGTCCGCCGCATTCGTCCCCTCCTCCGGCGAACCCACAAATACCAGCTCCGTATGTCCGGCCTTCAAAAGCAGCTCCGTAACCTGTTCCATGCCGCCGTAGCAATCCGGCACAATAGAATCGGCCTCTTCGGAAATATCATAGCTCCCCACGCATACAACCGGAATCTCATAGAGTTCTTTTAATTCGGCAGCACAGCCCTTGTTTGTTTCTCCGATGAGCAGGATTCCGTCGATGTCCACTCCCTGGAAGAGGGCGGCTTTCTCCGTTCTTTCCTGCCGCTCCTCACTGAGTACTTTCAGGAATGCCATGCTCCCCCGCAGCGTCAGCTCCTGAGCGGCGCTCTGGTAGATTTCCATATAAAAGGAAGGAAATTCCTTCACGTGGCGCTCCGCGACCGCAACCCCGATCTTGTAGGATCTGCTTCCTGTTTTTGCGGCAGTACGGTAACGATAGCCCAGGCGTTCGGCGGCCTCCCTCACCTTCCGGCGCATGTCCTCGCTGACCCCTTTTTTTCCGTTTAATGCATTTGATACGGTCACAATGCTTACTCCTACTTCCGCGGCAACCCGCTCCAGGGTGACTTCTTTTTTATGCTCCATTGTAAATGCCTCTGTTTCTGTTTGATTTCTTCCATATTTCGCGGTATACAGTCTTAATAGCTACGCTTATTTTACTTTAATTTAATCAGAATTTCAATTTTAAATTAAGTGATCTGCAAAAATGTATATGGATAAGGTAACAGATGATTATGAGACTATGATCGTTACACGAAAAATAAGTAGAATGTTGTTATGTTATCAGAAGAAACTTATAATAACCTTATGAAAAATATTTATGTCATGGGGAATAAAGAAAATTATGATTGGCTGATGAAGGGTAAGGCACAGTTGGAGAATGGGCAATATTCTGTCCATGAGTTATCCGAGGTAGAATAAAAGGTGCAGCAGTCTATGAATTCATCAGACCATGCACCTTTTATTTGCTCAAAAAAACAGCTTCATTTAGGAACTTTGTCCTAGAACGCCTCATTCCTCCTTGTACCTGAAGATTTGTTCTGTACAAAAAGGCAAGTTATTTTTGCACAGTTCCTTACTCCGCAAAAATCTTCACCTCATAAGCCCCAAGCTCCACTTCGCCCTCGATCACTTCGCCTCCGAAGAACTCCCGCAGTTCTTTCTTCACCACCGCTTTCACGCTCTCCGATGCATAATTCAGCACGAACAAGTACTTCCTGCCGTCCTTCTCCCGGACGGCCAGCTCGCAGCACTCCGGCAGCTCCAGCACTTCCCCGTAAGGCGCTCCCACACCCAGCTTCTCCAGAAATACCTTCGCCGTATCCACCGCGAACGCACCGCCGAAGTAATAAGCCTCGCCCTTTCCATATCGGTTGCGGATCAGCGCAGGGGTGCCCGCGTAATAGCTGGACGCGTAACGCGCCAGAACCTCCGCATGCTCTCCCACCGGCTCCAGCAGGTCATTGAACACTGCGGCTTCTATCTGGTTTCCGTCCCAGTCCGCCAGCACTCTGCCATCGTCAGGAGCCACGAAGGAATATTCCGGGATATCCGTTCCGGTAAGCCCAGACGCCTTTCCCGGCAGCTTGTCCATCACGCACCGTCCGCAGAGATCCTTATATCCGGTCCTGCAGCCCATGACCAGCTTTCCGCCCTCGGACACGTAGGTTTCCAGCAGCCTCATCCGCGCATCCGTCAGAATGGACGCATGAGGATAGAACAGCACTTCATACTTCCCCAGCTCCTCCCACGTGGTATCTTCCTCCAGATACACATAATCAAACGGCGTATGGGTCAGCTGCAGGGCGGTAAACAAAGACTTCTGGCTGAACCTGTCCACCCGCTCATGCCATTTATCCTGGCGGGCATCCCAGATGTTATCATAATCCTTCAGGATCCCCACCTTCGCCGCGTACCGCGCTCCCGCGATCTCCTTCATGCCTTCCATCTTCCGGGCGATCTCACGGATCTCCCGGAGCCTGCGGTTGTCCCGTCCAGAATAATCCAGGATGCCGTGCCAGTACATCTCCGTCCCCACCGTGCAGGTCCGCCAGCGGAAATAGCTGACAAAGTCTGCGCCGTGGGCAATGCTCTGCATGGTCCAGAGCGTGATCTGCCCAGGTCTGGGCGTGGGCGCCTCCATCCGGGTGGTCCAGCCGTTTGCCCCGCTCTGCTGCTCCATGATCCCAAAGACTGGTGAAATGGCCCTGGTCTCTGCCAGGTTCCGGCTCCATTTGCGGTCCTTGATGGGATCATCCGGCTGATAATCGTCCAGGCAGTACGCAAAGTTGGGATAGGAATCGTAGGTCATGAAGTCCAGGCTTTCCTTCTGCATCGCCTGGTTATCCAGATTGCCGAAAATCCCGTTGGTCGTAATAAAATCGTCTTTCTTGCAATATTTCCGAATGATCTCGGACTGCATCCGTACAAAACGGCGGGCGCTGTCGGAGACAAAGCGATAATAATCCAGCAGATGATGGGGATTGTTGGTATTGTGGACCGTCTTCCGCGGCACATAGATCTGCTCCCAGCAGTTGTAGGTCTGGTTCCAGAAAATAGTTCCCCATGCCTGATTCAGTTCGTCAACCGTTCCGTATTTTTCCTGCAAAAACTTCCGGAACGCCGCCGAATCGCTTTCCGAATAAAATTCATCCAGCTCGCAGTTTACCTCGTTATCGATCTGCCATCCGATAATGGCAGGGTGACCGCCGTAGTGGGACGCGGACTTTTCCACGATATTGCGGCACAATTTCTGATATACGGGGGAATTGTAATTGTAGTGCCGTCTTGCGCCGTGGCGGTAGAGCAGGCCGTCCTGATCCGCGTTGAGCACCTCCGGATACTTCTCGGTCAGCCAGACCGGAGGAGTCGCCGTAGGGGTGCAGAAAATGACCTTCATACCTTTTTTCTGCGCCAGCTCCAAGAAGGAATCAAAAAATTCGTAGGTGTACACTCCTTCCTCCGGCTCAATCTTGTTCCACGCAAATTCCGCAACCCGGACTACCTCGATCCCCGCCTGCAGCATCCTCTCCAGATCGTCCTCCCACAGGGAAGAGTCCCAATGCTCCGGATAGTAGCAAGTTCCCATCACGAAGCGCTCTCCGTTTATCATTTTTCTCATGCTTGATCCTCCCTTTAGATTTCTTCTGTTTCCAGTATAATTGGTTTTCTTTTTCTATGCAACATCTCATTTCAGCATTGTAATACTTCGGATGTTTTACAATTTGCCCCCGCAAGCAGTTGATACTGATGTTGAAAGCGATTGAATATCAGGATGTGCTTCGGTTATGCCGCGGTTTGAAAAGTGAAAATAATATCAAAAATGGCTTGAATGGAACGACGACAAACGGAGGAAGCCTTTGATTGTATGGGGGGCGAGGCAAGTCGGAAAGACATACCTTGTCAGAGACATTTTTGCCGAGACTTATTATAAAGACAATTATATTTATATTGATTGCAAGATTGAGGACGAGATTCGTGAATTTTGTTCAAAAACCGCGAATGCAGAAAAAATCATCGAATACGTTTCGTTGTTCAAGGGGAAAAAGATTACTGACCAGACTTTGCTGATATTTGACGAGGTGCAGGAATGCCCGAATATCGTGTCTGCGTTAAAATATTTTTGCCAGGATTTCCGTCAGATTCCGGTTATCGTTACCGGCTCAATGGTGCGCATTAAGATCCAGCGGGAAACCCATAAAAGGGGAGTGGCGGATAATGGCAAGTTCCTTTTCCCGGTCGGCAAGGTTAATCAGATCACGGTTTATCCGATGACGTATGACGAATTCTTGACGAACAGTAACAAGGTGTTGTACGAAGTCGTAAAAAGAGCTTACGAGGAAAGGAAACCGCTGGATTTTAAAATTTACGAGTTGGCAATGGAGCAAGTATATAAGTATCTTCTCGTGGGCGGCATGCCGGAAGCGGTGGATATTTATATAGAAGAGGGAAATCTTTTAGAATCCAGGGAAATTTTAAAGACCTTGTATGACAATTATCTCTCCGACATGGATTTGTACCAGGCCAGCAGAGAGGCGGTTTTGCGTTCCCGCGCGTTGTTTTCAAACATTTATAAGGAAATAAACGACCCCGCAGCAAGCTGCGGGGTATTGAGAGAGGTCGCCCCACTACATATAGTCGAATATGCTATACTGCTTTGCCTCCGGTTCTTTTTTATATAGTTTCTTATACTCATTTTCTTTTCCTTGATTTTTTACATAGTTTCCTATTATTTCTTCATTTCCATGCTCTCCCACCGTCGCTACATAATATCCATCCGTCCAAAATTCTCCTCCCCATAATTTCCTTTTTACCTGGGGACATCTTTTTAATACTTCGCGTGCTGTTATACTCTTTATGATTTGGATTATTTTCTTCGGACTATATGTTGGTACCGATTGTACTAAAAAATGTACATGTTCTTTATCCGTTCCTATTTCTATAAAGTCTATTTCATATCTTTTCGATATCTCTTCACATGTTTCTTTTATTACCTCATCCACTTCTTCGTCTATTACTACCCTTCTATACTTTGCCGGACATACAAAATGATACATTAGCACTGATACATTGTGTGATTTGTGTTTGTACTCACTCATCCACAACTTTCCCCTTTCCTTTTTTACTATTGTATCATCTTTTTACTTTGCAAAAAAGTTTCTTACGCAGCAAGCTGCGGGGAATTAAACCCTGAGAGATTAAATAAAGAATCAAAGAATTTTTCGCCTGGTCTGATCGAGAAAAAAAGCAAGACAAGAGATTTCGTGACATCCATCCAATGGCTTACGATGGCGCATGTCATCAATCAGTCGTTTCAATTGAAGGAGCATGTCACGACGCCTCTTATGCAGGACAATGAAGGGAATTTCCACTTGTTCCTTGGTGATATCGGCATGTTTTCGTATCAAAGCGGTATCAATGCGGCATCTTTTGTGTCAAGTGAAAGAAAGAATACCTTGTCGGGGATTTTCTTTGAAAATTTTGTGGCAGATGAATTGGCCGCGAAAGGCCACAGCTTGTTTTACTGGAAGGGCAAGTCCTCCTCCGAACTGGAATTCATCGTGGAATCGGATAATAAGCTGTATCCGATTGACGTGAAAAAAGGCAAAGGGACGCTGAACTCCCTTGAAAAGTTTTCAAACCACAATAAGTTTGAATGCGCCATAAAGGTTTCAAAAAATAATTATGGATATGATGTGGATCAGAAGCTTTTGACCGTGCCGTTTTACTTTTTCCCGTTCGTGGCAAAAGACCTTGCGGATGGGAAACATCTTTAGACAAATTCCCTTTTCGGTTCTATCAAAGCCAAAGTCAGATATCCATGCAGGCATGGCTGCCTGGCTCGTTGCTTTGCGGGAATAAAACTTCAAAAAAATGGTACTGAGCGGCCGTCGAGATCTGCCGCTCAGTACCATTTTCGCGGTATGGGCTCTGCAAATCATTGTATCGCACATACCGCCATGCCTCTCCTGAGAAAAAACACTTCTGACCAATATCATGACTCCACATTTTTCACATAGATCGCCCAGTTCTGCTCTCCGTCATCCTCGATCTTCACATCCCGGAAGCTCTGGATATAGGATTTGAACTGAGAATATCCGTAATCGTGAACCTTAAAATCGCCGAACCGGTTCCGGATCCGATTCCCCAGCGTCCCAAGGGAGACGCCCTGCCTGCCTGCACTTTTGATCTGCTGCAGAATGTATTCCTCCAGCAAGTCCTTCCGGCTCTTGTCCTCGTACAGCATCACAGAGACCTTGGTCCCGTCCTGCTTCAGCTTCAGCTTGGGAAAGGTCTCAAGAAACTTGGACAAGAGGCTGAACCCGTACCGGCGCACGTCAAAATCAGGATACAGCTTCAGGAGACGGCTTCCCACCTCGCCGAGCCCGGTCTCCTTGTTGTCGTTCTGGTTCTCCATGATGATCTTGATCACAGCCTCTTCAATCTGACTTTTCACCACATCCACGCTGCCGCGCTTCAATTCCTTGGCGGAAGCCGCCGCTGCCGGCGCCTTTTCCGCATTTTCCATGGTACTGTCTTCCAGAAGGACCTCCAATACCGTGAAAATGTCGCAGGCTTTCCGGAAGGGAATCGGCGTCTTGTCCTCACCCATACCGATCACCAGCTTGCCGTTTTCCCTGAGGCGGCTCGCCAGCTTGGTAAAATCACTGTCGCTGGAAACCAGGCAGAAGCCTTCCAGCTCACTGGTATAGAGCATGTCCATAGCGTCAATGATCATGGCGGAATCGGTGGCATTTTTTCCGTATGTATAGCTGAACTGCTGGATCGGCGTGATGCTGTTCTGCAGCAGGACCTCCTTCCAGCTCAGATTATACGGGCTTGTCCAGTCCCCGTAGATCCTCTTGTATGTAATATTGCCGTACTTGGACAGCTCGTCCATGATGGGCTTGATATATTTCGCAGAAACATTGTCTGCATCAATCAAAAGAGCAATTCTATCATCTATCATCTTCTCCTCCTACACTTTGCGCTCTTTTGTATCTGCGCTCTTTTGCATTTCCATATCTGTTTTCATGTCCTCAAAATCTTTTCTCTTTCCAACACACTCCTTTCATGTCCTTCCACTGAAAGACACCATTTTCAAAAGTCATATAGCCATGCGCAGACCCTTCCTTGGGGATGGATACAGAACCCGGGTTCAGATACCAGAATGTCCCCATATCTTCGCATGCAGGAATATGTGTATGCCCGTTCAGCAGGATCTCTCCTGTCTTCAGCAGCGGCGGATCGTGCGGATTGAATACATGGCCATGGGTTGCGAACATGGTCTTTCCGCCGATTTCCAGAAAACAGTACTCTGCCAGGATCGGAAATTCCAGGACCATCTGGTCCACCTCCGTGTCACAGTTCCCCCTTACGCAAAGCAGCTCCTGCTTTACACCGTTGAGCATGGAGATGACATCCTTCGGTCCATATTCCCTCGGAAGATCGTTGCGCGGTCCGTGATACAAAATGTCTCCTAACAGAAGCAGCCTGTCAGCACCTTCCCTCCGATATGCCCCCAGCATCTGCCGACAGTAGTACGCGGAGCCATGTATATCCGACGCGATCATCCATTTCATCGTTGTTCTTCCTTTCCATTTGTAAGCAGTAATACACAATCCACGGGCAAAAAATTTCCCATAACTTTCCTTTTCTAGTATATCCTAAAAACCGACCCATCGTCAAATTGTTTTATTCCCAAAGCGGCTTTGCAGTTCCCTTTTTTTCTGTGATATTTTTTCTTGGCTCCTCTCCGCAAAAAGGGCTTCCGGCCGCGGTATCATTTCTCCCATATCCCGATCACGAGCACGGTCATATCGTCCTGAGGCGGTTCTCCGGTCCAGTTCAGCACCTGCTCCAGGATGTGGTTCGCCATTTCCTTGGGATTCACCAGAAGGGTGCCCTGGATGATCGTCTCCAGCAGGATGTCCTGCTCGCCTACCGGGAGCGCGTCCATCACCCCGTCTGTTACCATGATCACAAAATCTCCGTTGGAAAGCTGCCGTTCCACGGAGTCGATCTCGATCTGGTGTAAAACCCCGATGGGCAGGCTGGTGGAGCTTAAATGCTCAACCTTATCCTTCTGGCGGATAAATGTGGAGGAGGCTCCGGCCTTGATCAGCTCGCAGGTTCCTGTATAGAGGTCAAATACGCTCATGTCCACGGTGGAATAATGGATCTCCTCCCGCCCCATGACCAGTGTGGTATTGATCATCTGGATGGCCGTCTTTTCCGGAAAGCCTGCCTCCAGCAGTTCTTCCAGCAGTTCGATGACCAGCGTGCTTTCCTGGCATGCCTTTTCTCCGGAACCCATCCCGTCGGACAGAGCCATAGCCTGCTTTCCTCTTGGAAGGTTAAGCATCATAAAATTGTCCCCGGAAACCTGGCTGCAGCCTTTTCCGACTCTGGCAACCCCCTGCAGCGTATAGTACGTCGGCCCTTCCTGGCAGATGATGGTCGTATACTCCCGCCCCAGCGTCTGGGCATAGATCCCTTCCGGCACCAGACGGCGGCCCATGACCTCGGAAACGGTCCTGACTAGCTCCTTGCAGGTAATGTGGATGTCCTGCATAGCGCGTGCGGTCACATGAACCTCATATTTTCCTTCCCGGTTCATAAAAAAATTCGTGTACAAGACCCGCACGCCCTTTTTCTTCAGCGCGGCTACCAGACGCTTTTCCAGCCGGTCGTCAATGAACAGGCTGTCCTCCAGCTCCTTCGCCGTCACCCGGATCATATCCGCAAAGGTGTCCATCTGGATGGCACAGCCTTCCCTGCTCTGGGCCATCCGGTTGAGCCACATCATATTCTGCCGGGCCGCGTGAAATGCCTCCAGCATCTCTCTCAGGAAACGGGGCGCCATGATGCAGCACTGCTTCAGCTTTCGTTTCGTCTCGGTATTCATTTCATTTCCATAGGAATCCACCGCCGAGAGGACCTCATAGCCCATCTGGTAGGTATGGACAAAATTCTCCCCCCAGCACCAGGAGCACTTCTCGCAGCTTTTGCAGACCTTCTCCCTGACCCATTCGAACATTCCGTCGATCTCTTCGCTTGTAAAGGACTGCTTCTTTTCCCCCATCTGCAGAAATGTATGGGACAGCTGCTTCAGGGAATCCGCAAATCTTTCAATCTGTGTCACATAAGGACTGGTATGTAATACTTGTCCATCCTCCATCTATATCCCTCCTACTGGTTTTCAGTATATATACGCGCAGGACCGACAGATCAGACGCGCATCTCCGAATAAGGCTCCTGCGGCAGAATCTGAATATCCGCAGGACAGCAAAAAACTCCAGGCATCTCCCTGGAGTTTCTCTTTTGTGTATATAGAATGCCGAATGACTGCTTATTCCTCCGGCCGGAACAGGATCTCGTTGGGATCCACCAATCCCAGCTTCTCTTCCGCCACATCCTTTATGTAATCGTCGGTCTTTACATACTCTTTGTATTCATCCACCTTCTCGGAACGGATATTCTGCTCTTCGATCTGCGCCTTGAGCTCTGCCTCCTGCTGTTTGTAAATCTGGTTCCGTGCATACAGATTCACGGAATTGACGGCCAGCATGGCTGCCATGATCCCCAGCACAGTAAAAATGATCACAATACTTCTCTTATGCTGCCGGAAGGTGGACATCCCCTTACGGTTATGCTTCCTGCCTGCAGGCATCTTTTTCTTCTGACTCATACTGATTCCCCAATGTTGATAATCTGATAGCTCCCCTTGCTATAATCATTATTTTATTCGTTTTTCTTCTTTTTTTCAAGTTTATTCTTCCACTTTGCGAAGTTTTTTTTCAACAAAATCTTACAAAAAAAGGCCAGAAAACTCCCAACCGCAAGCCCTAGTACGAAGAACCATCTGACACTCCCATAAGTTGTATGATACATCTGCCGGAACAGATAGGCGCTGATACCGATCCAATAAAAAAAATCCTCCGTGCTGACCGCTGCCGCGGAATGCGGAACCAGTTCTCTCAGCAGCAGCAGTATCTGATAGCAGGAAAATGCAACGATCCCCGACAGGCCCGCGTATACAAATATCACGGCCTCTTTTCCAATTCCCAGCATCATGGTGCTGACCTACTTAAATAATTTTGAAAAAAAGCTGTCGTTCTGGTGTCCCGCCTGGCTCACGCTGGAATAGGCGATGCTGTCAATATTTCCCGACAGGTCCACCTCACCCTTCTCCACGCTGAGCCGGTTCACATGCAGATCCGTCCCCTTAACCATCAGCATCCCCTGTTCTGTCTCCAGCAGGATCTCATTCAGATCAAATGAAAGCACATCCAGCACTCCGGTCACCATACTTGTCTTCCGGTTATTTATAACCAGCTTATGCGCCTTTACAGGCTGCCGTTCCTCCATATCTGTTCCCCCTTCGTTATATATCTGTTCTACTCGCGGCCGATGAACTCTGCCGTGAATATTGCGCCGGCTACATATACTTTTATATATATGAAGGGTTGTTTCATATTATGCCTGTCTGCATGGATTTTTATTTGACGATCTAATGCACGTCAGCCCATGCCCCTGAAAAAATCCAGGCGGAAAAGGCTACAGATATCTGAACAGATCCTTCGCCTCTTCTTTCTTTGTCGTGTCCTGGATATCCAGCACTTCCACCTTGACGGTTTTCGTGCCGAACTGGATCTCGATGACGTCCCCCACCTTAACCTTCACAGAAGCCTTGGCCACATTGCCGTTCACGAGCACACGGCCGGCATCGCAGGCTTCATTTGCCACAGTCCGTCTCTTGATCAGACGGGATACCTTTAAAAATTTATCTAATCTCATAAAAAACTCCTTTTCAATCTGCCAGTATAAATTTATTTTCTCTGCCTGGCACGGCCCGGGCCCGCATACAGCCCGCTCTTCTACGGCGCAAAAATGCCTGCATGATCAGATCATGCAGGCATGATACACATCCTGATTAATTCACAGCGTCCTTCAAAGCCTTGCCTGCTTTGAACTTCGGTGCCTTGCAGGCAGCAATCTTCATGGTATTGCCGGTCTGCGGGTTTCTTCCTTCTCTTGCTGCTCTGGAAGTCACCTCAAATGTACCAAATCCAACCAGCTGAACCTTCTCACCCTTCTTCAATTCTTCCGTTATAACTTCAACAAAAGCTTTTACGGCTTTTTCAGCGTCCTTCTTGGAAATCTCTGCATTTTCTGCGATTGCTGCTACTAATTCTGTTTTGTTCATGGATGTTTCCTCCTCTTTATTGTACTAGAACAACATTCATTCTAAGAATATATTAAGGAACAGTCCCGAAATAATATGTACATCTAGCTTGTCTAAATTTGCATAGCCGTTGTTGTCATCAGTCGCCGTAGCCCACTACGGCTCCTTCTTCCGCCTAGCCTATGCAAATTTATCCTGCGCGATCTGTACATATTATTTTGTGCCAGTTCCTAAGGCAAAGCCCGCATACCCACAGCCGGCATGCCTGTGCTCATTGCCTACACGTACTGTTATACCTGTTTCTTTGTTCTTTGTCAAGGCATTTCCACGTATTTTGGCTAATTACACACATTTTATAGTATTTATTCACCTGCACACTCGAAGAAATATCCTGCACAGCCTGTACAAGTTATTTTCCCGCAGTTCTTTACTGCAGCATCTTATCGATCATAGCCAGGACTTCCTTGCCCATTGCCTCGGATTTTGCGTCTGCATCCTCCATGGAGGTTCCCTTTACGCCGTAGTAGAATTTTACCTTCGGCTCCGTACCGGAGGGCCTTACGCATACCCATGCGTCGTCGGTCAGGTCATAGTAGAGTACGTTGGAGGAAGGCAGGCCGGTTCCTGTCACTTCGCCTGTCTCCATATCTTTGATTGTGTCTGCCTTGTAGTCTCTTGCCTTGAGCACCTTGTAGCCCGCGATTTCTGCCGGCGGGTTCTTCCGCAGGGTCTCTAAGATCTCCTGGATCTTGGCAAGTCCTTCGATCCCCTTCAGGGTGATGGACTGGATATCATCCTTGTAATATCCATAACGGTCGTACATTGCGATCATGGCATCCCACAGGTTCATGCCCTTGGTCTTGTAGTAAGCAGCCGCCTCGCAGAGGGCCATAGTCGCCACGATGGCATCCTTGTCCCTTGCGTGGGTTCCGATGAGGCATCCGTAGCTCTCCTCAAATCCGAACAGATACTCGCCCTTGCCGCTTGTCTCAAATCCAAGGATCTGCTGCCCGATGAACTTGAATCCGGTCAGGCACTCGATCAGGTCCACACCGTAATATTTTGCGATGGCATCCGCCATATTGGTTGTAACAATGGTCTTGATAAACTTTCCGTCCGCCGGAAGTCCGCCGTCCAGTTCCTTCTTCTGCCCGATCTCATAATCCGCCAGCAGACAGCCGGACATGTTTCCGGTCAGGGTATGGTATTCGCCGTTGGAATCCTTTACACGGACACCGAGCCTATCCGCGTCCGGATCGGTTGCCAGCACGATATCCGCATCGATCTCCTTTGCCAGCTTCAGGCCCAGCTCAAATGCTTCCGCAGCCTCCGGATTGGGATAGGAAACGGTCGGAAATTCGCCGTCCGGCAGCTCCTGTTCCTTTACCACATAGACATTCTCAAAGCCCAGCTCCTTCAGGATACGGCGGGCCGGGATGTTACCTGTGCCGTGGAGAGGCGTATAAACGATCTTCAGATCCTTTGCCGCAGCGTCGATCGCATCCTGGCGCTTCACCTGCTTTTTCAGCTCCGCGATATACGCGTCATCAATGTCCGCTCCGATGGACTCGTACAGTCCTGCTTCCTTTGCCGCATCCAATGACATGGTCTTCATGGTGGTATAATCCTCAACGGCCTTTACCTCATCCATGATCCCCTTGTCGTGAGGCGGAGTGATCTGCGCGCCGTCCGCCCAGTATACCTTATATCCGTTGTACTCCGGCGGGTTGTGGCTTGCCGTA
The DNA here is from genome assembly GCA_910575475.1 of Lachnospiraceae bacterium. Classification (GTDB taxonomy): domain Bacteria; phylum Bacillota; class Clostridia; order Lachnospirales; family Lachnospiraceae; genus Schaedlerella. The sequence continues at coordinate 135,540 of CAJTGD010000008.1, read as the reverse complement.
ATGTTGATCCCCGCGATGCAGGAAAGCTTACGGACCGCAAAAGAAAGCTCCGGGGTGGGGCGCAGGGACTCGAACACATAAGCCTTGATCCCGTTGGCCGCCAGGCAGAGCGCCGCCTCATCCGCGAATTCAGGTGACATACGGCGGGAATCATACGCGATCGCAACCCCTTTGTCCGCACTTCCGTTCTTTATGATATAATTTGCCAGCCCCTGTGTCGCCTTCCTGACCGTGTAAATGTTCATCCGGTTGGTTCCGGCTCCGATAATGCCGCGCAGCCCGGCAGTACCGAATTCCAGATCCATGTAAAAGCGCTCCTTGATCTCGTTGTCATCCTCCTTGATGCCTTCCAGCTCCGCCTTGGTCTCCGCATCAAAATATGGATTCGACAGCCATTCCTGGTATCTTTCTTTGTACTCCATCATAGTACCTCCTGATATATAATCTATAATCACTGTCGCTCGTACCGCATCCCATCTGTCCCCTTTCGATTCTCTCCCTGACAGACAGGCGGTCCGGCCGGACAGCCGCTATTCGTTTATTATACATCAGCTCCCGGCAAAAAGGAAGTCATTTTACAGGGAGAAGGTAAAAATCTTCTGTATAAACCGGATTTTTTCTTCGGTCTGCAGGACAGCGGTCTGCAGCTTTTCTACGCTCTTCTCCGGGATCCAGGCTTTGTTGGAATGATAATAGCTGTTGGCAGTCTTCCAGAACTTTTCCGGGTAGGCGGTCTTCAGCGCGATCACCTCCAGCTCCCCCGGGGAAAATGGCCGGATCTCCGCATAAGCCTCCAGCATAGCGCGGCCCAGGGATTCCTTCCACTTGTGTTTTTCCATGACCTTGCGCAGGAAATAATACAGATCCAGGATCTGCACATCTCTGTGGAAATGTTCAAAGTTGGTGGTGGCAGTGGACGCCCCTCCTGATCTGGCATTTCCCGGCAGCATGATGAGATTGTGGTAATTGTAGTCTCCATGCACCAGAAGCCCCTCTTTCAGGCTCTTCCGGTACAGCTCTTCATAATCCGAATCCTCCAGCCTTCTGGTAACCCGCATGGCAAGCTGATACATGCTGTCAAAATATTTCAGAAACAGGTATTCAAATTCCCCTTTATTCACCTTGTTCCGGATATAGCTGCGCACCTTTTTCAATTCCCGGTTATGGCAGAGAAATTCCTCTTTGAGATGCCTTCCCGAAGGCGGTGACAGCTCCGGCCCATCCGGATCGGGAGGGATCTCCGCCGCGGAGACGGAAAAATGCTTCCAGCACATGATCTCGTGGAGACGCGCAAGGTTCCTGACTGCTTCCAGCACATCTGCTTCCCGGCGCACATCGCACTCCCGTCCTGCGTACCATTTTTTCAGCATATACCGGGTCTGGCCGCGGAATGTGCTGACCAGCTCCTTCTCCCGGTTCCTGACCGGGGTGTCCACCTCCGGATACCCCTGCGACTCCAGATGGCGCAGCAGTATATACAATAAAAGGGCACGCCGGTCAGACACTGCCGCCTCCTTCAACACCATTGTTCCTTCTTTTGTCTCGCAAAAAAATGCACCCCTGATCTTGCGGGTGCTTATCACTTCGACGTCATATTGCTCCAAGACTTCCAGCTCGTACTCTCTCATGGCTGCCCCCTCATATTATAGGTTTCGTACCTGTTCAGTACTCCCGCGGATCCGGACGGTACCGCCTGGTCCTGCCGTACTGAACAGCTACACAGGATTCGCTGATCATCAGCTTTTCTATATCTATGAGAGAAACAGCCCGGGTATGCTAAAGTCCAAGCTTTTCTTTTACATATTCGCACAAAATTTCTTTTTTGTTGCAGTCCGGGTCATCAATGACCCATTCCAGAAGCTCCTGGAGCATACTGCCAAGCTTCTGCCCCGGCTCCATACCGATCGCCATCAGGTCCTTCCCGGTCACGGCCAGATCATGGAGCGTGACGCAGTGCTCCTGTACCAGCGCTTCCTGATACAGCTCCCGCATTTTGATGATATTTTCCACCTTTTCCCGCTTCTGATAGACGCTCTGCGCCTTCACATCCGCCAGCCGCACCGCCAGGTAATAGGGGAACAGCTCCACCCCGATCCGGTTCATGGCCCGCCGCACATTCTGGGGCGTGGCTTCTACCCGGTAATCGTGGTAGCAGACCAGCCGGGTCACCTTCTTGATCGTGTCATTGTCAAATTTGAGACGGCGCATCACCACATTGGCCAGCTCTTCGCTGACGATCGCATGGCCCTTGAAATGATCCCGCCCGTTTTCGTCCGTCGTCTTCATGGCCGGCTTCCCCATGTCGTGGAACAGCATGGTCAGACGGAGGATCTTGTCTCTTTTCACATTCTTGATGGCCTGGACCGTGTGCTCCGCCACATCATACTTATGGTGAGGAGTATTCTGAGCCACGCCTTCCATCTCATCCCACTCCGGCAGGATCACCCTCGTGATCCCCAGCCGGTATGCCTCCCGGATCTGCTCCGGATGGTTGGAGACCAGAATCTTCACCAGCTCCGCCCGGATCCGCTCGGCGCTGACATGCTGCAGGCTGGGCGCCAGTTCCCTGATGGCCGCCTCTGTGGATTTTTCGATGGAAAATCCAAGCTGCGCCGAAAACCGGACCGCCCGGAGGATCCGAAGGGCATCCTCCGAAAAACGCTCTTTTGCGTCTCCCACGCACCGGATCAGGTGGTAGTTCAGGTCCTTCATTCCCCCGAACACGTCCACCAGACGCACATCATCATTATATGCCATGGCATTGATCGTAAAATCCCGGCGCTTCAGATCTTCTTCCAGATTGTTGGTAAACCGGACTTCCTTCGGATGGCGGTTATCTTCATACACACCGTCAATCCGGTATGTGGTCACTTCAAAGCTGTCCTTCCCCAGAAGCACGGTCACAGTCCCGTGCTCGATCCCGGTATCCACGGTCCTGCGGAACATCCGCTTGATATCCGCAGGCTTTGCCGAGGTGGTGATATCCCAGTCCTGGGGCTTCTTCGCCAGGATCGAATCCCGGACGCACCCGCCCACGGCATAGGCGTCATACCCATGCATCTGGAGATTCAGAATTATCATCAGTACTTTATTTGGCAATACAATCTTCACACGAACACATCCTTCTGTAACTCAGTCTGCCGCGGTCTCCCGGCATGCACGCCTCGGTCTATAATTCGCAGTTCTTCACGGTCCTCGGGAATGGCACCACGTCACGGATATTGGCCATGCCGGTGAGATACATCACGCAGCGTTCAAAGCCAAGCCCGAAGCCCGCGTGGCGGGTGGAGCCGTATTTCCTCAGATCCAGATAGAACTGGTAGTCCTCTTCCTTTAAATTCAGTTCCTTCATCCTTGTCCGCAACTTCTCATAGTCATCTTCCCTCTGGCTCCCGCCGATGATCTCTCCGATCCCGGGCACCAGGCAGTCCACGGCCGCAACGGTCTTTCCGTCCTCATTCAGCTTCATATAGAATGCCTTGATCTCCTTCGGATAATCCGTCACAAATACAGGGCGCTTGAATACCTGCTCGGTCAGATACCGCTCATGCTCTGTCTGCAGGTCGCAGCCCCAGGATACCTTATACTCAAACTTGTCGTTATTTTTGCTCAGAATATCAATGGCCTCTGTATAAGTCACCTTGGCAAAATCCGATTCCACTACATTTTTCAGGCGTTCCAAAAGTCCCTTGTCCACAAAGGAATTGAAGAAATTCATCTCCTCCGGCGCCTGCTCCATCACATAGGAGATCACATATTTCAGCATGGCCTCCGCCAGCTCCATATTGTCCTCCAGATCGGCAAACGCGATCTCCGGCTCGATCATCCAGAACTCCGCCGCATGACGGGTGGTGTTGGAATTTTCCGCCCGGAAGGTCGGACCGAAGGTATAAATGCTCCGAAACGCCTGGGCGTAGGTCTCGCCGTTGAGCTGGCCGCTGACCGTCAGGCTGGTCTCCTTCCCGAAGAAATCCTGGGTATAATCCACGCTTCCGTCCGGGTTCTTCGGCAGATCCCCCATATCCAGCGTGGTCACCCGGAACATCTCGCCTGCGCCCTCGCAGTCGCTTCCGGTGATCAGCGGGGTATGCACATACACAAAGCCCCTCTCCTGGAAGAACTTGTGAATAGCGTAAGCCGCCAGGGACCGCACCCGGAATACGGCCTGAAATGTATTCGTCCTGGGCCGCAGGTGGGAAATGGTCCTGAGATATTCAAAGCTGTGGCGCTTCTTCTGCAGCGGATAATCCGGCGCGGAAGCCCCTTCCACCGTCACTTCCTCCGCCTGGATCTCGAAGGGCTGCTTCGCCTGGGGCGTGGCCACCAGGGTTCCTGTGACGATCACCGCCGCCCCTACGTTCTGTTTTGAAATCTCCTGGAAGTTGTCCATTTTATTATGATATACGATCTGCAGCGGTTCAAAATAAGAGCCGTCATTGACTACGATAAACCCGAATGTCTTGGAATCCCGGATGCTGCGGATCCAGCCTCCGACCGTTACCTGCTTGTCCAGATAAGCTTCTCTGTTTTTAAATAATTCCCGAATTGTCACTAATTCCATCTCAAAATACTCCTTTTTTATTGTAAGGCAGATTGGCCGCGCGTCTGCCGGCGCCTCTTTGGCAATTTCTTTCCGCTTTACAGTATATCCGTTTCCGCGGATAAAATCAACCTCATAATCCTGCCGTGTCCCAAAAATTTTGTTTCCATATTCTGGAAAATGGCTGCGGACAATTCTATTTCTGATTCGGAGCAATACAAGATTTAAAAAATGGATTGACAACTGCTTTTTTATCGTCTATACTAAGCATGTAACTTAGTTTGTTACTCAACTAACTAACTATATAAGCGAGGTGATCCTATTGAAGATAAATCCGGACCTGGATAAACCGATTTTTATCCAGATCGCTGAACAGCTGGAGGACTCGATCTTTACAGGCGTCTTCCCGGAGGAAACGAAGATTCCATCCACGAATGAGATCTCTGTCCTGCTGAGCATCAACCCGCACACAGTCCTTAAGGGGATGAACCTGCTGGTGGATGGAGATATGATCTACAAAAGGAGGGGGCTTGGGATGTTTGTAAAGGAAGGGGCGGTGGAGCGGATCCGCCGGAAGCGCCAGAGCCAGTTTTACAGCCAGTACGTTGCTGTTCTGGTTCAGGAAGCATTAAAGCTGGAAATGCCAAAGGAAGAACTGATAGCACTGATAGAAAGGGGTTATATCGATGAAAGCAATTCAGATCAATCATATTAAGAAACGGTACGGCAATGTGACTGCCCTTGAAAATCTCTCTTTTTCGTTTGAGTACGGAAAAATCTACGGATTGTTGGGGCGAAACGGCGCCGGTAAGTCTACTTTGATCAATATCATCGCAAACCGTCTCTTTGCGGACGAGGGCGAGGTCCTGATCGACGGCCTGCCTGCGAAGGAGAATATGGCAGTACACGAAAAGCTGTTCTGCATGAGCGATCAGAACCTGTATGACAGCAATTTGAAAATCCGGGATATTTTCAAGTGGACCGGCCGGTTTTACGACCATTTTCAGATGGATCAGGCCTTTGAGATCGCAGAAATGTTTTCTCTGGATACCAAAAAGCGGTTTCCCGCCCTTTCCAATGGACAGCAGTCCATCCTTAAGCTGACGGTCGCCCTTGCCCTGGATGTCCCCTATGTGATCTTCGACGAGCCGGTGCTGGGACTGGACGCAAATCACCGGGAACTGTTCTATCATCTGCTGCTGCGGGATTATGAAGAACGCCAGAGAACGATCATCCTGGCGACACACCTGATCGAAGAGGTCGCGAATATCATTGAGGAAGTGGTGCTGATCGACAAGGGCAGGCTTCTCCTCCAGGAGTCCGTGGAAACCCTTCTGGACAGGGGATATTGTGTATCCGGTTCCGAATATGCGGTCCGGGATTTCTGCGCGGATAAGCATGTGATCGGGTATGATGAGCTGGGCGCCCTCAGGCTGGCTTATATCCTGGGCGCAAGAGAGGATCTGCCGAAAGGCAGTCCATTGCAGATCTCTCATATGAATCTGCAGAAGCTGTTTGTGAAATTAACAGAGAAAGGCGGTAACTGATATGAAAAAATTACGTACATTGATCCGGTATGAATGCGAACTTTACTGGAAGTATATCTGGGTTTTTTACCTTGCGATCGTAATTGTCATTCCCGCTGTCTACGGCCTGTTCTACCTTCTGACACATGAAACAGGGGGGATAAACTGCCTGGAAATGAATACCATGATCTTTGTCGGTATCGTTGGCATCCTGCAGATGAACGAGGATTTCCGGATGCTGATGCAGAACGGTTTTACCAGAACTTATATTTTTTCCGCCACTGTTGCCCAGTTTGCCTTTATATCCGGTCTGATGTCACTGATCGATACGGCTGCCGGAATGATTCTTCGAAGGCTCCTGTCCGGGTTATTCGATTATAATACCATCTTCGGAAGCTTATACGGGTATGGGCATCCGGCGGTTTTGCGCTGGCTCTGGCTATTCCTGGTCTATCTGCTGATCAGCAGCCTGGGGTTCTTCTTTGCCCTGGTCATAAACCGGGTGCCGAAAAAGCTCTCCGTATTCGCAGGCACGATCCTTGCTGCCCTCCTTATGTTTGGAATCCCCTTCCTGTTCGCAGCCGTATCCGCTCCCTGGGAAGCTGTCGGACACAGCATCCTGAGCTTTGCGGTAAGATGCTTCGGCTTCATGGACGACGGTACGGTACGGCTGACCAATCCGATCATTCTTTTGCTCCTGTGTATCGGAATCCTGAGCGCCGGCTCCTATCTGATCATACGGCGTACGGAACTCAGCGCCGTCAGAAAAAGCGCGCTTACTTTGAATTGATACCTTGGATATACCTTATGAAACGGCCGAATGGCCATAATGGGATGCCCTTGGGCAAAAAATATGGAACCGCTTCAAAATACTGCTCTGTCCGGCAGATTTTGAAGCGGTTCCTGAATCTGTAAGATATGTCCGTTATTTTTCTACAGCTCTTAAATGAAAGCCTGGTCACGAGAATCGGATCTCACCGTTGGACAGCCTTGCGTTGCACATGGATGTCACCTGCTTCAGCCGGGCCTTGATATCGCAGATGGTCAGCACCAGCCCCGGATACGCGATGTCGGCAACCAGCCTGCATCCGCCCAGGTTCTCGATCTCCTCCTGCTTTTTCGCCAGCTCTTCATCCATCTGCTCCAGCTTGATCCGGTTTACGGAAAGGTCAAACTGAAGGCGTTTCATACGTTCCACCTTATCCGGACTGTTGGGACGCTTTTCCAGCTTTTCCAGCTCGGCTTCGGCTTCTTCGATCACTGCCGCCAGCTCCTGCCGCTCATATTCCACACAGGGCTCGCCGCCCAGATAGATACGCGTCTGGCTTTCGGATTTTGAGCCCACGACCTTGGCGCTGACTTTTTTTGCCGCCCGGATCCGTCCGCCTACAATGATCCCTCTGCCGGACCGGACCTGGATCTCTCCGTCGCTGTATACTTCGCTGTTGACGATGCAGTCAGCCTGCAGATTCGCCCGCGCGTGGACGATACTGTTTTCCAGATATTTCGCAAAGACACTGCCGTCTGCCCTGACCACGGAATCGGTATTCCCTACGATCCCCTTGGCTACGATCAGATCACCGCCTGCCTCTACGGTGGCCGACTCTACAACGCCGTCTACCGTGATATTGCCTGCTGCCCGCACGCTGAAACCGCTGCACACTCTGCCGCGGATATGCACATCCCCCATATAGTTGATGTTTCCCGTAGAATAATCTACGTTGTCGTCAATCTCCAGCACCGCCTTTACCTGAAATGTCTTTCCCACGTATTCCACATGGCCGGCCTGGGTTGCCAGCAGCTTGGTGCCGTCTTCGCTGATCTCCGTATTCTGCCCCTTAGTAAGAGGCGCTTCTTTGCCGTCCTTGGCCGGAACCTCCTGATCCAATACCGTTCTGCCCGGTTCCCCCGGTGTCGGCAGGACTGCCTCACAGATCACGCCTCCCGCTTCTACGCTCTGGAAGAAATGGAGAGACGCGTAGTCCACCCGGTCGTGCTCATCCACTTCAAACTTCCGTTCCACGACCCGTTCAAAATGCTCAATGATCCGGCCGTCTGTTCCGTTGCGAGCCGGTTTTCCTTTTGCCAGGAAAAACAGAGAAAAATAAGGATTCCGTTCCTCCGGCAGGCGCTTGAGTAATTCCTCGTCTACTCCAAACGCAATTCCGGTATCGGAAAGCGCCTCGTAAAGCATCTCCCGATCCACGTCTTTTCCTTCTCCCACCGGCGGAAATACGATCAGCCAGGCGGAAAGCTTGTCGGCTGATATATGGATGACCGGCTGCGCATCCAGCTCGATCGGCGGCGGTGTCAGTATCTCGTTCCGCGCACTCTGTTCTGCTGATGCAGTCTTCTGTGCCTCAGCCTGCGCGCTCTCTCCTGCCGGTGTGTCTTCCTTCGCCGCGGACTGCTTGCTCTGCTCTATCAATAAAGCCTTTTGCGCGTCCGCCTGTGCCTTTTCTTCCCTGGCCTTTATCTCTTTGAGACGGGAATTGGCTGCCAATGTAAGTACCCTCTGCAGGCGTCCCAGCTCCTTCCTCAGCTCAGACTGAGAAAAATCTTCGCGGCCTCCCAGCAGCAGTCTGGGACTTGACAGTCCTTTCGCCCTTTCGGCCCGCATCTCACACAATTTATGCAGCGCATGCCCCTTGGGCAATTCCAGCTCAACTTCGACGGCAGGGGGCGGAGGCTGCGCTGTTACGGCTTGTTCCTCCTTCTTCTCCATACTCTCCTGCAACAAATGGTCCGGAACCTGTTTGTCTCTGACCTGTTCTGATTTCGATCCGAAGAATCGAGACCAGATCTCTTTTTTGAAACCCATGCATTTCACCTCCTTCACATGGAGTTCACAGTGTGTAGTTCTGTAATTTTATTATACACTGTAAAGGGCTGTACTAGCAAGCAATAAATATCTGATTCCAGGATATTCCTTTCTTTGCGATCCGGAAATATGCCGGCAGTCCTTCGCTCTGCCGAAAAAAAGGGACTGCCTTATCCGGCAATCCCAACAGCAACCAGAGTTTTACTGATCCTGCCTGCGCACCACCGCGCACGCTATGATAAATCCAAGGAAGAGCACGGCCGCGATCATCCATCCGGTGAGCGCCGCGGTTCCCTGGCCCACAAATTTATCATAATATCCTTTCAGATAGATCACGGTAATGATCAGCGGCAGGACATAGGACATATAGCCTTCCAGCCATCCCGGAAACCGAATCCCCTTTCCTGTATTCGCTTCTTCCAGAAAATTCGCCCAGCCCCAGCCGTTTTTCCGTGTACAGAAGAGCACATACCCCAGGCTGCCCAGCGGGAGCAGGTTATTGGATACGATAAAATCCTCCAGATCCAGGATATTGGTTCCCGCTCCCAACGGCTCAAAGCCGGCCAGGACGTTAAATCCCAGCACGCAGGGCATGCTCAGCACAATGATCAGGACCGCGCTCACCAGCACGCTTTTGTTCCTGGACCAGCCGAAAATATCGATATCGAAGGATATGATATTTTCAAATACAGCCACAATGGTCGTGAATGCCGCAAAGGTCAGAAACAGAAAGAACAGCGCGCTCCAGATCTGCCCTCCCGGCATCTGGGCAAAGATATTGGGAATGGTGATGAAGATCAGGCTCGGCCCCGCTCCCGGCTCAATGCCGAAGGCGAAGCAGGACGGAATGATGATGAAGCCTGCCATCAGCGCCACGAAGGTATCCAGTGCGGTAATGCTGATCGCCTCTCCCGCGAGGCTCCGCTCTTTTCCGATATAGCTGCCGAAGATCATCATCGCGCCGATACCGATGGAGAGGGTAAAGAATGCCTGGCTCATGGCCCCGAAGATCACATTTCCGATACCCATCTCCTTCATCTGGGCAAAATCCGGTACCAGGTAGAAATGGATCCCTTCCCCGGCCCCTTCCAGAAATACGGAATGTACTGCCAGCACCAGCATGATGACCAGAAGCGCGCTCATCATCAGCTTGGAAACCCGCTCAATCCCCTTCTGGATCCCGAACTGGCAGACCGCAAAACCGATGACGCAGATCAGGGTTGTCCAGAACGCCATCACCGGCGCGTTGCCCAGCATGTCCGAAAAACCGGCTGTCACTGTATCCGTAGACGCCCCGGCAAATTCTCCTGCGATGCTGCGGAAGCAGTAATACATCATCCAGCCGCCTACCGTGGTGTAGAACATCATCAGCAGATAGCTTCCGATGATGCCGACCCATTTCGTGATATGCCAGCCCGTCCCCTGGGGCTCCAGCCGTTCAAAGCCTGCCGCAACGCTGCGGCCGCTGCCTCTTCCGATGGCAAACTCACAGGTAAGCACCGGGATCCCCAATACCAATAAAAAGAGCAGGTAGATCAGAATAAACGCCGCTCCCCCAAATTCCCCGCACATGTACGGGAACTTCCATACATTTCCAATGCCGATGGCACATCCGGCAGATACCAGAATGAACCCCAGCCTGGAACCAAACTTTTCTCTCTTCACTTTATTTTCCTCCTCAGTGTTTTTGTTACTCATTTGAAAACATGCCTGCGCGCCAGCGCAATTCATTTTATCATATGGAGGGGAAGTCAGCAACCAGAACATATTTCAATCCCATTGACGCACGTAAAGATTACGTATATAATGAACTCATAAAATTCCAAAGGAGAACCCAGACTATGAAGGGAACGGAAATGGTAAAATTAATGAAGAAAGGAGCTGCTTTTTATGGCAAAATATATTTATCCTGCCGTATTTACGCCAGAAGAAAATGGTTATTTTATTATTTTTCCCGACTTTGATTCCTGTTACACTCAGGGAAATGATATTGCAGATGGTATCCATATGGCCGAAGATGTGCTTTCTCTTATGCTGACACATTTAGAAGATAAGCATCAGGAAATTCCTAAGCCGTCTGCCATTAACGATCTGAAAACGGAAAGCGATGCTTTTGCAACGTATATTTCATGCGATACGACTATATATCGCCGTCTTATGAATAATACAGCGGTAAAAAAGACACTTTCTATTCCGTCGTGGCTGAATGACTCCGCCGTTGCTGCCGGTTTAAATTTTTCACAGGTACTTCAGGATGCGTTAAAGCAGCAACTGAATATTATATAAAAACTTTAAGCCGCAAGGGAGGTACTTGATATGGGGAATTATCTGGACAGCAGAGCTTCTTTTTACTGCGTATTCCGAAGTGTATAAGTTTGTATTCAGTGTCTATGCATTTTTTATGTTCATAATCGACGGATATTTCGGAATTGGTATAAAAGATCCGTGGAATAGGTTTAAAGATTGGCGAAATCAGATTTGAATGACACCAGCGGAACTGCCAAACTAATTAGAAAATATGCAGACATAGCAACTTAGCTTATTGTTTTACAGCAATAATTCAGAAAGGCGGTGTTTATATGTCAAAACTACAAGAGCAGGCTGTTCAAATGATCGGTGTGCTTTCAGGTGATAATGTAAAGTTTCTAATTGATTTTATGCAAAGATTTATGATGCCCAAAAGCAGTAGAATACAAACTGACGAAAGTCAAAGCTTTATGCAGGAAATGGAAATGATGCGCAAAAAGGCACAGCCCTATTTTTCCGCAGATTTTAATCCCGATCAAGTGGCTCGCTGTTTCCTAAAATAGGAGGGGCTTTATTTGAATAAACAAACCTATAATTTGCTTGAAAACTTTATGCTCTGCTGTATGAAAGATGCGGCCCATGATAAAGAACATGTATATCGTGTGCTGTATCATGCATTGGAAATTGCGAAGACAGAAAGCCCTGTGAATTATGATATCTTGATTGCCGCCTGTCTGTTACATGATATTGGGAGAAAAGAACAATTTGAAAACCCTGCCCTATGCCATGCCAGGGTAGGAAGTGAAAAAGCGTATCAATTTCTTTTGGCGCATGACTTTGATGTTTCCTTTGCGGAGCAGGTAAAGCAATGCATTCAGACACATAGATATAGGCAGGATAATCCGCCAAGGAGTTTGGAGGCAAAGATTTTATTTGATGCAGATAAACTCGACGTGGCAGGCGCCGTAGGAATTGCAAGGACATTGATTTATAAGGGGATTGTTGCGGAGCCATTATATTCCTTGCTGCCGGACGGTTCCGTTTCGACCGGGGAACATGATATCGCGCCTTCTTTTTTTCAAGAATATAAGTATAAATTAGAGAATTTGTATTCCGGTTTTTATACGGAAAAAGCGGCAGCAATCGCCAAAGATCGGCAATCTATCGCTGCCGCGTTTTATAACAGTCTTTATCAGGAGGTAAATTCGGCGTATCAGAATGGAAGGGAGAAATTGGAGCATTTGTTGGTTATAAAAGGTGGTCTTTCATCATGAAGCATCTTCTACAAAAGGTGCAGATACAAATATTTTTCACTACTCGGCAAGCGACTAATAAATGGTCGGGATACAAATTTTGTGCCTCACTGCTTAGTGGGGCACTTTGTACATAGGAGACCAATTGAATACAGATTGCGATTAAATGGTAAATACAGAGCCCTCCTTTACCGTTTGCGATTTATCAATGGGATTCTGGTGAAATAGTAAATGTCCGTAAAAATTTTAGCGAAGCTGACATACGTACAGCTCCGCTAAAATTTTATTTTATAGCAAGTAATTAGTGTGAATTATACTAGAATTCTCCTGTTTTTGGAGATGTTTTTTCCAAAGAATGGATCCGCACCGTAGTTCCTGGTTGTTCTGCAGCCCCTCGCTGCGCTGTGATTTCCTGTTTTTCCGCAGAACCTGATTTCTTTGCCGAAGAACTGCTTCCGCTTCCGCCTGGCTTTGCGGTATCTGCCGGAACTGCCAGCGCCGGTTTCTGATCGGACATCACTTTAATCACTGCAACCGGTGAAAAACTGTTCAATTCAAAATACATCTGTCCGGTCTTATCATCCTTCCGGCATTCAATAATCTCCCATCTCTGCACCTCTCCATTTACATCGGTAATTCCATGAAGCGCATAATAATATATCTCCTCGCTCTCATCCTCCACGGCGAAATACATCCTTACCGTTCCGGTTCCATCGTCCGTACGGTCAAATTCTCCTTTATAGACCAGTTCAATATTCGAATTTTCATTTTTCGGATAATGATATTGGTCATCGAAAATCACTTCAAAATTATCATTTATAAGCTGCTCTATGTCTGACTTGAGCTCACTCACATGAACTCCTGTCTCTACTTCATTTCCATTTGCGTCTTTCACAGTGGCCCTTTTCATATCCGCCTTATTATCCTGATCCCTTTTCACACCGGGATTCACAGTCAGAGAACCTTCTTTCCCTGCGGCTACAACCTTTCCGTCACTGCTCACCGCCGTGAGAATGAGAAAATTTCCAGCTCCTTCTACATGGAAATGGATTTTACCATCCGGATCGATCTCACCTTCTAAAACCTCAAATGTTCCTAAACCGTCCTGTGTCTCACGCATGATATATACAGTATCGCCTGCTCTTACACCATCCGCCTCTACCGAAAAAAACGCTGTCCCTGAGTCATCTCCATTCAAAACAAAATTACCTGCGTAAATGGGTTTCATATCGATATCATTACTTATCTGATATCCGTTTTTTACAAAAATCTCCGCTATCTTTCCTTCATCTGAGAATATCTTTTTTGCCTCAAATGAAAGATCCTTTACCACTAAGTCCAGATTTTTTTCGCCGACTCCATCTGTTGGCTGGACTGGCTGAACTGCCCAGTCTGGATTCCAGGCATCTGGTTTAGATGTATCCAAATAATACGGACTGTCATATGAAGCATCTGAATTCACTTTCTCAGCCGACACCGTCATCCCCATTCCCATACACAACACGGCTGTTGACAGGGCAATGAGACTTTTTATATCTTTCATTTTTCCTTGTTCCTCCTGCTTAATATAGGTCTATGATCACGATACAGCGCGATTTTAGCAGTTCCTCTGTTTCGTCCACATGCAGATCAAAATCCCAAGAGACAGGATACTGGCCAGAACCAGAGGAACTGCTTCTGTTTCATCGCCTGTCTGTACGCTTTTGTTCTGAGCTCCGCTTTGACTGTTGGATGCTGCCTGGGTCTGTCCGGTGGTTTCAGTCTGGCTCTTTGCCGCATCCTGCTCATTTGAAGCCGGATTTTCTGACGGATTCTCAGTGTCGGTCCCCGGCTGGCTCTGACTACCGTTTCCGGACGGATTCTTATTTCCGCTTCCGGGCTGATTCTGATCCCCTCCAGGCTGAGTACCGCCTGGTTTCCGGACGGGAGCGAGTTCATCCGGCACATTTGCCTGAGACATCTTTTGATTGGACATTACGATCATATAATCCGAAGCATGGCTGAAGGTCAGGCTTACATTTCCGCCCGGGGCAATCTCTCCGGCATCGATGAATACCAGCTTCCCGGCACTGTCGTGGTAATACAGATTGCCGAACTTCCCGGCATGTTCATTTCCTACGTTCACAGTCAGGGTCGCTTTGAATCCGAAGTCTCCCTGGTGAACCAGAGAAAGCTGCTGCACCGGATGATCCCCTGCGAGAGCCTGTATGATCCTTCCGGGAATGTTGTCGGTATCCATGACAACTTTCAGGTCAATACTCTTCAGATCCGTTGCCGCGATATCCGTGCCGTTGACTGTCCAGGAATAACCGCCCATGTTCAGTACGATCTCATTGTTTTTGCCTTTTGCGGCTTCCAGGATCTCTTTGGGGATGACGGTTGCGCCTGCCATCTCGATCTGGATTGGGATGCCGGGTTCTGTTTTTTCGATCAGGCCTGCTATCTGGCTGATCTGCTTGTTGGGAAGCCGGCCCTCCTGCTGTTCTTCTCCCCCTTCTGGTTGTTTTGTGCTTTCGTCCTTTCCTCCCACATCTGTTCCCCCTGGCGTGGTTGTACCTGGTTGATCTACTATTTCCGGTGGTAATGGGTTATGAGGACTTCTGTCATAAACAGCTTCCATGTTGATTTGTTGTCCATTTTTTGCTACTTCTGGTATTTCTGCACCAACTGGAATGATATTCCATGATTGGAAAGCTGCCCCTTTACAGGTTTCCGGCACTTCCCAGCTTTCCAGTTCTTTCATCACCTCATCAAAAGCCGTTCCATCATCCACAAATAATGCTCTCGAACTATTCGTCCACATTCCATTTTTATCATAGTACCATTGCACAATCGGCAGCATTGTTTTCCCTTTAAACTTCGCCGTACAGATCGCATCATTCAGGTGATCCGACTCATCCGTTACTGTGCTCTCTGCCCAGTCACTTCTGAAACTACGAATATCATACTCCCATTTTTCAAATTCATATTCCTTTAAGATATTTTCTGGTTTGTAATTCAGAAGTTCTTGAATCATCTCCTTATATTGAACTCCTTTGTTGTAAATAACAGGAAGATTTTTCGTAGAAACTCCACCGCTAAAATCAGGATATGTATAAATTGCATTCAATACATTTGAATCACCATACATTGCATTGGCCATCACAAAAGCTGTATAGCTTTTCGGTATTTGGTCATCATCCTTATAGTGTTTGTCTACATTGCGCCCATTTAATGACTCCAGTTTCCATCCCTCAAATGACATTCCGCTAAAAGTACTTTGAGGCGCCGATTTCCCCAATTCTTTTTTCAATTCAGCAAATGTTGCGTTATGCGGAACAATAATATTACGAAATTCATAGGTTACTGTCTCATCTTCTGCCAAAAATTTGCATTGCACCTGTATGTTTCTCTTATCGTACTCTGCATATGCCCTTATATATCCCGAATTCATGCACTGAGTAGCACTTGTAATTTCATTTCCTTCTGAATCAATCCAGCCAATCTGCGTAAATCCTGGATACTTAGACTCTGCCTCTGGAAATGTTATGCCTGCCTCCTGCATAGTCTGGCGGCGTTCAACTCCTTCTTTATGGATCTGTTCTATGATTCTCCAATTTCCAAACTGATCTAATGCCAAAAAATCAATGTAAAGGTCATAATCTGGTGTCACATGAGTACTTCCATTCACAACATTTATGTAATAAGGAAATTTTGCATCACGTGTATAGCAAACGTCATCAGCTAAATTACCTGCTGTATCCTGGACAAAAATATCTGATAGATACCATTCACAAGGATACGTTTCATCTGAAACAGAAAATTCACCCTCAAAAGCCCCTGTTTTTTCATTATAACAGAGTTCTATTGTGTTCATATTATCCAAAAAATCTGCAGTCGCACTAAAAACCACCCTGCAGTTTTCCTGTAGCCCCACATTATCTGTTGCACGTACTGTAATGTGTGTACTCTCTCCGGCATAAAGCAATTCCCCATTTTTTTCCAGTCTTACATCCGTGATTACAGGCGCCTCCGTGTCCTCCTTCTCTTGATTCGAAAACAAGTAATAATAATTTTCTATATCTAAGTTATTTACCTGTAATCCTATCATTTCCGAATCTCTTTCTATATATAGACCGCTTAAATCCCATCGTCCTTCTTGTCTGGCCCACACATAGTCCTCCTCGATACGATATCCATCACAGACAAAAACCTTGTCTGATGTTTCTGAACGTTGTAAAGGAATACTGAAACTCCCCCCTTTTGAGTCAAATGCATGATATTGGAAATTAGCCAAAAGGCAATCCCCTTCAAGAAATTCTTCTGTCTCTAATGTCAATTCCAGCAATGTTTCTTCATTTACCTTCTGTCCGTTTTGTTTAAATACAAATTTTTTTATATTTATTCCTACTTCTTCCTGCCTCTGACATTCAAGATTTGCCCTAAATGTATAACTCCCATTTTCAGGATCCACAGTCGGCCAGTTTGTGTAATTTCTATATTGATCTACAACAGTAATAGTATCAATAGTCAAAACATTACCGTATACATTTTGAAGTGTATACTCACAGACATAGCATTCCTCTTCTTCACTATAAACCCCTTCCATAATAAAAGAATCTGAATTTTCAATAGAACCATTTGCATAAACCTGCTCAATCTCACTGTCTGCATCATACGCTTGCACCTTTAGAATAATAGTATCTCCTTCTTTTAATGTCCGCCCCTGCTGCAGGAACTCTACCTTTTCAATGACAGGCTTTGTGACATCATACTGTATATTCGTTTGTTCCTGCATTTTTTCGCTTTTTTGCTTTTCTTCCGGTGTACTGCCCTCCGCACGGCTGAAAATGGGCTGGGACATCGTAATGACCAGTGTCGACAGTATGGCAAAACACAGTGATTTTTTTATAAGTTTCTTACAATTTTTCATTTCTCTCCTCCATAGGTTTTTATATGTTTCATTTTAATATTCATATTTTAGATGTCAAACCGATCAAAACATTACAGAAATAGTGATCAAAAACATTAGTATAGCCAAAACAATAATTATGCAAAAATAAGACCTTGCAAAATTCCTCAGATTGATATTCCTTGTCCCTCCAAGCGCAAATACCAATAATAAAATGATGCCGATCAATGGGATCCAAAACAAGATCTGATACCCAAAATATCCCCACATGGAAATTGGTGTATAGTCCCATCCGTCTCCTCTGCTCATATTCCCATTACTATTCGATGTATTCCGGTATGTATAGTTACTGTGTACCTTACTCACATACGCAGTATTGGGCGCTCCGCAGTTCGGGCACACCTCGTCATCTGCATACAATTCATATCCGCACTTCCCACAATATTTCATTTTATACACTTTCCTTTCATCTATATCGCCAAAATATCCTGGCTCTCCTCATATCATATCGCGCCACATACTATGAATCATATTCCTCTGTTCTTCTGTTTGTCTCTTTCTGAATATAACTTTTCAACCTTGTTCCGCATTCCACACAGAACAGTGCCTCCTGTTCATTCACAGCTCCACAGTTTTTACATGTTTTTCCATGAGTTACTGGCACAGATGCTTCCGCAGCCAGATTCACATTACGTAAGCTGGTGCCGCATCTGATACAAAAATTCACTTCCCTGCCATTTCCAAATCCGCATTGCGGGCAGATCCTCTCCATGGTCATCTCCTGGATCTCATCCTGTATTTGTCTGTTCTCGAGTTTCAGCCGATTGATCTCCTGAAACAGCTCATCATATTCTCCGCATTCTTTCCCTTGATTTTCAAAACAAATCATCCCCACCTGATAGATCAATTTTTTGATCATACGTTCATTCGCTTTCATCTGGTTATTTAATTTCACGCTTTCCGTGGCATTCTTTGCTTTCTTTGCCACATCTTGCCCCGCCGTTGAAAACGAATCCATCATTCTCCCCAAAAATTCCATTTTTTCCTCCACCTTTTTCTTTATCTTGAAAATTTCTCGATTTAAAATGTTTCCTTTCTGAATCATCTTCAAAATGATGTAAAAAATTTTATATCTTGGAATCTTTCTATCCATCTTTCGACATTATAACTCTATATTGATATATTTGTCAATCTATAACTCAATTTAGAATCTAATATTTATGTTTCATTCTGCTTATACTGAAATCATCACATTGCTGTTTCTATCGTACCGCACACTATACTGTAAGACATCGGATCTGCAAAACAGCGGTTAAAATCATGACCGAAAAGAGGGATATCTATGATTGAGGATCAGATCATTGAACGCATACAAGAACTATGTACACGGAAGCACATCAGCCTATACCGGCTGGCGAAAAATGCCGAGCTTCCCTATTCCAGCCTGAACAATATCCTGCACAGGCGTACCTGCCCTACCGTCACTACACTGGAAAGACTGTGCAAGGGGCTGAATGTATCGCTGTCTGAGTTTTTTGATTTTGAGATCTATCCGATCAGAAATGAGGAGCTTACAGCGGATGAGGAAGAGCTTCTTAATAAATATAAAAACCTGTCCGCCCGGAAGCGTGAGCTTCTTCATGCATATATGGACGGACTCAGCCAAAAATAAGAGCTGAGCTGAGTGTACGTTGACCGCTTTATTTTTTCGTGATAGAATAAAAACAGAAAAAAGAGTTCAGGAAGGCGGGATTTATATGTCAGGACTGCAAGAACAGGCTGTTCAAATGATCGGTGTGCTTTCAGATGATAATGTAAAGTTTCTGATTGATTTCATGCAAAGATTTATGATACCTAAAAGCAACAGGATACAAGCCGGGCAAACAGAAGAAACTCTAAGCTTTATGGAAGAAATGGAAATGTGTTATTCAGGAGAAATAGAAGGATATTACAATCAGAGCCATTTCTGCAAATGATTACTGTAATTTGCACACAAAATAATCCCCGCCTGTGCATTTACAATCCAACAGCTCACCTGCATGCATTGACAACAATACAGGTGAGCTGTATTTTTAATGCCGTGCTTTTCACAGCACTTTATTATTTCTGTGCTTCGATCAGCTTATTCAGCCCTTCCACTACTTCTTCCTTGGAACACAATCCAAAAGAGACCACATTCCGGATCGGCATGGACGCAACCATGGCGGTATTCATTTCATCCGTGATCGCTTCGTTTGCCTCCTCCGTGGAACCGCCGAAGAAAGCTGTCATCTTATCCGCAAGGGATTGCCCGTACTCCCTGGTCCGTTCATCCGAGAACAGCTCGCCCAGCGTCGTGTTCAGGTGGAGCTTTAGGGGCGGTTTCACGGTGGAGTTCATCTGCACGGTTTTGGCCAGACGGATATCCCGGGAGGACGCGCCGATCAGAATATCATATGCTCCGCTGGCCGCATACCAGTCCTTCATATCCGTGTTGTACCACGCAAAGCTTCTGTGATCCAGCGTCATTGTCACGGTCTTTGTCTCGCCCGGCTCCAGGGAAACCTTCTCGTAGCCCTTCAATTCCTTGTCCGGTCTGCGGCAGGCACCGCTGCGGTCGCGGACGTACAGCTGAACGATCTCCTTTCCGGCCGTATTTCCAGTATTGGTAATGTCCACACTGACCGCCAGAGTGTCCTTGTCCGTCAGCATTTCCTTGTCCAATTTCAGATTGCTGTACGCAAATGTAGTATAGGACAGCCCGTAGCCAAAGGGGAACGCCACCGGCATTTCCTTGGTATCATAATAGCGGTATCCCACAAACACGCCTTCATGGTAAATGGTTTTCTCTCCCTCTCCGAAATTCAGGTAGGACGGATTGTCAGAGAGCTTGTATGGAATGGTTTCGGCAAGCTTTCCGGAGGGATTGACCTTTCCATATAACAGGTTGACCTCGGCCTCGCCCACGGCCTGGCCGCCCAGGTACGCTTCCAGCAGTCCCTTCACGCCGACAAGCCAGGGCATTTCCACCGGGGAGCCGTTGTGCAGGACAACGATGGTGTTGGGCTGTACCTTTACGATCTCCGCGATCAGGCGGTTCTGGCATTCCGGAAGCCTCATGTGGGACCGGTCATAGCCTTCCGATTCAAAGCTGTCCGGCAACCCGGCGAAGATCACCGCCTTGTCTGCCTTCTTCGCCGCTTCCACAGCCTCTGCCGCCAGCGCTTCATCATAGACATCCCGATCCGCCGCAAATCCCTCTGCATAGGTTACATTTCCGGAAATGCCTTCCATCCGGGAAACGGCATCCATAGCGCTGCTGACACGGAAGCTGTTGATATGGGAGCTTCCGCCGCCCTGAAAACGCGGTTTTTTCGCAAATCCGCCGATAAACGCCACTTTTTCGTCTGCTTTGAGCGGAAGTACGTCTTCATTTTTCAGAAGGACCATGGACTGCTCCGCGGTATGACGCGCAAAGTCGTGATCCTCCTCCATAGTAAAGGGCTGCTCCTTCTTGTTGTCCAGCCACTGGAAAGAAATACGCAGGATCCGCTCTACGGCCCGGTCCAGCACGGCCTCATCCAGCGTACCGTCCTGTACTGCTTTCACGATTTCCTGGTCGTTCACGCCTCCGGAAGAAGGCATTTCCAGCTCCAGACCGGCTTTCAGGGCGGGCACACGCTCATTGACCGCGCCCCAGTCAGACATCACATACCCTTCAAAGCCCCACTCATCCCGGAGAACGTCCGTGAGCAGCCATGGATTTTCCGAAGCGTAGGTGCCGTTGATCCGGTTATAGGAGCACATCACGGTATAGGGCTGTGACTTCTTGACCGCCGTCTCAAATGCCGGAAAATAGATTTCCCGCAGGGTTCTTTCATCCGCCTCCGAAGAGTTGCTCATCCGATTAAATTCCTGGTTATTCGCGGCAAAATGCTTGATGGACGTGCCCACATGCTGGGACTGCACGCCGTCAATAAAGGCCGCGGCGGTCTCGCCTGCCAGATAGGGGTCCTCGGAATAATATTCGAAATTCCGGCCGCACAGCGGAGAACGCTTGATGTTCACGGCAGGTCCCAGGACTACCGATACGTCTGTGGCCTGTGCTTCCCTTCCGATGGTCTCGCCCAGCTTTGTCATCAGCTCCCGGTCAAAGGAGCAGGCGGACAGGCAGGCCGGCGGAAAGCAGACCGCCTTGATGCTGTCATTGATGCCCAGATGGTCGCCCTTATCATCCTGCTTGCGCAGTCCGTGAGGGCCGTCGCTGACCATGACGCTGGGAATCCCCAGCCGGTCCACATTTTTGAGGTGCCAGAAGTCAAGTCCGGAGCACATGCCGGCTTTCTCCTCCAGAGTCATTTGGGAAATCAGTTCTTTGAGATTGCGTTCCATAAAATGTACACTCCTTTTTCATCATAATTTCTTTGCGGCAGGCGCGATACTCACTGCGTATTTCATCGGACGTGAGTATGGAACTGCAGCCTTTGTAAGTTACTGTAAGCCCCCGGTCAGGGTGCAAACAGCAGGCTTTGTAAAACAGAATAGCATGGCCGAAAAGAAAAATATAGCAATATCTTGTGAATTATAGTAAAATCTTGTTATTATATACATGACAGCAAAAATGGAATGACCGAATGCCCTGCAGAGGGACACAAGACACTGCAAAATAATAAGGAACTGTGAAAAATAACTTTTACAGTTCTGAGCGGAGGTACTCTATGAAAAAGGACGCAAGCATTGAGATCACACGGGAACACGGTCTGTTTCAACGGCGTGAGGAAGCGCAGCCACACATGTCCTATGCGCATGAAAAGATCCGATACCGGGTCATCACGGAGGGACGCATTGAGGAAGTCGAGGATGCGCTGCAAGTCCCGCCGGACGGAACGGAGGGGATCCTTTCGGACAATGAAATGCGCCATCAGAAAAACATGCTGATCACGGCAGTCACCATGTTTACCCGGGCCGCGATCGACGGCGGACTGCCGGAGGAGCTTGCATATGCCATGAGCGACAGCTATATACAGAATGGGGAAAAGTGCGCCTGCACCCGGGAGGTACACCAGCTTTATATGCGTGCCTTTCGGGAATTTACCCATGCGGTGGCAGAAAAGGGAAGACGGCATTACAGCGCAAAAATGGAAGCCGTGATGCATTATGTCCATATACATCTGCACGAAGCGATCACATTGGAAAAGGCAGCGGAGGCAGTGGGGCTTAGCGCCTGCCATCTGTCACGGGTGTTCCGGCAGGAGACAGGCATGTCCCTGGTAGACTATGTACAAAAAGAACGGGTAGAGGCAGCACGGCATATGCTGATCTATTCGGATTTTACATTGGCCGTCATCAGCGAATATCTGAACTTCTCTACCCAGAGTTATTTTATCAAGATTTTTAAGAAGCATACCGGAATGACTCCGGCGCAGTATCGGAGATATTATCGGGAGGAGGAAAGTTGGTGAGAAAGGCTGGTCAGGCTGTAAATTTCGGCCTGACAGGATGCCGGATCACTGTCCGCAGTTTTTCCTCCGCCGCCCTCCGGGGATCGCTGAGATAGATCTCATGGTGGAATCTTGACTCCGACAGATCCAGTCCGTATCCATTTTCCGCCGCATATTCATCCATCCTCCGGATCGTCTCCGGCTCATGGTCATAGCTGCCGATATGCATGCACTGGACGCATACCCCGTCTCCGTAGGTAAAAAACTCCGCTTTCGAAAAATCCGTTTTCTTTTTCGCGGACGCTTCCTCCACGGCCCAGTCAAAATCTTCTTTTTTCACGAAATCCGGAAGCCGTATCATGGAAATCCATTGAAAATCTTCTTTGCGGGAATAGTCGATCCCGTCTATGCCCTCCTGCCACCAGAGCCCTTCCAGCGGCGGCACCACATAGGAAAAGTACCCGTCGATCTGATGCGTCCCCTTATAACTCATTTTAATGGTAAACGCGATTCCATACAGCAGATTCATCGCGGCCTTATACTCCCCGTCCGGTTCATTGGGATTGCCCCTGCCCCGTACCGCTACATAGTTCATCTCCGGAATCTCAATGATCCCCGGCTTTTTGGGGGGAAGGTAAAATTCTTTATATTCTTTTTTGTAGTCAAACGGCATAGATCTTCCTCTCCTTTCGTTCTATGTTAGACAAAACGGCAGATTGTTCTGGCGCTCCGTACATCATTCAGATATTCGCTCACGCTTTCGTTTTTTTCTTCTTCGGCTTCGGCATGGGCAGCTCCCTGCATGTCTCTGTTACAAATTCTGCCAGAAATCCTTTGTCGTCCAGTTCTTCGATCAGGAAATGCGGCTTTGCCCCTTCATAAGGCGAACCGGTTTCCATCTCCGGCGCCAGGCGTTTCCCCGCCTCTGTCATTTTCACAAAAAACTGGTCGTCGCAGATACAGCCAAAAAATTTCCCATCACAATATAATCCATATTCCCCAAACATTTTCCGATAACTGATCGTCCCTGCGTCGGAAAGCTGATCCGCCGCATATTGTACAAATTCCAGACTGCTTGCCATTGTTCATCATCCTTTCTTAATATCATGCATATTATTGCGCATATCGTTTCCGCATAGCTTCGATCAGCTCCCGCAGCTCCTTCCGGATATTCTCCGGTTCCAGCAATTCCGCCCGGTCACCGAAGGTCAGAAGCCAGCTGATCAGATTGTCCTGATCCGTGTAATCCGCATGGAACAGCAGTTTTCCGTCCTCCTGCTCTTCGAAGCAGTCCAGACCGAATTCCTCCACCAGCCGCCATTTGCACTCCGGCTCAAAGACCGCTTTCACCCGGATGCCGCCCGGAAAGATCCGTTCATTTTTCAGATCCGGCAGAGGCACCTTCCGCGGCTCAAAGCCTGCTCCGGACAGCCTCAGCTCCGCCATGCGGTTCAGCTTGAACAGCCGGAAATCCCGACACGAGGTACACCATCCCCAGACGTACCAGCTGGACCAGCGGAAGATCAGATAATAGCTTTCGATCCGCCTTCTCCCCTCTTTCTTCGGTGAAAAATAGAGAAATTCCAGTTCCTGCCTGCCGTCGATGGCCGCCCGGATGATCTCGATCTTGGGCGCCAGATCCGCCTTATACCAGGAAGACAGGTCGATCAGGACAGACTGGTTTCCCGCCATAAAATCCGACCCGCCCGCAGAAAGCTTTTCCATCAAAAGGCCATACTGGTTCGTACCGCTGACACTGTCCAGGCTTCGAAGCCCGGCCAGGATGTCTTGCATTTCCCGGGTCGTAAAGACGGTCCGGTCCACTTTATAATTTTCCATAATGGAGATCCCACCGCCGGCTCCCGGCATGGTCACGATCGGGATCCCGGCCCTGCACAGATCTTCAATGTCCCGGTTGATCGTCCTTCTGGACACCTCGAACCGCTCCGCAAGGCAGGGGGCGGTCACCATGTCCTGCTGCAGCAGGACAGATAAAATTCCAATCAGTCGGTCAATCTTCATATGCGCTCCTTTGAAAAACGGTATCATTTGTCACCAATTTCCGGCAGGAAATTGATGACCTGCCAGCTTCTCAATTATAACACAGGAAACCGGACAGCTGTATGTCATGTTTCAAATTCTATTTTATTCCGAATCAGTGAAAATTTCTATTGTTTTTACTCCAATTAAAGAGTATACTATAATTGTTAAAATCATTGATTTTAATTGGGCTGGTCATTTGACCCAGGTCCATCCAGGGCGGGGAAGTTCCCCGCCATTTTTACGGAGGTAATTATTTTGAAAGAACTCAGTATATTCATAGATAAATCTGGTGATTTTGGCGAATTTGACTATCGCTCCCCATATTACATAATCACAATGCTGTTTCATAACCAGGATGAAAATCTTCAGCCTGCCATCGCAAAGCTAAATACTGAGCTTTCCTATCTTGGTCTTCATAATCTGTGTATCCATACCGGCCCCATCATCCGAAAAGAAGAGATATATACAAACATGTCAATTCAGGAAAGGCGTCATATTTTCAATAAAATGATAGCCTTCATCCGTCAGGTTAACATCCAATACAAAAGCTTTTATATTGAAAAAAAGCATATTCTTAATGTGGTTGAAGCCACCGGAAAACTTTCCAAGCAGATTTCGCAGTTCATTCGAAACCACTATGAAGAATTTCTTTCATTCGATGATGTAAAAATTTACTATGACAATGGGCAGGTCGAGGTCAGCAAAATCTTATCTTCTGTATTTAACTCAATGTTGCCAAATCCTGTTTTTCGGAAGGTCATGCCCTCAGAATATAAACTTTTTCAAGCCGCCGACCTTCTCTGTACAATGTCACTGATTAGACTCAAATTAGAAAACAACCTGTTTTCTAAATCCGAGATGGCTTTCTTTGGTAACATCCGTGACCTGAAAAAGAATTATCTTAAACCGCTGAGCAAGAAGGAATGGACTTAGAGGCTGTCAATCATATTGCAGAAGACATCTATGTATTCTATCATGTTTCAAATAAAATATGATTCCGGAATACCACCTTTTTCTCCCCTTTTCGTATTTCCCCGATCTCATAGCAGTCATAATATTGTTTCATCTGTTCCATAATTTCCCGTGCATGCTCCTGATCCACTACCAGCAGAAGCCCGGCTCCGCAGTTAAACGTGGAAAGCATTTCCTGTTCTTCTATATTACCGGCATTTTTAATATAGGTAAATATGGGCAGTGTTTTCAACTGCCGCAGATCAATTTCCGCGCTCAGCCCGTCGGGGATGATCCTGCACAGGTTCCCCTCAATGCCGCCCCCGGTAATATGCGCCATACCGCGGACTCCATTCCCCCGGGTCACCGTTTTGATGGCCCGGTAGTACGGCGTATGAGGCTTCATGATCTGCTCGATGAATGTCTCGCCTTCTATCCTGTCCAGCTTGATCCGGGGAATTTTTTCCATCAAGAAACGAATCAGCGTATAGCCGTTGGTATGGAGACCGTTGGAGGCCGCCGCCAGAACTTTATCCCCTTCCCGGATCCGTGACCCGTCGATGATCCGGTCTCTGGGTACGATCCCGGCAATGCTTGATGTCAGGATATACAGCCCCGGATTTACCACCTCCGGCTGAATGGACGTTTCGCCGCCCACCAGGTCGCATTCATTTTCCCGGCAGGCCTCGGAAATCCCTTTCACAAAGGCTTTCATCGTTTCCTTTTCCGCCCTTCCGCAGACGATCGTATCCAGCACCGCAAGGGGCTTCGCGCCCATCACGGCAATATCATTTACCAGGTGGTTGATCATGTCATGGCAGATGGATTCCACGTATCCGTATTCCATGGCCAGCTTCTGCTTGGAACCCGGTTCCTCGGACTTCAGGACCAGTACCGGATCCCCAATACCCAGAAATCCGATGTCGTACAGAGACGCAAAGGGGCCGAGACCGTTGAGCACGCGCGGGTTCTCCGTTCTCAGATACACAGCCATCTCCCTTTTCATGGCATCGGTATAGGAAATGTCCACCCCGGCCTTGCTGTAGGAAAAGCTCTCGCTGTTTTTCTCCCGGCCCTGAAGGATCTCGTCCACTGAGGTGTGCAGCAATCCCGCCAATTCCACCAGGATCTCCACATTCGGCAGCGTACCGTTTTCCCACTTGGAAACAGCCTGAAAAGAGACGTTGAGCCTGGATGCGATCTCCGCCTGTGTCATGCCGAGCTGCTTTCTTTTGCTTGTGATGAAACCGGCTATTTTTTTATTGTCCAGCATAGTTTGACCTCCGATCATTTCGTATGTACTATCAAAATCCATATACTTCTCCGTGAGCATATATAATTATCTTACCTTAAAAGACAGCTGAACCGCAATAAACGTTTATTTGATTTTATGGATCTGATTCAACCTGGAGTGGAATCTTAACATTTTTCTTTACAAAACGCCAAAAATACACTAAACTAGTAATTGTAGTTTTCTGGCAGAGCAAACAATACTCTGCACGTTTGTCTGGTCATCCTTTGGCAGAAGCATGATCAGCTTTATCAAATCATACGGAGGTACTATATCATGAAGGGAAATGTAATCGTCGGTCAGTCAGGCGGACCGACCGCCGCTATTAATTCAAGTCTCGCGGGCGTATACCGCACCGCTAAGGATCGTGGGGCCGGCAAGGTCTATGGGATGCTGCACGGGATCCAGGGACTGCTGCAGGAAAGATATATAGATTTATCAGACTATATCACCACAGAACTGGATGCGGAACTTTTGAAGAGAACGCCTGCTGCTTTTCTTGGTTCATGCCGTTATAAGCTGCCGGAGATCCACGAAGACAGAGATGTCTATGACAAGATTTTCGAGATCCTGGAAAAGCTGAATATTGAAGCATTTATCTATATCGGCGGCAATGACTCCATGGATACCATCAAGAAGTTATCTGATTATGCCATCATTACCGGATTCAAGACCCGCTTTATCGGCTGTCCGAAGACCATTGACAATGACCTGGCTCTGACAGACCATACGCCGGGATACGGAAGCGCTGCCAAGTATATCGGCACATCCGTAAAGGAGATCATCCGCGACAGCTTCTGTCTGGAATACTCCAAGGGACTGGTTTCCATCATCGAGATCATGGGACGTAACGCAGGATGGCTGACCGGCGCTGCTGCGCTTGCCAAGGGCGAGGATTGCTTCGGACCGGACCTGATCTATCTGCCGGAGGTTTCGTTTGATATTCAGAAATTTGGCGACAAGGTAAGGCAGATCCTGACCAAGAAGTCTTCTGTCGTGATCGCGGTTTCCGAGGGAATCCGTCTGGACGACGGGCGTTATGTATGTGAGCTGGGACAGAGCATCGACTTCGTAGACGCATTCGGCCACAAGCAGCTGTCCGGTACCGCCAATTATCTGGCAAGCTATATTGCCGGTGATATCGGATGCAAGTCCCGTGCCATTGAGCTGAGCACCCTGCAGAGGTCTGCTTCCCACTGTGCTTCCCGTGTGGACATCCTGGAGGCATATCAGGTAGGCGGCGCCGCAGTGAAGGCAGCGGACGAAGGCGACAGCGGCAAGATGGTTGTCATCCAGCGTCTGTCCGATGATCCGTATCAGAGCGGAACCGAGGTGAAGGATGTTCATAAGATCGCCAATGACGAGAAGCTTGTTCCAAGAGAATGGATGAATGAAGACGCGGATTATGTAACCGATGAGTTCGTAAACTATGTACGTCCTCTGATTCAGGGCGATGTATCACCTGTCATGGTAGACGGAATCCCGAGACATCTGTTCCCGAATCCGATGACAGACGGAAAATAAATCAGACATGGTTACGATTCACAGTAACTAGACAGGAAATAATTTTTCAAAAAAACTTGACAAAGCCGTTCCTATATTATATACTAACATATGTTGTGAACGGCTTTATCAAATATGTGCGATTAGCTCAGCTGGATAGAGCGTCTGGCTACGGACCAGAAGGTCGGGGGTTCGAATCCTCTATCGCACGTTAAAAAATCAAGGATTTTTATGTCCTTGATTTTTTTATTTGCAGAAATAGGGGGCTGTGCAGCCCCTTACATCTCTTCCTTTCCGTACTATTGCTTCTGAAACCGCTCCGCCTGGCTGCTGATCAGTTCCGCGTCGTCAAAGTAGTTGATCTTCATAGCTGCCTTCACATCCTGCAGTGTCTTTGCAGCTCTTCTCTCCGCCTTTTCGCTGCCCTTCCTGAGAATCTCATATACATATGGAATGTCCTTCTGGTATTCCTTTCTCCGGTTCCTGATGGGCTCTAATTCCGCCTGCAGGACCGCGTTGAGGAAACGCTTTACCTTCATATCGCCGAGGCCGCCCCGCTTATAGTGCTCCTTGAGCTCATCCAGACTGGTATAATCCGGCAGAAATTCCGGGAAATACTCCGGCCTGCAGAACGCGTCCAGATACGTGAATACCGTGTTGCCCTCCAGCTTGCCCGGATCCTCGATACGGATATGAGTGGGATCGGTAAACATGCTGAACACCTTCTGCTTGATCTCATCCGGTTCCTCGGAAAGATAGATACAGTTATTCAGCGATTTGCTCATCTTTGCCTTGCCGTCGATTCCCGGGAGGCGCATGCACGCCTGATTATCCGGAAGCAGGATCTCCGGCTCTACCAGAGTGTCTCCATAGACGGAGTTGAACTTTCTCACGATCTCCTTCGTCTGTTCCAGCATGGGAAGCTGGTCTTCCCCTACCGGCACCGTGGTCGCCTGAAATGCGGTGATATCCGCCGCCTGGCTGATCGGGTACGTAAAGAAGCCCACCGGAATGCTTGCCTCAAAATTGCGCATCTGGATCTCGGACTTTACAGTCGGGTTCCTCTGCAGTCTGGACACGGTCACCAGGTTCATATAATAAAATGACAGCTCGCACAGCTCCGGCACCTGGGACTGGATGAACAGCGTGGACTTCTCCGGATCCAGGCCGCATGCCAGATAATCCAGCGCCACCTCGATGATATTCTGGCGCACCTTTTCCGGATTGTCCGCATTATCCGTCAGCGCCTGGGCATCCGCGATCATA
Organism: Lachnospiraceae bacterium; assembly: GCA_910575475.1. GTDB lineage: Bacteria > Bacillota > Clostridia > Lachnospirales > Lachnospiraceae > Schaedlerella. The sequence continues at coordinate 105,788 of CAJTGD010000008.1, read as the reverse complement.
ATAAATATATCGTCAAATCCGCCGGACTCCTGCAGCTCCACCCTTCTTCTCAATGAACCGACATAGTGGCCTACGTGTAATTTTCCGGTCGGTCGGTCTCCTGTCAGCATAATCTTTCCCATTGTTCCTTTTTCCTCCTCATTATATTACTCTTTCTGCGGCCGGATCATTTATTCTGCAGCATTGCCGTCCGCGACAGCCTTCTCTCGGCATACTGCCGCCCCTCCGGTACATAGAAAAACTGATACAGCATATGCGCCATCACGACCGCAGACGCCACGTCGATCACGGAATGCTGCTTCAAAAACATCGTTGCCATAATGATCAGCGCCGCAAGTACATAAGCCCCTGTACAGACCGCCCTGTGCTTCTGTAGCGCGCGGCTCTGGCTGATGGCGATACAAGCAGCCAGAGAATTATATACATGGATGCTGGGCATCACATTGGTCGGCGTATCCGCCCGGTACAAAAGCTTTACCATATCTACGAAAATATTATCCCGCTCGAACGCATAGGGCCTGATATTCAGACCGTTGGGAACCAGCGTGGATACAATCAGAAAAATGGTCATTCCCGCAAACATCAGCTTCGCAAGCCTGTAAAATCCTTCTACATCCGTAAAAAAGAAGTACAGCATCACCGCCGCGATAAATACAAACCACAGTAAATACGGCACAATGAAATATTCGATAAACGGGATCTCATCATCAATCGCCGAATGGATGACATGATAATTCTTTGTCACATGCTTCTCCAGATATAAAAACCACGGCATATAGACCAGAAAATAGCTGAATACCCATCCATGCTTATATTTTTTCAGCAATTCTGCCGTCCTTTCCCTCCATGTCATATGAAACGCTCCCTCTGATATAGATTAAAGTCTACATATCCCCCTGTACTTTTTTCAAGAGTACTTTTCATTCTCCCGATTATATCACGATTCCATCACAACAACAAGGATGTTTACAAAACATTCATAGAAATCTTTTTTATCAAATCTTTTTAACCCGCGGCGCGATCACCCGGATCTGTTCCGGCTCCAGAGCAGCCCGGATCGTCTGCCCCCGGGCGATCGGTTCTCCATCCGCATGGATTGGAAGCTCTTTGCCCATTTTCACTTCAATCTCCCTGCATCGGTAAATCGATATTCCTTGAAAGTTCACGTGTTTTCCCCAAAAAGCGGTGGGGAGCAGAAGGAGGATCTTCCATTTCGGCAGCTCGGAAACCACGATCACATCCAGCATCCCGTCTCCGATCTGAGCCTCCGGGCAGAAAAAGAAGCCCCCTCCCTCATAGGGATGGTTCATGACCGCCGCAAAATATGTATGCTCAAAATGCCTTGCTCTCTCTCCGTCGATCCGAATCTCCGCAGACATGGGCTGTTCACGGAGGATCCATTTCAATGCAATCGCCAGGTAGGTCAGCTTTCCAAGACCCAATTTGTTTAAGACCGTCTTAATCGGCGAGACAGCGGCCCGATGGCACACCGCGGCGTCAAAGCCAATCCCGGCGCTGACCGCAAACCGGCATGTCTGTTCCCCGCAGTTCAACCTGCCCACATCCATGGGAACCTTGCTGCCGCTTTCGAAAATATTTTCCAGGGCCGCATGAACCTCGGCGGGCAGGTGGAGCGCCCTGGTAAAGTCGTTGCCGGAGCCGGTCGGGATATATCCAAGAGTGACCCTGGAGCAGTCGCGGATCCCGTTTACCACCTCGTCTACCGTGCCGTCGCCGCCAACCACCACCAGCGTATGCTCCTGCCCGTCGGCTGTGATCTCATCCGTGATCCGAACCGCATGGCGCGCGTATTCCGTGTAAAATACTTCATAGTCAATTCTTCTTTTTTTCAATTCCGGTTCTGTCAGCTTCCAGATCATCCCGCCGCGCCCGGAACGGGATTTCGGATTTACGATAAATGTATATTTCAAACCATACCTCCATCTTCGGTACGAAATCTCAGCAGATCGTACTGTCCAGATATTTTCCAAGGGAACGTCTCATATTTCCCTCAAAGTCTGTTTCTCCGCTGCGCAGACACCACTCGAATACATTGCCGATGACGATCATCCGGATGTCTGTGGTAAATGCTTCAATCTCTACATTCAGATGGATGATCCCGGCCAGAGCCGCTTTTTCTACATATTCCTGCACGGTCACGATCGGATAGGGCCTCTCGGTCCGTATGGCCGCGTTCAGCGCCTGGTTCTTCGGATTGTAGTACCCGGACATGAACTCCACGCCCAGCTCCCTGCAGTAGCTCACATAGTTCAGATAAACCCGGATGATCGCGATCTTCGCCTCACCCGCATCACGCGGGAGCTCCAGAAGCGCCGGATTGATGCTTGGCTGTTCCTCTATATAATAAGAAAGCAGATCATCCTTTGTCTTAAAGTGATGATAAAAGCTGCCGTTGGAAACTCCGGCCTCCTCACAGATATTCTTGATGGAAAGCTCCTCATAGCCCTTCTTTTTCAAGATCTGTTTGGCCGCCCGGAAAATCCGTTCCTTTGTTTCCTTTGATTTCTGCTGCTGTCTGGATAACTCCATACTTTCCTTCATGTCTGTTACCCCTCCCCTTCAAATACACTTTATTTTCAAATTCGTCCCAGATTCATATAGCTTTCAAATGCGGACGGAATTGAGTACACCGTCTCCAATTCTTCTTTTTTTGCAAAGATCATCTCCGCGCCGCAGCTCTTCTCCAGCTCATCCACAAGCATCTCATATCCGATCATATGCCACTCCACATGGCTGAAAATATGCTTTGCGTCCTCCAGCTTCCGTACCCGGACCGGCATCAGGCCGATGGACTTTCCATAGTCAGCCGCTTGTCTGCCGGTCAGGTGCCCTTCCACATTGGGCAGCTCATACAGGCCGGCAAGCAGCCCCCTGGACGGGCGCTTGCGGATCGCGACGCCCCGGGCGTCCCGAAATATCAGGATCGTCCGCTTCTCGATCCTTCTGGCCTTTGCCTTTGCCTTCACAGGCAGCCGGGTCTGTATTCCTTTTTCTCTGGCAAGGCAGAGCCCGGCCGCCGGGCATTCCCGGCACCTGGGATCTCCGTTTGGAACGCATACGAGAGCTCCCAGCTCGATCAGCCCCTGGTTAAAGTCTGACGCGTTCTGCTCCGGAATGACCTCCTCCACCGCGCGTTCCATCCAGGAACGGACACCGGCTTTCATAATGTCCTCTTCGCTGGCCAGGATCCGCGAAAGGACCCGCAGCACATTGCCGTCCACCGCCGGCTTGGGAATCCCGAAGGCAAAGGAGCTGACCGCCCCTGCCGTATAATTTCCGATTCCGGCGAGAGACCGGATTGTATCATATGTATGAGGAAATTCGCCCTGATATTCCTCCATCACCTGTCTGGCCGCCTTCTGCATGTTCCGCACCCGGTTATAGTAGCCCAGCCCTTCCCACAGCTTCATCAGCCGGTCCTCTGGCACCTCTGCCAGCTCCTTCACCGTAGGAAGCTCTGACAAAAAACGTTCGTAATAGCGTTTTACGGCCTCCACTCTGGTCTGCTGAAGCATGATCTCCGACACCCAGATCCGATACGGATCCCTGGTATTCCGCCACGGCAGGTCCCTGTGATTCTCCCGATACCACTGAATGACCGGCTCCACCGCTTCCCTAAGCCTGGGACTTTCCAGCACCACAGGCACGGGATCCGCAATCTCGATCTGGTCGCCGCTGACCCGGCAGTCATAGGCCAGTATGTTCACCCCCGCCGCCTTTGCCGACTTCAAGGCTTCGCAGAAGGCAGGATGGGTATCCATGTTGGGGGTAAAATACCGTACTCCCTTCATCTGTATCACAAAGAATACATAAGCCTCATATCCTTCCCTGACCGCCTTTTCCAGCTCCTGAAGATGCTTCACCGCACGGTCGCTGGGGGCATCCGGAAAACGGACCACCCCCTCTTCCTCCAGGGTTACTCCCTTGACTTCTATGAAAATCCTGCTGCTCCCAGTCTCTACATATAGGTCAAAACGCGAATTGCCATATGCAGTCTCCGGTCTGACCATCCGGATATCCGAGGTCAAATGCCCCGATTCGATCCATTCCTTCACGACCAGATTAGGTACCTGGGAATCCATATTGATCATCCGGCTGCCCTTCTCCACGCCGATCAGATCCCACTTTGTCTTCCGCGCGGGATTATCGCTCTCCTGCACGTAAATGGACGCTCCCGGTATCAGAAGCTCCGCGCACCTGCCGGTATTTTTTACATGGATGACCTCCGTTTTCCCGTCCAGTTCCGCATAAGCGATGAACCTGTTGGGCCGTTCCAGAAAGGTTCCTTTTGAGATACGTTCATATTTCATATGTAATATTCCTTTTATACAGTCTTTCTCTGATGATCCAATGACATGGATTTTACTACTTTTCCCTGACGATTTCAATAATATTGGAATGGAAAGTTTCGGTATTATACAAAACGGCAGACCACAGACCCATCTGCTGCCAGTTCTGCATCATTAATAAAAAATCTTACCGACTTTAAAATTCTGAAAAGCCAGTAAGATTTCTTTCATTCTTTATATGGCGGCAGCAGCGCCTGCTACAGAATCTTTGACAAAAATTCCTGCAGCCTCGGATCTTTCGGATTGCCGAAAAATTCCTCCGGCGTGCCCTGCTCCTTCACCTGTCCCTGATCCATGAACAGTACACGGGTGGCAACCTCTTTCGCAAATCCCATCTCGTGGGTGACTACCACCATCGTCATGCCGTCATGGGCAAGCTGCTTCATCAGCTCCAGTACCTCCCCGACCATCTCCGGATCCAGCGCAGAGGTCGGCTCGTCAAACAGCATCACGTCCGGGTTCATTGCCAGGGAACGGACGATCGCGATCCTCTGCTTCTGTCCGCCGGAGAGCTGGGACGGATAAGCATCCGCCTTCTCCTCCAGTCCCACCTTCCGCAGAAGCTTCATTGCCTCGGCATCTGCTTCCTCCTTGCTTTTTTTCAGAAGCTTGATGGGCGCCAGCGTGATATTTTCTAATATGGTCTTATGGGGAAACAGGTTGAAATGCTGAAATACCATCCCCATCTTCTGGCGGTGCTTGTCAATATTGGTCTGCTTTCCTGTGATATCTACTCCCTCAAAATAAATATGCCCGGTTGTAGGAACCTCCAGAAGGTTCAAAGACCGCAGAAACGTAGATTTTCCGGAACCGGAGGGTCCCACGATCACAACCACCTCGCCTTTTGAGATCTCCTCCGAGACACCGTTCAGCGCGTGCAGGCTGTCATCGAAAACCTTGTGGATATCCTCCACCCTGATCAATACATCTCCATTAATGATCACTGCTCCTCAGCCTCCTCTCCAGTATATTCACCAGTTTTGTAAATATCATGACCATGACCAGATAGATCAGCGCCACGGCCAGAAGAGGCATAAATGCGTCATATGTACGGCTTCGGATGATATCGCCGCCCTTTGTCAGATCCTGCAGCGCGATATAGCCTGACACCGAGGTCTCCTTCAGCAGAACGATAAACTCGTTGCCGAGCGCCGGAAGGACATTTTTAAATGCCTGGGGCATGATGATATACCGCATGGTCTGTGTATAATTGAAGCCGAGGCTCCGTCCGGCCTCAAACTGCCCATTATCAATCGACATGATCCCGGATCGGAAGATCTCTGCTACATAGGCGCCGGAATTGATTCCAAACGCCATGATCGCGACTACGATCTTGTTGATGTCCACACTGCCGAAGATCACGAAATAAATGATCAAAAGCTGTACGACCACCGGGGTTCCCCGGATCACCGTGAGATAGACGCTGCAGATAAAGTTTAGAATCTTCATCTTTCCGGTCTTGTCGTAGGTGGATCGGATAATGGCGATCAAAAATCCGATCACGATTCCCAGGATGACTGCAAACAATGTGACACGCAATGTCACGGTCAGCCCTTCCCAGATATAATTCCAACGGTCGTCTTGTATAAAATTATCGTAAAACCTCTCCTGAAATGTCTGAAGCATTCTTTATTTCCTCTTATTTAATCGTAAATGGTATTGCCGCAGCCATTACTCATCTGCAGAGATATACTTTGCAACGATCTCATCCAGCTTGCCGGAATCCTTCAGGCTTGTCAGTGCGGTATTCACCTTTTCCAGCAGTTCGTCGTTGTCCTTTGCGATCGCGATGGCATATTCTTCTTCAGTCAGAGGCTCATCCAACACTTTCAGACCTTCGTTCTCCGCCACATAGACCTTCGCCGGTTCCCCGTCGATCACGACTGCGTCGATCTTATCCTGCAGCAACGCCTGAACAGCTTCCATTCCCTTGTTGTAGCGCTCTATTTCCGCATCCTCGATATCCTCCGCATAGATATCTCCTGTGGTTCCAAGCTGAACTCCGATCTTCTTTCCAGTCAGATCATCCGGGCCTGCCGTCTCGCTGCCTTCCTTCACGATGATCACCTGAGCCGCGGTTGCATAAGTATCTGAAAAATTAACATTCTTCTCACGGTCCGGATTCACGGTCATACCTGCAAGACCCATATCCGCCTTTCCTCCGGAAACCGCGGTAATGATGGAATCAAATGCCATATCCTCAATCTTCAGCTCCATCCCCAGCTCTTCCGCGATCGCCGCCGCGATCTCTGCGTCGATCCCAACGATCTCATCGCCTTCATGATATTCATACGGCGGGAACTCCGCGTTGGTCGCCATGATCAGCATTCCGCCCTCTCCGGACGCTTCTGCTTCTTCCGCGTCTTCCGTATCGTCTGCTTCACTTGTCTGTGCTGCGTTCCCGCTGTCTCCAGCAGAATCGCTTCCGGAACCGCATGCCGCCATAGAAAATACACATGCCGCTGCTAATAAAAGGCTTAACAATTTTTTCTTCATAATCTCTCCTCCAAACTTTTTCATTCCGTATGCTGCGATCCACAAAAGCGCATCTTTCGGCTGCCCGCAGGCTGTGTACGCAGGAGCTCTCTGTCCGTCTTCTTCCGGCTGTGAATTGCAGCATATGCATAAACATACACACAGTTTTATATTTTATCAGATTTCTGCAAAAATACAAGACTTAACCATCAATTTTATTCAAAATAAATACTTCTAAAAAAATCCGGCTTCCCAAATGATGAAACTCTTTCTATACGTAAAAATCACCGGTCAGTCCTCAAAATACTGTCCGGTGATTTTTTGTAATCGCTTTATTGCACTACGCCGCAAGCAGTCCGGAAACGCCAAAATAGATCAACACAACCACACCCAGGACGATCCTATAATATCCGAATGCTTTGAAATCATGGTTCTTGATATACTGCATCAAAAACTTGATCGCAAAGATCGATACGCCGAATGACACGCCGCAGCCGAGCAGGAGCAGAAAAATTTCACTGCCGGCAATGCCTGCACCATCCTTCAGAAACTTGATGATCTTCAAAAAGCTGGCTCCGAACATGACCGGGATTCCCAGGAAAAAGGTAAATTCCGCCGCAACGCCTCTTGCAGTCCCGATCAAAAGCGCGCCGATGATCGTCGCTCCCGAACGTGAGGTCCCCGGAATCAGCGCAAGCACCTGGAATACGCCGATGACCAGCACCATCGGTATACTCAGCCTGGACAGCTTTGTCACCTTAGGCTGCTTATTCTTGTGGCTTTCCTCCACGATGATGAATAAGATTCCGTAGATGATCAGAGTTGCCGCTACCACATATGCATTCATAAACTTGGCTTCGATCATATCATCAAACAAAAGCCCGATCACCGCGGCCGGAACCGCCGCGATCGCCACCTTCACCCAGAGCTGAATCGTCAGCATCTTCTGCTTCTGCGTCTTGGTCGGTGAAAATGGATTCAGCTTGTGAAAATAGATCACAACAACGGCCATGATCGCGCCGAGCTGGATGACTACATTGAACATCTCGATGAATGCCTCGCTCAGCTCCAGCTTGATAAATTCCTCCACCAGGATCAGATGCCCTGTGCTGCTGATGGGAAGCCACTCCGTGATCCCTTCCACAATCCCCAAAATAATGACCTTTAATGCGTCTAACATTGTTTTCCTCCTGTTTTAAAAAGTCTTTAAACTATTGCTGTTCTGAGTCATTGCAAAATGCATATTTCACAATCGCCTTTGCGGCCCCCTCATGATCATTTGTTTCTGCTATGTAATCCGCGGCAGCCTTTACATTTTTCCCTGCGTTTCCCATGGCAACGCCGACTCCCGCCAGCTCCAGCATGCGGATGTCGTTATCTCCGTCCCCGCAGGCCATGATCTCCTCCGGGCGGATCCTCAGCAGCGCTCCCAGTTCCATCAGACCTGTGCCTTTATCTACACCGGCCGCATTAATCTCAATGTTGTATCCAAGGGATGAGACCAGTACAAGTTCCCTGTACTGCTCCAGTTCCTTCCACGCCTGCGCGAGCTCCTCCATATCCGCAAACAGAGCCTGAACCTTATCCATGTCCCGGTTCTCCCGCTCGATCAGCTCTGTCAGGCTGTGGACAGGCTTTCTGGAGCTCCGGACATATTCCCACATATGGGGATTGTGGTGGTATCTGGAGATCCTATCTAGCTTATCAGCCTCCGCGTAACCCTGTCCTTCAAAATATACCTCTTGTAATGTATCATACTTCCGTAAAATTTCCAATGCCTTTTTCGCACTTTTCAACGGGAGCAGATGCTCGATCAGCGCCTTTCCTGTCTGTGTATCCAGAATGCGCGCGCCGTTGGAGGTCAGTGCATAGCGTATGCCCGGAAAATCGCGCAGCTCCCCGGGGATGCCCGTGTAGGGACGTCCGGTTGCCATAAGCACCAGGATTCCCCGCTCGATTGCCTCTGCGATCACCTGCCTGGTATAAGGCAGTAATTTTTTATCCGATGTCAGCAGTGTTCCGTCCAGATCCAGTCCGATCATTTTTATCTGATGCATATTCTCTAAGTTCCTTCCTGAATGTTACTATTTACAGTCTATTTTTGTTACAAACTTTTTACAAAAATATAATAACAAAAATTGATTAATTTTGCAATTTATAGTATACTATCATAGGCGATTCTTTTATTAAACATTTGAAAGGAAATTATTTTATGAAACTATCTATTGGAATATTGATCTGCTCACTGGTCCTTACCTGCTCGCCGCTGTCCGTACATGCGACGGATATCACAGATCTGGAGACCAGGACCAGCTCACTGAACAGCCAGCTTGAGGGCATCAATCAGGAAATGGTCAAGATCAGCGATGAGATTGCCTCCGCAAAGAACCAGATCGAGATCATCCACAGCGAGATCCTCCGTACCCAGGATTCTCTGGCGGATGCCCAGGCAGACGAATCACAGCGTTATGAAGCAATGAAGGCCCGCATTAAATATATGTACGAAGTGGGCAATGAATCACTGTTGGAAATGCTTTTTTCTGCGGACAGCATGACTGATTTTCTGAACAAAGCGGAATTTATTGAGAATATCAGCAGCTATGACCGTGATATGCTTGTTAAGCTGCGGACCATACGGGAAGATATCGCAGAACGTGAACAGGTGCTCCTGAACCAGGAGTCCTCTCTGGAAGATCTGCAGGAGCAGCTGGAACAGCGGAGAGTCGAGCTCAATGCGACTGCAAAGGCGACCTCCACAGATCTTGCCACGTTCAACGCACAGCTTGCTCTGCTTCGTGAGGAGGAAGCCCGGCAGGCGGAAGCAGCGAGAAAGGCCGAGGAAGCGAAAAAGAACGCGCAGAAGCCGGTTACGGTGCCGACTGTGTCAGAAGGGGAAAAACCCGGCGAGGATAAAAAACCGGAAGAGGATGTGACCGACAGTACCGTTGTGAACGGCGGTGCGGCAAGTGTCTCCGGCAGTGAGCTGGATATCTTTGCGGCCATATTGGAATGCGAGGCCATGCAGGAGCATGATTCTCTCCTGGCTGTTGCTACTGTGATCATGAACCGGATGAGCAGTTCCATCTTCCCAAATACGATCCAGGAGATCGTGTATGCGGAGGGACAGTTTGAACCGGTATGGACAGGCCGTCTGGACACGGTACTTGCCAGAGGCCCCAGTGATCTCTCCTATCAGGTGGCTCAGGAGGCTCTGAACGGAGCAAGACTTGCGGCTGTTGCGGATTGCTATTATTTCCTGTATGCAGGCGCCACCGACCGGGTCGGAGTCAACGTAGGAAACAACCTGTTTTTCCAGTCCTGGTAAACTATAAAAAATCGGCTGTCGGGAATTTCCCGACAGCCTTTTTTGTACAGATCATATCATTTTTTTATTATACTAACTCAAGAAGCACTTCCAAAGCAGCATCGCCCTTGCGCTGGCCGATCTTCACGATTCTTGTGTAGCCGCCGTTTCGGTTCTCGTACTTCGGAGCGATCTCGGTAAATAACTTATCTACCAGGTCTACCTTCTTGGTATTCTTTTTCTTTCCTGCCGCAGCAGCCGGAACCTCTGTTACAGGGTAGAGAACCTTGAGCATCTCTCTTCTGGCATGAAGTCTGCTCGGCATATCTTTCTTGATCTTCTTCTCTACTTCATCATATACAGTAACTTTCTTTCCGTCAACGACTTCCTTTACTCTCTTCCCGTCCTTGTCCTTGCGCGCAACCTTTGCCTTTACGGTCACTTCTTCGTAGTTATCTTTTTCCTTGACAGCCTTTGCGATCAAGCCCTCCGCAACCTTGCGGATCTCTTTTGCCTTCGCTTCTGTGGTCACGATCTTTCCATTGTAAAGCAATGCGGTTACCTGATTTCTGATCAAAGCTTTTCTCTGGCTGGATGTTCTGCCAAGTTTTCTATATTTTGCCATTGTTCTTATCCTCCATTCATTTGCTTATGAGACTGTTTTGTCATTACAGCTGGCTGGCCGTAAGTTCTCTCCGCCTCATAAGCCACACATTTGGTTATGCAATCTTCGGGCTTATTAATCAAATGCTCCTGCCATGCGCTTCGGGCTTACTGGCCGGATATTTGGATCATTTATGATCATTCACGGCGTCCTGCCATAGAACGATCATCCTCTATTTACTCCTCACCTGAATTTAACTCCAGATTGAGTTCTTTCAGCTTCGCAAGGACTTCCTCCAGGGACTTGCGTCCCAGGTTCCTTACCTTCATCATATCTTCCGGCGTCTTATTCGTAAGCTCTTCCACGGTATTGATACCTGCTCTCTTGAGGCAGTTGTATGAACGGACAGATAATTCCAGTTCATCAATACTCATCTCCAGAACCTTCTCTTTTTCATCATCTTCTTTTTCGATCATGACCTCAGCAGCCTGCGCGACTTCTGACAGGTCGATGAATAATTTCAGATGTTCGCTGAGTACCTTTGCGGCAAGGCTGACCGCTTCGTCCGGAAGCAATGTGCCTCTTGTCCATACGTCCAGCGTGAGCTTATCGTAATCGGTTATCTGTCCGACACGTGTATTTTCTACTGACATATTTACACGGTCAACAGGCGTATAGATAGAATCTATCAGGATGACGCCGATCGGAATATCCTCTCCCTTGTTCTTATCCGCGCTGATATAACCTCTTCCCTTTGTGATCGTAAGCTCCATGTACAGCTTGCTGTCCTTACCGCCGCTTAATGTAGCGATGACCTGATCCGGATTCATAATCTCAATATCGGCATCCGCCTGGATGTCGGCGCCTGTTACAACACCTTCTCCCTCGAATTCGATATATGCAGTCTTCACTTCGTCTGATTCCGATGTATTCTTAATTGCCAGACATTTCAGATTCATGATAATCTCGGTCACATCTTCTTTTACGCCCGGTATGGAACTGAATTCGTGCAGTACTCCGTCAATCTTCACGGAGCTGATCGCTGCTCCCGGAAGAGAAGAAAGCATAATTCTTCTCAGGGAATTACCCAATGTGATTCCATATCCCCGCTCCAAAGGTTCTACAACGAATCTTCCATACTTCTTATCTTCTGAAATTTCTGTAATTTCAATATTCGGTTTATTAAAATCAAACACTACACGACCCTCCTTATGGGTTAAAAAATATTGAGGGGTACTTTTCAATCATGCTATATCCGAATGAATTACTTAGAATACAGCTCGACGATCAACATCTCGTCAACAGGAACATCTATTGCGTCTCTCTTCGGAAGCTCTTTGACTTCACCTTTCAGATTCTCGGCATCCACTTCCAGCCAGTTCGGAATCATGTTGCCGCCGGTCACTTCCAGGATATCCTTGTATCTCTGGCTGCCTTTGTTCTTTTCTTTGATCTCAATCACATCGCCGGCCTTTACAAGGTAGGAAGGAACCTTTACCTGCTTGCCGTTCACCAGCACATGTCTGTGGCCTACGATCTGTCTTGCTTCTCTTCTGGTCCTTGCAAAGCCCATACGGAACATCACGTTGTCCAGTCTGGTCTCCAGAAGGGTCATCAGGTTCTCACCTGTCATGCCTTCCTGCTGCTTTGCCTTCTCGAAATAATTTCTGAAAGGCTTCTCTAATACGCCGTAGATGAATTTTGCTTTCTGCTTCTCGCGTAACTGGAGACCGTATTCACTCATCTTTCTGTTGGATCTCTTTAACTGTCTTTTTGACTTTTTATTAATTCCTAAATAGATTGGGTCCATACCTAATGAACGGCATCTCTTAAGAACCGGGACTCTGTTTACTGCCATTTTCTTAATTCCTCCTAATAATATGCGGTATTGGTTATACTCTTCTGCGTTTCGGCGGACGGCATCCGTTATGAGGTACCGGTGTCACGTCCTTGATACTGATCACGTCAATGCCGCATGCCTGCAGCGCACGGATTGCCGCTTCTCTTCCTGAACCTGGACCCTTAACGAAAACATCTACTGTTTTCAGACCATGAATCAATGCTGCTTTAGCCGCTGTCTCAGCTGCCATCTGTGCTGCGTATGGAGTAGATTTCCTTGAACCTCTAAAACCCAGACCGCCCGCACTTGCCCATGAAAGAGCATTGCCCTGTGCATCCGTCAATGTTACGATCGTATTATTAAAAGATGACTGGATGTGAGCCTGTCCTCGTTCAACGTTTTTCTTGACACGTTTTTTTGTCACTTTTTTGGTAACTTTCTTCGCCATTTAAACTAACCTACTTTCTCATTTTAATCTACGCACTAAGTGCTTACTTCTTTTTATTTGCTACTGTTCTCTTTGGTCCTTTACAGGTTCTTGCGTTTGTCTTCGTCTTCTGACCGCGTACCGGAAGTCCTTTTCTGTGGCGGATTCCGCGGTAGCATCCGATCTCTTTCAGTCTCTTGATGTTCAGCTGGATCTCTCTTCTGAGATCACCTTCTACCATCTGAGTTGCATCAATGACTTCACTGATCTTCTTTACTTCCTCACTTGTCAAATCTCTTACACGGGTATCAGGATTCACTCCTGCTTCTGCTAAAATACGGTTTGAGCTTGTTCTTCCAATTCCATAAATATAAGTCAAGCCGATCTCTACACGTTTGTCTCTTGGTAAGTCTACACCTGCAATACGAGCCATGTGTCTTTCCTCCATTAAATAATTATAATATTGTCCCTAACTGGGGTACATCGGGTATCTGTCGGAAGACAACATATCTTCCCGATCTACCCAGGCATATTCTCTATGCCCTTTCCCGGCAGCGCCTGAAGCTACGCCCTTTGATCCGGGTATTATAAGCAATATACATTTGCGCAAAACGCGCAACGGCCACCTGCCTCGTCGGTACCTGATTCACGAGCCGGATGTATCCTTACTGTATATTAAACAGTTCCACACACCGCCTGGCGTGTCATACTGTCAGCCGCCTAATTTTAACAAACAACTCCAAAACCGGAACCATGTCCATGCGCGTGAAAACTCTGTCTGGTGCCGCGCACTTCCATCTCCACTGTCCTAGCCTTGTCTCTGTTTGTGCTTCGGATTCTCGCAGATTACCCGGATACTGCCTTTTCTCTTGATAATCTTGCACTTTTCACAGATCGGTTTTACTGATGATCTAACCTTCATGTCAAATCCTCCTTCTATCCTTTGCTGAAAACCTTGGGGCTACTGTCGTTTTTGGGCACACCAAACCAAAGACGACCATTTCATAGTATAACACCCAGCCTCCTGCAAAGTCAACACCTTTTTACTTATCTCTCCAGACAATTCTTCCTTTGCTGAGATCATACGGAGACATTTCCAAAGTAACCTTGTCCCCAGGTAAGATCTTGATGAAATTCATACGCAGTTTTCCGCTGATATGGGCCAGTACAATATGGCCATTTTCCAATTCTACCTTGAACATCGCATTGGGCAGCTTTTCTACTACGACTCCTTCAATTTCGATCACGTCAGCCTTTGACATACTTAATCCTCCTGTGCCTTTCTCTGCACTTCTTATTCTCTCACCTCTGCATCCAGATGACTCATATAGCCTCTGATCACACGCCGGATCTCATCATCGTCAGATACGAGATCACAGCGCACCTTACTGATCGGCTGCACATGTTTACAGTTCTTTTTCTTTGCCCGGCAGACGGGTCTATTCTTCCCGTCTGCCAGATATACATATTCATCATTGACAGAAATTATGACGTATATACAATCTTTATCTCTTCCCGCTTTTGATTTTGCAAGTATTCCCGGCTCTATAAGCATAAAACGCCTCCATTATTTTATGAACGCTCTATGTAGTGCTTTCAGCCAAGAATTTTCACGATTTCGGCAAATACATCGTTGATGTCAATGGTGCCGTCTACTTCTTTGAGAATCCCGGCTTCCGTATAATAGTCGATCAGCGGCTGTGTCTGGTCATGGTAAACGCCGAGACGCTTCTTCACGGTCTCCGGCTTATCGTCATCTCTCAGGATGAGTCCGCCGCCGCACTTGTCACAGATGCCTTCCTTCTCTGTGGACGCATATACCATATGATAGGTTGCTCCGCAGTCCACGCATGCGCGGCGTCCGGACATGCGGTTTACGATATTATCATCCGGAACTTCTACGTTGATCGCATAATCCATCTTCTGTCCAAGCTCCGCCAGGGCCTTGTCCAGAGCCTCTGCCTGGGGAATTGTTCTCGGAAATCCGTCCAGCACATATCCGTTTGCACAATCCTCCTGATTCACACGGTCTACCACCAGGTCTACTACCAACTCATCCGGAACAAGCAGCCCCTGATCCATATAGGTTTTCGCTTTCTTTCCAAGCTCCGTCCCGTTTTTGATATTTGCTCTGAAAATGTCTCCCGTAGAGATATGCGGAATCGAATATTTTTCAGCTATCTTCTTTGCCTGTGTTCCTTTGCCCGCTCCCGGGGCTCCTAACATGATGATCTTCATATTCTTTTACCTCCATTCACCATCCGGGACGCAAAAGGCACTCCGGACGATTTATCCATATAGCACTTTAACCCGTTGTGATCATTCCGCAGGAATAATACACAACGAGCTAAATAATTGATCAATACCCAAGGAATCCTCCGCCTTTCACAGCGCTTCCTTTGTTATTCAGGAAACCAGTATAATTGCGTACCAGCATCTGTGATTCGATCTGCTTGATCGTCTCAAGCACAACTCCTACGATGATGATGAGCGATGTTCCTCCGAAAGAAACATTTGCTCCGAACACACCGTTAAAGAAGAACGGAATCACCTGAACGATGACCAGCCCGCACGCTCCGATAAAGATGATATAATTCAGGATCTTCGTCAGATAATCTACTGTCGGCCTGCCCGGACGGATACCTGGAATGAATCCGCCGTTTTTCTTCATATTATTTGCGATCTCTAACGGATTGAATGTGATCGAAGTATAGAAATACGCAAAGAATATAGTCAAAGCGATATAAAACAGCAATCCAATGGAGTATACTATATTTTCAGGGTCACACCAGTTATTTGAATTTAATCCTCTGAGAATATGGCTTCCAATGCTTGTGCCGTTTCCTTTGTTCATAAATGAGGCAACCACGATCGGGAGCTGCATCAGAGAAGATGAAAAAATAACCGGGATCACGCCTGCGGTATTTACCTTAAGAGGAATATGCGTGGATTGTCCGCCGTATGTCTTTCTTCCCTTTACCTTCTGAGAATACTGCACCATGATCCTGCGTTCACCGCCCTGAAGGATGATTACGAATACGACAACAACCAGCAGAACAGCCAGAATGATCACTGCTGCAAGCAGTCCTTTTGCCGGAGTCTTGCCCTGGATAAACTGTGTGTACAGCTTGACAAAATCATCCGGTATACGGGAAACGATATTGATCAGCAGGACAATGGAAATACCATTTCCAACGCCTTTTTCCGTGATACGCTCACCGATCCACATCAAAAATGCAGAACCTGCGGTCAGCGTACATACTACGATCGCGGCATTTACAAAATTGAACTCTACCAGAAGTCCCTGACGGCCGAAGCCGACAGCCATCACGGTGGACTCAAATAATGCAAGGCCTACCGTCACATAACGTGTCATAGCCGCAATCTTTTTTCTTCCGTCCGCACCTTCCTTCTGCATCTCTTCCAGCTTTGGAATCGCGATGGTCAGAAGCTGCATGATGATAGAAGATGTGATATATGGTGTAATGCTCAATGCAAATACGGACATCTGGGTAAAGGAACCGCCGGTAAATGCGTCAAAGAAATTGAACGCATCCCCGGTCTGATTCGCAAAAAAGTTCTGAATATAAGCCGGATTTACTCCCGGTGTAGGCAGTTGGGATCCGAGCCTTACAACGACCAGCATCATAAAAGTGTAAAGAAGTCTTTTACGGACATCTTCTACCCGAAATGCTTTTCGTACTGTTTCTAGCATTAGATCACCTCTGCTTTTCCGCCCAGGGCCTCGATTTTTTCAGCTGCCTTTGCACTGAACGCATTTACCTGTACGGTGAGCTTCTTCGTCAGCTCTCCGTCTCCAAGAATCTTTACGCCGTCTCTCGGATTTTTTACAATGCCTTTTTCCATCAGTGTTTCCACAGAAACAACTGCACCGTCTTCAAATACCTCAAGAGCGCTCATATTGATGCCGACGATCTTCTTGGAGTTTCTGCAGGTAAAGCCTCTTTTCGGAATTCTTCTGTATAAAGGCATCTGTCCGCCTTCGAACCCTGGTCTCGGAGCACCTGAACGAGCCTTCTGTCCCTTGTGCCCCTTGCCGGCTGTCTTACCATTCCCGGATCCATGTCCCCGGCCTCTTCTGAAGTTATTGCTGTGCTTAGAACCATCTGCCGGTCTCAAGTTTGATAAGTCCATGCTGCTACCTCCTTATCTATATTTTTTTATGCTTCTTCTTCAACCTTTACTAAATGTCTAACCTGCTGTACCATACCTCTGGTAGCTGCATTGTCCGGAAGCACAACTGTCTTGTTGAGTTTCCTTAATCCCAGAGCTTCAACGGTCTTTCTATGCTTCGGCACAGCACCGATGGTAGACTTTACTAACGTAATTTTTAAATTTGCCATTTTTACCTACCTCCTATGCCTGTTACCCTACGATTTCTTCGATTGATTTTCCGCGGAGCCTTGCAACTTCTTCAGGAGTCTTGATCCCCTTCAGACCTTCGATTGTGGCAAGCACTACATTCTGCTTGTTGTTAGAGCCTAATGATTTTGTACGGATGTTCTTGATTCCTGCCATCTCGATCACCGCACGCGCCGGACCTCCGGCGATCACACCGGTACCGTCCGGAGCCTTCTTCAATAATACGGAAGCGCTTCCGAATTTACCGATGGTATCATGTGTTACACTTTCGTTCTCGTCCAGGGAAACCTCGATCAGCTTCTTAGCCGCATCTTCTTTTCCTTTGCGGATCGCTTCCGGAATTTCGGTAGCCTTTCCTAAACCTGCACCAACATGGCCTTTTCCATCGCCGACAACTACTAAAGCTGTGAATCTCATGTTACGACCACCTTTTACGACCTTGGTAACACGTTTGATTGATACCACTTTTTCTTCTAACTCTAACTGACCAGCATCAATACGTTCCTGTCTCATATGTGTTCTCCCTTCCTAGAAATTCAGCCCAGCTTCTCTTGCTGCGTCTGCCAATGCTTTGATCTTGCCCTGATAGATAAAGCCGCCTCTGTCAAAGACAACGTCGGTGATTCCCTTTTCCTTTGCCTTTTCAGCAATGACTTTTCCAAGGTATGCTGCAGCCGCAACGTTATTTGTCTTTTCTAATTCTGCCTTCACGTCTTTTTGAAGAGTGGAAGCAGCTACCAGAGTTCTGCTCTTGCCATCGGTATCGTCGATCACCTGTGCATACATATGATTATTGCTTCTAAACACAGCCAGACGCGGCCTCTCAGCGGTACCGCTGAAACGGTTACGTAATTTCATGTGCTTTTTTCTGCGAACTTCACTTCTTGATTTTTTACTAACCATTTTCACACCCTCCTTATTTATTTTTTACCAGTCTTACCAACCTTGCGGCGGATCACTTCATCAGCGTACTTGATTCCCTTGCCCTTATATGGCTCCGGTCTTCTCTTGTCTCTGATCTCCGCTGCATACTGGCCAACTTTTTCTTTGTCGATACCCTTTACAGTGATCTTGTTCTGACCTTCCAGAACTGTCTCGATCCCTTCCGGGTCGATCATCTCAACAGGATGTGAATATCCCAGGCTGAGGGTCAGTTTGTTGCCGGACTTCGCCGCCCTGTAACCGACACCGTTTACTTCCAGAACCTTCTCGTAGCCCTGGCTGACACCGATCACCATATTGTTGATCAATGTACGGGTCAGGCCGTGGAGAGATTTCATTCTCTTGAGGTCGTTCGGTCTGGTGACAACAATTTCTTCGCCTTCCTGTTTGATTTCCATTTCCACCGGAAGCTCTCTTACAAGAGTTCCCTTCGGACCTTTTACGGTCACTACATTATGCTCAGCAATCTCTACGGTTACACCTGCAGGGATTGCGACCGGCAGTCTTCCTATACGTGACATACCATTGTCCTCCTAACTTAAATTTTCGGAGCAGAGGCTATCGTCTGCTCTGTTTTCAGTTGTTCTGTTAAATATTTGAACGGCGCGGAATTACCATACGAAACACAATACTTCTCCGCCAACGCCGAGTTTTCTTGCTTCTTTGTCGGTAACAACGCCTTTATTTGTAGAAACGATCGCAATTCCGAGTCCGCCCAGTACCTTCGGCATCTCTTCGCTGTTTGCGTAAACGCGGAGACCCGGCTTGGAGATTCTCTTAAGACCGGAAATTACTTTTTCGTTCTTGTCTGCACCGTATTTTAATGTGATGTGGATGGTCTTAAATGTTCCATCTTCTACGATGTCATATCTTTTGATGTATCCTTCATTGAGAAGAATATCTGCGATCGCGGTTTTCATCTTTGATGCAGGTACATCTACTGTATCATGTTTGGCAGTATTTGCATTACGGATTCTTGTAAGCATATCTGCGATTGGATCACTCATAGTCATGTCGAAGCATCCTCCTTCTCTAATTTATATCTGCTCTATGGATGTTCTTTTCGCTAAGCTCTGGCCAAGATATTCCTCTCTTCGTTCGGAATATCTGCTTTCATACTAGACTCGATAATACCTCGCCAAGTATTCAATGCATCGCTAAGCTCAAAGAACGACCTCGCACTAAGTTCTGCGAAGATATTCCTCTCTTCGCTCGGAATATCTACTTTCATACTAGGCTCGATAATACCTCGCCAAGTATTCAATGCATCACTAAGTTGCTTTCGGTCACCAGCTTGCTTTCTTCACTCCCGGTATCTCACCCTTATATGCCAATTCGCGGAAGCAGATACGGCAGATTCCATATTTTCTTAAATATGCATGCGGACGGCCGCAGATACGGCAGCGGCTGTATTCTCTGGTGGAGAATTTTGGTTTGCGCTGCTGTTTGATTTTCATTGATGTCTTAGCCATGATTTCCCTCCTTACTTTTTGAACGGCATATTGAACTGTGCCAGTAATTCACGTGCTTCTTCATCCGTCTTGGCGGTTGTGACAAAGATCACATCCATACCTCTGACTTTGTCGATCTTATCGTATTCGATCTCCGGGAAGATCAGCTGCTCTTTGATTCCGAGAGCATAGTTTCCTCTTCCGTCGAACGCATTCGGATTCACGCCTCTGAAGTCACGCACACGAGGGAGCGCAAGGTTGATCAGACGGTCAACGAATTCATACATCCTCTCGCCTCTCAACGTCACCTTGCATCCGATCGCCATACCTTCTCTGATCTTGAAGTTGGCAACGGAATTTTTTGCCTTTGTGATCACTGCCTTCTGACCTGAGATCTTTTCCAGATCGGCCATCGCAGATTCCAGTAATTTTGCGTTTTCCTTAGCTTCACCTACGCCCATGTTGATTACAACTTTATCAAGCTTCGGCACTTCCATTATATTTTTATATCCAAATTTTTTTGTCATTGCGTCAACAATCTCATTCTGATATTGTTCTCTCAATCTACTCAACGTCCCGGACCTCCTTTCCTGGATTAATCAATCACTTCACCTGTTGACTTCGCAACACGTACTTTTTTGTCCCCATCCATCTTGAAACCGATTCTGGTCGCTTTTCCCTTGTGGATATACATCACGTTGGAAATGTCGATCGGTCCTTCCTGGTGTACGATACCGCCATTCTGATTTGCCATGGTGGGTTTTGTGTGCTTTGTCAGCATGTTGACGCCTTCAACCAGGACTTTTCCGTCTTTTTTATTTACGGCGAGCACTCTGCCTTCTTTGTCTTTATCTTTTCCGGCAATGACTTTCACCATATCATCTTTTTTAATCTTCATAGTTGACATTATCGGCACCTCCTACAGTACTTCCGGAGCCAGGGAAACGATCTTCATGAAATGCTTCTCTCTCAGCTCTCTGGCTACAGGTCCAAAAATACGTGTTCCACGCGGATTCAAATCATCTCTTATGATCACAGCAGCATTTTCATCGAATCTGATATAGGAACCGTCTTTACGGCGGGCACCCTTCACAGTACGAACAACTACAGCCTTTACTACGTCGCCTTTTTTAACAACGCCGCCTGGCGTTGCATCTTTAACAGTCGCAACGATCACATCTCCGATGCTGGCATATCTTCTGGTAGAACCGCCAAGTACACGGATGCAAAGTAATTCCTTAGCGCCTGTATTATCTGCTACTCTAAGTCTACTTTCCTGTTGTATCATGCAGGTAAACCTCCTTCAATTGTCTTAAGGCATAAAACATTATTTTGCCTTTTCCATGATCTCCACAAGTCTCCATCTCTTGTCCTTGGACAGAGGTCTTGTCTCCATTACTTTCACGGTATCTCCAATACGGCATTCATTATTCTCGTCATGCGCTTTTAACTTGTAAGTTTTCTTTACGATCTTCTTATAAAGCGGATGCTTAACGTGGTTTTCAACGGCAACAACGATCGTCTTGTCCATCTTGTCACTGACAACCTTGCCGGTACGGGTCTTTCTCAAATTTCTCTCTTCCACGGTGATACTCCTTTCTACTTTTTAAAGATGTTCTTTTCGCTAAGCTCGAAAATACCTCGCTAAGCTCAAAGAACGGCTTTCGTACTAGGCTCGATAATACCTCGCCAAGTTCTCAATGCCCTGCCTCAGTAATCAACGTCTGGATGCGAGCAATATTTTTTCTCACTTCTTTGATTCTGCTTGTATTGTCTAACTGATTCGTCGCATTCTGGAATCTTAAGTTAAAAAGCTCTTTTTTAGCAGCTACTAATTCTTCTTTCAATTCTTCTACGGATTTTCCTCTTAATTCGTTTACAAATGTATTAATTTTCACTGTTATCACCGCCTTCTAATTCTGCGCGAGAAACGATTTTGCATTTGCAAGGTAATTTGTGCATTGCAAGACGAAGAGCCTCTTTTGCTACTTCCTCAGGAACGCCTGCGATCTCAAACATTACACGTCCTGGCTTTACAACTGCTACCCAGTACTCTAATGCACCTTTTCCGCTACCCATACGAGTTTCTGCTGGTTTTGCTGTCACTGGTTTGTCCGGGAAGATCTTGATCCAGACTTTACCGCCACGCTTGATATAACGTGTCATGGCAACACGGGCTGCCTCGATCTGATTGGACTTGATCCAGCATGGCTCCGCTGCGATGATGCCATATTCACCATAAGTGATCGTGTTTCCTCTGAGGGCTTTTCCCTTCATGGAGCCACGGAACTGTTTACGACGTTTTACTCTTTTCGGCATTAACATTATTTATCGCTCCCTTCCTTATCAGCTTTCGTCGGAAGAATCTCGCCTTTGTAAATCCAAACCTTTACACCGACCTTCCCGTAAGTTGTGTCAGCTTCTGCGAATCCATAATCAATGTCAGCTCTCAGTGTCTGAAGCGGAATGGTTCCTTCGCTGTAAAATTCGGTACGTGCCATATCAGCACCGCCGAGACGACCTGCTACTGCGGTCTTTACACCGAGCGCGCCGGATTTCATTGTTCTGGACATGCAGGACTTCATCGCACGCCGGAATGAAATACGGTTCTCAAGCTGCTGTGCAATATTTTCAGCTACAAGCTGGGCATCCTTATCCGGTCTCTTCACCTCTTTGATGTCCACGATCAGCTTTTTGTCCGTGTACTTCGCAAGCTCGCCTTTTACCTTCTCGATCTCTGCGCCGCCCTTGCCGATCACAACACCAGGCTTTGCGGTATAAACGATGATCTTCACACGGTCAGAAGCTCTTTCAATCTCGATCCTGGAGATTCCGGCACTGTATAATCTCTTTTTAAGAAATTTTCTGATTTCATGATCCTCCACCAGGTTGTCAGCGAAATCTTTTTCCGCATACCATTTGGAGTCCCAATCTTTGATAATTCCGACTCTTAAGCCGTGAGGATTAACTTTCTGTCCCATTATTGCCCTCCTTATCTCTCATTCAGCACGATTGTGATGTGGCTCATTCTCTTTTCGATCCTGTAAGCCCTGCCCTGTGCTCTTGGTCTGATTCTCTTCATCGTCGGCCCTTTATTTGCGTAGCACTCCTCAATATAAAGGTTCTCCGTACTCATACCGTTGTTATTCTCAGCATTTGCGATCGCTGATTTTAATAACTTCTCTATCACACTGGAAGCATATCTCGGGTTATAAGCCAAAATTCCAAGTGCAGTCTTTACATCCTTGCCTCTGATGGCATCCAACACGAAGCATGCTTTCTGAACAGATACGCGGGCATAGGAAATCTTTGCTGACGGCCGTGTATCTTTCTGCTCATTTCTATCTCTTTTGATCTGGGATCTATGTCCTTTTGCCATGGATAAACCCTCCTTTCAAATTGCTTATCGGTTATCTTACTTTAGATTTTTTCTCGTCTTTACCATGTCCCCTGTACGTTCTGGTTGCTACAAACTCTCCGAGCTTGTGTCCAACCATGTCTTCCGTAACATATACCGGCACATGTCTTCTTCCGTCATGTACGGCGAATGTATGGCCGACAAATGACGGGAAAATCGTAGAACGACGTGACCATGTCTTTATCACTGATTTACTGCCGGATGCGTTCAAAGCATCGACTTTTTTCAGTAAACTTTCATCTGCAAATGGTCCTTTTTTAAGTGAACGAGCCATAGGTTCTAACCTCCTTGTAAACTAATTATTTGATAGCTTTTCCATCTCTTCTTCTTACGATCAGCTTGTTAGAAGCTTTGTTCTTCTTACGTGTCTTAAGACCCAGCGCCGGCTTGCCCCATGGTGTTGACGGACCCGGACGGCCAATGCCTGTCTTGCCTTCACCACCACCGTGCGGATGGTCGTTGGGGTTCATTACGGAACCACGTACTGTAGGTCTGATGCCCATATGGCGTTTACGTCCTGCTTTACCGATGTTGATCAGGTTGTGCTCTCCATTGCCTACGACGCCTACGGATGCTCTGCAGATGATCGGAACCATTCTCATTTCGCCTGAAGGAAGACGTAAGGTCGCATACTTTCCTTCTTTTGCCATAAGCTGCGCGCTGTTTCCAGCGGAGCGTACAAGCTGTCCGCCTTTTCCCGGATACAGCTCAATGTTGTGGATCTGTGTACCAACCGGAATGTTCTCCAGCGGCAGGCAGTTTCCAATTCTTACTTCCGCTTCCGGTCCGTTCATGATCTTCATTCCATCCTTCAGTCCTTCCGGAGCCAGGATGTAAGCCTTCTCTCCGTCTGCGTAGCAGATCAGTGCGATGTTGGCTGTTCTGTTTGGATCGTATTCAATCCCGATTACGGTTGCCGGAATGCCGTCTTTCTTTCTCTTGAAATCTACGATTCTATATTTTTTCTTAGCGCCGCCTCCGCGATGCCTTACTGTGATCTTACCCTGATTGTTGCGGCCGGCTGTTCTCTTCTTAGATGAGAGAAGGGATTTCTCAGGTGTTGTCTTTGTGATCTCTGAGAAATCAGAGCCAGTCATCTGTCTTCTGGAAGGTGTATATGGGTTATAAGTTTTGATTCCCATTACTGTCTCTCCTTTCGTTTGCTCTAATTATTAGTTTCACGGACTTGCACCGTATATATTGAACACTTAGCGAGGTCTCTTACAGACCCTCAAAAATCTCGATATCTGCGCTGTCTTCTGTCAGCTGCACGATCGCCTTCTTTGTCTTAGCGGTCTTTCCGTATACCATGCCGCGTCTCTTGTTCTTTCCTTCGAGGTTCATTGTATTTACGCTTGCTACCTTTGTTCCGGAGAACATCTTTTCAACAGCTTCTTTGATCTGGGACTTTGTAGCTTCTGTGTGTACCAGAAACGTGTACTTCTTGTCGCCCATGATGTCCATGCTCTTTTCTGTAATGACCGGTTTCTGGATCACATCATAATATTTGATATCAGCCATTATGCGTACACCTCCTCAATCGCTGCAACAACAGCTTTCGTAGCGATCACTGTGTTGTATTTCAGGATATCGTAAACATTGATCGTATTGGTGTGTGCAGTCTTCACATCCGGAATATTTCTTGCGGAAAGCTCTGCGTTCTTGTTGTCGTCCTCCAGCACTACCAATGCCTTGTTGATCTTCAGGTTATCCAGAACTGTCTGGAACTTCTTTGTCTTGATCTCATCGAAATTGATCTCGTCGATCACGATGAACTTCTTCTCTTCTACTCTGGAAGAAAGCGCGGACTTCAATGCAGCCCTCTTTTCCTTCTTATTCATCTTTACAGAATAATCTCTCGGAACTGGAGCGAATACGATACCGCCGCCTGTCCACTGGGGAGCTCTGGTGGAACCCTGTCTTGCGTGACCTGTTCCCTTCTGTCTCCATGGCTTCCTTCCGCCGCCGGAAACTTCGGCGCGTGTCTTTGCCTTCTGTGTTCCCTGACGGTTATTTGCAAGCTGGCCCACAACTGCTTTGTGTACAAGGTGATCATTGACCTCGACACCAAACACGGAATCGTTCAGATCGATCGTACCAACTTCTTTACCTTCGATATTATAAACAGATACTGTTGCCATCTGTGTGTTCCTCCTTTCTATGTTGTCAGATTATTTCTCAGCCTTTACTGTTTCTTTGACCGTTACGAGGCACTTCTTCGGTCCCGGTACAGAACCCTTGATCAGCAGCAGGTTGTTCTCTGCGTCAACCCTTACCACTTCCAGATTCTGAACAGTAATCTGCTTGTTTCCCATCTGACCAGGCATCTTCTTTCCCTTGAATACCTTGCTCGGATCGGATGCCGCACCGTTAGAACCAGCATGACGGTGATACTTGGAACCATGAGTCATAGGTCCTCTGCTCTGTCCGTGACGCTTGATCGCACCCTGGAACCCTTTACCTTTTGAGATCGCTGTCGCGTCTACTCTGTCGCCTGCCGCGAAGATGTCCGCCTTGATCTCCTGTGCCGGTGCATATTCTTCCGCATCTTCAAAACGGAATTCCTTAACAAATCTCTTGGAGGAAACGCCTGCCTTCTGGAAATGGCCTGCCTCAGCCTTGGTCGCGCCGTTTCTGTGAGCAACTTCCTTCTTGCCGCTCTTGTCCTTGCTAACGATCTTGTCTTTCATGTCAACAAAGCCAACCTGTACAGCACTGTAGCCGTCGTTTTCCTCTGTCTTCACCTGTGTCACCACGCAGGGGCCTGCCTGGAGCACGGTTACCGGAATCAGGACCCCGTCTTCGTCGAAGATCTGAGTCATTCCAACCTTTGTAGCCAAAATAGCTTTCTTCATATTATTACCTCCTGTGATTTACAGCGGAGCACGTCTGTGCTCATCCTAAATTTTAGGATTCTGCTCATGAATTACTTGTTTTTCATCTTGATATCAATGTACACACCTGCCGGCATCTCCAGTCTGGATAATGCGTCTACCGTCTTCTGGGTCGGTGTGATGATATCGATCAGTCTTTTATGAGTTCTCTGCTCGAACTGCTCTCTGGAGTCCTTGTACTTGTGTACCGCTCTCAGGATCGTAACTACTTCCTTCTTGGTCGGAAGTGGTACCGGACCGCTCACCTGGGATCCGTTTTTCTTAACAGTTTCGATGATTTTTCTGGCTGATGCATCCACAAGCTGATGATCGTATGCCTTCAATGTGATTCTCATTACTTGACTTGCCATAAAAAAAGTCGCCTCCTTTTCGTACCATTCACTTCAGTACGACAAGCGGTGACTGTACACTCTCCCGTGTGTGTCGTGAGAAACATACACGTTACTTCTTACTGCGCCTTACGGCAGAGCAGTAGTCTGTTGTGATTCGTACAGTGACTTGTCGCCAGTTTCCTAACTTGACATTCGCTCCACGGAAAACCTGCCATCCTGCATTTTATGCACTCGGCAGCAACCTCACGCTTCATCGCTATCATGCCACAGCTTTTTTAGTATAACGAATAGTTCTGGAAAATTCAAGTGGTTTTTTTATTTTTTTTCATAAAATTTTGCCGGCACATCACCCGGAACATTTTGTTGATATCCACCGGCTTCGCCAGATGTTCATTCATCCCGGCATCCTTTGCCATTGCAATGTCTTCATCAAACGCATTAGCCGACAGCGCTATGATGGGCACGTCTTTTGCGTCCGGCCGTTCCAGACCGCGGATCACGCGTGCCGCCTCATATCCGCTCATAACCGGCATCATCAGATCCATGAGCACACAGTCAAACGTCCACGGACCGGATACCGCGAACGCATCCACAGCGGCTTTCCCATCGTTCGCAGTCACGACCTCCGCGCCTGCATCCTCCAGCATAAATTCCACGATCTCGCAGTTAATCTCATTGTCCTCCACCAGAAGGACACGCATCCCTGCAATATCGGCCTTCACATTCCGCTCTGTATCCACAGGCCGGGTGCTCCACGCCTTATCGATCCGAATGGGAAGCGTGACCTCAAATACGCTCCCTCTGCCGATCCGGCTGTCTACCTCAATGGTTCCCTCCATCTGGTCTACCAGCTTCTTGGCTACGGACATGCCAAGCCCAACGCCGTTATAGTTGGTTCTTGCGTCCTGGTGTTCCTGGGTAAAGGGCTCAAAAATATGCTTTTTGAAGTCTTCCCCTATGCCGATTCCGGTATCCTCGATCACAAACCGATATTTTCCGATCCCGCCCTGGCAGGCAGTCTCCTTTACCTGAACAAATACCGATCCATTAGTCCGGTTATATTTGAGCGCATTGTCCAGAATATTCATCAGAATTTGCTTTAAATGCAACGGATTTCCGATCAGCCTGCTGTGCTGCAGCTGAACCTCCTCCAACACCAGCCGAATTCCTGCTTCCTCCGCCTGAACAGATAAAATTGATATACAATTTTCCAATATATCATGAAGCTCAAAGGGTTCCTCTGTCTCTGCTGTTATTCCGCTATCCAGCTTGCTGACCTGAAGTACATCATTGACCAGGGACAGCAGATGCTCCGTTGACATACGGATCTTCTCCTGACATGCTCTCTGGCGCTTCGGATCATCCTGACTCTTCTCCATAATCGCCAGCATTCCCAAAATCCCGTTGATGGGGGTGCGGAGATCGTGGGACATATGGGATAAAAATTCACTCTTCGCCGAGTTTGCGCGCCGAACCTTCTCCAGCAGCTCCATGATGGCCTGCTCCTGCTTCTTCCTCGTCACCATGGTCTCCGTGATATCCTGATGGTATCCGTTCAGGCAGACACCCGGCTTTTTAAATTTTTTGTCCGGCACACCGCCGCAGCGGACATAGATTTCCCCAAGCTCCGGATGCTTCCAGGGATAGACCACCTCAGAGCGCCTGCCCTCCGCCATCTCCCGCACCGCTTCCTGCACCATCTCCACATAGCCCGGCTTAATGTTTTCAAACCAGTGCCGATAGCATTCCTCCGGCTCGATCATATCCGATACTCCCAGAAGGATGCGCATGGTTCGATCCGCATACATCCTTGGCCGGCAGCCTTCCTCCAACTCGATGGTCCAGATGCCGGTCCTGGCTCCCTCCAGAATGTCCTCCAGGCTCTGCCTTGCCTCCAGCCTGTACTTCTCCTCCTGCTCCACCACGGCATTGACATCCCGGTAGGCAAAGATCACGCTGTTCTCCTCCGCATTCTCCGCAGCGGAAAAATGGAGCTCCAGGTATTTCAGGCCATAAGAATTGTCTTCTACCTGGTAGCGGATATCGAACTTTTTCTTTCTCTCAAGCTGAGCCAGCACGTAGTCCTTCTTCGTTACAAGGCGGAGCCTTTCCTGGTCCCGCGGTACTACATACCGGGAAATATACTGCTCCATCGCTCTCTGATAGCCGTCCTCAAAATTAGCGTTCCAGTCTTCTTTAATCCGCTCGTTGTCCCGGTATACCACACACTCGCCTGTGTCGAAGTTTACCTGATAGATGCCCAGATAATCCACACTGAGGGCATGAAGAACATTATAGCTCCGCTTTTGAAGCTCACGGACCAGATTGCGCCGCTTCAGCGAGGATACGATAAAGTATGCCGCTGTCTGGAGCATATTCGACGCGTATTCCAGCGACTTCGCAGGCGGATTGTCTACGCCGTAAAAACCGATCAGATTTTTGTTATCATAAAGCGGGACTACTACAAGGGAATGGATGTTCTGCCGTTTGAGGGTGGTATACATCAGAGGGTCACTCTCCCGGATCTCTTCCAGATCCTGAATGACATTATGCCTGCCGACCGTAAAATTCCGATACCAGACCGCACACACCTCCGGAGGGACATTTTGCAGATTCTCCTTTTCCGGCTCCACACCGTCTGCCACCCACTCATAGGTATTGTCGTCGCCGCCGGACCCGTTCCGCTCAAATATATAGGTCCGCGCCCCGTTCAGCGCTTTTCCCAGGTGCTCCAGCAGTACCTCCAGCGACTGGTCCGGGGTCTCTTCCAGCAGGGCAACGCGGAGTCCCTCATTGATGACAGCCTCCAGATTCTGAACGCTCTGCATACCGCTGTGCCGTTCACAGGCCCAGGCGTCCGGCGCACCTTCACCGATCCGTTCAAAAAACTCCTTTGGATCATGCATAAACTTTTCCTCCGTATGTTCTAAAAATCACACTGCTGACGGCTGCCGCAGTGTATCTTCATGCCAACACATTCCTTTTCGTCTTAAAATGTCTCTTTTATGAAAATTTTATTTGTTATGATTACATCTTAACATGCAGAACCAGCTTTATCAATACTAACAAAATTTATTGAATTCCCCTCGAAAAAATGATAGTCTATTATACAAAGTGATGTAACTGCAAATTTCTGAAAGAATGAGGATTTTATCATGTGGATTGCGGGCCAATGGAAGGATTATGAGATCATAGATTGTTCAAAGGGAGAAAAACTGGAGCGGTGGGGGGATTATACCCTGATCCGGCCGGATCCGCAGGTGATCTGGGATTTCCCCAGGGAGGCCCCTGGCTGGAAGCGGTGGAACGGGCATTACCACCGGAGCAAAAAGGGCGGCGGAGAATGGGAATTTTCCAGACTGCCGGAGCAGTGGCAGATTCATTACAGATCCCTGACTTTTAATTTAAAGCCGTTTAATTTTAAGCATACCGGACTGTTTCCGGAGCAGGCGGCAAACTGGGACTGGTTTTCAGGACTGATCCAGGAAGCGGGACGTCCTGTCAAGGTCCTGAACCTGTTCGCATATACGGGAGGCGCTACACTGGCAGCGGCCGCAGCCGGGGCACAGGTTACCCATGTGGATGCCTCCAAGGGGATGGTTGCCTGGGCGAAGGAAAACGCGGTGTCCTCCGGCCTGAAGGATGCGCCCATCCGGTGGCTGGTGGACGATTGTGTAAAGTTCGTAGAACGGGAGATCCGGCGTGGAAATGTCTATGATGCGATCATCATGGATCCGCCTTCATACGGGCGGGGGCCCAAAGGGGAAGTCTGGAAGATCGAGGATATGATCCATCCGCTGATCCGACTGTGCACACAGATTCTGTCGGAAAACGCGCTGTTCTTCCTGGTCAACTCCTATACGACCGGACTGGCTCCGGCGGTGCTCACTTACATGATCGGCGCGGAGCTGAAAAGCCGGAGCGGTCATGCGGAATCCCAGGAGATCGGACTGCCGGTAAAAAGTACCGGACTGATCCTGCCGTGCGGGGCTTCCGGAAGGTGGAGCGCAGAGCTCTAACTAAGCAGATTTCTCATGCCTGTTCAATACAGTTATTTTAAAAGGGGTTGCTCACCGCAGCCCCTTTTTACAGTTATTTTATGCATCCTGGCATTCCATTCCTATTATCTTTCATCGAACACAACCGAATAATTTTAATTTAAGTCCTTTCTTTCTATATTATATATATCCGTCAGCAGCCTGATGTCTTCCAAAGTCCAGTCACTGCACTCATCATAAAAGACCTCATCTTTTCGCTTTCTCCAGCAACTTCAAATTACGTTCTGTTGACAGCACTGTTTCAAAGCAAAATTCTTTCATTTGCTCTATATGATCCTCTCTTTGCTTTTCTGCCAGCTGTGCCGCTTCTATGTCAGAACATTTCAGACTTTTTTTGATTTCATCGGCATTGATATAATCCATTGGCGGCTTTAATAATTCTGTAAACGTACTTTTTCCAGAACCATTTGGTCCCGCAAAAACGATCACCTCAGTTTTTTTCTCTGACACGCTCGCTATAACGCTCCTTCCTCATCCTTTTGCCCACTTCTATTCTGGATCCGTCACTATATTCTTTATATATAATCTGCGTTTTACTATCGTATACAATAATAGGAATATCCATCGCCCTTTTTTTCAAGCTCAATTCTTACTGCTTCATTTGCGCGTTTTACCACCGCTTCATCCGAAATATACTCTTCGCACTTCATGATCTGTCCTCCTTCTCATATACTCTATATTATACTAACAGCCGAGGAAATCTGCCAATATACTTACATGCCGCCAGCGCCGCCACGGCTCCGTCCGCCGCCGCGGTCGTGAGCTGGCGCACTTCCTTTGTACGGCAGTCCCCCGCCGCGAATATGCCCTCACAGGATGTCACGCAATCCTCCGACGCCTCTACAAAACCGGACTCATCCAGCCTGACCAGCCCTGCAAATGCCTGATTCTCCGGGACCTGTCCGATCGCCGCGAATACGCCGGACACGGAGATCTGAAAATCTTCTCCCGTCTTTTTATTATTTAATACCAGCCCTTCCACCACATGTTCTCCGACCAGCTCTTTCACGGTCGCACTCAGGACAAATTCCACATTCTCTTTTCTTTTCAGAGGCTCAACCAGTCCGGCTTCCCCGCGGAACTCGTCCCGGCGGTGTACCAGATAGACTTTATTGCAGTAATTGGAAAGAAATTCCGCATCCTGCAGAGCCGTATTGCCCCCGCCGATCACAGCCACATCTCTGCCCTTAAAAAATGCCCCGTCGCAGGTGGCGCAGTAGGACACCCCGGCTCCCACAAGCTTATCTTCCTTCTCCAGTCCCAGATGCCGGTGGGTCACTCCTGTAGCAATGATCACTGTGCGGCAGGGGTATTCCTTCCCTTCCGTCTCGATCACCTTGATGCCGTCCTCCTCCCGGATCCCTGTCACCTGCTCCAGCTCTGTCTCTGCCCCCAGCTTCATGGCCTGATCCAGCAGGTTCATGGAAAATTCCGCCCCGCTGACACTGGCAATTCCGGGATAATTCTCCACATTGGGAGAAGACGTGATCTGCCCGCCGTAATTCATCGCTTCTATGATAACTGTCCGCTTTCCGGCACGCTGTCCGTAAATTGCTGCTGTCATTCCGGCGGTTCCTCCGCCTATGATTCCAATATCGTACATCATTTCTTTAACCTCTCTGTTTCATTTCTATGACGGCCGCAGCTATGTCCTTACCATTCACAGTCACTTCAATAAGGATTATTCCTGCTGCCTTTCCATATAGAGAAAGCCTGCCGCTGGCAGTCTTTCTGCATACATGGTATTTATGTTGAATACGCAGGAATCCTTTCGGCTCCCTGCGCATTCATTTTTTTCAAACTGTCATAAAATTCCTCCGACCTTGCGGTTGGATACTTCTTCACATAGAAGATGCCGATGCTCTTTCATGACAATTCCAAAATCTCATTCTTTATTATTCTCAGCATATGCTTTTATATTCGACGCATTTGCCATCTTTTTCACGCCGTCCTCGTCTACGACCACAAGCGTCGGCGCCTGCATCACGCCGTACTTCTTCACCAGCTCTTCATTCTCCTCCGCGTCTACCAGCTCATAGGAAATGTGCGCCTTTTCCAATGATTTTGTGGCGATCCTGCAGTTCGGGCAGGTCTTTGTCGTGAACAGGATCATTTTTGTCCCGTCCTCTCCCCCTTCTCCGGAAAACGCCGCAGGCTCTGTTTCCGTCCTCACTGCCGCCTTGGGCTTCATTCGTGAGCCGGAATCGAACACGTCATATACCTTCCGCTCCTTGAACTCCTGGGCCTTGCCGTCATTCCAGTTCTTGACCGGACGGTAATATCCGGTGATCCGGCTGTAAACCTCCGTCTCTTCCCCGCAGCACGGGCAGGTATACTGCTCGCCGCTGATGTAGCCGTGGTTCTTGCAGATGGAATAGGTCGGAGACATCGTATAATATGGAAGCTTGTAATTCTCCGCAATCTTTCTCACCAGAGCTGCCGCCGCCTTCCAGTTGGGCAGCTTTTCTCCCAGGAAGGTATGGAATACGGTTCCTGATGTATACAAGGTCTGCAGTTCGTCCTGAATGTCCAGCGCCTCGAACACATCCTCCGTATAGCTCACCGGAAGATGGGAGCTGTTCGTATAATATGGTGTGCCGCACTCCTCCGCTGCCGTGATGATATCCGGGAACTGCTCCACATCATGCTTTGCCAGACGGTACGTGGTGGACTCTGCCGGGGTTGCCTCCAGGTTGTAAAGGTCTCCGTACATTTCCTGATAGTCCGACAGGCGTTCCCGCATATGGTTCAGCACATCCTTCGTAAACTGCTGGGTCTCCGGATGGGTGAGATCCTTTTTGAGCCATTTTGCATTCAGTCCGGCTTCGTTCATTCCTACCAGTCCGATGGTGGAAAAATGATTGTCAAAGGAGCCCAGATACCGCTTCGTATATGGATAGAGTCCTTCCTCCAGCAGCTTGGAAATGACTTCCCTCTTGATGTGGAGGGAGCGGGCTGAAATGTCCATCAGCCGGTCCAGCCTGGTATAAAATTCCTCTTCATTCTCTGATAAATATGCGATACGCGGCATATTGATCGTCACAACGCCGACAGAGCCGGTGCTCTCCCCGCTTCCGAAGAAGCCGCCGGACTTCTTGCGCAGCTCCCGCAGATCCAGGCGCAGACGGCAGCACATGCTCCGCACATCGCTGGGTTCCATATCGCTGTTGATATAATTTGAAAAATAGGGCGTACCATATTTTGCAGTCATCTCAAAGAGCAGACGGTTGTTCTCTGTCTCGGACCAGTCAAAGTCACTGGTGATGGAGTAGGTCGGGATGGGATACTGGAAGCCTCTGCCCTCCGCGTCGCCCTCGATCATGGTCTCGATAAATGCCTTATTGACCATATCCATCTCTTCCTTACAGTCTCCATAGGTGAAGTTCTGCTCCACTCCGCCTACAATCGCCGGAAGGTTGGCCAGGTCATTCGGTACGGTCCAGTCCAGCGTGATATTGGAGAACGGCGACTGGGTTCCCCATCTGGACGGAATATTCACGCCGAAAACGAAGGATTCGATACACTTCTTCACTTCCGGATAGGTCAGATGATCTGCCTTTACAAACGGCGCCAGATACGTGTCAAATGAAGAAAATGCCTGGGCGCCGGCCCATTCGTTCTGCATGATCCCCAGGAAATTGACCATCTGGTTGCAGAGCACGCTCAGATGCTTTGCCGGAGCCGCCGTGATCCTTCCCACGATGCCGCCCAGCCCTTCCTTGATCAGCTGCTTCAAAGACCAGCCCGCGCAGTACCCGGTCAGCATGGACAGGTCGTGAAGGTGGATGTCTGCATTCTTATGCGCCTTGGCGATCTCTTCGTCATAGATCTCAGACAGCCAGTAATTAGCCGTGATCGCGCCGGAATTGCTCAGGATCAGTCCGCCCACGGAATAGGTCACTGTGGAATTCTCCTTCACGCGCCAGTCCGTCACCTTCACATAGCTGTCTACAATATCCTTGTAATCCAGCAGGGTAGAATTCAGATTCCGGATCTTCTCCCTCTGCTTTCTATATAAAATGTATCCCTTAGCCACATCTGCGTAACCTGCCCGGATGAGCATGGATTCCACGCTGTCCTGGATATCCTCCACAGATACAAGTCCCTTCTTGATCTTTGGTTCAAAGTCCGCCGTCACCTTCAATGCCAGCAGATCGATAATGTCCTGATTATACTCCTTCTCTTTCGCCTCAAATGCCTTGCGGATTGCCTCGCTGATCTTGGACAGATCAAACGGCGCAACCTTACCGTCTCTCTTCGTAACCTGATACATATGCGCGCTCCCCTTTCTGTCTTAAACGGTATGCAGGAAATATAAAAAATGATGACTCACGGTCTGAAACCGCCCCGGTATGGAAAATCAATCCCATACGTTCTCACGGATACAGCTTCAAAACA
This sequence comes from Lachnospiraceae bacterium, assembly GCA_910575475.1. Classification (GTDB taxonomy): domain Bacteria; phylum Bacillota; class Clostridia; order Lachnospirales; family Lachnospiraceae; genus Schaedlerella. The sequence continues at coordinate 70,892 of CAJTGD010000008.1, read as the reverse complement.
CACAAAATAGACAATGACTGCCCGGCATCTCTGCCAGGCATCCTGCATATTCCAACCGTTATTGTATCACCCTGTACCCCTGTAACCATATGCGCGGTACAAGTGTGAACAGTAATTATTCTAACACTATATAACCCTCCTGTCAAATAAAAAAACAACAATATCTTGTGCTGCTTCTAGCCAAAGCAACCAGATATTGTTGTTTTTCTATTTTAAAATATTTTATGTATAGTCAGTAACTGTCGCAGAAAAATTCTTAGTTCTCAATGATCTCGCACAGAAAGCGTGAATTTTCTGAATTTTTCCATTTATTCCATATATTTGCAGATATGGCCACAGATTGATACACAAAGTCCGCCGTTGCCTGCTTTTTGTAATACTCTGATCCTGAAAATCAATCGGAACGGCAAGAACTGACCCCTATCTGCTGTAGATCCTCCTCCAAAAAAGTTCCTAAAAAATGTAGGAAAGCGGATTCCTGTTCCAAATGAAATGCCTCAGCGCACCCCTGGCCGTGACATATTTTGTAAGCAATCCCGCGATTCATTCCACCCCGCGCAGCTCTGCATTGGGTACATTGCGCCGAACCACCTCCAGCGCCTGGACAAGGATCTCCTTCGTATACGCCCGCAGTCCCGGACGGATCAGGTCGCCGGATACCCGGAAGCTCTGCAGATAATACCGCTGTGCCCCCTTGATCCATCTTCCGATATCGGAAAAATCCTCCCGCTTATGAAATTCCCTCACGACCGTGGTGCGAAATTCATAGGGAAGCGTGCCTGACATCAGAAAATCCACGCTCCGGAAGATCTCTTCCATATTGTAGTCCGGGATTCCGATGGTGATCCCATATTTTCCAGGAGCATTTTTTATATCCATGGCCACATAGTCCAAAAGCTTTTCCTCTGCCAGATGCTTCAAAAGCCGGGCATTGCTGCCGTTGGTGTCCAGCTTCACACTGTAGCCGATCTCCTTGACCCTGCGGATAAAATCCTCCAGCTCCGGCTGCAGCAGCGGCTCTCCTCCTGATATGCAAATGCCGTCCAGCACCCTCCAGCGTTTTTTCAGGAAATTCATGACCTGCTCGACCGGGATATTCCTATCCAGGTCAATATGAGTCACCAGAGACGCATTATGGCAAAACGGGCAGCGGAAATTACAGCCTGCAGTAAATATCGTGCATGCCACTTTTTCCGGATAATCCAAAAGTGTGAGTTTCTGCAGTCCCTGTATGTTCATTCCGCTTCCCCCTTTCACATCTGAGCGCTCTCGAAAACTCATCCGCAGCTGTTCAGAACGTCAGATCAAACACCCGTTGCTGTCTGTTCTGAATCATTCCCCACATTTACAAATTGCGCGACACCTCCGCGCATGCCTTCATGGACTCGATCAGCGCGCTACGGAAGCCTTTTTTCTCCAGGACGCGCACCGCTTCTATGGTCGTCCCTGCCGGGGAGCAGACCATATCCTTCAATTCGCCCGGATGCCGTCCTGTTTCCAGAACCATTTTCGCGCTTCCATAGACCGCCTGGGCCGCGAACTTATATGCCTGGGCACGGGGCATCCCCTCCGCCACTGCCGCATCCGCCATGGCTTCGATCATGATAAATACATAGGCCGGGGAGCTTCCGCTGACCGCCACCACCGCGTCGATCAGATTTTCCGGAATGACCTCCGTCTCCCCGATCGTCTTCAAAATGCTGACCACGTATTCCAGTTCTTCCTTGCTTACACAGTCGTTGGGGCAGACAGCGGTCATTCCCCGGCTGACCATGGCCGGGGTATTGGGCATGGTGCGCACAAGCTTGACTGGTTTTCCGAAATGCTCTTCCAGCCACCCAAGCGTCTTGCCCGGCGCAATGCTGATCAAGAGCTGCTTGTTGGAGATCACATTCTTGATCTCCGCGATGACAGTCGAATAATACTGCGGCTTTACACACAGGAATATGACCTCCGCCCGTTCCGCCACCTTGCGGTTGTCCGGTGTGACGTGGATCCCATAGATATTCTGCATGTGTTCCCGGCCCGGCGCCGATATATCAGAGCCGATGATCTCCTCCGGAGGGATCAGTCCGTTCTTGATGATCCCGCCGATGATCGCTCCAGCCATGTTTCCAGTTCCAATAAAACCTAATTTCATTCTTATCTTCCTCCTGTCGATTTCAAAATCACCGAACCTTGAAGCTGCTTTCCTGCTCCAGCGGAATCTCCTCTGTGTCCATCCATTCAATCCGTATGAACTGACTACTGTTCAATCCCACAAGGAGCTTCTGGATCAGGGGCTCCCTTCCCTGGATCTCCAGCGTCACCGTGCCGTCCCATTCATTTCTCACCCATCCGGTCAAATGCAGGGACAATGCCAGATACTTTGCCGTATACCGGAAGCCCACGCCCTGTACACGGCCGTGGAATACGATGTGCTTTCTGACTTCTGCCATCTGATCCCTTCTCTCCTGAATCTGTTTTTCTAAAGCAAGCTGCCTGCGCTTACCTACATTCTATACCACTTTGCGGAAAAAATCAAAGAATAACAGATACAAAATATATATTTCTATGGTAGAATGAAAACAAAACCAAATTTACATATAAAATCAAGCAGGAGGGATCATTTTATGGCGATACAGCCTTTTCCCCGTCCTCTGTCGGACAGGCTCCGGCAGCTGGCGGGGCATTCCGATACACAATACCCGGACGGATATGAACTCATCTACAGTTCCCGCAGAACCCTGGCCGTCCAGATCACTTCCGGCGGGCAGGTCAGGGTACGTGCTCCGAGACGGACATCAAAAGCTTCGATTGAACGTTTTCTGACTGAAAAACAGGAGTGGATCCTGAAGCATCTGACGAAGGCGACAGCGCAGGCTGCACCGCCCCCGCCTCCGCTGCCGGAGAGTGAGCGCCGCCGCTATATGGAAACAGCCCGGGATATTTTTACACAGAAGGCTGCTTACTATGCTTCGATCATGCGGGTTACATACGGGCGCATTTCCATCCGGGAGCAGAAGACCCGGTGGGGGAGCTGCAGCAGCAAAGGGAATCTGAATTTTAACTGGCGGCTGATCTTCGCGCCGGAGGAGGTGCTGGATTATATCGTGGTGCATGAGCTGGCGCACCGGAAGGAGATGAACCACTCTCCCGCTTTTTATGCCGTTGTGGCATCCGTGCTGCCGGATTATAAGACGGCGCAGAGATGGCTCAGAGAGCATGGAGAAAGCCTGTGGAACGTTGTGTGAATGTTCCGCAGGCTTTCTTTTTTGTTATAAAAGTGAAATTGTTCAGAATTGCAAAGTATCGACAATATTTGTAAATCTAATATTTCAAACCCAAACAGCAAATTATGGTTTAAGCATGTTCTTTCCGCTGTGTTTTAAAATCTTTCGCCGCAAACAGCAGCATGATCAACGTGCATAGATACGGTATCATAGATAGGAATTGCGTCGGGATCGGAAAAGCCTGCATACGCAGCTGTATCGTTTCCGTCAGTCCGAACAAAATGGAGATCCATACACAATACACTGGATTCTTTTTTGCAAATACGAAAATTGCAAGGGCAATATATCCTCTTCCTGCCACCATATCCTTGCTGTAAAAATTGAGCTGGCTCAGCGACAGAAAAGCTCCGCCCAGCGCCGACAGCCCTCCGCAGACCATCACCGATACATATTTGATCAGATCGGAACGCAGTCCCAGGCTGTCAACCACTCTGTCATTGATCCCTGCTGCCCGCAGGCGGATTCCGATCGGCATCCTGTATATGACGATCCAGGATATGACCGTTACAGCCGCCAGAAGATATGCCAGTCCGGAATAACCCGACAACAGTACATTTAGAACCGGGATCTCTTTTATGACCGGAATCTGAATCGTAGAAAGAGACGCCACCATTGCCGATTTTCCCTTGCTTCCAAAAATTCCGATCATCAGCACAGAAACCAGACCTTCGGCAATGATATTCATTCCTACGCCGGCTACCACCTGGTTGGATTGATATCTGACGCAGAACACGCCAAAGATCAGCGCATACAGCGCCCCGGCCGCTGCTGCTGTCAGGACCCCAATCCATGCGCTGCCGAAATAATATGCCCCGAGCACTCCCGCAAACGCGCCGATCGTCATAAAGCCTTCCAGCCCCAATGCCACGATCCCCGAAAATTCCGAGATTGCGCCGGCGATGGACGCATATCCAAGAGGAATCGACATTCTGATGGATGACGCAATGATATTTAAAAATGTATTCATCGTTTTTTCCTCCTGCTTTTCACTCTGAAAGATTTTATGAGTAGCGGTGCCGAAACCGTCAATATGATCAGGCCCTGCAGGATCGAAACCAGTTCCGACGGGATCCCTTCGAACATCGCCATGGAAAGGCTCCCCGTTCTAAGACCTCCGAAAAGAATGCTGGATAAAAATACACCGACCGCAGAATTTTGTCCCAGTACGGCAATCGCCATTCCGTCAAATCCATATCCCGCAGACATTCCGATCACATACCGTCCATAGGTCGCCGCCACCAGCATTCCTCCGGCCATTCCGGCTATGGCGCCGGACATTGTCATGGACATCAGCCTGGTCTGATTCATACGGATTCCGCCGGCCTCTGCCGCCTTGTCGTTATCTCCGGCCGCGATCATATTATATCCCGCAACCGTATATCTGTAAAATACCCCTGTCAGTAAGATCATTCCGCACGCAATAGCAAATGCCCATGTGATCTTCGAGCCTGTCCATATAGCCGGAAGCATTTTTTCTGGTTCCAGCGCTTCGCTCTGCGGGATCGTTCCTTCTGCCATAAACGGCCCGGAAAATAAATATTCTGCCAGATTTAACGCGATATAGTTCAGCATGATCGTGGATACGACTTCATTTGCCTTGCAGAACACCTTCATCATTCCGGCGATGAGAGCCCATGATCCGCCTGCAAGCATTGCAGATGCAATGCATACAAGTACATGGAGCGGCATCGGAAGAAATGAGGTCTGCAGCCCTGTCAGAATATATGCGATCGCCCCGACAACAACCTGTCCCTCCAATCCGATATTAAAAATCCCGCTTTTGAATGCAGCCATAGCTGCCAGACCACAGAAGATCAGCGGAACACATTTTTCCAATGTCCCCATGCAGGAACGGAATGAACCAAACGCCCCTCTCAGCAGAGAAGAATATGCCGCAATCGGCGAATAGCCGCATACAAGGATGACCGCACTCCCCGCAAGCATTGCGATCAATATGGAAAGAAGAGGGACCGACATTTTTTCCAGTGCTCGCTTAATCCTCATTTTCCTTTCCCCCTCCCATATAAAATCCCAGTTTTGTCGAGGTAAATGTCCCGGCAATATTTTCTGTTACCATATGTCCCTCATACATGACGCCGATCCTGTCGCTCAGACGGAATAGTTCATCAAAATCTGCTGTGATCAGAAGGATTGCCGCCCCCTGCCGCTTCAGCTCCAAAATGCTCTCATGGATGATCTCACATACCCCGACATCCACCCCGCGGGTCGGATGCGCAATGACCGCCAGCCTGGGATTGCGATAAAATTCCCGGCCGATGATGATTTTCTGCTGGTTTCCCCCGGAAAAGCTTTTCAATGGAAGGGCTTTATTTCGGGGCGACACCTGATATTTTTCAAATATTTCTTCCAGCATCGCATCTATTTTCTTCCAGTCCATTTTATGTCTGGACGTTACAAGATCACTGTACTGGTTCCCCAGCGCGACATTCATGGAAGCATTCTGTCCCAGCAGCAGTCCCCGTTCCATACGGTCCGAATGGATAAACGACACTCCGGATTCCACGATTTGTCTGGTTGTTTTTCCGGAAATGTCTTCTCCCAGGACCTCCAGCCGGCCCTTCCAGCCTCTCAGGATCCCGCTGATCACTTCCAGAAGCTCCAGCTGTCCGTTCCCTTCAATCCCAGCAATCCCGTAGATTTCTCCGCTGTGCACCTCCAGGCTTAACTGGTCCAGTGCCTTTGTCCCGTCCTCTCTTACGTAATCAAGCCCGTTGATATACAACGCAGTTCCGCCGGGCTGCAGCTTCTCCTTCTGAAATTCCTTCGGCTGATGGTCCACCATCATGCAGGTCAGCTGATAGGGATCTGTTTCTTCTTTTTTTACATATCCGCCCATGACTCCATGCCGCAGGACAAAGATCTCATCCGCGATCTCCATGGTTTCATGCAGCTTATGGGTAATGATGATAATGGATCTTCCGGCAGCCTTCAATTTGCGGATCACATCAAAAAGGCCCTCTGTTTCCTGAGGAGTCAGAACTGCCGTCGGTTCATCCAGAATCAATAATCTTGCCCCGTGGTACAATGCCTTGATGATCTCTACCTTTTGTTTCTCACCAACTGACAGATCCGAAACCCGCATAGCCGGGTCAATTCCGAAATGATACGCATCCGAGATTTCAAGAACCCGCCTGCGGGCCTCCTTTGTATGAAAAAGAAGACCTTTCACAGGTTCCGCCCCCATCACCACATTTTCGGCCACGGTAAACTCATCGATCAGCATAAAATGCTGATGCACCATCTGGATCTCAACAGCGATCGCATCACGCGGGCTTTTAAAGGTTACCGGTTTGCCGTCAAAGAAGATCTCACCGCCGTCCGGCTGGTACAGACCATAGATCATATTCATCAAAGTGGTTTTTCCGGCTCCGTTCTCACCCAGCAGAGAGGTGACCTTTCCTTCGTCACACCAAAAATCTACGTCCTGATTTGCCGTAAAATCTCCGAAAACTTTTGTCAGCTTTCTGGTTTCCAGTAAATGTCCCATCCCCATCCCCTTTCTGCTGCTACTGTTCGCTCAGGAATCGGTCTACATCTTCCAGCTCCTTCGGCAGCTTATAATCGCCTGATATCACCTTTTCCATATACGTATCTACTTCCGCCTTCAAAGCATCACTTACTTCTACATTGCTTCCTTCATAGCCAATCTCCAACGTTTTCTCGGCCAGGCCGTAGGTCAGTGTTCCGCTTTCCAGTTCATCTGCGATCAGCTTTTTACCCACGTCGCTCATCACAGCATCCCACAGCCGCAGGCCGGATGCGATAATATGGTCGGGCGCATTGTCATTTTGATTCACTTCGATTCCAAATGCATACCCATTCATCTTCTCAGCCGCCGTGAATACGCCGAGTCCGGAGCCTCCAGCGCAGGCAAACACGATATCGCATCCGTTTTCATACAATCCGTTTGCGATCTCTGTTGCCTTTGACGGGTCGGAAAAACTTCCCACATATGCGATATCAACCGCCGCGTCCGGATTGACCAGCAAGATCCCTGCTTTATATCCGGCAGCAAATTGATTGATGATCGGGCTGTCAGATCCGCCGACAAATCCAATCCTCTGTTCTTCATTTAGCAATGGCAGAGCATTTTCTTTTTCCAAAAGACCTGCCAGAACGCCAAGCTGAAATCCTGTCTCCTCTGCGCGGAACAGCACATTGGTCACATTGTCCGCTTCTGTTTCGGAATCAACCAACACAAAGCGCTGTTTCGGAAATTCGGCCGCAACCTTTGACAGGGCATCGGTCTGCTCAAAGGAGATGCAGAAGATTCCCTCATATTCCCCGGTATCCGCAAAGAGCCTCTGCATATTTTCGTAATCCGATTTTTCCTCCGGCTCCACCACGTTTATTTTTACACCCTTAGACTCCAGAGCCTTGATCCCCTCATATGACGCGTCGTTCATATTTTTATCCCCAAGTCCTCCCGTACCAGTGATAAATCCAAGCTGCGCCGATGCGCCCGCATTGTTCTCTTTGCCGCTGTCCCCGTCTGCTTTTTTGCCGCAGCCTGCCAGAAGTCCTGCTGCCAATACAACACACATCATCCTGATCGTTCTGTTTTTCATAAGTCCTTTACCTCCACTTTTATTTTAGAATAGTTCCTGGAAAATAACCTCAGTACAATGCATTTTGTTCCGCAAAATTGATTAATCCTTCAAACTGCTTTTCATTGATCGTTATCTTTCCCTTTTCTATTGTGATCTGATTTTGTTTTTTTAACAGCCTGACCGCGCGGTTGAGTGTTTCCACGCTGATACCGATCTCACTTGCGATCACCGGCCTGGTCTTTCGGACTCTTACTATCTGGTTTTCGTCCTCGTCTCTCTCATAGCTGCTGATCAGATAGATCACCACCTTTTGAATCCCCTGCTTAAAAAGATTCTGCCCTCTTTCGCAGCTGCTTGAATGCATCTTACTGGCCATCTGGGAAGATACATAATACAGAAAGTCAATGTTTGTTTTTAGCTCTTCCGCAAACAGCTTGATCGGCATTTTCAAAGCATATACATCCTCTGCGACTACAAGCGTAGCAGCATTGATAAATGTACCTGACAAGACTTCTATGTCTGATACAACGGAGCCTTTTTTTAAAACAGAAAATTGGTAAATGCTCCCGTCCAGAAACTCCGACCTCACATACATGACCCCGCTCACTACATAATAAGCATACTGAGCCCTCTCTCCTTTTTGGATCAGTATACCGCCCTTCTTCACATGCACGGGCATCGCTTTTTCATATAACCGCTTTGAAATCTTTTTCAGAGTATTCTCCTCACTGCATTGTTCTTTCATGTTATTGTCCAAATCTGATGGATTCATAATATCATTTCTCCCTTTTTCAAAAAATGTCATATGACCTTTTTTTACTTTTAGTTATACTATATAATTTCACCGAAAGAAAAACAAGGCAGCGATACAAAATGCACAAAAAAGACGAAAGGAGTGTTTTTTATGAAAATTGCGATTATCGGTTCCGGTAATATTGCAAACACCCATGCGCAGGAGCTGACAGGAATGGGACGAAAAATTGCGCTGGTTATCGGGATCGTACCGGAGCAGACGGAAGAATTTCAGAAAAAATGGAATATAGAAGAAGCTTCTACAGATTTTCACCGGGCGCTTGAACGGGATATTACCACGGTACATGTGTGTACCCCGCCGACGCTACACTATCAGATGGTTAAGGATCTGATCCTTGCGGGAAAGCATGTGATCTGTGAAAAGCCGCTGTGCCTGACAGCCGCGGAGGCAAAGGAATTATATGAGCTTGCTCTCAGCAAAAAAGCAGTTACGGCTGTAAACTTCAATGTAAGATATCATGAAGCATGCGGCGCTTTTCGAGACAAGGTATCATCCGAGGATTTCGGACGGCTCTGTCTTGTCCATGGTACTTATGAACAGGAATTTCATGTTCTGCCGGCGGATTATATGTGGCGGTATCAGGATGCTCTGGCCGGCCCCATGCGCGCCACTACGGAGATCGGCTCTCACTGGATCGATCTGGTACGGTTTCTGACCGGGGAGGAGATCGTATCTGTCAGCGCTACCTACGGGAAATTTACTCCCGACCGTTATATCAAAGACGGGATGATGTATGAGACTTCTCCGGATGGCGGTGAAAAAATCCGTGTAGATTCCGACGATGCCGTAATAGCTGCCCTTCGTTTTGGCAATGGCGCCATCGGCAATCTTTTCCTATCCGAAGTCACCCATGGACGGAGCAATTATGTTTCCATGGAGATCACCGGTACCCGGCAGACGATCAGCTGGAATTCGGAGGATCCTTATAAACTGACGACTGCCGAAAAATTCGGCGGCAGGCTCTGTGAAACCAATGCATTTGCAGGTGGTTTTCCGAATACGTTCTCAGCATTCTTCCGGGAAGTGTATCGGGATATGGATGCCGGAGTTCCTTCTGCCGAGCCTACATATCCCACCTTTCAGGACGGCTATCAGAACGCAGCCGTATGCGAGGCGATCTACAGCAGTGCAAACAATCATTCAGTATGGACGGAGGTAAGATAAATGCTTCAATTTGAAAATCATGTCGTTATGGTAACAGGTGCAGGCGGCGGCTCCGGAAGAGCGATCGCTGAAAAATTTTTGAATGAGGGTGCGAAGGTGATTGCTCTGGATCTGAAAGCTCCGAACTGGAAAGAACCATCCGATACGTTCTTTCCGGCCGGCTGCGATGTATCCGACGAAGTGCAGGTTCAGTCTGTGGTAGATCAATATACGACGAACATCGGCTGTATCGATATCCTGGTCAATAATGCCGGGATTGCTATTGAGTCGCCGCTGGCGGATTTTGATACAAACATCTGGAAGAAAATCTTTGCAGTCAATGTAGACGGGCCATTCTTTTGTACGCGCGCAGTGGTGAAACATCTGATCGATCAGAAGAAACCTGGTCGGATCATTCATATTGCATCGATTGCAGGGAAAAACGGGTTTGCCAATTCATCGGGCTACTGCGCCTCCAAAGCGGCAGTCATCGGATTTACCCGGGCGCTGGCAGCGGAGCTTGGCGGATATGATATTACCGTCAACGCAGTCTGCCCTGGTTCTGTAGCGACGCCGATGATCGAGGAGGTCATTCAAAATATCAGTGCAAATACCGGCATGTCAAAAGACGAGGCCCGTACTATGATGGAATCCGGGATTCCTCTAAAACGGTTCCAGCAGCCGGAGGATGTGGCACAGCTTGTATGCTTCCTTGCATCGGACGCCGCAAAAAATATCAGCGGAGAGTCGATAAATCTGGACGGCGGGGTTGTCCGGGATTAAGTGATATGGGGAAATCAGCTAAAATCCAGACTTTCACAACTCCTAAAATCACTCGCAGAAATAGATTGATATTATATTTGCCGGTGAAACGGAAAAAGCCGGCTTCCAGACAGAGGAAGAAATGCAAAACTACATGAAGGAAATTCGAAAGGAAGTAAGGGGGGGATTAGCTGCCCCCCTTTGTTGTTTTTTGTGAATATATCAGGCACTCCCTCACCCCTGATACCCCCGATACCGCCAATACCCCAGCCCCACACCGGCCACTCCCACCGCCAGCGCGATCGCCAGATGCATCATGACCTGTTCTGCCGGGAACCCGAAGTCCCAGGTCATAGTCAGATAAACCGGCATGGATGCCATAAAATGTGAGACCGCTTTCGTCACCGTATACCCGAAGATCCGCATGGGGCCGATCAGCTTCAGCCATACGACCGGTATGAGGTACAGCGTCAAGGACAGCACCACCGCCAGAAATGCATTTTTACAGAGGGCGGAGGCCGCCAGAACCACAGCGGTCAGAAGGATCATCCCGGCAAGCCCCAGCCAGAACTGGTACAGCAGGAAGCCAGCCACCGTATCCGGGCAGTAGCCCCAGCGATTGCCCCAACCGATCATGACCGAGGAAGCATCCAGCCCCTGGATTCCGAATACTTTTAGATAAATTGCCCACACATATACTGTAACCGCGAAATATATGGACAACGAAAATCCAAAGGCCGCAGCCGCTTTCATCCAGATTCCGCCGTCCTTCCCCCGCCGGGTAGTCAGAAGGATGTCTGCCGTTTTCAGTGAGTATTCTTCGGAAAATACCGCTGATAATCCGATCATAAATATAACAGAAAGACCAAAGATCACCATGATCCCATACGTTTCCGCCAGGTCATCCCATCCATATACATAATCAAAACGAAGGCCGTCTTCCAGCAGATACGCCGCATTGTTTTCCCAGTCACTGCCCTGATAGAACTGGATCTCTTCCAGAGCCGGTTCCTCCAGCTGTCTGCTGTTGGTCATCTGCTCCGTGATGAAACGGCTGCAGTAGTTTCCATTCTGTTCCCCTGTTTCCCTGTTCAGATAAAAAAATCCGTATTTCTCATAAATGGTCTGGACTTTTTCTTCTGTCAGCGGTCCCGCATACTGCGCGGTCAGCTCCTGATCCTTTGCGATCGCTTCTTTTCCGTGGATCGTTTCCTGGCCGGCCGTCATGGTGTAATCATCCACTACCATCGCCAGCCGGTATGTTACGAACCCCAGCAGGCAGAACAGCCCGATCCAGATCAGTTTTTTAGATGCGATCTTATAAAACTCTTCCTGAAATATTTTCCACATGTTCCATTCTCCTGTCATCTTATTTCTCTGTCCCAAAATAATACAAATAGACATCCTCCAGCCCCGGTTCTGCCGGCGCAGCGCCCTCACATGGACAGGTATCGGAAACAATCCGAAGGTACACCCTGTCGCCTTCATTTTTCAAATTGCTGACCGCAAACGTGTCGTTCATCCGGTCTGCCTCCTCCGGATCCGCCAGATATTCCCACACCTTCCCCCGTACACTGCCGGTCACCTCCCGGCAGGTTCCCTGCTCCACAATGCAGCCCTGCTTCATGAGCAGGATCTGATCCGCGATAAATTCCACATCGGATACGATATGGGTGGACAGGATCACGATCCTTCCCTTGGAAAGGGCGCTGATGATATTGCGGAAGCGGATCCGCTCCTTAGGATCCAGCCCGGAGGTGGGTTCGTCCAGTATGAGGATCTCCGGGTCGTTTAAAAGTGCCTGAGCGATTCCCAGCCTGCGGATCATGCCGCCGGAAAAGGTCTTGATCTTCTGCTTCTGTTCTCCCTCCAGCCCTACGAGCCGGAGCATTTCCTGGACTTTTTCCTTTGCAAGGTCTTTGGGGACCGCTTTGCAGGCGGCCAGATATTCCAGATACCGTTTTGCGGTAAAATCCGGATAAAATCCGAAATCCTGGGGCAGGTAACCCAGAAGGAAACGGTATTCCCCGTCCAGCGTACGGATTTCCGTTCCGTTGCAGCGGATTTCCCCTGAGGTGGGCTTTAACACGCCGCAGAACATCCGCAGCAGTGTGGTCTTTCCTGCCCCGTTTGCCCCCAGGAATCCGTAGACTCCGTTGTGCAGGCGCAGGGAAACGGCGTCCACCGCAATTTTATGTTTAAACCGTTTTGTTACTCTGTCGATCACTAATTCAGGCATAAGCTGTCTCCTCCTTCGATTTTTCCCAGAATCCCATAGATTTCCGCTCCCAGCAGCAATGCGCCTGCCAGCCCAAATGCGCACCACCAGGGCAGGGCCGCCGTCTCATATGCATCCTCCAGCATCACCGGAAACAGCGCCAGAAGGCCGCACAGGATTCCGGCGGAAATCTGCCGGTAGCCGGCCAGTCCGTTCCGAAAGGCAGTCAGCATGTGCAGGTAGAGGACATCCGACCAGAGAAACGGGACCAGCATATACAGGAGATAGACCTTTGTCCCTGCACTGTTGAACCGGCCTGTCAGTCCGGTCAGAATACACAGGATCACCAGATCCAGGATCCCGGCTTCCAGCATCCGGATGCAGACCATTTGTTTCAGGTTCAGGTACAACGTCTGCTCCAGCTCCGCCATATGCCAGGAAAACAGGCGGGCCACACCGCTCAGGCAGATATTTCCGGCAAATACAAGAAATACCGAACAGACGGTGATGAAATCGGTGCCTGCAATCTGTTTCTGGTTCAGCCAGGCCGACAGGAGCAGAGCCGACAGAAGCACGGCCCCCTGGGCCCCGCGGCTCTTCCAGGGTTGGAAGCGGAACTGGTTCCACAGGTTGGCGGCGAAAGAGGGGTAACGGCGGAGCTGCTTTGTCTCCGCGGCCTGGCGGATGGCGGCAAGGCTGTTTTCTTTTTTCGATTCGTCCAGCGGGAAGCGCCACGCTTCATGTGAAAGCTTCCATTTTTCCAATTTCATCTTATCATCCATAGAAATCCTCCCTGTTTAAAAGCTGCTGCAATTTTTCAAGTCCCTGCCTGACCCGGGACTTGACCGCACTGTAAGATGCGCCTGTCATGCGGGAAATCTCCCGGTTCTTATAGCCGTAAAAATGATGAAGGAGCACGGCCTCCCTCTGGATCTCCGGGAGCTTTTGCAGTGCTGCCGCCAGGAGCAGGCTGTTCTCCCGGTTTTCATACTCTCTGCCGTCGGAAGCGGCGGTTTCCTCTTCTCCTCTGTCCGCTTGTTCTGACGCAAAAGTCTCCGGCATGGCAAAAAAATTTGCGGTGCTGGAAACGTAATTCCGGCAGAGGTTCATGGCAATGGTCAGGAGATAGCCTTTCAGATTCCGGTATTGGTAGCAGTCCACGTACCGGATGAAGCGGAGAAAGGTTTCCTGAGCCAGGTCATAGGCATCCTCACGGCTGCCGGTCTGGTAGCAGCAGAAATAGTAGATGTCATTGTAGTATTTTTCGGCGATCACGTTCAGGTATTGCTTCTGTCCGTTTTGGATCCGCCGGATCAGCTCCCGGTCCTCCAAAGGGCATCACACTCCTTCCTGCTGGTTTTATTGGGTATACCGGCGAAATGCCGTGTTGGATTTCAGCTTTTCACGGTATCCGGATTGAGGAAAATCAGGCGCTCTTATTTAATATAACCTGATATGTGGGGAAAAGGATTTAAATTTTTGAAGATTTTTATTTTTTGATAATTCTGCGAAATGTGTGAGAGAAAAATGTGTTGTTTTGGATCGTTGGATTGCATTACAGAAAGCCGAAAAAAATGCGGAGCTTTCACCCCGCACTGCTGTAGTATTCAAAAATGCTGTCAGTTGCTGTTTCTATATTTCATGCATTCTCTTGCATTTTATTCAAAAACATCATCATACTGTTTTTTGACTTCTCAATTGTTTCAATTGCATTCTGCCTTTCCTGTTCCGAAGCATTTTCTTCCTGCATCGTCTGAAAAGCTTCTGATGAAGAGCTAACAACATTTAAATTTCCCGTATCTCTTCCCGAATAATATGTATACAGCATGGCGATCACACTCAGGATCAAGGAGCTGATCGTTGACGCTAAGGAAAGGCATTCTGAAAAAGAAACCGAAATCATTTTATTTTCTCTGAGTACAAGATAGGTGATCTAAACGACGATAACTCCAAACAGGCAGCCAATCATCCACTTATATGTGCTGTTCTTCAAAATATACTCCTTCCTTCACTTCCCAGATCGGGTGCAGTAATGTTGTTGACAAAAAAGCTTCTATACTTTTCGGAGAGCTGGCCCTATAGCAAAAATAGTAGAAAATATAGTCAAATTCTATATCCCACTGTTTCTCATATTCCGGATTTTCCTTCATACAGGGAAGCTCTGTTGAAGTAAATAACTCCCCAAATACATATGCCACCAATACGCAAGATACGCCGCACACTTTAATCTGTTTGGATATTGCACAGGATGAAATTCCTTCAGCCGTTTTAAATCTTCCAATGTGTCAATAAGCGCCTGAATTGCCCTTAGTATATCGTAATTTATTTCCAACTCTGTCCCATACTTTTCTTTATAATACTTCGCCCGTTCCTGACAGTAAAAAGTTACTTGCTCCGAAATATGGACAATGATCTCATCAACAGTCTTTTTGCCAAAGACCAGCTCTGGCGCTTACTGGAATATTCTATCGATAATACGATCAGCCTCACGCCCCCACTTTTGAAGGCATTTATCATGTCAGATATACAAAAGGGGATGACATTTTTTTCTCCCTATAAGAGCACCACTTCCAGCGACAGCCGGAAAAAGCAGCATGCCATACAGGTCGGGCTGTTCAAAAAGGGACAGAAGGCCGGAAGAGATCAAGAGCGGAGATCCAGAAATGATGCTCCATACCTTCATTTCCGCACTGATCGGAATTGCTGTTGACTGGGCGAGCAATGACGGCTGCTTTGATGAAAAAGAGGAGCTGAGGAAGGTATTTGATACAATCTTTTGAAAAAAAGCTGCCGCATAGGTCGATTCCATGCGGACAGCTTCCCCTCGAATTTATTTTTCAGATTTGTCATAGATTGCTTTTTACATTTCCTTCTGATACTTGTTTGTATAATACCACTCGATCCCGGATTTCAGGAAATAAAGTCCAACAAGGACAAACACGATCCAAATCGGGCATTTTGAAACTAAGAATACCAGTCCGGCCATAAAAAGAATGCACCACTGGATGATGTCCGCGCTTTTCGCTTTTGCCCGGTTCCGGATCGCGGCATTCCGCTCATCCCGATATTCAATTTTCTCCTTTTCTACCAGATCCGGGAATTCCCTTTCATAAGAAATACGGCTGATTCTGTTAATACTAAGTGAATCCAGGATTGAGCCCCCGAATAAAAAGACACCGTATATACTCCGCATGCTTCCGCCATGCTCTATTCCCAGCATCATGCCTATCATACTCAGCACAAATCCAACTATCAATCCAATGACCCAAACACTTTTCTTGTTCTTCACTCTTCTCCCTCCCCGTAAGTAAATGGTTCTTCCCGCAAAGGAAAGTTGACTTTACATAAAGTATAGCACCTGCTCCTCTGCACGTCAAGTATGCTTTCCAATTTAATGTTCCCTTTATCATCCACCCAGAGGGCCTTTAACAAAAAACCGAGCAGGTGTCTCTACTGAAACACGCCTGCTCAGCCAATCATTGCCAATTTCATTTTTCCATCATTCCGAAAACTGAAATGATACACAGCACACAATCAAAAATCCCAGCCCCGATCACCTGTTGCCACGCCCGAAAAATATTCTGCCAGGCGGAAAATTCCTGATGCAGGGCGAGCTCCCCGATCTGCCTTGCCTTTTCCTGGAAAATGCGGCTGAAAAATTCGAAGTCAGACCAGTAGGTTGGCAGATAATCGCTGCCGGGCGCGGCGTACCGGATTCCCAGCCACAGGATTCCCGCCGCTGCCGCCATGCCTGCCGCAGTCACCCATTTTTGACGCTTCCTCCTTCCCCAAGCGATTCCTGCAATCATAAAAATCACCCCGAGTATGCCGAAATAAATAAAACATGCTGTCACATAATACAGCTGTCCGTCCATTCTTTGGCCCCCGGAGCTGCCGAATAATGCCTCTATCCGGCTAAATGTCAAATTGGAGGACTGTCCGATTTCCTTTTTCCGGACTGCCGCTCCGTCAAAGCCGCCTCCTGCATTTCCGGTCATTGCCGCTCCTCCGTAGTCAGAATTTCCTCCGGCGGCTGATCCCCCGCCACTTTCTCCGTTTCCAGCACTTCCTTCGGCGGCTGATCCTCCTCCGTTTCCGCCGCTGTCTCCCCCGGAAACTGCCCCTTCTGAAACTGACTCTCTGCTGGATTCCCCGGAAGGGATCACGCAGATCGCCTGATCTCCGTCCAGCACTCCGATGATCCGCCAGCCTGCTCCATGGATCCGAACCTCCATTCCCAGTACATCCTCCGAGCCAAATAATTTCCGGACAGTATCCCGGTCCAGGAGGCAGACATGGTCCTCGTTTTCCACAAAATACCGTCCGAACACCAACTCCTTCCCCAAAACCGCTCTGGCCTGTCCCCTGATCTGATAACAGGAAACCTTTTGCTCACGCCCGGTCTGTTCCTCTGAAACCGTGATCTCTTGCAGGGATTTCCAGATCCCGGCCTGGGAGAACAGTTCATTTGGTTTCTCCTCCTCATCTGCGTCATTTTGCTCGAACTGCTCCCAGGCGGATATCGGAAGAGTTCCCTCCGGATAGCGCAGGGCGATCAGATCCGCATTGTCTCTCAGGAACAGCAGCCGGGACGCCGCGAAAATATTTGCAGAGATAAAAAGCAGCAGCACAAGGAGCATATACCTGTGTTTTTGAAACATCACCTTCATTCTTTGATCCGAACCCGTTCTCCTTCCTCTACGTATTTTTCCGATGACGCAATGATCTGGTCTGATTCTTTCAGCGTGGAAGTGACCGCCGCCTTCTGCGCATCCTTTTCCAATACGGTGACAGGAATCCGCTTTGCAGTCTGCACCGTTCCCAGCATGCTTTTTTCTTCCGCAAGGATCAGGCAGAATGCCCCGGCGGTGTCCTCCCGCAGCGCACTGAGCGGAATGATCTGCTCGTATTCCTGATCCGAGGCGGCATTCACATTCCAGGTAAATGTATTTCCATTTCCCGCCGCAGTATTCTCCGGCAGGCGGGCATACCAGCAGAACTGCAGGGACCGGGAATCTGATCCGCTTCCTCCTGCTCCGCCTTCCGAGCCTTCGGATCGTTCCGCCGCGACAGACTCAATCTTTACCGTTCTCTTCTTCCCCGCGCCCAGACGGATCTCAGCTTCTGTTCCGGCCTTCAGCTTTTCTTTATCCTTCGCATCCGCCAGTCCTTTCAGCTTCCAGCCCCCGATGCCGGTTACCATAACCTCCGCCCCTGTGGTAAATGCTCCTGTCTGCACACCGGACGTCAAGACGGTGCAGTCTTCCTCCGCGCAGATCCTTCCGCCTGCATTCTGATAGGCGGTCAATTCCTCCAGTTCCCGCCTTGCCTTATCAGCCTGCACCTGCTGAGACTGGACGCCAAGCTGCGCGGACTGGATGGAATTGGCCTCATTGGTATTCTGGGCGGAATCCTCTTTTAATGCAAACTGATACTCTGTCCGGGCCTGGTCTACAGCCTGCCGGGCCGCTTCCGCATCTGCCTGAGCCTGGTCCAGCGCTGCTTTTAACTCCTGTTGCCCCTCCAATGCACTTCCGTCAATCTGATCATATTCCTCCTGAACCTTCCTTTCCTTCTCCTGGGCATCTTCCAACTTCTTCTGTGCATCCTCCAGATTTTGGAGCGCTCTCTCCGCCGACGGCACCCGCGCGGTTCCTCTGGCCGCGATCTCCTGCTGCTGCACCTGGATCTCCAATTGCGTCAGTTCTGCCTGCTTGCTTTGGATGGCCTGCTGTAAATATTCCATTCGGAATTGGATCAGGCATTCCCCGGCCTTTACCGCGCTTCCTGTTTCCGCCGCCCACTCCACCTGCTGGCCCGCCCATAGAAATATGGTCTTTTCCTGTTCCGGCACTACGGTTCCATTTCCGCCGTAAGAATACGACAGCTTCCCCCGCCCCGTCTTTTCTACCTGGACCTGGGCCACCAGCACGGATGCCGCTGCCCTGGAAAGAACGGTACAGACTGACATCATGATCAGGAATCCGGCCAGCACCCATGCCCTTCGTTTTGTTTTTTTGTCCAAATCCGCAAATCCTCCTACTGTTTTTTCGGGCTAGGAGCTGCAGAAAAATAACTGATACAGATTGCGCAGGATGTGTCAGCTATTTTCCTACAATTCCTGATCCGCCCTCTCCATTTTGGATGCCGCGATTCCCTGCTCCAGATATTCCTGGCCTGACAAAAATAAGAGCACTGCCGGGAGCAGCGTGACGATGGAGGCGGCAAACGCGGAGGCCGTCTCTGCACTGACCATCTGGGGCAGATACAGCGAAAGGGGCCACCTAGCCTCTGTTTTCAGGTAGGTCATCGGCTGCTCGATGGCATTCCAGTATTCCAGAAATCCCAGGATCAGGATGGAAAAGATTCCCGGCATCCCGAGGGGAATCCCGATATTCAGAAAAATCCGTACATTTCCCGCGCCGTCCAGCCTGGCCGCCTCCACCACTTCCCCGGGAAGCCCGGCAAATGTTTTCTGCAGGATGAACACCGGCAGCGTGGAAAATATTCCCGGCAGTATGACCGCCCCGTGGGTGTCCATGAGCTGCGCCCCGCTTAAGACCAGGTAGCCCGAAACCATAGTCACCTGGAAGGGCAGGATCATCAGCAGCATATACAAAAACCAGAGCATTTTTTTCCCCGGAAACCGGAATCTCGCAAATGCCCATGCCGCCGGAACCGCAGTCAAAAGCTGCCCTGCCAGCACGCCCATCGTCTGCAGCATGGAATTCCAGAACGCGGTAAAATATTCCGGAGAATCCAGCAGCAGGCGGACATAGGCCCTCAGTGTCGGATAACTTGGAAAAAAGCGGAATCCGGCCCTTTCTCCCTGACCCGCAAGCACGGCTCCGCAGATCTCCTCCAGCTCCCGGCTTCCCATCAGGGAATCCGAGCACAGCATCAGCAGAGGCAGCACCATGATTCCGGCAAATGTACATAACAGGATCCATACTGTCCATTTTGCGGCCCTGCGCTTCCCTTTTTCCGCCAAATCCGTCACCTTCCCTTACACATCATTTTAAAGCACTTGCCATGCGAGGCTTTCTGATCCGGCAGCCATCTTCCCCCTCTTCAGCCGTCCCCGCCTCCCGTTCTCCGAAATCCGAACAGTACTGCCCCCGTACCGATCACCAGCATAACCGCAGCCGCAGTCATTTTCTGGATATCCAAATTGACGAACCAGTTGTTGAACAGATGCTGCAGCATATAAATGCTTTCATGCGGATATTCGCCTGCCAGCAGGTAGGCTTCCCGGAACACCCGAAATGCATTGACAAAAGAAAGCAGCGCCGTAACGAACAGTGTTTCCTTTAGCTGGGGCAGCGTGATATAGCGAAAACAGGCCCATGCCCCGGCTCCCTGCACCTTCGCGGCCTCGTACTGCTCTTCCGGGATGGCCCCCAGCCCGGCCAGCCAGAGGATCATGTCATATCCCAGGTTTTTCCAGATATAGCAGGCGGACAGCACCCAGAACGCCCGCCCGGAGGTAAGCCAATCCTGCCCGGCCAGCCCCATCTGCCGCAGGAGCAGATTCAGCCAGCCCTTCTGGTCAAACAGCATTCGGAAAAAGATAACCACGGATGCTGCCGGAATCGCCATGGGCATAAGAAATCCGGTCTTGATCCACCTTTGAAAATGAGTGACCTGGCAGACCAGGACCGCCATGCACAGGGACAATGCCAGCAGGATGGGAAGGCAGAACAGCATAAACCGGGCCGTATTGCCCGCCGCCCGGCGGAATGCTTCATTGGCCAGGACCTGCCGATAATTATCCAGCCCCACAAATCCGCTCCCAACGGCCTGTAAAAAGGACCTCCGGAATACATCCAGGAACGGGAGCAGGACAAAGATTCCTGTACCCAGCAGGCTGGGAAGCAGGAAGAGATATCCGCTCACTGCCTCCCTCAATTCCCGATGGGAGAGTCCTCTTCTCCCGGATTTTTTCGGATGCCGCAGGAGCAGATCTCTGCTCCCATGCCCTCCTGAATATCGCCGGAGCAGCCTATTCCGTAATCGTACTGCGTATCGGTGCGGCATCTTCTCACTCCGCAAGGTAGGTATCCACCTTTCGGGCGATATTTTCCGCTGCTGTCTCTGCATCGATCCCGCCTCCCAGATATTGATCCGCTTCCTCCTGATACAAATTCCAGATGATCCGCTCCTGCTCCGCCGGCCGGGTCAATGTGCCGCACAGTTTGATAAAGCCTTCCACCTCTTCCACGGTCGGAAAGCTTGCTTCCAGCTCCAACTGTTCCCCTTCAAAATTCCAGCTGTTCATCATATAAAAGCTAGATGCATAGTCACTGTTTACTTCACCCTTTTTGTCCTGCAGCGCGGATTCCAACACCGGAAATCCATCGTCAAGCTGTGCAGACTGTACCTCCTGGGAAAGCAGATATGCTACAAATTCCCTAGCCATTTCCATTTGAGCCGTATTCTGGTTGATTCCCACCACTCCAACCGGCTGATAGAATCCCCGGATTGTTTCCGGCGTCAGGCTTTTCTGCCGCATGACCGTATATGGAACCATCATATCCGTAACGCTGTGAATGCTGGCGGTAGCCGCCCCTTCCGGATGATTGAGGATTCCCTCCGCACCGAAATTGGTAAAGGGATCTCTTATATAGCCTGACTCGTCTTCTCTCAGGTTTTCCTCAAACAAGGATGCTTTTGCATTTTCCACAATTTTTCCTGCCAGTTCGAGAAGCTCCGCCAGTTTTTCCCGATCCGCCTTGCCGTCCTCTACAAACAGCTCGTCCTGATAGATCTGGAACAGGAAATCCCGAATATATTCTCTGTCCGCCAGACCGAATACGCTGGCCTGAGGGTTCTTTTCCAAAAATGCTTTCAGACTGTCAAAGGATTCCAGCGCTTTTTTTGCATCCTCATTACCATATAAAACGGGTACGCCGAATTTGATCGGAAGCCCGTAAAGCTTTCCGTCCTTTTGAGCGGTATTTTTCAAAATATCTTCCAGATACGTGTCGGCTTCCATGATCTCCCCTGCTGTCTCCGACAGATCCGCAAGGATTCCTTTTTCAATATAGGCATTCATCGGAAGTCCGTCCAGCAGAAGCACATCCGCGCCGTTTCCGCTGAGCAGCTCTGTATTCAGCGTGCGGATATCGTCTGACGTCACTTCCCCGGCCTGTTTTCCGGAGGTGGTAAACTCGACCTTCACATCCGGATGCTTTTTCTGGA
Source organism: Lachnospiraceae bacterium (assembly GCA_910575475.1). Taxonomy (GTDB): domain Bacteria; phylum Bacillota; class Clostridia; order Lachnospirales; family Lachnospiraceae; genus Schaedlerella. Next base: position 48,911 of record CAJTGD010000008.1, on the reverse strand, counting down.
AACCGATGGCTGCCTCGCGGACCGTATCACTGTCCGACAGTCCGAATACCTGCAACGTGGTTTCCGGAACCGCCGCGGCCTCAGGGTCATATACATAGCGTTTTAGGCTGTGGGCGCCTGCTTTTTGCTGATAGTAAAGAATATAAAAATCATCCTCATTTCCCCGGACAGCACCCATGACCGTATTCACGGTGGAGCCCATGGCGCCCAGGCTGCCGTCCATGATCACCTCCTGGGTATCATTTCCCGGGGTAAGGCGGGTAATTCCTTCTTCGGAAATGTAATACCAGTGGCCGTCCCCGCCGCACATCCAGGCCGCGCCTTTCTTTTTTACAGAAAATGTTCCCTGCTGCTCCCGGTTCTTTTCATAGACCGTGTATACATTGTCCTCCGTATTGACCGCTATTGTGCCTTCTCCCTGGAATATGAGCCGGTCCATCATGGAAAGGAGCTGGGATGTCGGAAGTTCTTCCAATACCTCCAGGGTATCTCCGGCAATCACCGCGGCAGTTCCCTCGTAGGGCGACTGCAGCCAGTAATTGCCGGCATCGTCCACGAGCATCCCGGTTATGAGGGGATAGCCGATCTCGGTCTGCTCTGTCAGATACGGAATCTGCAGCTCTTCCCCCTCCTGTCCGTTCCCGCCCCTGGCAATGTGTGTCTGCTCCTCATCCATTCCGCGCACATACTGTACCCCTTCGGCGGTTTCCTGCACTTCCATGGGAATGACCTCACGGTCCGGATAAACCCGGTCAAGCCAGTCCAGAGCGGTCTTGCTCCAGTCTTTCCCATTGTATTCATAACGGTTCACCTGGGTATCATTTTCGCTGGTAAAGAGGACTGGCGCGCCGTCGGTTGTCCGGGTAAGGTTCAGAACCTCTTCGCCGTCTGAAATGGGGAGATCCATATCCTCCTCTATGTAGCGGCCTTTGGCGGATGTACCGCCGGAGGTTTCGCCGGCGCCGGCGCTGTCCTTGCCGTTGTTTCCGCTTCCGGTATCCGCGCCGTTTTTGGAGCAGGCGGTGAGGGCGGTGAGGGTCAGCGCGAGAAATAAAACGGATGCCAGAAGGCGGCGCCGTTTCTTTTTCTTTATGTAGGAAATTCTTTGATTCATGGGTTGTAGTCTCCTTTCTTCGTAGGTCGTTGGGATTCGTCTGACGATCTCCCGATCGGGAATCCCTGCAGATAAGTGTACAGGGGATTTCTCAAAAAAACTTTGAAAAGATGGGGGAATTTTTTGAGGTTTTTTTGAGAAATGTCTGGTATACTGTATCTATAGCAGTATAGCATTTGATTCACAGCAGAAACCAGGAAAGAAAATAAAGCGGTCTATAGAATCATAAAATATGGCCATATAGAGCGTGACAGCTTTATAAGCACATATGAAGAAATTCAAAAGGGCCTGATACCGCCGCCCAAACGAAAACTGAATCTGAATGATCCAGGAGTCTATTCTACTTCATGTAATATCGAATATTCCGAAGCAGAGTATTGGCTCAATGTCTTTATGCGTCACCATTCAAAAGCTTTTATAGCATCCGGTGAAACAGAGGCTTCCTGTGATCCTTGTCAGTTAACATCAGAAAGGGAAAAAAGAAATGACACTCATGTAGATTGGTGGATTTATGATGAATCCGAACCGCAGAATTATTTTAAAGAGGTAACTGAGCATGAAACATGAATTATATTTTGAACATGTAATAACAATCGGCAATTTATATTTAGAACATATTTTTTTGCAGTTCGAAATGGAGCCTGTTTTTTTCACCTGCGTTGATGAGAAAGATAATCTTTTTATATGTCTTTGTTCCGATATCCGCGGCGGACAGAAATGGGTTATTTCTGAGAGTTCTTTATATACGCTCGATCGTTTAATTGCAGGTACTATGGATATCTCCTCTTCGCTGTGTATTCCGGAACATCTGGTTTTAATAACCCGGGATCTCCAGGGACATGAAAAGAGCTGCATGATCAATACCTGTGACGTGGATCCTCTTGATCTGCCAAAAGCAGGAACTTTACTGAAATGTGATATGGAATCCGCAATCACCTATTTTATGGTCAAGAAATCTAACGCTCTCATACTGAATGCAAAATGCACTTCTCCTATTGTTAACCGTCTCTTGGCTTACTCAACATGTCTCAATGAAATGGTTGTTCATGAACGTGAGCTGGTCGAAAACGAAAAACACAACGTTTCTGAACACGAACCACACAATCATCATAATCTGGATGATGCCAATACTGAGCTTTACTTATCTGCTGCATATAAAAAAAGTAAAGAGCAAAATGCGGCAAACGTAGAGTTGGAATTGAATGCTAATATAGAAAAGGAGGAGGTTCCATTTAAACTCATTGCCAAGGTTGCCGCGGATTTCAGATGGGAAGATTTTGATGATAAGGCAGTTGATGCTATGCTTCGCTTAAATGCTCCTGCATTATTATTAGGATACATGAGACCTATTGTCGCAAACATTACCAATTCCTCCGCATTTCCAGTTTACAACCTTCCTTTTATGGATTTTCGCAGCTTTTCAGAATAATCGTAATGTAAAATAGCCTTGTGAAACGGCCGAATGGCCATAATGGGATGCCCTTTGGGTATAACCTTGTGAAACGGAGAGAGCAGATGCATATTTTAATCATAGAAGACGACCGGGAACTGTGTGAAGCGCTGCGGCTGCAGCTGAATGCCCGGAACCATACCGCGGACTGCTGCCACACCGGAAGCGAGGCGCTCTATCGTGCCATGACGGATGCCTACGATCTGATCCTTCTGGACCGGATGCTGCCTGAGATCGACGGGCTGTCCATCCTGCGTTCCATCCGCCGGAATCACATCACGGTTCCGGTCATCGTGACCACTGCGCTGGATACCATCCATGACCGGATCGACGGCCTGGACTGCGGGGCGGACGACTATCTGGTGAAGCCTTATGCCATCGAGGAGCTTCTGGCCCGCATCCGCGCGCTTTCCAGAAGGCCCCAGGCATTTACCGAATATCAGAGCCTTTCCTATCTGGATATCCGGTTCGACCCGGACAATCGGCTCTTAACCTGCGGCGGGGAGGAACGGCAGCTTTCCAGGCGTGAATCGCTGCTGCTGGAATTTTTTCTGCGCAATCCGGAAAAGACGCTGGTCCGGGAGCAGATCTTCTCCCGGGTGTGGGGGCCGGACGGCGCCGTGGAGGACGGGAACCTGGATACCTATATTTATTTTCTCCGAAAGCATCTGCGCGCCTTGGGGAGCCGGACGGTGATCTCCACGGTGCATGGGCTGGGGTATCGGATGGAGGGAGTTTGATGTTTCCGAAGCTGGAAAAGAAATTTGTGATTCTTTATACTCTGAGTACCGGACTGATCCTGAGTGTGATCCTTGCGGCAGCTTTTCTGTTCTTTCTCTCATCCCAGGACAGCCGCCGCAAATCCATTTTTCAGGATCAGCTTTTTACCTTGATGTCCCGGCTGCAGACCGACTCTGTATTTTCTGATTCCTATCTGGCACAGTTAGAACAGAAACACCAACTCGCTATTTATATAGAAGAAAATGATTCACCGTTCTTTTTCCCGGGCTCTTACGTGACACGAACGAAAAGGGAGAAATTATTCGAGCGCGCGGAAGACCTGGCCGCAAAGGAAGGGATCTTCCCGCATTCCCATCCCATTTCCTCCAATCTTCTGCAAAGCTCTCTGCTGGAGATCCGTGGAGACGCGCGGGACATTTATCTTGGAAATGTCCTGGTCATCCAGACCGCCGGCGGCTACAAAAAGCTGATCCTGCTGCAGGATATTTCCGGAAACCGGGCGCTGGTTATGAGGACTCTCCTTTTTTATATTTTGATCGGCTGTATCGGAATCCTGCTTCTTTTCCTGACTGGACGCTGGTTCGTTCGCCGGTCTCTGAAGCCTTTGGAAGAGACTTACCAAAAGCAGCAGGATTTTGTGGCCGCTGCTTCCCATGAGCTGCGCTCCCCCCTTGCGGTCATCCGGAGTACCGCTGACGCGGTTGCCGACGCGCCGGAGGAACAGGAGCGGCTCTTGGAGGTGATCCGAAAGGAATGTCAGAGGGGAAGCTCGCTTGTGAAAAATCTGCTGCTTCTGGCCGCGGCGGATCAGAAGCAGTGGGCTGTGAGAAAAGAATATTTTGAGATCGATGAAATGCTGCTGAATCTCCTGGAGGTGTATGAACCGCTCTGCGTATCGAGAAACGGGAAGCTGTTGCTGGAATTGCCGGAGGAGCCGATTCCGAAGGTACTGGCTGACCCGGAATTGTGCCGGCAGATTTTTACCATATTGCTGGATAATGCGGTGGCTTATGGGCTGGGTACAGAGCCTGGAAAAGACTGTAAAGCCGGGCAGATGATCGGAACATTATCTGAACGGGATGATCATTGCGCACAGGGATCAGAAAATACCGGAAGGATCGTTCTGCGGGCGGAGTATAAGCGTCCTTTTGTTATGGTTTATGTCATAGACCACGGACCGGGAATCCCGGATGAGGAGAAAAAACTGATTTTTGACCGATTTTACAGGCAGGATAAATCCCGAAATCAGAAAGAACATTTTGGACTGGGGCTGGCTATTGCGGTGAGGCTGGCTGAGATACAGGGGATCGGGCTGGATGTGGAGGATACGAAGGGGGGCGGGAGTACGTTCCGGGTGAGCCACTACCGTTTCCTCAATGGATAGTTTCTCATGAAGCATCCTCTGAAAAGCCCCTAAAACAAAGCTTTCCAGAGGAATGTTGTCTACTCGAACTCGGCGTGTTCTTTGTTGTTCTTAACTATATTTGCTTAAGTTTTATGCAAATACACGCCTATTTTTACTTCAATTACATCATTTATTATGGCTTGCTGATTTTCTGTTGCCAAAATGTTGCCACGCATTTATTATAGCAAATCCTCACAATATGGCAACTCATTTCTACAATGTTACGCAGTAAAAACCATTTATAAAAACAAAGGTATAAAATATCGCCGAAGTCTATTTTTCGTCCGAATTGCCTAATAAAGTAAAGCTTGCAAAAGTGTCAAAACTAACCAAGATTAACTAAATGCCATTTTCTCCTTAACCACCCTTAACACATGGTGCCAGCACCATGTCTTTCATATCATTAAAAGGAAAATCTTACGAATTTCTATTCATCAGCAAATAAGAATTACGATACGAGATTATATATCATTTCAGCCGTATCTGAAACACTTAAGTTTTTGGTTAGTATCTTTTCAGGAATAATATGAATGAAATCATTTTCTTTCCACCATCTTCTCATGTCTTGTTCGCCAAAATCTGCCTTATTAGGCTTTGTTTCGTGTCTCCGTAGCGTTTCTTCAAATGGCAAGTCATAATAAAAAGCAAATATATCTTTCCCATATTCTTGTACAGCCATTTCAAACAAAGGCATATAAACCTCCGTAGGAAGTATGCCTTCCAAAATTGTAATATCTGAATTTTGTCTGCCATACTTGAGCAACTGCATTATCAAAGGCAATGCTTCTACATCTTTAGCGTGCAATATTTGCATTCGCACCATATCATGTGATATTAACATAGTGTTCCGCCCAAACTTTTCCTGCAATATTTTTGACACCGTAGTTTTTCCACTACCAGAATTTCCTCTTAATACAATAAGCTTAGACATTATCACATTCCCCATCCATGCCATCTATATTAGTATTCGTCATTTACGTATAATTTCTAGTGCCACATCTTCTAAATCGTAAAAAATAACAACAACAAATACTTTCCTTCAAAAAACCCTAATTCACATAAAACATATCGCTCATTTTTTTGATAAATCTTTTTCTTTCATTATTTTCGAACATATAAGAAACTCCACCGGCTAAACCGAACATTTCACTTGTATTCATCAGCACTTGCCAAGCTCTTTTCAATATTATATTGTTGGTTTTACTTTGAATAAACAGCATCATTTCTTGATAGAAGATACACACAATACTGATTCATACTGATACCTTCCCTTTTGGAATGCTCTGCCAATAGGCGATGTAAGCTGCGAGGTAATCTCAATTTAAACTGGCCAGAATAGTCTTCCAAGCTGCCTGGTTCATTAATCTTAATCCCCTCTTCCAGTGCAGCTTCAATCCATTCCCTCTTAGCATCTGCTGCATTTGCCACCGCTTTTTCTACTGTTTCACCACAGGTAATACATCCCGGCAGATCAGGATAAGAAACCACAAAACCACCTTCATCCTTATCCTCCACAATCTCCATCCGATAAGACATTGCCATATAATCATTCAGCGTTTTCATCGTTTCTTTCCTCACTTTCTACGATCTGTTTCACCATCTCAACATAAACTCTCTTAATTGGCTCATGCTTCGGTATCGTAATTGGCATACACCCTTTTTTTCTAAATGTATAATGACTGCTTCCACTTCTTGGGGCATTCATCTCATATCCATAGCTCTCTAACACCTTACGCAATTCATCAAACCGAATATCTTTTGATAAAGTGCAAATACGTGCTAATAGTTTATCCCACTTTGACATTCTGAATACCTCCTATTTACATTATATGTGGTGTCGTATTTGGTGTCAATCATTTTGTATACAATTTTCTGGCAACAAAAATTTTACAAATAAGCCTAAATGAAATAATATCAAATATGGCAGGCAATCCATAGACTACCTGCCATATAAAATAATCTGTGTAAAATTTTTCATCACTCGAACTCAATCGTCGAAGGAGGCTTCGGCGACATGTCATAGCATACCCGATTCACATTCTCCACCTCTGCCAGGATCCGACCGGTGATCTTCTGGAGCACATCCCAGTCGATCCGTTCAATGGTTGCGCTCATCGCGTCCACCGTATTGATGGCGCGGATGATCACCATGTACTCAAAGCATCTGGCGTTATTTTTGACGCCCACTGACTTAAAATCCGGAACTACGGTAAAATACTGCCATACCTTTTTGTCCAGCCCCGCATTTGCAAATTCTTCCCGGAGGATGGCGTCGGATTCCCGCACTGCCGTCAGCCGGTCTCTGGTGATGGCGCCCAGGCAGCGGACTCCGAGGCCGGGGCCTGGGAACGGCTGACGGTAAACCATGGAAGCAGGAAGTCCCAGCTCTATCCCGCAGGCACGTACTTCGTCCTTGAAGAGCTGTTTTAAAGGCTCCACAAGCTCAAACTGCAGGTCTTCGGGAAGGCCGCCTACGTTGTGGTGGGATTTTACCATCTTCGCGGTCTTGGTCCCGCTTTCGATGATGTCCGGGTAAATGGTCCCCTGTCCCAGGAAATCAATCCCCTCCAGCTTTCTGGCTTCTTCCTCGAATACGCGGATGAACTCGCTGCCGATGATCTTGCGCTTTTGTTCCGGGTCGGAAACGCCCTCCAGCTTTCCTAAAAACCGCTCGGTGCCGTCTACATAGATCAGGTTGGCATGAAGCTGGTTTCGGAACACCTCGATCACGCTTTCGGACTCATCCTTCCGCATCAGGCCGTGATTGACATGAACACATGTAAGCTGATCGCCGATGGCACGGATCAGCATAGCAGCAACAACCGAGGAATCCACGCCGCCGGAAAGCGCCAGCAGGACTTTTCTATCGCCCACCTGCCTGCGGATCTGTTCCACCTGATCCTCGATAAAATTCTTCATGTTCCAATTTGCCTGAGCCCGGCATGTTTCAAAGACAAATTCCCGCAAAGCCTCATCCGCCGGCATTGCATCCCATTTCTTATCGCATTTCGCCGTGGGGTGGTCAATGGACATCATGGGGCAGCCGCACTCATAAAGCTCAGGGCTGATCTCAACGGGTGCGCCGTCCACGATCCGGTTTTCCCCGCCGTTTAATATGATCCCTTTCACATTTTCCAGCTTTTGGAGTTCTTCCAGGGAAATGTCATGGGGGTGGATCTCCGTGTACACACCCATGTCGCGGATTTTACGGGCAACCTCCGTATTCTCCGTACTGCCCAGGTCCAAAATGACAATCATATCCTGCTTCATACATTCTCTCCTTCTTCTGTATCTTGTTTTCTGCAACATAACCTAAGGAACTGTCAAAGAATTAATCTTTACATCTGACTTGTCTAAAAATTCTTGACACTTCCTAACCCGGATTAACCAGATAAACCCTGACGGAATCCGTCCGGTCTTCAAGGACGCAGATCATGAGGCGTCCCTGGGTATCAATAAGTGTACTACATTTCATATTGTATTTCAAGCCGGACAAAAACCACTTGGATTTATTTTCTCAGTATCTTATCCATAGATTTTCCTTTTGCCAGCTCATCGATCAGCTTGTCCAGATACCGGATCTCACGCATCAGCGGATCCTCGATATTTTCCACCCTGACCCCGCAGACCGCGCCCTTGATCAAATGCCGGTTCTCATTGGGCTTCGGAGCGTTCCGGAAAAAATCTCCGTAGGAAATGTTTTGTCCCTGCATGCTTTCCAGCTCTGCCTGGCTGTATCCGGTCAGCCACCGGATGACCTCATCTGCCTCTTCCTTTGTCCTCCCCTTTTTCATCGCTTTATTGAGAAGGAGCTGGTATATTTTTGTAAAATCCATTCCATATACTTTATTATTTTCCATTCTTTTTTCCTCACATCGATCACAGCCGGATCACTGGTTTATTCCTGTTCCTTCCCCTTCATAGCACCATCTGGCGATCTCCCCGATCAGTTCCAGCGGATGGGGCTTGTCATATGGAAGCTGGATCGTACCCTTGCTGGTCTTGTAGTCTTTCAGCTGTCCGCTGAATCTCTCCACAGCCTCCGGCCCCGGATAGAGGCCGACGTGCTTTTTTGCCGCGGCAAACTGGATGATGTTGTGCTTTTTCCAGAAGGTCGGCATACTCCACGAGATGCGTTCCTCCGCCTCGGGCAGCGCCTTTCGGATCGTCTCCCGGATCTCCCGCAGATACGGCTGTGCGTACTCTGCCTGTTCGGAGATATACTCGTCAATCGTTTCCGGAGCTTTTCCGCAGTAATGGCTCTGGTTCGCATTTTTAAAACTGCGCCCGCATTTTGGACATGTCCACATCTCAATCTCCCCTTTCCTGTATTGTCACATGCACGCTGTCGCCCGGCTCTTTTTTGATCCGGGCACGGATATCCTTGCGCAGGCCGATGATGTAGCAAATGCTGCCGTCCTCGTTCTTGACTCCCATATTGACAATGCGGCCGTCGTATGGTTCTCCGTCAAAGGAGGCATGCACCTTCACCCTCCCCCTGCCGAACTCCTCCCGGATATCATAGGGAAAGATCACGTAAGCGCCGCCTTTTTTATCCGCACTGTAAATCTGAGATTCATATTCGTAAATTTTGCCGTTCATCCGGTCACCTCGCTTTCCAAATATTTCCAACTGTATGAACGGATTCGAGACTGCTTTGAGTATCGCGCCAACCGCAGCCGAAAAGCGGCATACTTCCTTATGCGGCTGTGCTCAGTATCATTTCATCCGCTGCCTGTTATCATGTATCATAATATTTCTCATCATGCCTGTCAATCATTGGATGGAAATGATTGTAAAATATACAGAAACCATTTATAATACTAAAAAAGCCAGATGGCCGGATATTTTTTTCGAATAATGCCAGAGCCGTTTTGCCGGCTGGATATTCTGCAGCAAGACACCAGGATCACATCTATAGAAAGGACTGTTTCATGAATTATTACCAGACCAGATTTTCTGACAAATTAAAGGAAGCCTTAAAAGCGGTCGCGCCGATCATCGGGATCGTGCTGCTCTTGAGCTTTACCATTGCGCCCATTCCGCCCAGCATCCTGCTCCTGTTTTTATTCGGGGCGGTGCTGCTCATCATCGGTATGATGTTTTTTACGCTGGGAGCGGAATTGTCCATGACCCCCATGGGGGAAAAGGTGGGTACAAAAATGGCAAAGACAATGCACCTGGGGACGATCCTGTTCCTGTGCTTTCTGCTGGGATTTGTCATCACCATCTCCGAGCCGGATCTACAGGTGCTGGCGGAGCAGGTTCCGTCCATCCCCAACTATACGTTGATACTGGCCGTTGCCTGCGGAGTCGGATTTTTTCTGGTTGTGGCAATGCTTCGAATGCTGTTTTCAAAATCCTTATCCACGCTTTTGATCTTTTTTTATATCCTTGTGGCGGTTTTGACATTGTTTGTTCCAAAGGATTTTGTCGCAGTCGCGTTTGACTCCGGCGGAGTGACCACCGGACCCATGACGGTTCCGTTTATCATGGCGCTTGGTATCGGTTTTGCTGCCGTCCGAAGCGATAAGCATGCGGAGGATGACAGTTTCGGACTGGTATCGCTGTGTTCCATCGGGCCGATCCTTGCGGTGCTCCTTCTGGGACTTTTGTACCATCCGGAGGACACCGGCTATGTGCCCGCGCCGCTTCCGGACATCCAGGATTCCATTGAGCTGTGGCAGCATTTCGCAGGAAATTTTCCCGCATACATAAAGGAGATCGCGGTTTCGCTTTTTCCGATCGTCGCATTTTTCGGGGCGTTTCAGATTGTTTCCCTGAAGCTCAAGAAAAAGACCCTGTATAAAATATTAATCGGTATCGCAGACACCTATATCGGACTGGTGCTGTTTCTGACCGGAGCCAATGTAGGGTTCATGCCTGCGGGAAATCACCTGGGGCAGATGATCGCCGACCTTCCCTTCCGCTTCATCCTGATCCCCATCGGCATGATGATCGGATTTTTCATCGTCAAGGCGGAGCCCGCGGTCTACGTGCTGATGGACCAGGTGGAGGAGATCACCTCCGGCGCCATACCGGGAAAGGCCATGGGCCTGAGCATGTCCCTGGGCGTCGCCGCGTCGGTTGGAATCGCAATGATCCGGGTTCTGACCGGGGTTTCCATTCTCTGGTTTATCGTACCGGGGTACATCATCGCGATCTGCCTGTCCTTTTTTGTGCCGAAAATATTTACCGCCATCGCGTTTGACTCCGGCGGGGTCGCGTCCGGGCCCATGACCGCCACCTTCCTGCTACCCTTTGCCATGGGGGCCTGCCAGGCCGTGGGCGGCAATATCGTCCGGGACGCCTTCGGGATCGTGGCCATGGTCGCCATGACGCCGCTCATCGCCATCCAGATCCTGGGCGCAGTCTATCAGTACAAATCCAGGATCGCAGAAGCTATGGAAGCTGCCGGCGCCGCCTACCTGGATACCTGGGGTGACGATGATATTATCGAGCTTTAAGAACAGCAGCAATATGAAAATGCAGGATGTGCAAGTTTACTTGCTAAGTCATGCTTTTTCATATTGATATTGGGCTCATGCCCAAAAACCTCAGACAGGAGCTGCGTATGCAGCGGATAGTCTGCGCAGCAGACGGGTCTGAGATCTGCTGTTCTGGAACAGAAAGGAGTCTTTTCATGAATGAACTTTATGTGATGGGGATGATCACCAACCGGGGGATCCGGAGTAAAATGATCCCGTTTTTTAAGGAACACCATATCCATGTCACCCTCTCCACCATGGGCGTGGGGACCGCCAACAGCGCCATCCTGGATTATCTGGGAATGGAAGCCACGGAAAAGACGATCTATTTTGCGTTTGTCACGATGGAGACATGGAAGTCATTTAAAAAAGAGCTTTACAGCAAAATGAAGATCGACATTGCAGGGAGAGGGATCGCATTTCTCATTCCCATGAGCAGTATCGGCGGGAAAAAAGCACTGCAGTATGTTACCATGGAGCAGGAAGTTGTCATTGAGGAGGAAAGCACATTGAAGGACACGGATTTTGAACTTCTGATCACCATTGCAAACGGCGGACATATCGAGACGGTCATGGATGCCGCCAGAAGCGCCCACGCGCCGGGCGGCACGGTCGTACACGCAAAAGGAACCGGCATGGAGCAGGCCAAGCGGTTCCTGGGGATCTCTCTCGCGGAGGAGAAGGAGATGATCTTTATCGTGGTGCGCTCGAAGCATAAAAATGAGATCATGCGCGCCATTATGGAGAAGGCCGGGACCGGGAGCCCGGCGGGGGGGATCGTATTTTCCCTGCCCGTGACGGCTACCGCGGGACTGCGGCTGTTAGAGGAAGAGGATTAATACAATGCTGTACTAGGAACTGCGCAAAATGGTAAGGTTGTTTTTGCACGGTTCCGCAGTCTCAGTTTTTCTGAAAGCTTCTGTATACAAAGGACAATACCAGCCCCGCCGCCGCAAAGGCCAGGGCGATCAAAAATGCATTTCTATAGTCTCCGGTCTGCTGAAATACCCGGCTCACGATCATGGGGCCCAGCAGTCCGGCGATATTAAATCCGATGAACATGATCCCATAATTGACACTGGAGTTTTTCCTGCCGAACTGCCCTGCGGTAAAACTGGGGTACACGCCCATGAAGGAACCGAAGCAGACTCCGATCAGGCAGATGCCCACATAGAACAGCCCTGTGGAACCATTTCCGCTCATATAAAGGATTCCCATTGCGGCCATCGCAATGACAAACACTCCCGTCAACGTGCGGATACAGCCGATCCTGTCTGAGATCATCCCTGCCAGGATCCGTCCGAATGTATTGAACAGCGCCAGGATCGAGACTACGATCGCCGCTGCCGCCGGGGTCATTCCGATCATGCTCTGGGCGATATTGGATGCCTGGGAAATGGCCATCATGCCCAGCACCGCGCCGAAAAACAGCATGACTAGCATCACATAAAAGACCGGGGACGCAAGCATTTCCTTCCAGTCCTTATCTGCTGTCTGCGGACCGCTTGCTTCCTTTTTCACAGGCGGCACCCAGCCCTCCGGCACAAATCCGTCCGGACAGGGGAGGATCATCTGGGAAAATACCCCTACCGCAACGATGATTACTACGCCCATTGTAATAAATGCCTGATTGACTCCCAGGCTGTCGATCAGCGCGTTTGCGATCGGCGGGATGATCACGGATGAGATTCCATAGGAAGCGGTGGCAATCCCCCCTACAAGTCCTGCCTTATCCGGGAAAAATTTTACGGAATTGCTGATGGTACAGCCGTAGGCAAGCCCCATCGCCAGGCCGCTGACCAGACCGTATCCCACGACAAGCGCCGCGGTGCCTGTGGCAAAGCCGCAGATCACAAAGCCCAGTCCAAACAGGACTCCGCCCCAGAAGATGACCCATTTCGGTCCGATCTTCTGGTTTAAGAAGCCCCCGCCGATCATGGTGATGAAGCCCAAGCCATTTCCCACGGAAAATACGATGGACAGATCCGCGGCTGTCATCTCCCTTCCGGACAGCCCCGACAGATACGCGGCCATCGGGCCGGCAAACACGCTCCACGCGTAAAGCGCGCCGATGCACAGATTGATCACGCAGCTCGCCAGCAGAACCAGCCAGCGCCTTTTTGTCAAATTGATCCCGGAATTATTTCCTGTGTTCTTTCCCATGAGTTTCATCCCCCTGTTGTTTTTTGTAAATATTCTTCACTTATGTCCATACATGGATATCCGGCCGTTTTATAATATATATCCAAGGGCATCCCATTATGGACATTCGACCGTTTCCTAAGGTATAGTATACTTATTTCTTTGGAGAATGTCATTGTACGGAAGCACAATCTTTTCCACTTTAATATTTTCATTTTGTCTGTGTACACAATCTAAGGATTCCCGGCCGGATGCCGGACTTTACTGTTCACGCTGGCGCTCACAGCTGCACTATCTCCTCTTACGCCTGTATACCATCCCCGCAGCCGCGATCCAGGTCGCCGCTTCCGCGGCAGGCACCGCCATCCAGACTCCGGTGATCCCAAGGAATTTCGGCAGGAGCATCAGAAACAGGGTAATCAGACCGAAGGTTCTTAAAAATGAGATCAGCGCAGACACCTTTCCGTTGGATAATGCGGTAAACATGGAGGAAGTAAAAATATTCATCCCGCAGAACAGAAACGCCGCCGGGAAAATGCGGATGCCCTCTCCTGCGATCGCATAGACTTCGGTTTCCGGCCGGCAGAATATCCGAAGGAAGGGTTCTCCAAACAGCATGGATATCCCGAAGATCCCGCCGTGCTTCCTGCTCCCTGCCCTGTCCCATTTTCGCGGCCACAATGGCGCTGCCGCCTGCTGCCAGCATAGTTCCCAGACCCACGGTCAGATTGATGACCGGACAGACGATGTTTAACGCAGACAGCGCATTGGTGTTGACGAAACGGGATACAAAGATCGTATCCACGATGGTGTAGAGCCCCATAAAGATCATCATGACCATGGTGGGAAATGCGAATCGAATCAGTGAAAGGAAATGAAAGTCCTGTGCCAGCGCATTTTCCGCCGGCTGCTTTTGATCTGTTTCCATGGATATTCCTCCTACTTATGTTTGCTGCAGTTGAGTATGCTCAATATGATGTTGAACAGCCGATTTATCCGGCGCTCAGTATGATGCGATTCTAATGTCTCCGCATCACAAATCTCTGCGTCGGATAGCCGTATTCCACGAGCAGCTCTGCCTCCGCAAATCCCAGCGCCTGATAAACGGCCCGGTATCCCGGATCAGCTTTATCTCCTTTTCGGAAAGTCGTGATACTGATGCTCTGATCCGGCCGCATCTCCTTTGCCGCTTTTTGTATAAATGCCTGCTCTATCCCGTATCCAGCGTACTGGGGATGAATGCCGAAAAAATCAATGCTTCCATTTTCGGCATGAAACCCCATGATGCCGGCCGCGGTTTCCTGATCCTTCAAGATCAGCGCGCGTTTTTCCCGGATGTACTGTGTCAGCTGTTTTTGGTAGCCTGCCTCATCCAGATACGGGAAGCCGCCTGCCACAAGCCGAACCAGCTCCATCCAGGCCGGGATATCTTCCGGTTCCGCAAATACGATCCTGTTCTCCCAGTCCTTCTCTTTTTCGGGAGCATGGATCAATGTGTATCTGAGCTGCAGCGGATAAAATGTTTTTTTCTCCCGGAATTGGCTGGGCGTGAGCTTGTACATGGCTTTGAAAATATCGCTGAATGCCTGACGGCTTCCATATCCGGCCAGTATGGCGATCTCATAGAGCGGCCGGTCTGAATATACGAGCTGCCTGGCAGCTTCTGTGAGACGCCTCCGACGGATATACTCATGGATCGTCAGCCCGGCGGTCTCTGTGAAGATCCGGTGGAGATGGTATTTGGAGCAATGGACGGCATCCGCCACGGTTTCCAGACTCAGGGGTTCCTCCAGGCGGGATTCAATATATTCGATCACTTGCGATGTATATTCGATATTTTCATTTGACATAATGTCTCATCTCCTTTTACCAAATAATAGTATAGTACGCTTTAAAAGGAAACCTTTCATTTTTCTTGCTGTATTTTAAAAAACGGAGAAATGTGATATCACACTCCTCCGTTTCCTGCTCAGTCGATCAGCGTTTTCCAGTTTTCCGCATGGTATGCTTCAAAGCACATCCTCACCTGCTCTTCATTGTTCTTTTCTTCCGCAAGCGCAGGCAGCTCATCAATCCCAAAATATCTGCTCTCCACGGTTTCGATATTGGGTTCGAATGCTCCGCCCACTACGGAGCAGAGCACAAAAATCTTACAGACCCTTTAGGCATAGACCGGAAGGTTGTGCTTCTCCCGGTCCTGCACGGCAATGACCAGATCCGCGGTCACCTCAAGCCCCGCTTCTTCCCTGACTTCCTTGATCACATTTTCCATGACGGACACCTGTACATCCACCCAGCCGCCGGGCAGGGACCAGGTTCCGTTGTTTTCCTTTACCAGAAGGATCCGGCCGTCCTGGGCAAGGCTCTGCAGCTCGATCGCCCATTCCAGCCACTTTTCATTTTTATTCATATCCTATACCGAAGCCTTGCAGATTTTCTCCCACACCTCATCGTCAAATCTGCGGTCCTTATAGTAAAACGGCCTGTCCGCCTCCGTGATCTCGCGGATCACCTTACAGGGATTTCCCGCCGCGCACACATTGTCGGGAATGTCCCTGGTCACCACGCTGCCGGCTCCGATCACTGCGTTATTTCCGATCCTGACGCCCGGAAGGATGACGCAGCTTCCCCCGATCCACACATTGTCACCGAGGGTCACGGCGATGCCGTATTCGTATCCGGAATTTCTGCTGTCCGGATGAATCGGATGCCCTGCCGTATAGATGGAAACATTGGGGCCGAACAGCACATTTTTTCCGATCGTGATCTTCGCCACATCCAGCATGATGCATCCGGTGTTGGCATAAAAATTCTCTCCCACCTCAATATGGCTGCCGTACTCGCAGTGGAAGGGCGGCTCGAAATATACATTTTTGCCGTGCTTCATTCCGGTTCGGTTCAGGCACTCCATCCCCTTTTCTACTTCAAAAGGCATCACCGTATTGTATTCACGGATGGCCTTCTTCGTAACCAATTGCTCCGCCATCACGCTTTCATCGGAAAAATATGCCATCTCATGATCTCTGCGGTATCTGTTATCCATTTTCATATCGATCAGTTCCTTTCCATTTATAATGTAATGCGCCAAGATCCCCGCTTGACATAGGGAAATTTTTTCAATACTATATTATTTTAAGAGAGACACCCATTCAATCCCAAAACGTTCGAAATATTATAACAATATTTCACGAAATGATTCAGAGCAGCAGTATATAGCCAGCATCGCAGACGAGACTGATACCTGCCGATCCGATGCGGCGAGACTATATTTTCAGAGGATAAAGCAATGGATACCAGATCATTTATCAATCCGGACAGTTCCGAAAGGGTGCAGTACAACACCGAAAGCTTTCCTGTCTATGTAAAACGGGACATTTTGTCAACCTATCCCAACTATACGGCGGTCAGCCACTGGCACGACGATATTGAACTGATCGCCGTGCTTTCCGGCCATATGCTCTACAATGTCAACGGTGAGATCACCCGGCTTGACGCGGGAAACGGCATTTTTGTCAATGCCCGGCAGCTTCATTACGGCTGCTCGGAGGATCGGAGCGAATGCATTTTTATCTGCGTGATCTTCCACCCCATGCTGCTCTGCGCCTCCCGGTATCTGGAGCAAAAGTTTGTGGCCCCGGTACTGTCTGACAGCAGCCTGCCCTGGCATTTTCTGAATCATAATACGGCATGGGAAGGAAATGTTCTGGCGGATATCGTAAAAATGTACGAGGCGCTTGCGGAGAATGCGGCGGAGTTAAAGCTGCAGAGCCTGATCTGTGATATCTGGAGCAGTCTTTACCAGAACAGAAGTGTTCACGAGGATGCACCGCCCGCACGGAACCATCATCTCAGCGCGCTCAGGGATATGGTCGCATACATTCAGGAGCACTACAGGGAAAGGGTCAGCCTTGCCGATATCGCACGGGCGGGAGGGGTTGGGAAGACAAGCTGCTGCGCCATTTTCCGGCAGTTCATCAACCAGACGCCCAATGCCTATCTGACCGATTACCGCCTGCGCAGAGGGATGGAGCTGCTGCTGTCTACAAATCTGACGGTTACGGAGATCTGCTATGAGGTTGGATTTTCCGGGGGAAGCTACTTTACGGAAACCTTTCATAAATATCTGGGATGCAGTCCGGGGGAATACAGGAAAAATCATGGAAGCTCTTGATTTTCTCCCGCTGATGTCCTATACTTATTGAATTGCAATTACCATTAAAATTTATGAAGCGGAGGGTTCCCGTCATGTCAGATTCTTCTTTTACACTTATGACTGAGGGTTCTATCGGGAAACGTATTGTTGCATTTGCGTTTCCCCTTTTTTGGGGAAATCTTTTTCAGCAGCTTTATAATACGGCTGATTCTCTGATCGTCGGCAATTTTATCGGAAATGCCGCTCTGGCCGCTGTGAGTTCCTCCGGCAGCCTGATTTTTCTGATGGTCGGCTTTTTCAACGGGATTGCCATCGGAGCCGGTGTTGTCATTGCCAAACATTTCGGCGCGCGGAATGCGGAACAGCTCCGGCTGTCCATCCATACTACCGCGGCCTTCGGTATGATCTGCGGTCTGATCCTGACCTTCATCGGTCTCTTTGCCGCGCCGCAGATCCTGGTGCTCATGGGAACTCCGGCCGAGGTTCTGCCCAGCTCCATTACATATTTCCGAATCTATTTTTCCGGATCGCTGGCATTCGTGATGTATAACTTTTTCGTCGGGATCCTTCAGTCCGTAGGGGACAGCCGTCACCCGCTGATCTATCTTGTGATCTCCTCCGTCATCAACATCCTTCTGGACCTGATCCTGATCGGCGGATTTCATTTTGGGGTAGGGGCGGCCGCGCTGGCTACCGTGATCTCTCAGTTTGTCAGCGCATTCCTGTGTCTGCGCCAGCTGATGAAAAGCCCGGAGGATGTCCGGCTGGAACTTAGAGAAATGAGATTAAATAAAGAAATTTTGAAGCAGATCCTGGAAAATGGAATCCCGGCCGGCTTCCAGAATTCCATTATTTCCGTTGCAAATGTATTTGTACAGGCCAATATCAACCAGTTCGGGCAGATGGCCGTTGCCGGATGCGGCGCCTACTCCAAGATCCAGGGGTTCGTGTTCCTGCCGATCACCTGCTTTTCACTGGCCCTCACCACCTTCATCAGCCAGAACCTGGGCGCGAAGAAATATGACCGCGCCAGGCGGGGCGCCGCATTCGGCATTTTCTGTACAGTCGCGGTCGCGGAGCTGATCGGGCTGTTGATCTATGTCTGTATCCCCTGGCTGATCGCCGCCTTCAACAGCACCCCGGAAGTCATCGCCATCGGAACAGCGCAGGCGCGCACGGAGACATTTTTCTTCTTTCTTCTCGCGTTCTCCCACTGCATGGCGGGAATCCTGCGGGGAGCCGGTAAATCTGCCGTACCGATGATCATTATGCTGGTCTTCTGGTGTGTGGTTCGGATCAGCTATATTACGATCGCGGTCCGGATCATTCCGGAAATGAAAATGATTTTTTGGGCTTATCCTCTCACATGGGCTCTCAGCTCTTTGACATTTCTGGTCTATTACTTGAAATCAGACTGGATCCATGGCCTGGAGGGCGCCTGAGGGCTCCACGCGCCCTCTATGCATGCCACGCCAGCCGTATGCTCGCCGCATGGTGTTCTCCCGTCAGCCAGTCCACATCATTGGTGATCCAGTCCATGATCTCCAGCTGGCGGGTTTCCCATTCTACGGTAAATGCCTTGTCTGCTTCGGTTGGCTCCTTCTCCATGGTCGTATCGATCTCATCATATCCGAAGATGTAGCCGCCCGCGCACCAGATGCTGAAATTGCTGTCCGGTCCCTGGGTAATGGCATCCCCCCGTTTCGCGATCAGCCCGTCGTGCCGTTTCTTGTACTCCTCCTCGCATCCCGGCTTTAACCGGGTCATGAACATCCTGTGGCGGATCAGCTCCTTGCTCTCCCTCACGATGCCGAAATCCTGGTACATCAGCCGCATAGGCTCTCCCGGTGCGGAGATCCAGTCAAAGGTCTCTTCCATCCTTTCGGTCCATTCCCTGACGGCTGCCTCCTCTTTTGCGGGAAGCGCCCTGTTCCCGGCAGTTTCGTAATACCCGAAGATCAGATCCTCCGCGTTCCAGATGCTGAAATTCTTCACTTGATTCCGGTCCAGAAACGCGGTCAGCTCCGGCCAGATCCCGCCCAGCCTTCTGCGGTATTCGTCCATCTGTCCCTTTTTTACTTTCATCGCAAATGTGTGTCGTTCCATGGTTTTCGTCCTTTCTGCATTTCGGCGAGTGTTTGTTACATGTCACACCTTGACCAGGTGTGACATGTAACGAGTGTTTTCATGCTCAACGGTTTTCTTTCATGATAATACATTTTGGCCGATTCGTCCACCTCCCAGGATAAAAACAGGATTGACATATAATTATTCTATAATTATAATTTAATTATGGAGCATATACAATTTGAATGGGATACTAAGAAAAACGAAATTAATAAGAAGACGAATCTGCTTGTGGTATGTCATTGTTATCGGGAATCTGATTCTATTATACGTATTATATCTGCAAGAAAAGCAACTACTACAGAAACGAGATATTATCGAGAAGCATAGGAGGCGCGGTCATGAAGGAAGAATATGATTTCAGCAAGGCTCGTAAGAATCCATATACGAATAAGCTCAAGAAACAGATCACCATAAATATTGATGCGGATACGATAGATTATTTCAAATCACAGTCTAAGTTTTCTGGTATTCCATACCAGACACTTATCAATCTCTATCTTTCCGATTGCGCAGAAAAGAAGAGACAGCTGCAGATAAATTGGAACTGATCCATCCGGCGAAACGCGTCACTGGCGCGTTTCGCCGGATACTTTATAATTTTAGAGCTCTGTTTTTCCTTGAAGGGAAAAGCGCGCCGTATTTCACATCCCCTCCAGATCCATCTCCACATGATTTCTGTCGCAGGCCAGTTCCCCACCCTTGCAGATCAGCTCCGCAGCCTGCAAGGAGGAGCGCCGATGCCGGTATTCCCATACAAAGTCCGGATCATTTCTTTCTTCCTCTGTGATCTCGGGATGTGTAAAGTAAAAAATGTATGCACGCCCTTTATGCACCAGCACGTCCGCATGCGCTCCGATCCCGCTGTCATCCCGGCGCAGTCCCGGTTCCCGCAGGATATTGGAGCATCTCTTCCAATGTACCGCGTCTTCACTGACATACACCCCAAGCCCATGCCAGGGATCTGTGAGCATCCAGTATCTTTCCCGGAAGAAAAATACATTGGGCCCCTCATGGGGACAATCCGTAATCTCCGCGCCGCCTGGGATCCAATGATACAGATCCGTGCTGAGCGCGCTGTAAGTAAATCCCTGATCTGCCTCATTTTTGTACCACATCTTCCAGCGTCCGTCAGGCAGCCGGATGATACAGGCATCAATCACCCGGTCCGAGGCCAGCTTCGCTTCTCCGGCAAATGTCCAGTTCCACAGATCCTTACTCGTATAATGGAGTATTTTTCTTGGATATTCCCAGCTGAACGGAATCCCGCGCACATAGGATACATACATGTGAAATGATGTCCTTGTACAGGTAGACCGCCGCAATATACCAGTCGCTGCTTTCCATTTTTGAGTAAATGATAAAATGGTCATCCGCCCTCAGTGAATCGCTCTTTTTGTCTCCCAGATAACGGATAAATTCCGCTGTCCCTTCCGTGTGGTTCTGCTTCGTCTGAAAATCGTAGTACTCCTTTGTAGAACCGTTGACCAGGTAGGCATTCATATTGGCATCCTTGTGGATACTTTCCGGCAGGACAGCGGCCTTGTTCATCCGAATGTCGCACAGCGTATACCCCACTGTCTCGTTGCCGGACCGGATGGGCAGCACTACGGAAATGGCCTGGCTGGCCGGAGTCTTTCCCGTCTCATAGTAGTCCACATCGTGGGGCAGGATATACTGGAAACCCTTTTTCTCTTTGTCCACACATTCTTGAAACCAGTCGGTTTCCATGAGGCTCCCGCGGATATTCTGCAGATAATTGTACTGGTATCCGTTATTTCCCAGCACGAATACATCCTGGATGTAACTTTTCTTGGAAATCTTGCAGAGTCCCTCTTTTTCCCCAATAATACCAAATGTCACGCCCAGATTGATCTCCGTGTTTGACACCTTGTACGGAATCTGGTTTCCGTGAAAAAGAATGCCCTCCACAAAGCTCCGGAATTTCGGATTATTTTCCAGGTTCTTGATCATATCGTCAAACAGGGGGTTTGTACCCTTAAGGATCTCCCGCGCCGCCGCGCGGACTCCCCGCGGCGTCCAGCAGTCCTTCAGGGACAGCTCGCCGGAAACGCGCTCGTCCATCCACAGACAGATCAGACTGACAAGAAATGGGTAGCCTGATGTATAACGGCGGATTTCACAGGCTACATCCTCCGCGTCAATCGTAAATTCCTGCTCCTCTTCATATTCCCGTATCATGGACGATATTTCCGGCACGGAAAGGCTCATATCAATGGGAAAATCTACCGCGATATTCCATGGAGAATTATACTTTCTTTCCTCATCCGGCCGCAATTTCAATTTCAGATTTTCTTTCCCGGCCGTGCATTTCCAGATATTCTGCTTCGCTTCGCTGTAACCGGAAAGCCGGAGATTTTTCTCGACCCGCCCGCAAAATCTCCTGACAAACGCATCCTCTGATCCGAATGCATCCATTCCCATTCCCTCAAAGCTGATGTTGATCACAACATATTTTTCTTTCAATCGGCTCCAGAGCAGCATAAGTGTAGTCGTCTTTCCATACTGGCGCGCACGGTTGAACATAAAATAGGATTCCTGTTCGATCAGTCTGATCATACGGCTGAGCTTTTCGGATGTATCCGCCATGTAATGTTTTTGCGGAATGCAGGTTCCCGCAATGTTAAACCTCTTTTTCATGAAATTACGCCCTTTCCTTTTCCAAAAACTCTTCCGCAGCCTCCCTGGAGTGAAATATGATGATCTCCTTTTCGGGATATTCCCGAAGAAGGCGCTGTATTTCCGGCCGGCATTCCGAGTGAAAGTTTTTTACAAATTCGAGAAACTCTTCATCCCATTCCGTCTCGATCCAGGGCATATCACAGCGCGGCTTGCCGAAGCGTGACTCGATTCCCTGCAGGCATACCTCCAGCGGGCAATCCAGCCAGAATACAGTATCGCACTGTTTCAGGCGCAGAGGCAGTGTCCTTGCGTAGTTGCCGTCGATGATCCACTGGTCCCGCTCCAGGATCCCCTTTAGCTTTTCATCAAATTCTTCCGCAGAACAGGTAGTTTTATCCGCTCTGTGGTAGATCATGTCCAGATAAAACAGCGGCAGGCCGGTGATGTTCTGCAGTTTCCTGGAAAATGTACTCTTTCCGGCTCCCGGCGAGCCTATCACGATTACTTTTTTCATAAATTCTGTCATTCCTTTCGCTGTGTTCCGGCGCTCAGTATAACTTAAGGCTATCATATATTTTCAGCCATATCAATGAAAAAATATAATTCTCCGGAAAGTTTACTTGACATTCTATGTATATTTGCTATAATAAAAATATGTAAAGCGCACTTTCCATTCAAAAATCGCATAAAGAAATGATACATGGATCGCACGCAGAGAAGGAGGGAATCATATGAACAATAAGAAAGAACTGAGGCCATATTTGATCAGCCTCACAGTCGGAATGATTCTGGTCGGAATTGGATTGACAACGAGCTTTGGCTACTACTCGAAGCTGATCCTTATGACAGGATTCGGGCTGGCATGCGGTGAGGCTGTCCATGCTCTCCGTCTTCTGTACTGGAAAAGTCCGAAGAGGTACGAGGAATATGAAGCCAAAAAAGAAGAAGCCCGCATCAACAGCATAGATGAGCGGAAGCAGTTTCTGCGGATGAAATCCGGCCATATCACTTATCAGATCATGGTTTTTGTTTTGCTTTTTCTTGCCTGGGCGCTTGCTCTTTTCCGCACAGACAGCTGGATCATCGGAATGGTATTTCTGCTTTTTGTCTTCCAGTATGTGACGGGAATTATCGTATTCCGCGTTCTGGAAAAAAGGCTGTAAGCCGCATAGGGAGTTGCAGAAAATCTGAAGGCTAACTGAGGGCTGCCGCGCCGGAGGTGAAAAAACTCGGGCACAGCAGCCCCTTTTATACCATCGTATGCAGAAAGGCTGCCAGTGACAGGCTTTCTGTATGGTGTCTTATTGAACTGCCCTGATGCATTCCTACAAAAAGAGCACCATCCCCTCAGCTTCTTACTACTGCCCGCTCCCCAAATATTCATCCAATACAATCTTATCTTTATTGACCACATACCCGCTGCCGCCAATCTCTTTCACATTTTCCACCATGCTCACGATCAGAACCGGAGTCCTGGCCTCCTTTTCGGCGGTCAATACCGCAAACCATCCGATCTCCGTCCCTTCGGTATCTTCCACGGACGCCTTGATCTCCGCGGTCCCGGTTTTTCCGGCCAGCACAATGTCCTCCCGATGCGCCGCATAGCCTGTTCCCTCGGGGCTGTTCACGACCTTTTTCATACCCTCCAGAACCTGCGCCGCAGTATCCGCCGGAAAAATCCCGGGCAGCCAGAACTCCGTCCCGCTTTCCCCGCTGCGCGCCAGATATGGCTTCAACGCATTTCCTCCATTGCAAAATGCCGTATACAGACTGGCCAGGTGCAGCGGATTGACCAGGATCTGCCCCTGTCCGTAGCCGCTGTCCGCCAGCTGGATCTCACTCTCAATATGCTCCGTATTGGAAAACCGCGAAGAAGGCATCACGATCTCGAAAGGCAGCTCCTCGCCGAATCCCAGCTCCTTCAAGGAAGCTTCCAGTGTCTGGGCGCTGATCTTCAAAGCGGCCTTGGCAAAATAAATGTTGTCCGAATAGATCAGCGCGTTTTCCATGGTCACCGGTTCGTATGCATGAAGGGTCGTCACAAAATAGTCCCCCCAGGAAGTATCCTTCTGCCAGCTCAGCCCTACATTTCCAAAATCCTCCTGCGGATCCACCGTACCGGTCTTCAAGCCGATGGCCGCAATGACCGGTTTGAACGTGGAGCCGGGACACCAGACCTGCCGGAAACGGTTCAGCAGCGGTTTCCGTTCTTCTTCGTTGAGCGCGTTCCACTGCGCGTCCGACAGTCCCAGAATAAAATCATTGCTGTCGAAGGACGGTGTACTCACCAGCGCCAGAACCTCCCCGGTATACGGATTCATGGCAGCGGAACAGCCCGGATCCTCCTGGAACTGCCGGTACAAAGATTCCTGGAGATGCGCGTCGATGGTCAGGGTGATGTCCCGGCCATGCTCCACCGGGCGGCTTGCCAGCACGGACTTCTGCGCGCCGTCCTTGTCTTCTATATAAATGCTGCATCCGTCCCGGCCTTTTAACTCCTTTTCAAACAATCCTTCCAGACCGCTCCTGCCGATCACACTGTTTTCATTGTAACCCTCGCCCGCATGCTCCTCCAGATCCTCGGCAGTCACATTGCCCACATAGCCTGTCAGATGTCCGGCGGCGGGGCCAAAGGGGTATGTCCGCACCTCCGTATCAGTGATCATCACCCCCGGGACCGCAAGCAGAGCATCCTGCCGCGCCTTTTCCTGAAGCGCCTTTTCGTCTGGCTCCAGGGCCATCAGGTCAAGCTCGCTGACCTTCGGGATGGTTTTGACAGGAACAAAGGAATCCTCCTTTACCCAGGCCGCTCCCAGGCGGTTTTGGATCGTCTCCGGATCGGTATCCAGAAGCTCGGATAGCTGCCGCAGGGCGCTCTCTTCATTTTCCAGCTTCCCCGGCACGATGCCCACCGACGATGCGGTTCCCGGCCCTGCAAGCATCCGGTCATTGCGGTCAAAGATCTTTCCCCGCGCCGCAGGGGCAGTATCGATCCGCACCTTGTCCGAATCCGAAAGTCCCGGGAAGATCAGACCGTCGTGCCAGAGGATCTGATATCCGTCCTCTGTATCCGTAAAATGCATTTCATTTTCGAAGCGGATCTTACCCGCAGCCGTATCCAGGGACATCTCGTACATGACCGCATTCTTTTCCCCGTCATAATCCTGGATCTCAACCTGGATGTTTTCAGCTTCTATGCCTTCATAAATTGCGGAATTGCGCTGAATAAAAGCTTCCTGATCCTTGTATGCGGAATTTTCAGGGTCTGTCATCTCATACATTCCCTCATAATCCTGCTTCCCGATCAGAGCCATATATCGGCTAAGGAGCTCCTCCGGAGTCTCCCTGCCGTCCTTTTTTACGAAATATACACCCGCGCAGGCCGCAATGCCTGTTACGGCAAACGTCAGTCCGATGACAGCGGCACGCGAAAACCTTTTCCCTCTGTTTTTCCGCTTAGTTCTCTTTTTTCTCTCCATGCTTTTCCCTCCGAAATGTAAGGAGCTATACCTCTTGAAACGGCCGAATGGCCCTGATGGGATACCCTTGGGTATACCTTGTAAAACGGCCGAATGGCCATGATGGGGTGCCCTTGGGTATACCTTGTAAAACGGCCGAATGGCCATGATGGGGTGCCCTTGGGTATACCTCTTGAAACGGCCTGCACCGCAAACGGCTGTCCGCCGTCTTCCATATCCTATATCCTACATTCGCGGTGTACAGATGTCAACCAAAAAAGACCGCGCTCTCGCGCGGCCTTTTTTGAAAAAGGGATTCTTAGTGAAATGATACTGTTTTATTTGCAAAGCTTCTTAAATTCGTCTGCTACGAACTGTACCTTCGTACCGATGATAACCTGTACCGCTGTCTTGCTCGGCCGGATCACTCCTGCTACGCCTGCGGATTTGATCTTCTTTTCGTCCACTGCCGTGTAGTCTTTGATTTCCAGACGAAGTCTTGTGATACAATTATCAATGCTGGCTACATTGCCTTTTCCGCCTACGCCTTCCAGGACGATCCTTGCTACTTCTGTAAAATCGTCGTTTGCAAGCTGAACGGCTGTCTCGTCATCATCTTCTTCTCTTCCGGGTGTCTTCAGGTCAAACTTCACGATCACGATCCGGAACAGTACATAGTAAATCACAGCAACTACCAGGCCGATTGCCGGCAGTAACAGCGGATTTACAGCGAACGGAGCCTTGAAGCTCAAAATCCAGTCAATCAGACCTGCACTGAAGTTAAAGCCCGCGCGTGCCGGAAGCAGAGATACAACTGCCAGGGAAATACCTGTCAATACAGCATGGATCAAATACAGAACCGGTGCAAGGAACATGAAGGAAAATTCCAACGGTTCCGTAACGCCGTTAAAGAACGATGCCAGCGCCGCGGAGAATAACAAACCTGCAGCGATCTGCTTCTTGCTGTCTTTTGCTGTATGATACATTGCCAGTGCCGCTGCCGGAAGACCAAACATCATAACCGGGAAGAAACCGGACATATACATACCTGTCTGTCCGATCACACCGCCTTCGATGCTTCCCCAGAACTTGCCGATGTCGTTGATGCCCGCCACGTCAAACCAGAATACGGAGTTCAGCGCATGGTGCAGACCGAATGGAATCAACAGTCTGTTGAAGAATCCGTACAGACCTGCGCCTACTGCTCCCAGGCTCATGATAAATTCACCGAACGCGATCAGCGCATTGTAAATGACCGGCCATACAAAGAACAGAATCAATGAAGCAAAAATGGACACTGCCGATGTTATGATCGCCACACAGCGCTTTCCGCTGAAGAATGAAAACGCGTCCGGAAGCTTCGTGCTCTTGAACTTATTGTAGCATGATGCCGCGATCAAGCCGCACATGATACCGATAAACTGTGTCTGAGTCTTGGAAAATGCCGGATCGACTTCCTCTACCGCTACCTTGGTCAGCATCGAGATCACGCCCGGTGACAGGATCGTCGTAACCATCAGCCAGGATACGAGACCTGCAAGACCTGCTGTTCCGTCATTGTCATCCGCCATACCTACCGCGACACCGATCGCGAACAGGATTGCCATCTGGTCAATCAATACACCGCCGGCTTTCAGCAGGAATGCCGCAATCACACTGTTTGCGCCCCAGCCTGTCGGGTCGATCCAGTAACCAAACCCCTGCAGGATCGCCGCTACCGGGAGACACGCTACCGGGAGCATCAAGGATTTTCCTAATCTCTGTAAATACTTCATACATTATCCTCCTTCTACCTCATATTCCTTATGAAATCCCTTTATCTATTTTATACCGGCATTTCCGCCGGCAAAAATACCATGCCTCTGTCCTCTTCTGGACAGTTCTTATATTAATTCTTCTTGATCACAAGAATGTCGTCTCCCGGATTCACATCCTTTCCGGAAAGCCCTTCCACATCTGCGTATGCATCCGTATTGCAGATCAGCATGGGCGTCACCGTATCGTATCCGGCTGCTTGAATCTTTTCCAGATCCATTTCCAGGAGAAGGTCTCCTTTTTTCACCTTATCCCCGGCCTTCACATGGCCCGTAAAGCCTTCGCCCTTCATTGTAACGGTGTCCAGCCCCACATGGATCAAAATCTCCGCCCCGAAATCAGCATTCATACTCACCGCATGCAGCGTCTCGAATACCATCGCGATCTCGCCGTCTGCCGGAGCAAATACCTTTCCCTCAGCCGGAACGACTGCCACGCCTTTTCCCAGCAGCCCGTCGCTGAACGTGGGGTCATTGACCTCCCGCAGAGGAACTGCTTTTCCTTTTACGGGCGCTCCAAGTGTAAATGTCTCTGTTTTCTTCTTCAAAAAATCAAACATCTTTTTCCTCCTCTTCTTCTGACATTGTAACCCTCCGGATATGGATGGACAGGTACATGACCTCCTCACCGGATATTTTACTGCCTGTTGCCTTTTCTATATATTCTGCCACCATCTCACTGCAGATATATTCTTTCGGATATTTTTTCCGCATCATGAACTCAAGCTCCTGCTCCTCGTCCGAAAGCAGTTCTTTTCTGTAGATACGCTGCAGTAAGAACTTGACATGTGTAACAAACCGCTCATAATGGAGGGAATCCTCGTCCAGCTCAATGTTCATTTCTGCTTTCACGATATCCAGGATTTCTTTCAAAAGGTTCGGAAATTTCAGGGCGTCCCGAATATCCGTACCATATTCCGCATTGACAAAATGTAGCGCGATAAATCCCGCTTCATCCTCTGGAAGGTGGATCCCCAGCTTCAATCCGATCAGCTGCACTGCATACTGCCCGAGCTGAAACTCCTGCGGGTAAAAACGCTTAATCTCCCACAGCAGCGCGTTTTTCGGCTGAATTTTCTGCATATACCTTTCCAGTGTAAAATTAATGTGGTCCGTAAGTGTGACATAAATGCTCTGGTTCAGCTTCAGCTTTAAATTGTTCTTCGCGTAGGAAATGATATCGTTGGATATTTCCACATGCTCCATCGGCATATTGGCAAGCAGCTCTTTCAGCTTTTTCGCCACGCTCGCGCTTTTAATCTCAAAGACCTTTTCGATCTTGGACTCCGGCACTTTCTTTCCCGGCTTCGTGCCGAACCCAATCCCGCGCCCCATGATCACCAGCTCTGTCCCCGTATCGTCATAGGACGAAATAATATTGTTATTTATAATCTTTTCAATAATCATGCGCTCCTTGCTCCCCCTTGTAAAACCACCAAGCAAAAACAGACCACGGCTCTGAACCTTTCTATGAATTTGAATAGACCACAGATGCTCTCAGGAAACAAAAAAACCAGATTTTATAAAACGCCCTGAAATCCTCGTTTATAAAATCTGGTTTTGCCTGCCAAACAGTAACAATCCATCTGCTGTCTATGTTTAATTTCTTAGTCTATTATAACACCTTTGTGCAGAATGTCAATCTTTTTTATTTTTTATTTATCTTTTGGTTATTTTTGCTTCATTCTTTAATTATTCTTTTTATATTTTCTTAATGTTTTGTGCAATTATTACAAATTTTCATTTCAACAAAATCCCATTATAGCCATTCGCGTTTTCACGGAGCACGCCCAGGGGCATCCTGCTATGGCCATCCGCCCGCATCAGGGGGTATAGTCGAAATATTCCACGAATTTCATATGGTTTTTCGCCTCCTGCTCCCTCAGATAACGCTGATCGCCCAGCTCCCCTCTCTTTGCGCCGCTGGCATCGATATAAATGGTCTGTCCGTTCATCTCCACAGCCGTGAGCACATATCCCTCCTGGCGGAACTGGCTTCTGCCCCAGATGCCCCGCACAATGTGGGATTCCATCCCGGCACGGTTGAAAAGCTCCGACAATATTTTCGCGGATCCAAGCGCCGTCGCCTTGTCCCTTGTGACCGCAGACAGATTATTGTATATGTAAATGCCCTCGAATACATCCTTCATCCCGGAATAGCTGGCCGTTTCCCCGTCTGTCCCGGAGGTAACGGTCAGGTTTTCATCCAGCCAGTCCAGAAAATAATCGGCGGTCCGCTTTTCCCCGTATTCTTCCGGGAGATCTTCCATAGCCTTGGAAAGGATCTCCTCTGTCTGCTGCCGGATCTCTTCGATCTTTTCCTCCTCTGCCTTCTCGTTCACCGCCAGCGCCTGCCCCACCTCTTCCAGGTTCATGACCCTGCCATCGTCCGCATATTCCCCGGACATCTGGATCCCCTCCGCGCAGGAGAGGAAGAGGATCGCCTTGGCAATCTTTTTTTCCGTGACATTCGCCAGATCTGTCCCGCCGTGTTTGACGTAAACACCATTTTCCGTCATGGGGATGTCCACAAATCCGTAAAAATAATCGTAACCCTCATCCTCCAGGGCCGTTGTCACACGCAGATATTCTTCGCCGCTGAGCTTCTCTGGAAACTCCACGATGCCGCCCTGCTTTTGATCCAGCCGTTCCCGGAGCAGTCCGTATGCCTCCGCCTCTTTTCCGGTGAGCTGCATCGTATAAAAATCAGAGATGACCGCGCCGCCATCCCTGGGCTCATCCGTCAGCGTTCCTTCCACCGCGGCCGCGATACTGTTCTGCCGCATCCAGTACATCAGAAACATCAGGCAAAATAAAACCGCCCCTGTCCAAAATGCCGCCCGCGGGTGCTTTTTGATCCAGTTTTTCATGATCCTTCCCTCTCATTCTTCCCTCATCCCCAAACGATTCCGATGGTTCTTTGCACCGTCGTTTTTTAGGAAAAATAAAACCAGATTTTAAAGACATAAAACAAATTTATCTCTTTAAAATCTGGTTTTGCCTGCCTTGAGTAACAACCCAGTCGAATATTTCTTTAGACTAATACTAGCAAATGCAGTACAAGTTGTCAAGGAATATTCTGGTTTCTCTTCATTTTTTGGTTATACGGAGAAATGACTGCGGATCCTGTCTATTTTCCCGCGTACTTCAAAAAAATCTCTGCAGATCCAGGCGCAATATGGCCGGATCGTTTCGGAGGGGTCGATCATGTCGGGAACCATGACCGTGATGCAGCCTGCCGCGTGTCCTGCCCGGACTCCGTTTTCGCTGTCCTCGAATACAAAGCAGTCCTCTGCTCTGCACCCGATCCGTTCCGCCGCGCACAGGAAGATATCCGGAGCCGGCTTTCCGCACTCCACCTCCGTCCCGCTGACCACTGCGTCGAAGTAATCCCGGATCCCCGCTCCCCGCAGGTTGGCTTCGATCTGCCCGGGGAGGCTGCTGCTGGCCACCGCCATGCGCACGCCCTGCTCCCGGAAAAAATGTAGGATCTCAGGCACCCCGTCCTTGACAGGAATGTGGGCCGCCAGCTTTTCACGCATTCTTTTCATGCATTCTTCCATCACGGCAAGTCCGTCCGAAACCTGATAGTATTCCTCCACTACCCTGCGCATACGTTCCCCATTCGTGCCTGTGATCGCCTTTAAAAATCCGCTGCCAAGATTGATCTGCCGTTCTCCGGCCAGTTCATGCCAGGTCTGCTGATAGACCCGTTCCGTGTCAAACAGCACTCCGTCCATATCGAAAATTGCGCCTGTATGATCCATTTTGTCTTTCCTCCATATATTTCACTGAGTTCTCTCATATCACAGCACGTATTGATTTATTGCGCTTTTTCCCGCCGTGATTCCAGTTCCCGTGTCATTTCATCCCGCAGGCCGTCCAGCTTATAGTAATATGTAAGCACCGCGATCAGCACGCACAGGACGATCGGAATCCAGATAAAACAGATTTCGATGTATGAGAGCGCCTTTTCCGTCTGGACCGCATTCGCGACATAACCGCCCTTATCCAGAAATGCCCCGATAACAAAGCTGGTCAGCCCCATTCCGCCCTTCACAAAAAATCCCTGGAAGGCGGCGATCAGTCCCGCAACACTGGCGTTCTTTTGATACTCCGAGTAGTCGATCACGTCCGGCTGCATGGCAAATGTGATCCCGAAAATGCCGTAGATCCCAAGCCCGGTGATTACCAGTCCGATCAGCAGGCAGGCAGCGGAATTTCTCCCCGCGAAGATCAGCATGTCGCCTGCAATGTACAGAAAAATACTGAAAAACATCAGGTTCCGTTTGCTGAACCGCTTTTCCAGAGCCGGAAGGACCAGCAGCATGGGCAGGCCCGAGAGGATTCCCAGGATGCCCACCAGGGACAGCCATTCCGGACGGTTCAGGTTATACTGGAAATAGTAGATCACTGTGGTGCTCCTGACTACATAGAGCGAGAAGTAAAACAGGTTCAGTAAAAACAGGATCCACGCCTGCCCGGTCAAGCCTTTGAAATCTTCTTTCAGGGAGGAATGCTGCTGGGTAACAGTCGGCGGAACCACCTCCTTTGTGCTTGCAAAGGTCATGAAGAAAATGCACATTGCAGCAATCCCGTAGACCGTCATTGTTACCAGATATCCCCTGGCCTGGTCTCCATTTCCAAAAAATTCTACCAGCGGGGCAGTGATGGTCATGACCACCGCAGTTCCCAGCATGGCGCACACCATTCTTGTGGATACCAGAATATCCCTTTCATGGATATCCGAAGTCAGCCTCGGCACGATAGTATTCAGCGGGATATTGACCACCGTGTACGCAGTACAGAGCAGACAGTAGGTCACATAGGCCCAGATCAATTTTCCGCTGCTGCCGAAATCCCAAATACATCCGTATAAAATACCATCAGATACGAGGCCATGGTGCTGAACACCAGATTACACCCCAGATCCCCGATACCGTATCCAATACGCTTTCCCCATTTTCCCATGGTTTTTCCTCCTGTTTTGTAATGGCTTACCAGTCTATAGCTTCGATGGCTGCCTTCTCCACCGCAAGCCCCGCTTTGTACCGTTCCATAAAGAGCTCAAAGCCTGCCGCGTCTCTTGCATACGGTGCTATCGTTTCTCCGGATAATTCCTTGAAAATCCGGTTTTCCAGGTAATCCTCCAGCTTTTCTCCGGGTCTTTTATCCGCCAGGTATGCCGCCAGCAGAGCGATCCCCCAGGCGCCGCCTTCGCTTGCCGTATCCATCACCGTGACCGGGGCGCCTACCGCTGCCGCCAGATACCGCTGGCCGACTCCTTTTGTCTTAAAAAATCCGCCGTGGCCCATGATCCGTTCCACCTTGACCTTTTCATCCTCCATCAGAATATCCAGGCCCATTTTTACGGCTCCCAGCGAGGTGTACAGATGAACCCTCATAAAGTTCGCCAGGTTAAAATTGCTTTCCGCGGTACGTAGGAATGCCAGCCTTCCTTCATTCAGCATGGTGATATTTTCTCCGGAATAATAGCCGTAGGCCAGAAGCCCGCCGCAGATCGGGTCTCCTTTCAGGGATTCCGTGTACAGCTTTTCAAACAGCTCTCTGGTGCTTGTCTGGATCCCCATCAGCTCCGCAAATTCCCCGAACAGTCCTACCCAGGCATTTAAGTCGGATGTGCCGTTATTCGCATGGGACATGGCACAGGGAAATCCGGTGGGAGTGGTGACCATATCAATCTCGCGGTATACTTTGCGAAGCTTCTTTTCCAATACGATCATGGCAAATGTACTGGTGCCTGCGGATACATTTCCGGTACGGGGCGCAACAGAGTTGGTCGCTGTCATACCTGTTCCGGCATCTCCTTCCGGCGGGCACAGCATAATCCCTGCCTTTAAGCTACCGGATTCATCTAAGAACGCGGCGCCCTCTTCTGTCAGCTCTCCGGCATTTTCTCCGGCAACGAGGACTTTTGGGAAAATGTCCTCAAGCTTCCAGGAATACCCGTGCGGCTCCACCAGCCGATTGAATTTTTCCACCATGGAGGCGTCATATGTGCGGGTATCTGAATCGATCGGGAACATTCCGGACGCGTCGCCGATGCCGATCACTTTTTTCCCTGTCAGTTTCCAATGGATGTAGGCGCTTAAGGTTCCTACATAATCCAGAGCTTTCACATGCTCTTCTCCATCTAGGATCCTCTGGTACAGATGGGCCACACTCCAGCGAAGCGGGATGTTAAAATCAAACAGCTCTGTCAGCTCGTCCGCCGCCTGCTGTGTATTGGTATTTCTCCAGGTCTGGAAGGGCGCGATCTGATTCCCGTCCTTATCCAGAGCCATGTACCCGTGCATCATGGCGCTGACTCCAATGGCGCCGTATGTCTCCGGGACAACACCGTATGCGTCTTCTACAGCTTTCCGTAAAGAGCTGTAGCATTTTCGCACCCCTGCGTGAATCTCTTCCAGGCTGTAAGTCCAGATGTTGTCGATGAAGGAATTTTCCCAGTCGTGGATGCCGACCGCAAGGACATTTCCCTGCAGGTCTATCAGGACACCTTTGATCCTGGTAGAGCCCAGTTCAATGCCCAATGCGGTTTTTCCGCGAATGATCATTTCTTTTTTATCCATGTTTTCCTCACTTTCCAATATATGATTCCGGAAGCGGATGTACTGCATGCCCGTTGCCCGTCCGCTTCTGTTCTGCCGTCCGCTTCCGGAAATCCATATCACTCCTTCGTATTTAGAAGCAGGTGAACGCTCCGTCGATCACGAAATCAGAGCCGGTTGTAAAGGTGCTGGTGTCGCCTGCCAGGTATACGCAGATGGACTGCAGTTCATCCGGAGTTCCCAGCCTTCCCAGGGGCGCCATCTCATTCCACTTTTCGATCAGAGGGATCAGGGTCGGTGAGTTCAGGGTCAGCTCTGTCCCGATGTATCCCGGGCTGATGCTGTTGACCCGCACGCCCCGCTTCGCCCATTCAATGGCAAGGGATTTTGTCAGCTGGATCACTGCTGCCTTGGATGCGTTATACGCACACTGGGGCTGAGGTACATTGACGATATGGGCGGACATGGACGCCGTATTGATGATGGAGCCGCCGCCATGAGCCAGCATGTATTTTCCTGCCGCGATATCGGTCAGGAAGATTCCATTCAGGTTGATGTTGATCACCTTGCTCCACTGCGCATAGGTCATTTCCTCCGCCGGCGCGTTGATACAGATGCCCGCATTGTTGTGGCAGAAATCCAGTCCTCCCAATTCCCGCACAACCTGCTCTACCATGACGTCCACCTGCTCCGGATCCGTGCAGTCCGTGCGGATCGCGATGACTTTACGGCCCGTCTTTTCCGCCAGCTCTGCTGCGGTCTTTTCTGCCTCCGCAATATCCAGATCCACGATCGCCACGTCTGCGCCTGCTTCTGCAAATGCCGTTGCCGTGCTCTTTCCAATCCCTCTTGCCGCTCCTGTTACAAATCCTTTTTTCCCGTCCAGTTTCATTTTTTCAATAATTCCCATGATTCTTCTCCTTTTCTTTTAATTAATTTTGTAAAATGATTTATCAAATTGTAGTTACATAATAATCCTCAAATTTCCAAAAGTCAACTCGTGATAGTTCACAACTTTTTGACCCTAAAATTATGCAAGATGCACAGTAGCTTTTTTATATCATTCTGTGCTATAATGTTATTTTGTTAAATCGGTTTACAAATTAAATTTATAACCGATCTGTATTATTTTTCAACTGTACGGTTGCGGTTCGAATATCGGTTTTATGCAATTCATTGCAATAAAACCGATATTTGGGATCAGCAACCTACGCATGAATGAGCAAAATGCGGCTGCATCAGCAGACGCAAAAGTGCGATAGCACGGATTTTGCGAATGGATGCGCTGTTTGGATGATCTTTAGATCATTCAACCGTACAGTTAATTATTGTTTAGAGGTTCCATCATGAAAAAGAGCATTACCCCCAATCAGATCAAGCAGAACAACCGAAGCCTGATCTATCATTATATTTATCAGAATCATAAGGTATCTCAGCAGGACATTTCCTATGACCTGCGGCTGAGCCGGCCAACGGTCACGGCCAACCTGAATGCCATGGAGCAGGAAGGGCTGATCTGCAAGAGCGGTCAGATCGATACCGAATATGTAGGAAGAAAGGCCGCCGCCTATTCCATTACGGCTGACTACCGGGTCAGCATTGGTGTGGAAATCTTGAAAGAAGAAGTGAAGATGATCGCGGTCGATCTGTACGGTGAAAAGCTTGACCGGACCGTTTATGAGATTACGTATGAATATGAAGAGTCTTATTTTAAGACGGTATGTGATAAAATACTGGAATTTAAGGATTCCATCGGCGCGGCGGATGAACAGCTCCTTGGGATCGGATTTGCCATGCAGGCATTGATCTCTCCGGACCGGCAGACTGTCCTGTACGGTGAGATTCTCTCCTGCACCGGGCTTTCTATTGAGAACTTTACACGATATCTTCCTTATCCCTGCGCATTTATCCACGACGCGGACAGCGCTGCCGTCTCGGAAATGTGGGTGTC
The DNA here is from genome assembly GCA_910575475.1 of Lachnospiraceae bacterium. Lineage (GTDB taxonomy): Bacteria > Bacillota > Clostridia > Lachnospirales > Lachnospiraceae > Schaedlerella. The sequence continues at coordinate 12,853 of CAJTGD010000008.1, read as the reverse complement.
GCGGGAGCTGACAGACGCGTTTTACCTCTCTCTGAGCAGACATCTCGGAGCGGCGATCATTTCCAAAGGAGAAATTCTGACCGGGAAGCACGGGCACAACTCCACCATCGAGCACATTCAGCTCGATCCCGGCGGGGCGCTCTGCTACTGCGGCAGACGGGGGTGTATGGATACGCTCTGTTCTCTGAGCGCGCTTTTAAGAGGCCCGGAAAGTCCGGATGAATTTTTTGAAGGGGTCAGAAGAAAGGAGCCTTCCTTCCTGGAACGGTGGGACGGATTTCTTGACAATCTGGCGCAGGCGGTGAACCTGCTCCATCTGATCTATGATACGGATTTTATCCTGGGGGGATATCTGGCGCAGTATCTGCGGGAGGAAGATCTGGAAGCGCTGTATGAAAGGATCCGGAAGCTGACGCCGTTTGCAGAGGCCCAGGATTTTCTCCGTATCAGCAAGATGCCCCGGCATAATGTCACGATTGGGGCCGCGCTTCCATTTGTACAGACATTTTTGAATGAGGTAGCGGGGCAGTGAGATGGATTGACCTGACATGGGAAAAGATAGAAATCATCAAAAAGTTAAATATTGATTGTTAACTATCCACAGCCATTTCACTCATGTTCAAGATCATATGCAAACTGCAGTTTGTTCTTGGCAGAGCATAGGCTGAGTAGTAAAATACAATCAGCGATTAGGTTTCAGATACTTGCGAGGACTGAGACCGAGAGAGGACCTGCGGGCCCTCTTTTTTTATTACTATCGTATAGGAAAAGCTGCAAGATTTAGGATATTTCAATTTGATCGGAGGATATAAGCATCCATTCCGTGATAAAATGACCCGTGTCTATATAAAAAACACCACATTTGAGGATGTATATGCGTTGTATCAGTTTGATGATCAACTTCGTGAACTTTTTCTCAAATATCTTTGCCAGATTGAAATGAAAGTACGAAGCCTGCTATCCTATGCATTTTGCGAACAACACGGTGAATTGCAGAGCAGCTATCTGAATGTTTTAAACTATAACTACTCACGCAAGAATCAACAGGGAATACACAGATTCAAGGAAAAATCAGCCGCTGCTTTTCACATGTAAATGAACACGAACTGGGGCAATATTTAAAAGGCAATTGATCATACAGATCGAAAAATATCTAAAGGGCAGCCAAAGAATCAGCGAATCTCTTTTGCTTGATATGATGGGTTTTCCAAAGAATTGGAAAGCAATTACACGATATAAAATTTAACCGTTACACAGGCAGCATGATATTCAGCGAAAATTCCGTCCCGCTCTCTACTTCCATCACGCCCTCATACCGCTCCACGGCCTCCCTGATGTTCTGCAGACCCACCCCATACACCGGCCTGCGCGTGAAGTGCAGACGCTTGGAGGACCGTATTTTCCCGTGCTCTACAGGCACCGGTTCGTGGATGCTGTTGCGGATCTCCAGCACCCAGTAGTTGGGATGCATCTGCGACCGCATTCGGATCCATCCGGCAGGCGCTCCCGCCCGGATCCCGCGCTGGCAGGCTTCCACCGCGTTATCCAGTGCGTTTGCCAGAATGCAGCAGAGATCCGCGGCCCGGATCTGCTCCTCCCCCGGCACGGACATTCGGATGGAAATGTCGATTCCCAGCTTCCGTGCCTGGCGGTATTTGGGATTCAGCAGCGCGTCCGCATAAACGGATCCGGTCCGCACAAGGGCTTCTCCCCCCTCCATCCGGATGTCCAGCTCCGTGAGGTAATGCAGCGCTTCCTCTGCTTTTCCGTCTTCCAGAAGCTGCGCAAGACATAGCCCATGATTTTTCATGTCGTGCCTCATTTTGATCATCTGGTCGTACTGTTCCCCGGAGTTCTCCAGATGCCGGCTCAGCATTTCATATTGCTGCTGTGCCAGCCGTTCCAGAAGGCGGCGTTCCAGCATAATGACGCAGAACAGATGGAGACCCGTCCCGGCCGCGGCGATCAGGCTGCAGCACACCGCCGTCGGTAAAAGGGTTCCTTCCTTCCATTCCCCGATTCCGGTAAATATATCCAGTATCATGATTACCGCCGCATAGATGAATAGGATGATATACATGAGGTAAAAAGCATCCCGCTCTGAAAAATCCCGGCGGAGCAGGTGGATCCTCCGCAGCAGGATTTCCATCATCAGGTACTGCGCCAGGCGGGCGGCAAAGCCGGCAAAATCCAATGCCGCGTCCGAACAATACCCTGCTCCGTTTATCACCGCCGCCGCGTGGAGCAATGGAAAGATCGCGCAGAACGCCAGCTCCGGAGCACAGTACATCCATATCGTGAAAAAAATCTTTTTGACCGTATTCCCATGGAACAGCAGCATATTCAGCACAAGCCCGCAGAGAGAGAGATAAATGAAATTTTCCAGGGTGGTGCCCGCCAGCACAAAGGTCTGATTCAAATGACCGTAAAGGAACGAACCCAGGTAAAGCCACACAAATGCAAAACGGTATTTCGCGCCGAACATATTTTTCAGGAAACGGTATTCCAGAAAAATATCCAGGAGTCCCAATGAGTAAGTCCAGGCGAGAGGCCAGATCCATGCGCTCAAAGTACATCACCGCTTTCTTTTAAATAATGCATAAACGCCAGACCGAAAGATTTGTATCTGCGCTTGGATAAGGGGATGCGTTCCTCGCTGTCCAAGCGGATCTCGTTTTTGTCATAATACTGGACATGGCGCAGATTTACAATGTAGCTACGATGGCATCGGAAAAATGTTCCGGGGAGAGCGGGGACTGCGGCGGCCTTTGAGGATGCGTGCTTCGCGGAAGCCGCAAAGCCGGATACCGTACTGCCTGGTTGCGGTATTGCTTCTGCAGTATTCGGCGCTTTGCTGTACTGCAGTGTAAAGGCTGTGGAGCCGGATGCCGGCGACGGGCTGGTCAGCGCAGGTTCCAGGTCTTCCAACTTTCCGTAAAACGGGACGGTTTCTTCCGAAGTGTGCAGATAGATCTTTCGGTCCAGGACTTCTAAATACAGGATCTGCTCCAGGGGAACCCGCCGGACAGCCGTTCCCTGCCGGACGATGACCGCGCGGCTGCGCTCTTCGCATAGGGAAGCGTGAAGCTGCAGGAGTATCTTCTCCAGCTTTTCGATATCTACAGGTTTTATCATATAATGAAACGGGTGTACATCGTATGCGTCAACCGCGTACTGTGCGTGCGCCGTGATGAATACCAGGCGGCTCTCATCCCCCCGCGCGCGCAGCTTCCCAGCCAGCTCCAGACCGTTCATGGGTTCCATCTCGATGTCCAGAAGCAGGATGTCATAGGGTTCCCGCGCCAGAAGGGCACTGCCGTTTTGGTAGGTTTCTATGCTATATGCTATGGAATGTCTGTCTAAAATCGACGATACCCAGCCGGACAGCCGGGCTGACAGAGTCTGCTCGTCCTCGCAGATCGCAATTCGGATCATTGGAAAATACCTCCGCTTATTTGTACGTGGCGAATACGTTATTCTGTTCTGAACCGTTACGGCTTTTATTTTATTATAATAAAAAAAAGATACGGATACAAGCCGATTGGCTGAACGGGAGGAATTTTGATGTGAATGGGTAGTTACTGGCTGGATGCGTTACAGTTTGCGGCCGGTCAGGCCGTAAACTGTAACAATGGGTATATTTCTGGAGATTGAAACGTCTGATGCTGATGAATCAGGTTAGAAAAAACACACGATCTCCCGCCGCGGAAATAGTGTGCTTTTTTCTAACCTGCTTGAATGTAAACCATGAGTCTGCATTGCAGCTTATACCTTCGTATCCACAGATCTCAGGGCATTCTCCACGTCCTGCCGCGTGATGCCGTCCAGCGCGCCGGCCGGAATCTGCTTTCCTGCTGTCCAGGTCGGATCCGCCGCCTTTACCGCCGCGACAAAGACGCGGCTACACTGACGTTCAAACTGCTGCATGGTCCAGCCTGCTGCCAGGCGGTCATCCTTTTTCATCTTCCGGTACAGGTTCGTATACACCTCCGACCGCCTTGTGGTGTCCCCGTTATGCACACCGTTTTCCTGCAGAAATTCCCGCTTCGTGGACTCAAACATCTCCTCCCGGCTGCTCTCCGGTATGGGGATGACGCGCTTCCGGCTGTTGATATTTTCATCCGTCAGAAGCAGTCCGGTCAGGCCTGTGGTCGGATCGATCCAGTCGCCGTTCTTGTCATACTGGCGCATCAGGTTCTTGATCGCGTGGACATTGGTAAACATTGCGCCGTTTCCGTCCTTCATCATCTGGCTCATCACGGCTTTGTACTGCTTGCTGTTGGTATCAATGCCCGCCGCCTTGAGCTGTGCCTGAACCGGCTTGCTGTTGATCTGGGAAAGCTGGATGTTATTTACCAGATTTGTCTTCGGCGTCCCGAGCATATTCTGCAGTAAATAAGTATAGTCAATCGTTCTCTGCATAGTCCTCTCCATTCCTCCGCCAAGCAGGCGGCGCAAAAGTAATGAAAGCCTGCGTTTTCAGATGAGGCTTCCTGGCTCTGAGTGGTTTCGTGTATACTTATATATCGGAAGAAGAGTCCATTTCCTAACCTTTTTCAGCCCGCAAAACAGAGTTTGATCAGCGCTAAAATCAGCAGATGCACAGGGTAAAACAGATAAAAGAACCATTTTGAAAATGTGCGTCCTCGTTCCGCGCGTTTTCCATTGTAAAAGCACAGCAGTACAACCCCGGCGGCAATCACGCCCAGGCTGGAGCAAAATGTCCGTAAAACCGCCTCGGCAACCGGATACAAAAAGCTGTTGTTTCCATACATAAATCCTGCGAAGATCAAAGTGGCCGCGCCAAAAGAAACCGCAGCCTTTTTCTTCGACTGACGCGTATGGGAAAACATGAGCGTATAAATCGCGGCCATGAGAGGCCAGTCGCATATCACGGTAGCCAGAACAAGCAGTATCTGTATGAGCAGCCTGAAAAAGTGATTTGCAATTTTTTCTTCTGCAGCCAGAATTAAAAAGCAGAAAAATAATGTAAACAGCATGTTCAATCCCACGAATTGAAACTCGCCCTCATAGGAAAACGCAAGGCAGAACGGGATTTCCGATAAAAGAGCAAACAGGAAAAGCCGGACCGCATAGTTCTTTTTGGAGCGGGTATATTGATATCCCTCTACTAAAAACCAGCACATAACTGGCGCTGTAAAATAGCCCACATCCTGAAACAGCTCCGCAAGAAATGTCCCGTGATCTAAAAAAATAGAAGAAATATGGTTCAGCAGCATCGTGAACATTGCAATATACTTGATCGTGTCACGATTGAATCCATAACTTTGTTCTGATTTCATAATCCATTCGCCTCCGCTTCTATTTCACTTTTGTTTCGAATCTGCTACCAGGCAGGACCGAAACTGTTTTGATTCATTCGAGCAAAATCTTCAAATCCTTGATTCATATTTGTTTCTATTTTCCACGGCGTTTGCTGGCGGAAAAAGCGGCAGCTTCCTTCACCCAGCCCATCAGCTCCTCGTCGATCTCCTCCGGATCGGAAATGAGCACGTGGTGCGTCCAGCGGTTCGGATAGGGCTCCGAAGCAACGTCGATCCGTGGGGATTCTGCACGATAGCCCAGGCCGAAGGTGATCACGATATAGTCCTTTGGACACTCCTTTGCCTTTCGGACAGGGAGGAAGGAGACGAAGGCAAAATTGTGCTTATTCGAAAAGGATATCTGTGTTTTTTGTACTTTTATGTTTACGTTTTCGATTTCGGAGAGAAGTCTCTGTTCAAAAAGCTCGTACAAGGGCAGGGCGCCGGGGTGGGTGTTGAAAAAATATAAAATGTCCTGGTTCATTTAGATTGTTTTCCTTTCTGATGCGCTGAAGCGTTTGGGGGATTCTCCCCCCGCACAGCACCTCCTCAATCTTCTACTTCAATGTCTCCCCCAGCGCCTCCAGCAGCTTCGGTACATCGATCGGCTTTGCGATATGCCCGTTCATCCCGGCATCCACCGCAGCCTTCTTATCTTCTTCAAATGCATTCGCCGTCATTGCGATGATCGGGATCCCGGCAATCTCCGGAGCTTCCAGCCCGCGGATCTGCCTGGTCGCCTCGTACCCGTCCATGATCGGCATCTGGATATCCATCAGGATCAGGTCGTACCGGCCGGGTTCGGCTGACTTCATCTTTTCAACCGCCACCGCGCCGTCGTCGGCCACATCCATAACAAAGCCCGCTTCCTGCAGGATCTCCACAGCGATCTCCTGATTCAGTTCGTTGTCCTCTACCAGCAGGATCTTCTTTCCTTCGAAGGAAATCGTTTCTTCCGGATCCGCGTCTTCGGCATCCCGGTTTGTAAACGGCGACTCCAGGACCTCCCGAAGCTCGGACAGGAAGATCGGCTTGGAGCAGAAGGCAGTGACGCCCGCGTTTCTTGCTTCTTCCTCAATATCCGACCAGTCGTAAGCGGTCAGGATGATGATCGGGGTCTCCTCGCCTATAATTCCGCGGATGCGGCGCACGACCTCGATTCCGTTCATGTCCGGCATCAGCCAGTCGATGATGTAGGCGGAGTACACGTCATTCTGCTCCTCCGCCAGCCGGGTGCGGAGCACGGCCTCCTTGCCGGAGGTGGTCCAGTCCGGACGCATGCCGATGGTTGCCAGCATCTTGGTCACGCTGGAGCAGGTATTGAAATCGTCGTCAACCACAAGCGCGCGAAGACCGTTCAGCTCCGGAATAATCTCCTGTCTGACAGAACCGGAGCAGATCTTGAACTGCAGATCCACATAGAAGGTGGAGCCTTTTCCCACCTCGCTGTCCACGGAAATCGTCCCGCCCATCATATCCACGATATTTTTCGTGATGGCCATGCCAAGGCCGGTGCCCTGGATTCCGCTGACCGTACTCGTCTGCTCCCGCTCAAACGGCTCAAATACATGCTCCAGAAATTCTTTGCTCATCCCGATCCCGGTATCCTTGACCTGGAACTCGTAGCACGCGCATCCCTCGGGCGCATTTCCCTTCTGCAGGATGCGGACGCTCACGATACCGCCGGGCTTCGTGAATTTCATGGCATTGCTCAGAAGGTTCAGAAGGACCTGATTCAGCCGGAGCTTGTCGCACAGCACATGCTCATTGACCACATCCGCGGTATCAATGAAAAATTCCAGCTGCTTGGATGAAATATCTGCCTGTACGATGGTTTTCAGGTCGTGCATGATCTCCGGAAGGGAGGTTTCCTTTTCCTCGATCTTGACCTTTCCGCTCTCGATCCGGCTCATATCCAGGACGTCATTGATCAGGCTCAGCAAATGGTTGCTGGAGGTGGTGATCTTGGCCAGATAATCCTGGACCTGTTCGATGTTGTCAATATGCGCCGCGGCAAGGGACGTAAATCCGATGATGGCATTCATCGGCGTCCGGATATCGTGGGACATATTATTGAGGAATGTGGTCTTTGCCCGGTTCGCATGCTGGGCCGCCGCAAGCGCGTCCTGAAGGTCGATAGTCTGCTTCTCCAGCCGCTCTTCCATTTTTTTCTCATCTTCAATATCCACAAATAATCCTACAAATGTGATAGGAGAGCCGTCCTCCCGTCTTGACAAACGGCCCGCCGCATGGAACCACCTCCACCCGGCATGGCGGGTTAGAAGGCGGTACTCCACGTCGTAGGTCTTTTCACCGGTATAATCCAGAACGGTATCCCAGTATTCTCTAAGTACGCTTTCCTTATTTTCCTCATGGAGCAGATCTGACCAGGATTCCAGGCAGTTCGGAAAATCCTCCTCATTTTGATACCCCAGCATGTTCCGAAATTTTTCCGACCAAATGCAGGAAATGATCTCTGCCTTTTCATTAAATTCCATGCTCCAGAGCCCTGACCCCATCGCGGCCTGGATATTTTCCATAGCCGCCTGTTCCCTCTCGATCTGGGCATAGGCCGCCCGGATCCGGTTTCCGTCCTCCTTTTCCTGTTCCAGCAGGATCCTTGCGTGCTTTCTGGACTGTCTGGCCAGCACATGGAACAATATGAGCATTGAGAGAATGGTCATGACGATCTGCACCACGCCGCGCATCAGCATTCCGGAACTGATGGAGCTGATCTGATCGCTGATGACATTATCCCGGATCAGGATCGTCAGCATCCAGTTCGTCCCCTCTACCGGGACATAGCAGAGATCCTCCGTGAACCCCTGATAGTTGAATGAAATCTGCCCCGACCTGCCGTTTTCGAAATCATCCCGCAGCTGTTTATAGTCGGTTTCCTCTGTCATTTCCGCATCCATGACCTCGGAAAAAAGGTTGCTCCCTGCCTGTTCATTTCCGAATACGTCATTTGTCAGACTCTCTCCGCTGCGGTGGTAGATGTTGCAGTAGGTCTCATTTCCGTGGGACTGCAATGTCAGGGAACTCAGCATTTGGTCGATATTGATCTGGATAAAGCATGTGGTGATCTCTGTTCCCTGGAAAGAAATTCCTTCCGCAGGGATCGCAAGAACCACCTGCTTCCTTGCGCCGTAAAGATTCAATGTGCTGATCACCGGCTCTGTCAGTTCCTCCGAGAGAAAGCTGTACCTGCTGAGGCCGGAGGTGGTGCTGTGCTGCGTATAAACGATCCCGTTTTGATCTACCAGGGCAAATTTGTCCACGCCGTAAAGCTTTCTGACCTTTCCGAGAAAGCTGCGCAGAGACTCCTGGGATTCCAGATTGTAGTCTTCTATGATACTGAGCGCATTTTCCATATAGGCCACATTTCTTTTCAATTCCTCAGAAACCACCTGAGCCCTCCGTCCCGCCAGCTCTTCCAGATAAAATTCGCTGACCCGGTTGACGGCCTGACTGGTCCCCACCCTTGCGCCGTTTGACACCCACAACGTCGTAACGAGAAGGACCGCCGCAATGAATACGCCTCCCCGTACAGCAAATGTAATTGTCTGCTTTTTTTGTTTCTCCTTCATTTTTTTTCGCTGTTGTTCCATCCTTAAGCTCCTTAAATCCTGTTCCGTTCCTCTGCAGATCGGCACGGGTCTGCGCGCAGTCCCGCTCTATGCATTCCCTTTACTCAACCTCTCCATACAGCGACTGCAGCACCGCCGCGGCACTGTCCTGGTAAACGATCTTCGTAGTCTCCTCTGTTTTTTCGGGATAGACGTCCCCGGGAAGATGTCCGTCCGCAATCTTGACCGCTACCTGAACGGTATCAAAACCGATGGAATAGCAGTCCTGAACTCCCAGCGCGTAAATGATCCCGTCTCTGAGATATCCCAGGGCTTCCTGGTCGTGGTCCATCCCCACAATAGCGATCTCCTTCTCCCGCCCGGCTTCGATGACAGCCCTTGCGGCTCCCACCGGATTGCACATATTGCAGCAGATAAACCCGGCAAGATCCGGATGCTCCTTGAGAATCTTCTGCGCAAACTGATATGATTTTTCCACAGAATCTTCATCATACTCTATTTCCGCAATTTCCATATTCTGGTATTTCGCGATCACATTCTGCGCGCCTAAAGCCCTGTCCTCATGGCAGGGAGCGCCCTTAGTGCCTACCAGGAGCGCAACCTTTCCCTGATATCCCAGCTTTTCGCAGAGGGCTTCTGTCAGGTCAGAGCCGTCCTCATAGTTGTGCGTATTTCCCACATAGGCGATCCGTTCGCAGCCGTCCTCCTTTGCCGCGTCCGAGCTGGAAAATGTCATCACCTTCCGGCCGTCTTTAATCAGCTCGTTGATGGCAGGCGTGACCAGATCCACATCCGCAACATCCACGCCGATCACGTCAAAGTTCCGCTCGGAAGCGTCAGACAGACGCTGGATCTGATCCTGAGCAGAAACGTTACTCGGAGCCAGATACTCGTAATCAATGGTGATCCCCTGCGCCTCATACTGCTTCGCCGCGTCCTCAATTCCAATGGACACCGCATCCCACCAGGGATGATCCATTTTATATGTAAAATAAAAATTATACTTTTCCTTTGCAGGCCGGTAGCCGTCCAGCTCATCGTCAAAGCGCACGATCTCCGTCATGCTGCCGCTCTTGCTGTTCTGGTCATTTAGGGCCGGCGCCTCATCCGGGATCTGCCTGACTTCCGTGTCTGCCTTACGGCCGCATGCAGGCAGGCCGAGACAGCAAATGCCAAAAAATGCCGCCATTTCCAGTACATTACATATCTTATGCCGCAGCTTTCCAGTCTCCATATCGGCTTCAAATGTTCTCTTAAACATGGGTATGTTAACTCCTCTCATGAATCAGGGGGTATGACCTGCTTACGCATCAGCGCAATTCAATATAACTTGTCACCAATTTCCGTAGGAAATTGATGACCTGCTTGCGCTTCAGCGCAATTCATTATAACTTGTCACCAATTTCCGTAGGAAATTGATGACCTGCTTGCGCTTCAGCGCAATTCATTATATTATAACACATATCCTAGGTTTTCGGTAGAAAAAAATAGCAGGAACAGATTTCTCCTGTCTCTGCCATTTTTTTCCTGGTTATTTTTTCCTGCTCTGCCATACCTTGGCCAGAATGTCCTTTAACACGAGAAAGGCATCCAGGTCTGAGTAATGGTATTCCTCTTTCAGCTCGTCTACCATGGCGCCAAGTCTGACGGCGTAGTTGGGGGTGTTCACCTCCTTCTGGTATCTGACCAGAATGGGGTATTTCTTTCCCCATGCCTTCGTCCAGTCAATCTTTTTCTCCGTCTCCTCGCTGGTTCGGTCGATGATATCCTGGATCTCCTTTACGTCCATGTCGAACTCGATCAGGTCGTCCAGTGACACGTGATACAAAATCGACATCTGCTTTGACTGGCGGATGTCGGGGAGCGTCTCGCCGGTTTCCCATTTTGAGATGGTCTGCCGGCTGACCCCCAGCTTCTCCGCCACATCCTCCTGGGAGAGTCCGCATTTTTTTCTTGCATGAAATAAACTGTTTCCTAAATTCATAGAAATCCACCCTTTCTGCCGGGAATGTAATTTTGCAGTTTCTGAAAAGCAGGCCGTATGGCCGGGAAATTTTCCTGCTGTGCGGGTTTGCTCTTCATACAGACAAGTATAGAATCCAATGCGGAAAATATCTACCAGTTTCCGCTTGCAATTTTGCACGGATTCTTAACAAAAGGGTACGACTCGCCAATGTGTGACATATAAACCAAGCCATTTCGAATCTGAGGAATTTCGGATTCCAGATTGTATTATGCCAGACATTAGAGTATAATACAATTAACAGAAGGGAGATTCTCATAATGATTAATGTATTGATTGGTCAACATTGACAAAGGAAAACGAAATATATGCTTTGGTTTTAAAAAGATATAATCAATACATTAAAACCATGCCATCCCCGATTATGCCTTCTGATCTGCCAAAACGAAAAATAAATCTCAGTGCTATTGCGAAATATGCAAAAGATAACAATATATGTATCGCATCATTAAGTGATACGGAAAAGGAGCATCTTATGGAGACAATCGGCGCGGAATAAAGAATAGGTTCAAGAAAAGGGCCGCAGTACTAAAAGTCAGCTTTCAGTACTGCGGCCCTTTTTTTATTTATAGTATTCGTCAAACCCACAGCCGGAAATTTTTTTCTGCCAGTTACACTCCTGCTCCCACAACCTGGTATAACTCTTCCTGCATTTTCTCTTCGAAATATTTTTTCAGCCAAATGTTCCTGTCCCATTTTTTCTGCGGGTAATATCCGTACCTGCTTTTCACATCGTTCATTCTTTCTTCCAGCGAAACAATCCCGTCGGCCTTTGCGATGGCATCGCACAGCTGGATCAGAAAGTCGTAGTCATTGTATTCTATCTCAGCCAGAAACGCCCTGATCTCCTCCTGCTCAGATTCGTTGATATCGAATTTTCCAATATAATCCCGGATGTCTTTCAGATTGAACGAATGTGTCAGCGCAATCCGGGCGGCGTTTGCATATCCCAGCTCCATCAGATAGTGATACCCGTCGTATACATGGGCCAGCCCGCTGATTCCGAATTTGCGGCCAATGTCATGGAGCAGTCCGTAAATATACGCCCGTTCCGGATCCAGCCCCGGACAGCGTTCGGCAATCCGTCCGGCGCTCTCTGCCGCATATCTGCTGTGCTGCTCCCACGGGCCCGGATTGGTTTTTACAGCGGTTTTCAGCAGAAATTCCGCCATGGAAACGGAAGGCTCCGGGGTCAGGCCGCTGACAATCTCCAACGTGGCCGTATCCCTGGCGCTCATGACCAGGTCAAAATCATCTTGAACTTTGCATGCCTTATTCATCGCTGCCGCCTCCCGGGCGTGTACATACTGCAGTTCAAATCCGGATTCCTTTTCATATGCATTCAGGTTCTGTCGTCCCGCCGCTGTCTCTGCCGAGCAGGTATAATAAAAATTTTCCTGCTCAAATACAGTATCTTCCTGCCTTCCGCTTTTTTGAAGACGGAGCACGCTGCCGTATTCCCGAATGGAATCTCTCCTTATACGGAGGCCGGTTTCCTCCCGTACCTCTCTCGCCAGTGCTTCCGCATGGTCCTCGTCGTCCCGGATTCCGCCGCCCGGGAATTTATAATATTGATGTTTTCTGCTGTAAACCAATGCCAGCCTTCCGTCCGCCACCCGTATGACCGCCCGGGCTGACGGCCTGCGGATGCGGGTGTCGGAATCCGCGTAATTTTTCATATCCATTTTAAATAGTGTTTTCATCTTTTGATTTTCCTCCGTATGAATAAAATTATAACATGAAAATCAGATTATTACTATTTATTCACAGTACGGAACAGCTCTGACGCTTAAATTTATGCTTACTTTCTTAGAGCACATCGGATTCCATTTTTTTCATATCCTATGATCCGTACCATCCGATTTAAGCCATAAAATCCCTGTACTCTGTTTCCGTACCTTTTTTCTTTATCGTCT
>CAJTGD010000007.1 GCA_910575475.1 Lachnospiraceae bacterium | reverse complement strand
ATCTCAATTTTTCTTTTTTCTAAACTTGAGGTTATGGGGTTGACCTAAAGGTTTCGCCTAAAGGCGAGGGTTTTAACCCCATTATACAGACAATAATCGCATAAAAATACAGCACACTGTTCACTTTTCAAAGACGTGTACTGCATTTTTTATGCAAAATTAGTTTTTATACCAGAAACACCCGCTCCGGATACAGCCTTTTCAGCGTCTGGAGCATCTCCTCGTCCAGATCCAGCAGAAGCTTGATCTTCGTCCGGTTTTCCATAGCGATCATCGTATAATAAGGCGTATCCTCCTCATAGGACGTATAATCATACTTGGGAAGCTTCACCCCGCCTACGTCCCTGCGGTACTTTGCCACAGCCTCGTGGCGGTTCGGCGCGGTCACCTCCATCTCCGACAGCTCCAGGATATGAGCGGTCTTGCGGTAGCGCTTCCCCAGAATGACATCAATGGTCAGCCTTCCGCTCTCCAGCCGGTATTCGTATTCCTTCTGGCTGTAGACATCATACCCGAAATACAGCGCCACCAGAAGAAATCCCGGAAGCATGAACCCCTGGGAGATCGTTACCCCCAGCAGCAGGATGACCACCGCAAAAATGATCATCACCTTCCGCAGGATTCCTGTCATCGCTTTTGGTTTTCTTTTTACCTGTTTCACAATCGCATAATCATACATCTCTTTTCATCCTCCCTGTCGTATCATCCTATAACGCTCACACGGCCAAAGCCCCGTCGGTCAGCCGCACGCGGACAGCCGTTTTTCTGCCGTCACGGTTTTTTCCCGCTCTCCGCCTTTCTGTACCGGCTCGGGGTCTGTCCCTTGCATTTCTTAAATGCCTTGGAAAAATACAGGTTGTCCTCGTATCCTACGGAATGCGCGATGGCCGTGATCGGCATATCCGTCTCCCGGAGCAGCCTGCACGCCTGCCGGATCCGGTATTCCTCCACATAATCCTTGGGCGATATCTTCAGGATCTTTTGGAACATCCGGTACAGATAGCTGCGACAGACCCCGGTGTATCCTGCAATATCCTCGATCGTAATGGGATAGGAATAGTGCTCTTCGATATAGCGGACCGCCTGCTCGACACGGCCTGTCTGCAGGTTCTTCTGCTTCGCCTCCGCCGAAGAATTTTCCATCAGCATAGCGATCATGGAATACAGCGCGCCGGTCATGGAAACCGCGTCATAAAAGGTATTGCCCTTTGCCTCGTACACCTGCTGGATCTTCCGCTCGATCTCACCGCTGATCTCCGCCTGCTCCAGCACAGGGGACTCCTCCGAAAAATCCGTATGGTTCAGAAGGTAAAACGCGTCGGTCCCGGCAAAGCCCACCCAGGTATAGACCCAGGGCTCTTCCTCGTCGGCCCGGTAACATGCTTCCATATTTGGATAGATCAGAAATGTATCTCCTTTTTTCAGATCATAGGTCTTTCCCCTGATCTCAAAATGCCCTTTGCCGCTCAGCACATGGTGGAGCAGATAATGGTCGCGCACCCCCGGCCCCCACTGAAATCCGGGCGTACATTTCTGGCTTCCCACATTGTATACCGAAAGGGAGCTTAACAGTCTGTCCTCCGCATAATAAGAACGGACCTCATCTTCCGTTGGATTTGTCATCTGTCCTCTCCTCCTTTTGTCTGTTACAGTATAACTCTATCTGCTCTGTCAGGCAACATTTTTCCATGTATTTGCAATGATTTTATATTGTATTCCGGTTTTATTTCCAGCATAATGAAGAACATATCGTGTTACTATTATCGGCAGAGCAGCTGCAAGGCCGCCGAAAGCCCGGCGCCCCGCAGCGCACAAAGAACGTAATCAGGAGGTATACATCATGTTTGACTACAGCAAAATCAAAGACCCCGAATTTTTTAAGGAGAACGCGATCCCCGCTCATTCGGACCATGTCTGCTATCCGGACAGGGAACACCTGGAGAGGGGCGAGAATCCTTTCCGCTTTTCCCTGAACGGCATCTGGAAGTTTTCTTACGGAAGAAATCTGGACGACACGGTCCAGGGCTTTGAGGCGGATGACTATAACTGCAGAAACTGGGGCGAGATCCGTGTGCCTGCCCATATCCAGATGGAGGGCTACGATGTTCCCGCTTATCTGAACGTGCAGTATCCATGGGACGGCCGGGAGCAGATCCTGCCCGGAGAGATTCCCACCCGGTTCAACCCGACGGCAAGCTATGTAAAGTATTTTACCCTTCCGGAATCCATGAAGGGCATGCCCGTATACATTTCCTTCCAGGGTGTGGAGAGCGGCATGGCGCTCTGGCTGAACGGGCAGTATGTGGGATACAGCGAGGACAGCTTCACCCCCGCGGAATTTGACCTGACCCCCTATGTCCGGGACGGCGAAAACAAGCTGGCCGTGCAGGTCTTCAAGTGGACAAGCAGCAGCTGGGCCGAGGATCAGGATTTTTACCGGTTCTCCGGCATTTACCGGGATGTGTATCTCTTTACCCGGCCGGAGGCGCACATCTGGGATCTGAGCGTCCGAACCCTTCTGGACGACAGCTATCAGGCGGGCCGGCTTGTGATTGACGCGCTCAGCTGCGGAAACGGCCGGATCGAGGCAGAGCTCCGGAAGCTTCCGGCAGCGGACGCGCCTGCTTCCCTCTATGCAGCCAGCGCACCCGAAGAGGCGCCTTTATTCGCCTCCGCCGCATTTGACATGAAGGACGGGGAAACGCACCTGTCGCTCCCGGTCTCCGGCTTCGACCTGTGGAGCGCGGAGGAACCCAATCTCTATGAGCTGTTCCTGCAGGTCTATGATGAAAACGGACAGCTTGCGGAGGTTCTTTCCGAATATGTGGGCTTCCGCCGGTTTGAGATGATCGACCATATCATGTGCCTCAACGGAAAACGGATCGTATTCAAGGGCGTCAACCGCCACGAGTTCAGCTCCAAAGCCGGCCGCGTTCCCCAGGAGGATGAGATCCTGCAGGACATCACCACCATGAAGCTGCACAACATCAACGCCATCCGTACCTGCCACTATCCCGATGATTCCCGGATCTACCGGCTGTGCGACCGCTACGGCCTGTATCTGATCGATGAAAACAACCTGGAATCCCACGGCTCCTGGGACAGCTACGCACGGGGCAAGGACAAGGATATGAGCCGGATCGTGCCCTGCGACCGGGAGGAATGGAAGGCCATGATGCTGGATCGGGTAAATTCCACGTACCAGAGGGACAAAAACCATCCGTCCATCCTGATCTGGTCCTGCGGAAATGAATCCTTCGGCGGCACCGTGATCCGGGATATGGCAGACCGGTTCCGGGAGCTTGACAATACCCGGCTTGTACACTATGAAGGGGTTTTCTGCGACCGCCGCTACAATGAGACGAGCGATATGGAAAGCCAGATGTACACATCGGCAGCCAAGATCCGGGAATTTCTGTCCGAGCACCGCGACAAGCCCTTTATCTGCTGCGAATATACCCATGCCATGGGCAATTCCTGCGGCGGAATGCACAAATACACGGACCTGACCGATACGGAACCCCTGTACCAGGGCGGATTTATCTGGGATTATGTAGACCAGTCCATCTATAAAAAAGACCGCTACGGAAAGGAATTTCAAGCATACGGCGGAGATTTCGGAGAACGTCCCACCGATTATAATTTCAGCGGAAACGGGATCGTATACGGCGGAGACCGCGCCCCGTCCCCGAAGATGCAGGAGGTCAAATACAATTACCAGAACATTTCCGCGGAAGTATCAGCGGATAAAGTGATGATCCGCAATAAGAACCTGTTCACAAATACCAGCGCCTTTGGCTGCGTGGTCACGCTTGCGAAAGACGGGCTCCCGGTCTATGAAGCTCCGATGGACACCGCCGTTGCGCCGCTGTCCGAACAGGAATATGCCCTTCCGGTCCGCCGGGCGGAGCAGCCGGGCGAGTATACCGTCACCGTTTCGTTCCGTTTGAAGGAGGATACCCTCTGGGCAAAGGCAGGCCATGAGGTTGCGTTTGGACAGACCGTCTATACCGCAGACGCTCCTGCTGCCCGCACAGCCTGTACCAAACCGCTCACCGTCGTAAGGGGAACTCACAATGTGGGCGTCCGGGGCGAGAATTTTGAAGTGCTGTTCTCCGAGTTATTCGGCGGACTGTCCTCCTACCGCTGGGGCGGCGTGGAAATGCTGGAGACCATTCCGAAGCCGAATTTCTGGCGGGCGCCGGTAGACAATGACGAAGGCAGCCAGCTGATGGCGCAGTACGGGCAGTGGAAGCTGGCAAGCCTCTATGTCACTCATAAGAACCTGGAGACCAACCAGTTTGAGGATGTGCTTGTGGAAGAACACGAAGGCTCCGTGACTGTGACCTTCCTCTATCATCTCCCCACCAGGCCGGTAACCTCCTGTACGGTTGCCTATACAGTCTTCGGGGACGGCACGGTGGAGACCAGTCTGTCCTATGATCCGGTGAAGGAGCTGGGCGATATGCCGGAATTCGGCATGATCCTGAAAATGAATGCCGACTATGACCATGTGGAATGGTATGGAATGGGTCCCGCCGAGACCTACACGGACCGCTGCGAAGGTGCGAAGCTGGGGATTTACAAGAATAAAGTAACGGACAATGTGGCGCGCTATATGGTTCCCCAGGAATGCGGAAACAAGGTCGGCGTCCGCTGGGCGAAGGTGACCGACAGACGAGGCCGCGGACTTATGTTCGAGGGAGATTCCATGAGCTTCTCCGCACTGCCCTGGACGCCCCACGAGATGGAAAACGCACGGCATCCCTACGAGCTGCCGGAGGTGCACTACACCGTCGTCCGGGCGGCCATGCAGCAGATCGGGATTGCCGGGGACGACAGCTGGGGAGCGCGTCCGCTTCCGGAATATCTGCTGGATATCAGCAAAAAGATGGCCTTTACCTTCCGGTTCCGGGGAATCTGACCGGGGGATCGTAATCTCCTCTTCCGGATAACGCTGAAACAACGATAACTTAGGAGTCCCAAAAAGGGGCTGCCAGGAAATGGCCCGGCAGCCCCTTCTCTATTTTTCATATCCCGGGCACTCCTCGATACCGACTGATCTGTCAGGTTTACCAGCCGGCCTCCGAATGGATCTGGAACTTCAAAAGCTGCTGTTCAAAATTTTCCGGGCGCTTGCGCCACTCATAAGGCGCAGAGCCCATGATCTGCTTAAAGTTCCGGTTAAACGTGGACAGGGTGTTAAACCCGCATTTATGTGCGATATCGGATACCGGAACGTCTGTTTTTTTCAAATACTCGCAGGCCGTCCGCACCCGTACCAGATTGATATATTCCAGAGGACTCATTTTCATATACGCAGAAAAAATCCTCCGGAAATGCGTCTCGCTCATATGGCTCCAGTCCGCCAGTTCTCCTATCTTAAGCGGCTCCATATAGTGGAGGGTGATGTAATCCAGGGCACGCGAGATGGGAATTGTCACATTCCCCTCCAATTCCTCATTTTCCTCATATTCCGGTTCTTCGATATGGTTTTCCCGGGCAATGTTGATCAGAAGCGCAGTCAAGATCCCTTTTGCCTCTTCCAGATAGTACTCCTTTGTCTCCCGCATAATCTCCAGGAGCTGCCGAATCAGCTTTGCAATCCCGGGAAATTCTTTTACGTTTACAAGAAAGGCACGGGAATTGATCTTCTGGATCATACGTTCTGTTCTCATGGGGGTGCCCCCCCCATTGTGTTCCCGCAGGAAACCTTCCACATCCACAAACAGATACTCCCACTGGCTGAACGTGCCCGGGTCACTGTTGGTCGTATGGGGATAATTCTTCGGTATCACGGTAAACTGACTGGCCTTAAATCTCAGGTTCTGCTCCCCAAGCACCATATCTCCCTGCCCGCCGTAGCAGTATCCGATCTCCAGAAAATTATGAAAATGTAGAAAATCTACATCCCGGCCATAGGACTGCAGCCACTTCTCGCCCAGCAAGGCCAGAATCGGGCTCCCTTCCGGCATCTTATAGTACCGAAACTCCATTTTGGGTTTTTTCCTTTTGCTCATAGGATATCCCTTTCCTTTTTTCATCCGCAGCAGAACTTCATCTGCTTTTTCTGGTATCTGCCATCCCGTATGCCCGAAGCTCCTGGTGAAATGCGGTCCGTCTGGAATATTGGCTCCGATATTCTTCCATGACCTTTGCCTTTGCCCACAGCTCGCCCCTGGACTCCCGGACTTCCCCCAATGCGGCCGCAAAAGCCGCGCATTCGCCGTAATAGTTCCTGTGGCTCTTCTCCATGATCCCTTCCACCCGCATCCGGGTCCATTTTTCCAGCCGCTCCAGGATGGCTTCAATCTCCTCCTCCGAAGCATGGATATTCGTCCGCCATTTCCGGAAGCGCTCCCAGAAAAATGTCTGATCGTCCTCTTTTGTGCCGCGTCCTGTGCCATTCAGATATGCTTCCGCCCTGAATTCCACGGATGAAACATATTTGCGGAGCATTTCGTGGCAGCCCTCCGGCAGCTCCTCTCCGTCATAGAGGTACAGGAAGAACAGCGCCATGCCTTCCTTCATGAAGGTCCCCGTCCATCCCAGCGCATATTTATCGTCCATACAGGTTTCAATCACCTGCCGGAATTTCCCGTCAAAAAACAGCAGGGAACCGCAGGTCCTTCGTTCCGGCCGGTTCTCCTTTCTCTCCCCGGACTGGTACTGCCCGTCCTTTATTTTTGCCGGGTTGGAAAGCAGCTTTGTATAGATCTGTTCCGCTTCGTTCCTGTAACGATCGGCCTCCTCGCATTCCAGGACCAGCCGCAGATAATTTTCAATGCTGCTGTCCGAACGAAATGCCTCAAGCCAGCATTGCTCCGCACTCTCCCGGTCATTTTGCGTCAGGGCGGCTTCTGCTGTCAAAAGCGCCGCTCTGCTCCGGATCTGATAGCAGGGCCGGATCCGCTCCAAAGCCTCTTTTCCGATCGTCAGCCCTTCCTCCGGCTGTCCGGCCGCTTTATATTTTTCCAGAGCCTGCACGTATAAGCCCGGATGCAGATCCGTATAGTTTCTGGCCGCGCACAGCAGCGCTCCCGGATCATCCGCCAGGGAAACCGCTTCCTCCAGGAACCGCTCTGCCACCCGGTCCCCCCTCTGTCCCAGATAGTCAATCCATAATTTCAAAAATTCCTGGAACTGGTCCAGCTCCTTTTTGCTCTGCTGCATCAGCTTTTCCAGAGTCACTTCCCTCGAAGCGGCATTGACCAGCATCCAATAGAGCCCGTTGGGCCTCTCCTCCGGCGTGTTTCCCCAGTAGGCGGCCAGCAGCGCTTCTAAGACAAATTTTTCATAATCCAGCGTAATGATGCTGTGATATTCCAGATCCCGCAGCTTGAAGTCTTCCCCGCCGAACTCTCCGTTCACTTCTACATGCATCAGCAGCAGAAGGTCCGCCAACCCATACCCCTCCTCATACAGCTCGCTGTCCACACAGGCATGCAAAAGGCCGCAGGCTTTCTGGATTGCCTCCCCAATATAGTCCGGATCCTTATAAAAATATTCTTCGTCGGAGCTGTCATACCATTCATTGTACTGTTCATTCAGCACTTCGATCAGCATCAGCTCTCCGCTGTCGATCATCTCCAGCTGCTTCCGGATCTTTTTCACTTCCTGCTTTAATTGCTCTTTGTTCAGGTTATCCTGCTTCTCTGCATAATCCGGATTCACATTCTCCCCTTGGAAAAAGGACAGCCGTTCGAGAAATTCATCCCTTTTGTACTCCGGGATACTGCGCGCATAATCGTGCAGGAATGCGGAAATATTCTCTGCCGGCATACTCCCGGATATCTGATCCACTTTCTTCATAAATTCCGTAAGGTTCATCTCTTTAACTCCTTTTGTATCACATGGCGCAGTACCAATGTCATGTGATTTTTATCTGCCATGTATTCTCATGAAATCCATTTTATCATATGATATGCGGGCTTTCAATTGAGATCTAAAAAAGTGTGCATCTCCCCAGAGTTTTTTTGTTCTATAGGAAAATTCGGAGAAGCATCCTAATAAAACAAAAAATCGGGAAGCCTGAATCAAAAAGGCTTCCCGGTGGAAAAATAAAAAAGCGGGTGATGGGAATCGAACCCACGTATCCAGCTTGGAAGGCTGGTGTTCTACCATTGAACTACACCCGCATAATCTGTCTATTCAGTTTGACATTAAATACCGGAATCCTTAATATGTGGACTCCGGTAATCTTCACCGAGTGCGGAAGAAGAGACTTGAACTCTCACAGGATAAACTCCCACTAGAACCTGAATCTAGCGCGTCTGCCATTCCGCCACTTCCGCTCGACGAATGATAGTATATCATATACCCTGATATTTGTAAACCCCTATTTTAAAATATTTTCAAATTTTTCGTATTTTTTGTAAATTCATGTAAATATGAATATGGCAAATTTCAGCTGTTCTTAATAAATGTCGTACTGCACTTCGGGCATTTGACCTCAATCTTTCCTTTTCCCCTCGGAATCCGGATCTTCTGCTTACACTCCGGGCATCTGTAGATGTGGTATACTTTTCTCTGCCGCAGCATGGAAATCTGCTTCCGGAAGAATCTGCGGATCCCGCTGGTGCGGGCAAGGAACGCCTGATTCTGGGCATAACATTTTGTCACATTTTTTGAAATCAGCCGATAATAGCAGTAGATGATGACTGACCAGCCGATCAGAAAGCAGACCAGGCCGGTATTCTTCCCCGTGAATGCTGATGAGATCAGGATCATGACCAGACCTGCTGCCATGAGAAACTTTGTAAGCGCATCTGCCCCATAGGCTCCGTATCTTCCCTGCATAAAATGTATGATTTTTTCTTTCATTGCCAGCCCACCTTTATGTTTTTTCATCTGAAATCTCCGGCCAGTCAAAAGCTCCGCATATAAAACGAAGCTTTTGACTACCGGATTATGAATTTGTATGACTGCTATTTTCCACTGTTTTTTCAAAATTGTCAATAAATTTCATATAAAATCTTATAAAATCGACATAATGTAGTCACTGGTCATTCCGGAACCATACACTACGCTGCAAATCCACTGTCATCATTTTCACTCTGTCTCTGCCGAATCCTCTACATTCAGGATGTTATCACACACATCCACAGAGATCAGGTACACGATCCGGGAATCATTCAGCATGACATATCGGTTTCCTTCCCCGTCCTCGCTGCCGAT
Organism: Lachnospiraceae bacterium; assembly: GCA_910575475.1. Classification (GTDB taxonomy): domain Bacteria; phylum Bacillota; class Clostridia; order Lachnospirales; family Lachnospiraceae; genus Schaedlerella. The sequence continues at coordinate 174,548 of CAJTGD010000007.1, read as the reverse complement.
ATACAGCGTCAGGGCCTGTTCTTCCTCGTCCTTTGTATAGGTCGCCTCCACAGTCGTCCGGGAAGCTTCGTCCAGGCCGAAGCCCTTCAGGTCTTTGTCCTCTACGGAATAATCCGCCGCAGAGCTCAAAGTGACCGCGCCGAGACCGCCTGCAACGGCAGCAATATTTTTCGCGTCATCCTCATTTTCTGAATCATATGTGGTCGTCTCGCCGCCGCGCGTGATCACTTCCTTTTTCAGATTGCCGCTCCCGATATTCGGATAGTCGTCCAGCTGCGCCATTTCCTCCAGCGTATGCTGCAGCGTTCCGATTACGGAGCTGCTGACAGTGTAGATCTTCTCCGTCGTTTTGTTCAGAAGATAATAGGCCTCATCCACTGTGTTTCCAATACTAAGCTCCGTTTCCTTTCCGTCCGTGTCCGTCAGCTTCACTGTATAGGCGGGGGCATCCAGGCCGTAAGCTTCCAGATCATCTCCGTCTTTCAGCTCCCGCAGAGCTTCCAGCTTTCCAAAGGATGAGACGATCTGTTCCGGGTAGGTCTGGGCCAGCGGGAAATCCGGATCCTGCTGATAGATCCAGGTGTCCTCCTTCTTTTCAAACGTGAACTCGCCGCTTTCTGTCTGATAGCTGACCGAATCCACTTCGCTGATATCTGTTGCATAGATCTTTGCCGCTTCCTCCTCGGCTTCCTGCTTTTCTTCCTGCTTCTGGTTATGATTTTTCATCAGGAAAAGTATCACCAGAAGCAGGGGCAGGATCAGAAGTAGGCACAGCAAACGTTTCTTTTTTTTCTCCATAGATCCCTCCTGCTGTTTTACGCTTTTCTCCGCTTAAACCATACGGTGAATCCTCCCGCGAGGATCACCAGCGGGATTCCGAATATTGCAAACAGGCTCAAAAGTCCGACATGCTGAATCGTATTGTACTGCACTGCCAGGCTCTTCGGCTCGATGGACAGGTTTTCCACTCCGTCAAAGTTTGCCGTCACCGCATTCATAAACAGGGTCGTATTTTCCAGGGTCGTAAATGTTTCCGTAAGCTGGGAATCGATCATATTCGCCGAGGAGATCACGGTCAGGCGGGTCTCCTTTGTTTGAGCGTCCGTATTGCCGCCATCTTCTGCCGACTCATCTCCATTCCCGCTCACCGTCTCCGTTGCCACAGCCCCCAGCGTATAGGTTCCGTCTGTCTGCGTTTCCTCGGTCACAGCTGCGCCGGAATTGCTGGTGGTCATAAAAGAAGTGGCGGATATCGTATCCCGCGCCGGGTCTGTCAGATTCAGTCCGTGTGCATTGATCAGCAGCACCATTTCCGAAGCCATGCCTTTAGCCATGTCTCCGCTCAGGCTCAGCATGGGGAAGATATAAAATGCATTTCCCTGGTAGCAGCGCTGAGGATCCGCAATATAGCCGTCCGCAGCCTCCATGCCGTATTCCTTCATGACAGCCGCCAGATTGGGCAGCTCCGTGGCGTTGGTCTCTCCCAGCAGGAGCATCATCTTGCCGCCCTCTGCCAGATAGGAAAGCACTGCATCCCTCTCCTCCTCCGTCAGGTCATTGGCCGGCGCGTTCATCAGGAGCAGATCGCAGTCCTCCGGGATATCCTGGTTCATCAGCAGATTCCACTCCGATACCGTATAGTTGTTCTTATCCATCAGCTCGGTGATATTTGCGGGAAGCGTGCTCTCTCCATGTCCGGCGGTACGGTAGATCTGCTTTTCTTCTTCGCTGGTCACATAATTGACCGCGCTGGTAAGCTGCCCCTCTCCGTCAAATTCATTTTCCGAAATGCTGCCTGTATAATAATAGGAAGAATAGTCTACCACCACGATCTGGTCAAATGTCACCGCCGTGGTTCTATCAGTCTCTTCGCAGGATACAATGATCGAATTTTCAGACGCGTCATAATCCTGCAGCGCGGAAGGATGCAGCACCGGATCGATCCATTCCACTTTGATATGTTTTGACAGGGAAGCATATTTACTCAGAAATGTCCGGATCCTTTCGTCCGTTTCCTCCTGCACGGCGAGTACCGTGAACTTCACTTCCGTATCCAGGTCCTTCAGGAACTCCCTGCTCGTATCCGTGATCTCGTAAATCTTTGAATTGCTGACGTCAATGCTACGGTATTTCTCCGGAAGCTGACCAAAGATCAGATTGACCACAACCACGATCGCAACCACTACTGCCGTCAATCCCACGCTGTACATGCCATGCGCTGTTCCTGTCGTATGAAATAATCTTTTCATTTTTTCCACGGTCTGTTCCTCCTAACTCCAACGTCTTTTCTGGATCGTCTGTACGGTCAGGAATATAAATACCGTAATCACAGACAGATACAGGATGATCCCGCTCAGATCCACGATATGATTCTGCGTAATTCCCGTAAATACATCCGCAAAGGCAAGCTTTCCAAGCAGCTTTGACAGCAGATTTTCAAACAGTGCGGGCTTCACAAAATACGCGGTGACACACCCGATCACGCAGACTGCCTCCATGACGGCGCTCAGCACCCAGTTCAGCGTCATTTGCCAGATATACAGGATGATCACACTCAGTATGAGCAGCAGCCCCACCAGGCAGCCGGAAGCGGAGGACGGCAGGAAGCTTACGATCCCGTTCCACAGGTACAAAAGCAATAGGACTCCGAAGGTACTGACAAAGGCAATGATCTGGCTCTCCGTCAGGGTGGACAGAAACATGCCGATGGCAAGGTACACACAGCCCAGCAGGAAGAATACCCCGATGGAAATATAATCCACCTTCAGATATGCCGTCCCGTTCATTTTTATGATCAGCGGAAACAGACAGAAGATCACGTTGGGCACTGCGACCACAGTAACCATCGCAAAATATTTTCCCAAAACTACTTTCGTCAGACTGACCGGCGCTGTCAAAAGGAGCTGATCCGTCTTGTTCTTCCGTTCCTCCGAGAAGCTCCGCATGGTGATCAGCGGAATCCCTACGATAAAGACGATCAGGGAACCGGATAATGTATAGGAAAAATACGGATACCCTGCGGTCAGGTTATAGGCTGTAAAATAAATCCCCGTAAACAGTACCAGAAACGCAACAAAAACGCATCCGATCATCGACTGAAAGTAGGAACGCAGTTCCCTCTTATAAATCGCCAGCATCTGCAGCCGCCTCCTCTCCCTGGGTCAATTCCATGAATACCTCTTCCAGACTTGCTTTGGATGTTTTCAGCATGAGGAGCGGACAGCCTGCTTCTGCAAATGCAAGGAATATGGATTCGCGGATATCCTGCTCCCCTTCGGAAGCCGCTGTCCCCATCTCGATCTTCGCGTATGTCGTATGCTCCGCTGTCCTCTTTAGCTCCAGCTTTTCAATCCCGGTAATACCGCGCAGGATCCGCCGTACCTCTTCCGGTTCTGCTTTGGTCTCGATCTCCAGACTGTTCTGCCCGGCCATCAGATGCTCCAGGTTGTCGGGCGTATCGCTGGCCACCAGCTTGCCCCTGGAAATGATCATGATATAATCGCAGACCTCCCGCACCTCCGCCAGGATATGGGAGCTGAGGATCACCGTGTGCTCCTTTGCCATGTCCCGGATCAGTTCCCGGATCTCGATGATCTGCTTGGGGTCCAGCCCGACAGTAGGCTCATCCAGGATGATGATATCCGGGAATCCCAGGATGGCCTGGGCCAGCCCTACCCTCTGGCGGTAGCCCTTGGACAGATTCCTGATCAGACGATATTCCACGTCCTTGAGCTTTGTAATCTCCATCACCTGACCGACTGCGTTTTCCCGCTCTTTCCTCGGGATCTCCTTTAACTCTGCCGCAAATTCCAGATATTCCTGTACGGTCATATCCATGTACAGGGGCGGAAGCTCCGGCAGATACCCGATATGTTTCTTGGCTTCCTCGGGTTCCTTTAAGATATCATGTCCGTCGATGACAACCTCGCCCTCCGTTGCTCCCAGATAGCCGGTCATGATGTTCATGGTGGTTGATTTTCCGGCGCCGTTCGGCCCCAAAAAGCCGTAGATTCTCCCTGGTTCCAGCTGAAAATCCAGGTGATCTACGGCAAGATGGGTTCCATATTTTTTCACTAAATTCTTTACCTCAATCAAATCCTTACCTCCCTAGCGATGTGATGTATTCCATAGGTATGTAAAAGAACCGCATACAGAAAGCCTGCCACTGGCAGCCTTTCTGCATACGATGGTATAAAAATAACCTGGTCAAACGGTATCTCTGTTCAGGTTATTTTTGTACGGTTATTAAAGTAGCAAATGTTTGTGAAATTTTTGTGTATGAAGTGTGAGAATGTTGTTTACGTTACATGGTACATGTTCTTATATTTTCTCCGCATAAGCACGGACGATCTCCATAAATGCCTCCCCGTACTTGTCATACTTCACTTTCCCGATACCGTTAATCTCCAGCATGGCATCCTGGGTCGTCGGGAGAAATGTACTCATTTCTTTTAAGGTCTTATCCGAAAAAATAATATACGGCGGGACGTGTTCTTTCTGTGCGAGTTCGTAACGGTATTTCCGAAGCTGTTCGAACAGATCCGGATATTTTGCGTCCACGGCTGTTTTTTTCTTCTTTTCCTGTCCCTTGGATGCGGTTCTTTCCTGCTCCTTCGGGAGCTTTAAGATCACCCGAAAAGAGGAATCTGCCGCATACCCCGGCATGATGTCCTGCCCTTCCGGATCATCCGCGTTTTTCGCTTCCTCCTGCTCCCAATACTCCAACAGCTCCCGTCCGCTCTTTGTCATTTTCAGCACCGGATAATCGCTGGTCGTGAGGAACAGATACCCCTTGATCAGCATGTCATTCAGAATCTGCCGCAGCCGGACCAGCGTCCGTCCTTTTAAGCTTCCGTACTCCGGATTCTGGTTCAGACGGAACTGCCGCACCTTCGCCGTGTCCGAACCGTGCACCCCGTCCAGGACGGCATTGATCCCGTAGCGCTCATGGCTGGTCAGCACCATGCGGATGATATGGCAGGCGTCTTCTGTCACGTCGATATCTTCAAATTCTGTCCGGCAGTTTTCGCAATTGCCGCAGTAATTTCCGCCGTACTCCCCGAAATACCGCAGGATATATTCCCGCAGGCATTCATTGGTAAAGCAGTAGAACGTCATTTTCCGGAGGCGCTCCTGGTCCCGCTCCTTGATCAGTTCCCGTTCTTCCTCATCCAGCTCGCTGTTCTCCGCCTGCGTCCCGATGAGAAATTCATTGATCCGCACGTCCTGCCCGGAATAGAACAGCAGGCACTCCGCGGGCTCACCGTCCCGTCCGGCACGCCCGGCCTCCTGATAGTAGCTTTCGATGTCCTTGGGCATATTGTAGTGAATGACATAGCGCACATTGGACTTGTCGATACCCATACCGAACGCGTTGGTGGCTACCATCACCGGCCTGCGGTCATAGATAAAGTCCTCCTGATTCTGCCGCCGCTCTGCATCCGTCAATCCGGCGTGGTAGCGGGTCACCGGGTAGCCTGCCCTTCTCAAGTCCAGCTCCACCTCCTCCACAGTCTTCCTCGTATTACAGTAAATGATCCCGCTTTTTTCCCTGTTTTTGGATAAATAGTCCAGAAGCTGCGCCTTCTTGTCCTTTGGTTTTTTGACTGCAAAGTATAGATTTTTCCGGTCATATCCGGTGACCACCACCGCAGGATCACGGAGTCCCAGGATACAGAGAATGTCTTCTTTAACCTGCTTCGTGGCCGTAGCCGTATAAGCGGCGATCACAGGGCGCTTCGGAAGCATATTGATGAATTCTACGATCTTGAGATAGCTGGGACGGAAGTCCTGTCCCCATTGGGAAATACAGTGGGCTTCGTCCACCGCTGTCATGGAGATCTCGACCTCCTGCATCAAAGACTGGAAGGAATCTGTCATCAGGCGTTCGGGCGCCACATAGATGATCTTGTACTGGCCCCGGCGCGCATTTTCCATGGCCTTGCGGTACTGGCCTTCGGTCAGGGAGCTGTTGATGTAAGCCGCATGGACGCCGGCCTGGTTCAGGGCGGCCACCTGATCCTTCATCAAAGAAATGAGGGGCGATACCACGATGGTAATCCCCTCAAACATCAGCGCCGGGACCTGAAAGCAGATGGATTTTCCTGCGCCTGTCGGCATGATCCCCAGAACATCCCTGCCGGAAAGGGTACTGTCAACTAAGGTTTCCTGACCTTCCCGGAAGGTATCGTAGCCGAAGATATTTTTTAAGATTTCGTATTTTGTGTTCATTCTTTTTTCCTTTTTCGTTATGACTTCATCACTTATATTATCATTTTTTACTTTTCTATTCTCATTTCTATATCCATTTTCAAACTCATTCAATTCAGTCTCTCGGAATACTTTATGTGCAAAACCCTTATTCAGCCGGTGCAGCAACATTGCCAGTCAACAAGTTTTTTATATTTATTGGAAGTCCTATATCTCACCATGCCTTTCCGTCCCATCCAACTCTGCTTTTTTATACTACCATGCGGTATACAAAATAGCAAGCAAATGAACCTATCCTGAAAATAAAGCTGCCAGCCCCTTCTTTTCTCAGGTCTGACAGCTTAATATCATGGAATATCACTTACTCTTCTTTCCAAAATGTCTCATATAGATTCCGCCCGGCAACCGTTCTGTCCGAATGAAGTTCTAACCTGTCCATCCGTTTTTCTTCTAATCTCTTCCTCTCCTCCAACGGCTCTTCCGCTTTACTTGATCGTATTGGATCCGCTGCCGCTGCTGCTCCCGTCTCTCGCTTATTCGTCCGGATCTCATTCGTAATCTCTTCCAGCTTCTTTACCAGCATTTCCACATGCTCTTCCGAAGCCCCGCTGTCGCCGGACGTTCCTTTCATGAGCAGAAGCGCATTTTGAATCGACTGCTTTTTAGTCTCCAGAGTTTTCCGCTGCTTCTCCGGCGTCTTCTGCATCCCCGGATTCAGGCGTTCCACCTGTCCGGTGCTTTTCATCATTTTCAACGGATTTACATAATTGGGTCTGATACTGTTTACCATAAGTTTTCACCTCCGCTTTTTTTGAATCCTTTTCTGTTCATTCCGTATATCGGATAGATCTCTTTTCAAAAAAGCGGATTCCCGTCAACGGTCACTCCCCTTTCGTAAACGGCGCCGCCCCCAACGCAGGAATAACCTGGACTGCGAACGCTTATTACTACTCAATTATGAATACCCAGGCACAGCAACGCCGTCAGCCGGAATTTCCCGCCGCTGTTCTCAATTTCCATCGTCCCTTCGTATTTTTCAACCGTATGCCGGATATTATCCAGCCCAGTCCCGTACTCCATCCGGCCCTGCGCCGGAATCATCGTATTTACGACTTCCATGAGCAGAAAATGATGCCGCCTCCGGACCGTGACTGAGATCTCCGGCTGCCTTCCTGTAACCTCCGCACAGGCATGAACCGCATTGTCTAATGCATTTGCCAGAATGATACACAGGTCAATATCCTCCACACCGCAGTCCCGGGAAATCTGTACGTCGTGTTTCACCTCGATGCCGTTTGACACGGCGAAGCTGAGCTTTTCCTGTAAAAGTATATCGAGGATCGGATTGCCGGTTTCGATGCCGATGAGCAGACTGTCCGCAGAGCCGCGCAGCTTGTCAAAATAGTTTTTTGCCTCGTCATAGTTCTTTTCCCGGATCAGCCCGGACAGCACCAGGAAATGATTGTTGATATCATGCTGAAATGTACGGTAGAGCTCATTTCTCTTTTTCGCTTCTTCCAGATATGCATACTGCATCCGGATCTGCTCCTCCAGCCTTTTCTGTTCCGTTTCCTGCTCGGACAGAACAGCGATCCGGCTGACCAGCTTCAGAAGGATGAAGAAGATCACGCAGGCTCCCAGAATCCACACCAGTGCCCACAGGCCCGACCGCTTGCCCAAAAGAGAGCCGCTTCCTGGAACCGGCTCCATCCACATGTCCAGCCCGAGCCCGCTTCGGATGACCCACACGATAAAGCTGCATGGCAGCAGTAATGGGTACAGCCGGGAAGATAGCTTCTGCCTTCCCGTACAGGCATATCTGTCGGACACGAAACGCATCGTCAGCACCAGCACGGCAGCCAGTCCCGCCAAAAGAAGCATCTGCATGAAAACGGCGGTGCGCATTTCCATCGAATGTCCCGCCATCCAGCGCATGAAAACTGTCTGAAAGCTTTCCATAAAGGTAAAGAGCGTTAATAGGATCGTTGCCGGAGCGACCGTATCCGCCCATCGAAGCTTAAGCGCAAATCTGGAAAAGCACAATAGGATCCCCATGTGCAGGAACAGTCTGAGAACTCCGGAGCCCCGAAAATACATGACCAAAAATGTAATCAGGCTGCTGAGCAATACATAGCATACTGTATATTTCTTTTCCCTGCTCCCGGAAAAGCGGCATAGAAAATGAAATTCCGCGAAATAGAGAAATCCATTGAGCAGCAGCCACCAGATATAAAATCCTGCCGAAACAATGTGCGGGTATTCCATCAGATCACCTCATTCTTCAAATGGTCCAGAAGCCTTTGCATAAACTCGGACTGTTTCCTGCGTGATATCAGGATCCGATCCCCGTTTGAGACCACTGCCGTTCCTTTTTCCTGAGCGGCCACACAGCTCATGTTGATGAGATAGCTTCTGTGGCATCGGAAAAAACGCCCGTCCAGTTTCTTTTCCAGCGTGTCCAGTGTTCCGGAATACTCGTAATCGTCCCCTGCGGTATGGATGCAGACCCGGTGGTCAAACACTTCGCAGTATAAAATGTCACGTATGGGAAGGATGTGCGTGTTTCCGGATTTTACGAGCGCCAGAGATCGGTCGTCCGCCTGCCCGGACCGGTTCACCGCCCTGTCCATGGCCTGATACAGACGTTCCTCCGTCACCGGCTTGAGCAGGTAGTGTACGGCATCCACCTCAAATGCGTCTACCGCGTATTCCCGGTAGGATGTGATAATAATGATGCGGCTGCCGGAAAGCTGCTTTGCCGCTTCCAGTCCGTTCATGCCGGGAAGCACCAGATCCAGAAGGATCAGGTCGAAGGGGCGCTGTTCCTTCAGCAAGTCCTCGCCGGACGTAAAGGTATGGATCTCTGCGGAGAAATGTCTGGTTTTCAGGTATGCCTCTGTTTTTTTGCGCAGCTCTTCCAGTAAATAGATTTCATCTTCACATATGGCGATTGAGAACATGGATCTTTGCCCTCCTCAAAATAAGCACGTCATGTTGAAAAACAGAACCCTATACCAGAAGAAAGTTCTTATCATTCCACAAGCTGCCTTCTTAAACGTACGATTTCTTGGAGTTGCTGCTCAATCTGCTTATCTCTCTGTATCAGCTGCTGCTCCCGCTGGAATAACTGTTCCTTCTGCCGTGACAACTGCTCATCCTTCTGGAATAACTGCTCATCCTTCTGAATCAAAACTTTCTTCTGCCCGTCAATCTCATCCTGCATCTCATCGATCATCAGCTGCACCGTATTTCTGTCCAGTATCCTTAATTCCTCCGAATACATTCCCATCACCCTTTCCGTATTCCTGCAGATCTCGTATATCTGCTGATACATAGGCTTGAACCGGGGATATTTTTTAATCAGCTGTTCAATGATCTCCGGTTCATCCACGCTCAAAAAAGCCAGCCATGCATCCAATTCGTTATTGATACCTTTATTTTGAAGGTTCAGCCGGAAAATGTCAAGCGGAATCAATAAGTGCTCCTGCAGCCATTCCAGCTCAAGCCCGGTATTGGACTTCGGGCGAATCCAATGAAGATAATCATTTGGAAATTTATGAAATTCCCCGCTACTCTTTTCATACAATATAAGAGTATATAGAAGCCGTTTTCCGGTATTGTATGGAAAACAGACGTGATACTTTCATGTATCAGGATGCGGCTGCGTTCTGTGAGCTTAAGTGCAGGGCGGAACTGAAACAATCTACCGTTAAGCCCATAAGAAAAGCAGCTTATACTGTTGCCAGATATTTTGAAACCGGGGAATTCAGCTGGGGATCCGTCACTTTTACGGCTAACGCCCCTGCTTCCGGAGCTTACAGGGAGCTGATGTCCGGTTTTCAGCAGGAACTCTCAAAACGGCTCAGTCCGGGGACTGTCCGCCCTGAAATGATTATTATACGGCAGTTCCTGTATTTCCTTGAACAGGCAGGAGTGGAGGATGCCCATTCCATGGTATCTGAAAATGTCCTGGATTTTGTCCGTCAGGAAGCCCCAAACCATAAAGGCAGTATGCCGAGGCTGTTGCGTACTTTAAGAAATTTTGTACAGTTTCTGCGGGACAAAGGGATTGTTGACCTGGATGCGGACCGTTTCCTCGGCACGGCTGGCAGGTGCAGGCAGAAAGCCCTTCCCTGTTTTACAGATGAGGAACTTCGTCTGATCTTTTCAAAAATAGACCGTTCGACCGACAAAGGCCGCCGGGGCTTTTTAATGCTGCCCTGCGTGGATACATCGAAGCTGCAGGCATCGGGCGTTCCGGCTGGGATGGCAAATCTTTTCATGCATTACGGAGGACGGCGGGAACAAAAATGGTCTCCTCCGGGGATCCCGTATCCACTGTTGCCCAGATCCTCGGACACGGAAATATTGAGTCCTCCAAACGCTATATCTCACTGGACACCGGAACTATGAAGACATGCTGCCTGGATCTCGGGCCTCTGCATACACGGAAGGGGGGCCTGGTATAATGGTCTCTTTCCAGAGCAAATTTGCGCACGACATAGAGAAAATGCGGGAGTGGAGGGGGACTCTTGGGTATGCTGTCGATAGTTACGATGGGTATCTGGTGCAGTTTGACCGTTACTGCGGGGCGTTTTTCCCTGATGCCGGCATCCTGACATGGGACATTGCCCTGTCCTACTTACAAACAAAACGCGAACACTGTGATGCCTATGTGGATGTGATAGCCCTGAGGAACCTTGGCAGGTATCAGGTCCTTCTGGGGAAAGATGCATGCGTATTCCCTGTGGATTATTTCAGCTATAAGAAAAGGCAGCTGCCATATATCATGAGCGCGGAAGAATGCCGCCGTTTTTTTCAGGCAGCTGACAGGTATCCCCATAATCCGGCGAACCCGCTCATTGAATATACGGCCGCCGTTATCTTCCGGCTCCAGTATTCTACCGGAATGCGTCCACAGGAAGCCAGGCTTCTCCGAAGGCAGGATCTTGATTTTGCCCATTGCACGATATACATCGCAGACTCGAAAAGACATAAGGACAGGTGTATAGCGGTGGAGCCGGGCGTGATGGAAATGTGCCGCAATTATGACAGGATTGCGCGGGGAATGTACCCAGGGACGGAGATATTCTTTCCCAATCGGAATGGGAACAGGCATGGGGCGCAGGCCATCAGCACCCTCTTCCACAAGTGCCGGGAAATGGCTGGAAACCTGTTATTACCTGCATCTCCTGCCGCATGGCCTGGAATATCCTGCTCCGTTTTTTACTACAGGAGAAAGGGATTCCCGCTTCCGGACTGGGGTTTGAAACCTTTACGTCTGCCCTGCTTACAGAGTTTCTGGATACAACAGAGTCACAGAGAGGCTGGAAGGAATCCACACGCAACAACAGGCTGAGCTGTATACGGTCATTCTTCAAATTTGCCGCGTACACCTCTCCCGAAGTATATACGGTATATGCGGATCTTTGCACAATACCACTGAAAAAGGGAACCGATAATTCGCGCGTTGTAAGCCATATGTCAAAAGACGCTGTTGCTGCAATCCCTCGAACAGTTCTCTGCTGTCCCTTCGTATATCAAAAAATTCCCTCAGCGTATCCATAAACAGCGTCTTTCCGAAGCGCCGGGGCCGCGTAACGAGAATCACTTTAAAATCCTCGTCAAATAGTTCTTTGATCGCTTCCGTTTTATCCACATAGTAGCTTCCTTTTTCCCTGATCTCCCTGAACCATTCAATTCCGATCGGCAGCCTAACTGACATTCATCCACCCCCTATGAAATACAAAATTATTCCAACCGCACAGCTGGAAATTTTTTTTAACATGAAAAGGCTCCGGATCATATCAGTAATCCGGAACCTTTTTCCATCCGTTATTATTCTTTTTTACGAATACCCATGTGCCTCCTTGAGCATCATGTCCTTCACCTTCATCAGCCGGATCTGGGTACTTCTCTCATTCTCATCCAGCTTCATGGTAATATACTTGATATTCGTCTCCGTCTCCGGAATGATGACATGCTCCAGCGCGTTTACACGCCTTCTTGTCTTTTCAATCTCTGCCGCCATCAGCTGGCAGGCTTTTTCGCATTCCGCCAGGCGGATCATATCCGGCAGGATGTCTGCCAGGGATTTGACCGCCCCGTCCAGGTCGCTGGAGGTAAATGCGAAACCATAGGAGTAGATGTCATTCTCATCTGCCGTCCTTGTCTTATACTCAAATGTCGGGATGTTTACACTCATGACATTGGCTTCCGCCGCCGCCAGATTGATCTCCTGCTTGGGAGCCATCAGCGCCGTTTTGAGGGCGGCCTCCGACATACCTGCCTTGGCGATTACGAAATTTTTGTTTGCAGAAAGAATTCCTGCTTCTACCCGCTTACGTATCTCCATATTCTCACGCACCAGGTCCAGGTACTGACGCATCAGCTCATCACGCTTGTCTTTTAAGAGCTTATGCCCACGGATTGCCGTGATGCGCTTCTTTTTCAGGCGCGTCAGTTCCATACGGGTAGGGCTTACCTGTTTTGCTGCCAAATGTAATCACCTCTCCTTCTTTTACTTAGAATCTGTCATGAAATAAACTTTCATGACAGTTCTTTACTGCTTTTGAACCTTTGACTTTTATCCCTGATAGTACTTATCGAGGAACTTATCGTCGATACGTTTCAGCTCGGTTCTCGGCAGCATGGAGAGCAATTTCCATCCGATATCCAGCGTTTCCTCTATGCTTCTGTCTGTACTGTAGCCCTGAGATACGTATTCCGCCTCAAATGCGTCTGCAAACTTCGCATAGATCAGGTCGATCTCCGTCAGAGCTGCTTCACCCAGGATGACCATCAGTTCCTTGGCATCCTTTCCGCGGGCATACGCGGAGAATAACTGGTTCATGGTATTGGCATGATCTGCACGGGTCTTGCCTTCACCGATACCCTTATCCTTCAGACGGGACAGGGACGGCAGTACGTCGATCGGCGGAGCGATTCCCTTCTGGTACAGGGCACGGCTCAGGATGATCTGGCCCTCGGTGATATATCCGGTCAGGTCAGGAATAGGATGGGTCTTATCCTCCTCCGGCATGGTCAGGATCGGGATCATGGTGATACTTCCCTTCTTCCCGTTCTGACGTCCGGCTCTCTCATACATGGTCGCCAGGTCGGTGTACATATATCCCGGATAACCACGGCGTCCCGGTACTTCCTTACGGGCCGCGGAGACCTCACGCAGAGCGTCCGCGTAGTTGGTGATATCCGTCAGGATGACCAATACATGCATATCCTTCTCAAATGCCAGATATTCCGCAGCGGTCAGCGCCATCTTCGGTGTCGCGATACGCTCGATGGCCGGGTCATTTGCCAGGTTGATAAAGAGGACGGTACGGTCAATGGCGCCCGTCTCCTTAAAGCTCTCAATAAAGAAGTTGGACTCTTCAAATGTGATACCAAGCGCCGCGAATACAACGGCGAAGTTCTCATCCGTTCCCAGAACCTTTGCCTGCTTCGCGATCTGAGCCGCCAGCTGCGCGTGAGGCAGACCGGAAGCCGAGAAGATCGGCAGCTTCTGTCCGCGGACCAGTGTATTCAGTCCGTCGATGGCGGACACTCCGGTCTGGATGAACTCCTCCGGATAGCTTCTCGCCGCCGGGTTCATGGGCAGGCCGTTGATGTCCATACGGGCATCCGGCAGGATTGCCGGACCGTCGTCAATGGGATTGCCGAGACCGTCAAAGACACGTCCCAGCATATCCTCGGATACGCCCAGCTCCATGCTCCGTCCCAGGAAACGAACCTTGCTGTTGGACAGGTTGATACCTGTGGAGCTCTCAAATAGCTGTACCAACGCGTTGCCCCCATCGATCTCCAGAACCTTGCACCGGCGGGTCTCGCCGCTTGCCAGCTCGATCTCTCCCAGTTCATCGTAGGTGACATTCTCTACGCCGCGTACCAGCATCAGCGGGCCTGCAACTTCTTGTATAGTTCTATACTCTTTCGGCATTTAGAATTCCTCCTTTCCCAATGAATTGGCAATCTCAACATGCAGCTCTTTGTTTACTTTATCATATTCTGTATCTAACTTATCTTCCGTCACATATTTGAAACGTCCGATCTGCTCGCGAACCGGCATATCTACCAGCTTCTGCAGCGGCGCGCCTTCCTTCAGCGCGTCTACGGACAGGTCATAATACGCAAGAACCAGCTTCATCATCATATGCTGTTTTTTCAGAGACGTGTAGGTATCTACCTCATGGAAGGAATTCTGATGCAGGAAGTCCTCACGGATGGAGCGTGCCGCTTCCATCTTCAGACGGTCGCCTGCGGACAATGCGTCCATACCTACCATCTTCACGATCTCGTCCAGTTCTGCCTCTTCCTGGAGCAATGACATCATCTTCTGGCGATTTTCCACCCAGTCCTCAGCAACCTGCGTGTTGAACCAGTCCTTCATATTGTCTACATACAGCGAATAGCTGGTCAGCCAGTTGATCGCCGGGAAGTGTCTCTTATATGCCAGCGCAGAATCCAGTCCCCAGAACACCTTGACGATACGCAGTGTCGCCTGGGATACGGGCTCGGAAATATCACCGCCCGGAGGAGATACGGCGCCGATTACGGACAGTGCGCCCTCGCGCCCTTCTTTTCCAAGGGAGATCACGTGTCCCGCACGCTCATAGAACTGTGCCAGACGGCTTCCCAGGTATGCCGGGTAACCTTCCTCACCAGGCATCTCTTCCAGACGTCCGGACATCTCACGGAGCGCCTCCGCCCAACGGGATGTGGAGTCTGCCATCAATGCTACGGAATATCCCATATCACGGAAATACTCCGCAATGGTGATACCGGTGTAAATGGATGCCTCACGGGCAGCCACAGGCATATCGGACGTATTCGCGATCAGAACGGTTCTTTCCATCAGAGACTGGCCCGTCTTCGGGTCCTTCAGCTCCGGGAACTCGTTCAGAACGTCGGTCATCTCATTTCCACGCTCTCCGCATCCGATATAGACTACGATATCTGCCTCCGCCCACTTCGCGAGCTGATGCTGGATGACGGTCTTACCGCTTCCGAAGGGTCCCGGTACTGCAGCCACACCGCCCTTTGCGATGGGGAAGAAGGTATCGACAACACGCTGTCCTGTTACCAGGGGCATCTCCGGCGGAAGCTTCTTCTGGTAAGGTCTGCCGCGGCGGACCGGCCACTTCTGCATCATGGTCAGCTCTTTGTCGCCTTCTGCAGTCTCTACGACCGCAACCACGTCTTCTACCGTAAATTCTCCTGCTTTGATTTCTTTGATCCTTCCGGTCGTTCCCACCGGAACCATGATCTTCTGCTCTACGACGATGGTCTCCTGTACGGTACCGATCACATCGCCCGGTTCCACTTCATCCCCGACCTGTACGGTGGGCACGAAGTTCCATTTCAGGTCACGCTTCAGGGAGGGCACTTCCACACCACGCTTCAGATTGTTCCCTGAAACCTTCATAATATCATCCAGCGGCCTCTGGATTCCGTCATAAATGCTGGTGATCAGGCCAGGCCCCAATTCAACGGCCATAGGAACTTCCATAGACTCTACCGGTTCCCCCGGTCCCAGTCCGGATGTCTCCTCATATACCTGAATGGAAGCCTCATCTCCATGCATTTCAATGATTTCGCCAATCAGTCTCTGGTTGCTGACACGAACCACGTCAAACATATTCGCGTCGCGCATACCCGATGCAATAACAAGCGGGCCTGCGACTTTTTTGATTACGCCTCTGCTCATTTGACGAATTACCTCCTGCTTATAAAACTATTGCTTCTTGAACTACTAATGTTCAAGAAGATGGTGAGGTCCTTTCGAACCTAGTTGTTAAGCACATCCTGCCGACCTGGCGAGGTCTTTTCGAGCCTGGTGGCGCGGATGACTCATTCTATTCTTCAGAAAACAGAATATCTGATCCGACAGCCTGCTCCACTGTCTTTTTCACGCCTTCCACACCTGCCCCGGTATTCCCGGACACTCCCGGGATCTGGATGATCGCCGGCATGGTCTGCTCCTGATATTCCGCTATTACATCTTTTATTCCTGCCGCCACGGCTTCCGTAATATAGATGATTCCATATTTTCCGCCTGCAAGCTGGCGCAGCTTATCCCTGGCTTCTTCGGTGGTCTTTACCGGACAGATGCTAAGACCCAGCGTCGCGAAACCATAGATACTGTCGTAATCGCCGATAACTGCAATCTTATACATACATCTCCCTTACCCTTTCCCGAATCGCCTCATCCGGAAATTCATTCTGCTTTCCGGTCAGGATGATCCGAACTGTCTTGATCTCATTTTCCCTGGCAAGCTGATACGCCACCAGAGGCCCTACTGAAAACGCGTTGTACTTCTGGGGACGGATGGTTTCCATCATCCGGTTGTCGCACCAGCGTTCAAATGCGGACGGAGACTCCTCCAGAGCCTGCGCGCCTTCCGCATAGGCCGTTCCGGACAGGTATTCTCCGATTGCCTCCGGCCCGGACAGAGCCGCCTTGGCAAGCTGGTCCGCGCTGACGCTTTCGCATTCCGCAAGGGCACGCTTCATGAAGTCCAGAGACTTCCCGGTCTTCTGGCATCGCACCGCGATCTTGATATCCGCGATTGCCACCGTAGACTCCGCGTAATTGCGGATGATCTCGTCCTTCGCGCTCATACCTGCCTCATAGATAGCTTCAAGCGCCGCACGGTCTACGATCACGTCGCAGAGCTGACCGTCCCTTGTATGCAGAAGCGTATCATACGCCTCCTGCGCCACGGCAGCCATGTTGTCCGGAAGGCGGCCGAACTCCTTATTCTCCACGATCTCCAGCATCTCCTCTCCGGGAATCGCGCAGTCATCGTAGAAAATATTTTCACTTTGAACCTCGGTACACACTTCCTTGATCGCCGCTTTCAGATTATGGTAGATCTTTGAATAAGAAAGCACGTCGAATACGGACAGATCCGGCGCTATTTCCCGGATCACTTCCCAGGTCTTCTCTTCCTCCCGCTTCAGCATTGCAGAGGCGTCAAGACCGGTCTCATGGTCTCCCCAGCCCTTCTCGCTCAGCAGCTCCAGGCACTGCTTTTCACTCTGACAGTTCACAAGCTGGTCAATTACAGAATCCGTCAGCAGGGATGCTTCCAACGAACGTATACGCGCAACCGCGTAAGTATATTCTAAATCATTCAAAATATTCCCTCCTGTGTCATACGAAAAACCTGCCTTAGGCAGACTTTTTCGTATACTATGGTATACAGCTATGCGTAATCCCCGCATAGCTATATTCTATATAAATAACACCTCATGAACTTTATCGGACAAATAATCTCTCTTTGCGTCAAACATTGCCCGGATCGTACAATTCTCTTCCACACCGCCGTATACCAGGATAAAGCCGCCGTCCATCTCTTTTGCTTCCGCGGACAGCTTCAGGCTCCCGCCCTTTTTCTGAGCGGCCTTTTCCATCTCGGCTTCAAATCCCTTCGGCATACGCTTCAGGTCCTTCGCATTGAAAGAGATGATGCCGTCCCCAGGCTGGGCATATTTTTCGAGCATCCTTGTGATCATCCCGAAATATGCCGCGTCGTCCTGTGCGCACACCTTCTCATATGCGTTCTGGAGCACGTCCGCGATCACTTCCTGCTTTGCCTGGAGGATTGCCTGCTTCCGCTGCATCTCACCGGATGATTTTACCCGGTCCGCGTAAACCGCAACCGCCTCCTGAGATTTTGCCTGCAGCCTTGAAACCTCTGCTTCCGCCTCTGCCTTTGCTTCGCTGAGCATCCGCTCCGCTTTCTCATTGGCCTCCGCAAGCTTCACTTCTGCTGAGTGGTTCGCTTCATCCAGGATCTGACTTTTTATCTTGTCTAATCCACTCATCTATCACACCTCATACTTATCATTTTTTCTTTCCGCCCGCGCAGCTTCCGGAAAATCCCCTTCCCGGCATGCCGCTGCGGAAGATCAAGCCGAATTATACCTGGATTCCGCTGACTGCCAGAATGGAGATCAGAAGTGCCAGGATCGCATAAGTCTCAACCATAGCCGGGAACAGCATTGCCTTACCGAACTGATCCGGTTTCTTTGCAACGATACCGATGGAAGCTGCCGCTGTCTTGCCCTGAGATTTTCCGGAGATCAGACCTACGATTCCGATCGGAAGGCATGCTGCCAGGATCAGAAGACCTGTGGACGGAGAAATCTCAACCGCGCCGCCGCCGATGATACCGATCTTGGACAGGGTGATGAATCCAACCAGCAGACCGTAGATACCCTGTGTACCGGGCAGAAGCTGCATGATCAGTACCTTAGCGAATTTGCTCGGATCCTCCGATACAACACCGGATGCTGCCTGACCCGCAATACCAACTCCCAAAGCTGAACCTGCACCTGCAAGAAATACCGCGCATGCCGCACCTAAAAGCGCATAAACAATTCCTAAACTTTCTAAAATCATTTCCTAATCCTCCTTAATATCTGCATATTTTGTATTTTCTTTAAATGGATTGAACATTCTTCCGCCGCCCTCGTAGAACTTACCGAAAAATTCTACATACTGCAGACGGTTTGTGTGAACATATGCGCCCAGCAGGTTGATCGCCAGGTTCAGTGTATGTCCCACGATAAACACAACGATGAATAAAATCACGCCGAAGATGCCGTTGCCGGCCATGCTTCCCATCTGGTTGACAACCTGCGCGATAACGCCAGTTGCAAGTCCCAGGGCAAGAAGCCTGGAATAGGACAGCACGTCGCTGAGCCATCCTGTCACATTGTATAGATCATATGCGCCGAGCGCGATCCTGAGTCCGAAGTTCTTGTTCTCTCTGCCTGACATCAGCAGAATACCAACCACTCCGATGATCGCGAACGCTTTGCCCAGAAAGTTGACAAATTCCGGGAATACGATCTTCGCCCCTGCGACGGAAGCAAAAATGTCTGTCGGCAGGAACATGATGATCAGTCCGATCAGGAACAGGAACCAGAGCACCACATCACAGAAGAAATCCAGATATCTGTTGTCCTTGATGCACATATATCCTTTGATCCCCAACCCGGTAAACAGATGGATCAGTCCAAACAGCATGGAATAGATCAAAAGCTTCATCGGGTCATTCAGCGGAATAAACCAAAGAGCCGGTATCTCCACCTCATTGCCGAAGAATGTCCTGGACACCACATTCACCACATCTCCGAAGTAGCCTCCGAACATGACGCCCCAGAACAGTGTGGACAACCCGCACCAGAAAAACAGCTTCAGTGACTTTTTCATACCTGCTTCCATCCTCGGGAACTTCTTAAGCGCCGCGCCGCACGCAATGGATACGATTGCTCCATATGCCGCATCGGACAGCATCAAACCAAATAAAAATACATAGAATACGGACATAATCGCCGTAGGATCGACCTCTCCCTTTGCCGGGAGGCCGTAGGATTCCAGAATCCCTTCTGCACTCTCTGAGAACGAATTATTCTGAAGAAGCACCGGCGCTTCCTCGTCCTCTTTCAGTTTTTCCACATCGACTACACAGTCATACCTGCCTTCCAGCGCGCTTTTCAGCTTATCCGTATATTTTGCCGGCACATAACCGCTGATAAAAAATGTACGCTCTGACTGGGGCAGAGTTCCCAGCACCTCATACTTGTCTGCGCGGACGCGGTAATAGTCTGCAAGAAGCTTTAGGCTTTCCCGGCTGACTCCCAAGCCGGCCAGCTGCTGCTCGATCTCTTCGATCTTAAGCTCCCGGCTGTTGATCTCTGACTCCATCTCTGACCTTGCCGCGGCAGGTACCTGCTGCAGGATCTGAGACGGCCTTGCAAACCCTCTGCTGCGGAGCGCTTCTTCCACCTGATGCGCTTCCTCTCTCAAACAGAACACCGTCAGGTAAGTCCCTTCCTGACCCGCGGAGACGATATGCGCTTCAAACCCCTGGGCCTCCGGCGCCTTCTCCGCGATCGCAGAATAAATCTGCTCCAGACTGCATTCTCCCGGCATGGTTCCGAGAAGCATCTCCGTATGCGTTGTCCCCTCATAGTCCATGGGGACTTCCAGCGGAAGCCATGGTGTCAGGCTTTCAATACTGTTCTCCAGCTTCAGGATCTCGGACTTCTGCTCTGCCCGCTCACGGTCCAGTGACTGGATCTGGTTCGCTGTCCGAAGCAGGGTTTCTTTGTCTCCGATGATCTGTTGGTATCTCTTCTGATCTACCAGTTCTTTCCCGGCGAGAGAAGACAGCATGGATTTTTTCTCCGGTGCGTATATCTGAAGAATATCCAGCGCACGGTCAACAGAGGCTGCTGCTTTTTCAAAGCTGCTTCTGGCATTCGCCGTATCCATCCGCCGGAAATCTTCATCTTCCTCCAGGAATTGGCTGACCTCCATGACGCCCATGCTCTGCAGCTTTTCCAGAATCGCTTTCCGGTTCTTCTTCAATGCGCAGATACTGATTCGCTGCATCTGCAATACCGCCATAATCGAATCCCTCCTTTTTCTTTCCTATTTTTTGACTTTTCCAGGCGGCCTGTAATCCCTCCTTGAAAAATCATGCTTGATATCATCCGCAGTCACGGATCATATCTGACAGAATCGTCTGACACTTCGCACAAGACCATCTTCCAAGTGCAATTTGTTCACAACAATATGAAAGCCACCAATCCCCCCGGAATTGATGACGCTGTGCGTATCCGCATACTTGAAAAATATCCCTGCTCCGTGCTGGATGGACACCCTCTGTCTCAAATCAGTTCCGATACCACAAGATTCACCGCCGCTTCGTGCTTCTGCTGGGCAAGCTCCTTGAGCGCCGCCACTTCTTTTCGAATCTCGGACATCGCTGAATCCAAATCCTGTGTACCTTTTTCTTTTGCCTTTTCCATATCGGACTGAGCCTTCTGCTTCATGTTCTGAATCTGTTCTGACTTCATTGCCTCTGCTTTTTTTGCTGCTTCATCCAGAATGTCTCTATACTTGGACTCAGCCTCTCTGACCACAGCGTCTGCCTTCGCTTCGGTCTCTTTAATTGCCTGAATTGTGTTCTCGACCATATCTGACTCACCTTCTTTCTAAGTACACATTCTATATCATACCACAATTCTTGGGATATAGTCTACAATTTTTTCATAATTTTCCAACAATTGTGCAATAAACTTATTTTCATTTGAACAAACTGCATAAAATATAGTCACTGTTTATCCTATTCGCAATTTCCCATTCTATGCAGAATATCTGTTTATGTCTCCCATTCCAGACGATGCAGGCTTCCCGCTGTTTCCATCCCGGCAAACCGGTTCTGCCGAAGCGCTTCATAAAGGATGACTGCGGCGGAATTGCCCAGGTTCAGGGAACGGATCCCTCCGATCATAGGAATCCGCACGCAGTCCCCCCGGTGCCGCACCAGGATTTCTTCCGGAATCCCGGCGCTTTCTTTTCCAAACATGATATAACAGTCCGGCTCGTACCGAATCTCCGTATACATCTTTTCTGCTTTCGTGGTGGCCATATAAAGCTTCGCTCCCGGATTTTTTCCCAGAAAATCCTCATAGTTGATATAGGTCGTGACATCCAGGTCCTTCCAGTAATCCATCCCGGCGCGGCGGAGTGATTTTTCATCCAGCCTAAAGCCAAGAGGTTCGATCAAATGAAGACGGCTTCCTGTTGCCACACAAGTCCTGCCGATGTTCCCGGTATTGGCCGGAATCTCCGGTTCCATCAATACGATATTCAGCATCTCATTTCCCTTTCTGCTTTACAGTTTACCGGCCTGCGACCGTGCGCCGCGGCGCACGGTCCGGGAATGTGCCTAACCTTCCCGCTCATTGCGCAGCCGCCGGATAAAATGCTCCAGTCTCCCCAGCGCTGTTTTCAAATCTTCCAGGGAATAGGCATAAGAAATTCTCAAAAAGCCTTCCCCGCATTCCCCGAACGCACTTCCGGGCACCACGGCAACCCTCTCTTCTTTCAAAAGCCTTGTGGCAAATTCGTCCGAGGACATCTGAAACTCTTCAATACTCGGGAACACATAAAAGGCCCCGTAAGGTTCAAAGCATGCCAGCCCCATGCGGTCAAACTCATACATCAGGAACCGCCTTCTCTGGTTGTATGCCCTGCGCATCTCCTCCACATCCTCATCACAGCTGCGCAGTCCTTCCACAGCCGCATACTGGCTGTTGGTGGGTGCGCACATGATAGCGAACTGGTGAAGCTTGATCATCTGTTTTAGGATTTCTTCCGGTCCGCAGCAGTATCCGAGACGCCATCCGGTCATTGCGAATCCTTTGGAAAATCCGTTGATCACGATCGTTCTTTCCCGCATTCCAGGCAGGCTGGCAATGGAAACGTGTTCTCCATTGTAACTCAGCTCCGAATAGATCTCGTCGGAGATCACATAGAGATCGTGTTCCTTTACAAATTCTGCCACCGGCTCTAAGTCTTCCCTCGTCATGATCGATCCGGTAGGATTATTTGGAAACGGCATCACCAGGATTTTTGTCCGCTCCGTAACCTTCTTTTCCATGTCCTCCACTGTCAGCTTAAACTGATTTTCATTTTTCAGTTCCACGACCACAGGAACCCCGTCCGCCATGATGGCACAGGGCACGTAGGACACATAGCAGGGCTGAGGGATCAGCACTTCGTCCCCCGGATCCAGCATACAACGCATCGCCACATCAATGGCTTCGCTGCCGCCTACCGTCACCATGGTTTCTTTTTTCGGGTCATAGGAAACGTGGATCTTCCGTTCCAGATAGCGGCAGATCTCGTCGCGCAACTCCTGCAGTCCTGCATTGGACGTATAAAAGGTCCTTCCTCTTTCCAGGGAAAAGATGCCTTCCTCCCGGATCCTCCACGGCGTATCAAAATCCGGCTCCCCGACACCAAGTGAAATAACATCATCCATCTCGCTTGCAATGTCAAAAAACTTCCGGATGCCAGATGGCTGGACCTGTGTGATTTTTTTTGCGATAGGGTTTCTCATTACGGAGTCACCACCATCCTTTCCGATTCGGTCTTCGGCACCATGATCGTCCCGAAATCTTTGTATTTTTTCAAGATAAAATAAGTTGCAGTGCTGATCACGGAATCAATGGGCGCCAGCTTTTCAGATACGAACCGTGAAACCTCCTTCAGCGTCTTGCCTTCCAGCGTCACCAGCAGGTCGTAGCCGCCGGAGATCAGATATACCGCATGAACCTCCGGGTAGTTATAGATACGCTCCGCAATCCGGTCAAAGCCCTGATTCCTCTGCGGGGTCACACGCACCTCGATCAGCGCGGTCACCTTCTCTGTACCGGTCTTGTCCCAGTCAATCAGCGTATGGTAGCCGCAGATGACATTTTCCTTCTCCATTTCTGCAATCTCATTTGCCACTACGGCTTCCTCCAGCCCCAGCAGCACAGCCAGCTCTTTTAAGTCAATCCGGCTGTTCCTCTCCATATTTTTTAAAATTTCATTTCTCAGTGTCAAACGATTTTCCATAGTATCCCTTTCTAACTGTAGTTTTCAATATTATTCTGTTCGAATCAAAAGTATAAAAGCCATAGCTCCTTCTGCCGTTTCGTTAGATTTATAATAAGCGTTCTGCCCACCACCGCATCAGTTCATCCGGCGCGGGACGATCCAAAAACCTTCTCTCTTCTCCGCTTGTGACCACCCGTGCATTCCCTGCAGTAGTGACCCCAAGCACACTGGCTCGCGCGCCTCCCCCGCTGAGGGTTCGTGCAAGCTGCTCCCCGTGCTCCGTGATCATCAGGATGCTTCCCGCAGAAGTCATCTGATAGGGGTTCAAATGAAAGTATTCACAGAGCTCCACTGTCTCCTGGCGGATGCTCATTTTTTTCAGATCTACGCTCAGGCCCACGCCTGCCGCTTCTGCCAGTTCCCACAATGTCCCCAGTATCCCGCCGCTTCCGATCTGTTGCATAGCCGTCACGCAGCCGGATACTGTTCGGATTGCATCCAGCCGGATAAGCTCGCTATCCAGTGCCTGCATCTGGCACAGAAAAGCAGAGGAGAACCGTCTGCCCAGTTCTTCCCTGCATTCGTCCAGGATCCGCAGCGTTCCTTCCAGACCGACATAACCGCACAGCACGATATCCTGCCGGGGCGTCGCGTCAGACAGGCGCAGCAGCTTTGCTTCCTCTGCCTGTCCCAGGGCCGTCACCTGGATCAGCGCCTGCCGTACTGCCGGACTGACCTCCGCCTGGATGCCTGCAATGGGAATGTAAAATTTCCGGCAGAGCCGGTCCATCTGCCGGATCATTTCCTGCAGCCATGCTTCCTCTGCAGTCTCCGGAAGTGTGATCGAGACAGAGATTCCCATCGGCACGCCGCCTCTGGCGGCAATGTCATTGACTGCTTTCGCGGCGGCATAGATCCCAAGGGACGGAGTCTGCCCGAAAACGGAGGCGGAAGCGGTCAGCGGGATCCCTTCCGGAGACCCGCGCATTGCCGTACACATCTCGGCCTTGGAAGGCTTCAGCAGGAAATCTGCTTCCCAATCGCTGTTCAATTGTCTTTGTACGGACCGGTTCCATACGGTCTGTGAAAGCTTTCCTGGCTTCATAGTCTCCTCCTGATCCCCTTGCTGAATCTCTTTACTGTGTGCCGTCTGTATTCTCTGTGCCGGACGAGCCGTATAGGATCTCATTCATGGTATTCATGATCGTTTCTTCATTCTGGGTCATAATGGCGCTGTTCATCCTGTCCGTATCAGCCGGGTCGTCTGAGAGGACGCCTACGCCGTAGGTCTCCGGCGCTGCCATATACTGGCTGTAATTGATCGCGTCCCGGCTGACCTCCTGACCATTTTCCGTAACCACCTTCCAGAGCTGGGCCGTGATCTCCGGATGGGCATAGCTCTGAATTGCATAATATCCGATATAGTTTTCCGTTGCTACAAAACGGGTTCCTTCCGTATCCTCACTCTCACTGCTCTCGCTGATAAATTCCAGGGTACGGTCCGGACTTCTGGTTTCCTTTCCATATATATTGAAGGTCAGATTTCCTTCTGCCAGCACAGCCTGGATGTAGATCGGAGAATCCAGATTATTTTTAAAAACCAGATCCAGCAGGTCATCCGCAATGGCCGCGTCCTTAGATGCCTCCACATAGGACACCAGCATGGAATGGGGATAACGCTCCACGATCTCAAGCTCCGCGAACAGCAGTGCATTATAAAGAGTGGAGGACACCTGGCAGATACCGCCGCCCATAGTCTGCACCACCGTATTGCTCTCATAGGAATCTGCCTCGGCATAACCGTTTTCAATGGTATAGGGCTCCATAGCCTCATTGGCCGACTGTTCCTCTCCCGGCTGCAGCAGGATTCCGTTCAGATGGTTTGCCCCGGATTCCACGTTTTTCGTCCGGCCTTCCCCGCTCTCTCCATAATATGTAGTGTAGCTTCCCAAAATATCTGTCAGTCCGGCCAGGTCTTCCTCGGTGACAGGAGCATCCTTTTTTTTTATGACTGCCTTCACATTGCCCGGTTTTCCGTCCCAGTCGTCATTTAAAAATCGGGTCAGGTTCTCGATCGTCTGTTCCGTGTCGAGGACTTCCCCCTCATGCGACTCCGTCACCTGAATCCCTTCCGGAGCCTGCACGATCGCGGCATTCACCGGTGTTTCCAAAAATGCCTGTGAACGCGAGGAAAGAACCTTGGACGCCTCACGCTCTCCCAGTTCATATTCCAGCGGAATACGATGCTGCAGTTTTTTCTTTTCTGCTTTTTTGATCAGCTTGTAGGACTGCGTCGTATTTCCCGTCTTGCCAAACTCCACGGCATCGTCCACAGCAACCTCAAGCTTTGGCGAGGAAAGCCCCAGCTCTTTCAGGGAAGCTTCGAACTCTTCCCCTTCGGAAATCTTTAACGTAACCATCACTGCACCGCAGTCTGCCACTTCTTTTTGTACTGCTTCCAGCGCTTCCCTGCGGCTCATTCCGGATACATCCGTGTGGCCCACAGAAACGCCGGAAAGGATCTTGCCGTCATCGTGCTTTTTTACGTAGCCGCGCAGAACCGACTGGGTCCCGGCAAACACCGCCGCCGCACAGATCAGGACGAATCCCATCAGGCACAGGTCGCGCAATGTCTGACGCCGGATCCGCCTGCGTCTTCTGCGCCGTTTCCTCTTTGTAGTCATCTTTTTTCAATCACCTTTTTCGGTTATACCAGGTAGGGAATTATCATCGTTGCTACCATTGCGACAATCACAAGTAATATCAAAACTGCCGCGATCTTGCGGAATTTTTTATTATAAAAATTCATGTTCTCAACTCCTGTTTTAAAACTGTGCCAGAAGGCATCCCATGATAGCCAGTCGGCCGTTTTATCTAGGTATCCTTCTTGCTGTTCTGAATAGATACATAAGATTTTAGCATTTTACAGGCCCTTTTTCAACCATTTCGTAAAAGTTCATGTTCATTGTACACGATAGCCCGAATCAAATTCCAAACTGAAACAGCTTGAAAAAGTCATATAATCTGGTACAATATATATTAATAAAGGAGTATATCTGCATGGCGAAAAACACATATGATATAGTAATGAGCGGAAACAGCGATGATAATATTCGTTTTACTGATTTCAGGAATTTAATTCTTTCTTATGGATTTACAGAACGGATCAAAGGAAGTCATCATGTATACAAACGCGCTGATATACCAGAAGGTATTGTAATACAGCCAATAGGAAATAAAGCAAAAGCATATCAGGTGAAACAGGTTAGAAACATTTTTCAAAAATACGGTTTGTAAAGAAAACCGGACTATTTTAAAAATCGGCAATATAAAAATTGTTTACTAATTGGAGGAAATCAATATGTATAAATATCAGATTATAATGTATTGGAGTGAGCCGGATAATTGTTATGTTACAGAAGTACCGGAGCTCCCGGGATGTATGTCAGATGGCAAGACACCTATGGAAGCAATCCAAAACACACAGGAAGTAATCGGTATATGGCTGGAAACAGCGCAGGAAGACGGCTGGAATATTCCAAAGCCAACTTTCAATCATGCATTGGTAAGTATGGGATAGAAATCCTGTTTTTGCCGATATTACAAAAATTCCGGCTGTGCGGTCGGAAATTTTTGTTTTCCGCCGCAGAATGCATTGACATTTCCGCAAAAACCATGTAAAATTAAGACTCGTGCAGCCGGGGTGTTAGCGGTACCTTGTACCTGCAATCCGCTATAGCAGGGGTGATATTACGCTGAGGGTGCTGATCTGCAAAGCTGCCCTTGGTAAGTGGCGATGAAGATCCGGGTCTCATGCGACGGGAATCTGTGAACCGTGTCAGGTCGGGAACGAAGCAGCACTAAGCAGAACCTTCCGGGTGTTGTGAGGGTGCCTGGGTCGAGTTAACTGCCAAGGTAACGTTTGTGGAGATGCATTCGAAGCGTAATGCACGTAAAAATATGAATCGCTTATTGGAAAAGCTGCCTTGTAACGGTCAGCTTTTCTTTTTTGCCTTCTGCCGCTCCCGCAACTCCCGGAAGAACTGCTTCATCATCTCGCTGCATTCCTCGCCCAGCACTCCGATCGTCAGGTCCGCCTGATGGTTAAATTCCTTCATGTCCAAGAGGTTCAAAATAGAACCTGCACAGCCGGCCTTGGGGTTCATGCATCCCACGACGACCCGCGGGATCCGCGCCTGCACAATGGCCCCGGAGCACATCTGACAGGGTTCTAAGGTGACGTACATGGTACATTCCTCCAGCCGCCAGTCCTCCATTTTTCTGCATGCCTTTCGAATGGCAGTGAGTTCTGCATGGGCCAATGTATTTTTATCCACGGTACGGCGGTTATAGCCTCTGCCAATGATCTTATCCCGGTACACGATCACACAGCCGATAGGCGCCTCTTCCAATGCGTAGGCCTTCTTCGCCTGGCGGATGGCCTCCCGCATATATTTTTCATCCTTCTTGATATCCGTCCCCTGACGCGAAGCGGGATTCTGGTTCAGCTCTTTATTGAGATTTTTTATATTCTGGTCCATGTGTTTTCCTTTCTGCCGCGCTCCTTACGGTCACACTTGAAACAGCTCTTCTTTTTCCGCCCGGCCTGCCCCTGCCTGTATATTAGCTATTGTTGTCTTGATCTGTTTATCAGGGCAGTTCTTTTTCCCATCCGCACTGAATACACTATTGTTAGAAATGACAAGACTGGAGGCAAATATGAAACCTGGTATTTTCTATCTTTATGAATATAACAATTCGCAAAAGCTCCGCAACGCCGGTTTTCTGAAAATCACCCGGTATTACCGCTCCTGTACGCTGATGCTCAACGCCCGGGGCATTCCGGTAGCTTATTCGGATACGATAAAACTCTGTGCCTTTTATCTGGAAAATGATCTGACAAATTCTTCTGTCCTGGCGGAAATCACCTGTACGAACCATGCCTTTTCCGCAAGGATCAATTCCGCAGAATCCCGTTTTCCTGAAGGGCATACGCTGGATACGATCGACGGATTTTTTCTGCCTCTTCCAAAAGGGCATATACTCGCCGCAGCCGCCCCCGGTATAGCGGTCGATCCGAAGAAGCTGCTCGCCGCGCCCTCAGATCATACCGCACCCAAAAAGGAGCCCGGGGATGATTCTCCTTCGAGTGATAATTCCTCTGATACATTCATGGAATTAGAAGCAGAATCGCTTCAAGAATGCGGCACTAAGGCCCCCGCTGAACCTGATCCCATCGACAGCGAACCGGAAAGCTGTGAAAGTACCGCTCCGCCCGAACAGAATGCCTCAACGGAACAAGAATCCCCAGACGAGCAGGACATTCCCTTCGAACAAGAATGCAGCCCTGAACCGGACAATGCACCTGGATCAGACAATCCGCTTGAATCAGTCTATACACCTGAATCGGAATGCTCGCCCGGGCAATGCACTCCTGCCGGGTCATCTTCCTGTGACGGACAAAGCCCGGCCATGGAGCAGCCCTCTTGCGGCGAACAGGTTCCTTCCCAAAGCCAGGATTCTTCCGCAAAGCCAACCGCTTCCACGCAGACTGTCAAGAAGATCCAGCGTTCGGAGATGTCGATCCTGCCGCGGAAGTACTGGCACCTTGCCAACAACAGCTTCCTGCTCCACGGATATCACAATTATCACCATCTGCTCCTGATCGAAAAGGACGGCCATTACTGGCTTGGTGTCCCAGGCATCTATGATCCCCGGGAAGCCAGAGCCGCCAGATTGTTTGGTTTTCCGCAGTTTACCGATTCCTACAATGATTCCCTGCAGCTCACGGATGACGAATGCAGTCCGCAGGAAAACTTTGGATACTGGTGCTGTTTCCTGAAATAAATGTATGCAGCATCATTTACACGATCCCATTCAGTTCCTGGTACAGCCGTTTTGCATAGCTGTCCGTCATGCCGCAGACATAATCAGTCACAAGAAGCAGGCGGAGATAGAGCTTCTCCGCTTCGCTTTTTCCCTTTGCCTGATGGTGGTAGGCATTCACATAATTATCTGATATAAAGGAAAATACTCTTGTATCCATGGAGGTCGGCTTTTTCCCGGTGTCGTAGTAAAGCACCGCCGATACCAGCTTGTCCATCAGAAAATCCAGGATCACGCCCTCCGCGATCTCCATCTTATAAATGTCATTGGAGCAGAATACTTTTTTATAGGCCATTTCCCCGAGCAGCTTCATCAGCTTTTCTCCGCAGGTCCCGCAAAAAAGGTTTCTGTCGTATTCGCCTGCCATGATCCTCTCATAATTAGACGTAAAACCGTCGGTAGCGCAGGTGATCAGCACGCCCTGAAGCCGGACTACCCAGTTTTTGACCGCATAGCTTTCCGGATTCCAGATCCCTTTTTCCAGCCCTCTCTGGTAGTAGACCTGCAGCTTTTCCAGCGCGTCAAATCCGGGACAGCAGCAGCCTTCGCCCAGCTTTTTCAGTTCTTCCACCAGCACGTTATAGGTAATATAGCCTTTTACAAATGCATCCTCAATATCTGCCGTGCTGTATGCCAGGTCATCCGCCGCTTCCAGGATATAGGTCAGAGGATGCCTGTTGGAGCCGGTACCCGTCTCCCGGGAAATCTCCCTGTAGATCTCCTGCTCTGCGTAATAATACCCCATCTTCCCGTCCTTGATATTTCCCGTCGTTTTATCAATTCCCGTGGACGGAACCGGATATTTGACAATGGTATCCAGCAGGGCGCAGGTCAGATTCATCCCATTTTCGTCCACCAGATAATGCAGCTTTGTGACAAGCCGCAGAGCCTGCGCATTTCCCTCAAAATGGTAAAAATCTTCCTTCATCTGGGGTTCCAGGATATCCTCCACAGGCTTACCGTAATATTCCAGCCGTTTCAGATTCCTCTCAAACCACTCCCGGATAGCCAGCTCTCCAAAATGTCCGAAGGGCGGATTGCCGATATCGTGGATCAGGCCGGCGCACTGCAGGATATGGCAGATATCCTCCTTCATCTGCATCGTAAACCGGGGATCCATCTCCCCGGTCAAAAGTTTTTGTCCGATATTCTGTCCCAATGATTTCGCAAAGGAAGAAACCTCCAGGGAATGGGTCAGCCTGGTCCGTATGAAATCACTTTTGTCCAGGGGAAATACCTGGGTCTTGTCCTGCAGTCTCCGAAAAGACGCGCTGCCGATGATGCGGTGATAGTCCTTTTCAAATTCACTTCTCAGGTCGGCCGATCGTTTCGCCGTATAATAGCCGCCCCGCATACGCTTTGCGGAAAGCAGTGTATTCCATTCCATGATCTGTCTTCTCCCTTCCTTCGTCTCCGCACGGAAAGCCTGCCGCCCGCAGCCTTTCCTCATATGATGATATACAGAACATCAGCCCCATATAGAATGGGGCTGTTCTGTTTTTTCATAATTCCTGATGTTCCTGCATTTTAATCCAGATAGATCGGCGGCTCATAATCTCTGCCGAGCAGCGTCTTCTTCCGTTCCTGATACCCAAGGAATGCCCACTCCGTCATATCTGTCCAGCCATGCTGGAAACGGTCATAGACCTGTACATAGCCGATCCTGGTAGGATGCATCCGCACGCTGTTGGTCTGGTATTCACGGCCGGTATATGGATTCATCTCCCCCAGCTCCAGATTTTCCTCTGCATCCTCATATCGGATGACCGGTTCAAAATCTTCCGGCTCCGGATCTTCCTCCGCATGCCTTGCCGCAGGAACCGGCTCCGGCACTGCCGGGGCTGCCGGAACGGCCTGGGCAGAAGATACCATACCCGTATTCACATTCGGATGGATGCTCTCCTCCAACTCGTCCAGTTCCTTATGAATCATGTACAGTTCCCCGATCGTCATATCCCGCTCTTCCGCAGCCGCAGTCTCCTTCGCCGTTCCCAAGTCCTGCTTCTGCTCTTCCTCGCCGCCATACATCCCTGGACTGTTCCCGGTTTCCATACCGTCCCCGGACTTGTGCTCCTCTGCGCTGCTATCCTCCTCCGCACGGTCTGCGGTTCCTGTTACGGCATCCCACTTTTCCTTCTCCGCTTTTTCCGCCGCGGCAAGAATCGCCTTCCTATCAATCCTCTTTGTCTTGAAGCCTCCGTATAAAAGATCTGCCTCATCCAGGTCCTCGGAATCCTCCGGATCCAGAATATCCAGTTCCAACAGTTCCTCGCCGTCATCATAATCTGACGTCTCTCCCGATTCGCCGGCATATGCGTCTCCCATAGACGCGTCCCGGCTGCCGGCAGACGCTGTCTCCTCTTTGGCCGCAGTCATTTCCGTCATTTCTCCCGCGGACGGCGTCCGTTCCGCGTCCTGAGACACAGCCGCTTCCTCTTTCCTGTCCGGCTCTTCCGCCGCTGTTTCCGGCGTATCCTGGTCAAATACAAGCACCTGCTGGTAAAAACCATCGTCCTGGTTTTCTTTTTTCTTCTTCGGCTGCACCTTCGGATGCTTTACATATTTCAAGAGGAGTTCTTCCATCGGCTCTGTCTTTTCTCCTGCTTCATTTTCCACCGGGAAAATGCTCAGCTGAAAGGGGCATCCCAGGATCTTCGCGATCATACGCATATCCTTTTCCTGGAAATTATCTCTCCCAAGCCGCTGCGTCAGATTCTGCCGGGACATCTTCTTCCCCGTAGTATCCTCGATCAATTCTGCCAGTTCTTTTATTGTCATACCCTTACGGCTTAAAATGATCTTGACCTGTTCGCCAAATGACAAAACCTCCATGGTCTTCCTCCTCTTTCATTTCCGTATATTTTTACTACGAAAAACATCGTCGTAGAAATTTTTCCGTTTCAACTGCACTTTTTTCATTTTATCAAATCGCTTTTTAACCGTCAACAGTTCTTGCCAAAATCCGATAAATCAAAGGACAAAAAAAGACGGAGTCCCCACCGTATTCCCGCGGGAACGATCGCGCCTTTTCTCAGATCACTTTTTCCGCGATGCGGATTTTTTACCGCAGCCGCCCGGAACAGCTGTCAGGATCCGCCGCTATAATTTTTCCAGTGTCTCATTGGAGCCTATGAGCATCAGGATCATATCCTCTGTCAGCGGCACGTCCGGATTGGGGGTGATCTCCACACGATCCCCCTCCTTGATCCCCACCACGTTCACTTCATGGGATCTTCTCACGTCCAGCTCCTTCAAGGTCTTTCCCACCCAATAGGAGGGTGTCCGGATCTCTACCACACTGTAATCCGGAGATAAGGAGATCCAGTCTGCAAAGTTCGCGGACAGCAGGTTCTTCGCAATCCGCTTTCCCATCTCCACCTCCGGAAATACGATCGTATCCGCGCCGATCTTCCGCAGCACCGCCGCATGCCTGTCATCCCGCGCCTTGCACAGCACACGGGGAATCCCGATTTCCTTCGCTACCAGGGTCGCCATAATGCTGGCCTCCATATCCTCTGCCACAGCCACCACCACCCCGTCAAAATTATTCAGCCCCAGGGACGGGAGCAGATCCGGATTGCCGATATCCGCCTGCATGGCATAGGTCACCAGGTCCGCCACCTCATTGACCCGCTCAATATCCATATCCACCGCCACAACATCGCACCCAAGCTGCTGCAGCGTGACCGCCACACTTGCTCCGAATCCTCCCAGTCCCAATACAATGAATTGCTTCTTCATAATCCGTTCCTTTCCTTTTTCATATCCCCGTCATCCCACCATGATCTGCTCTTCCGGCAGGCTCCGGATCCGGTCTCTGGGATGTGTCTTTCCCGCAAACATCAGCGCCATCGTCAGAGGCCCCAGCCTCCCGATATACATCATCACCATCAAAACATACTGGCTGGCTCTGCACAGCCGGGGCGTCAGATCCGCGGTCAGCCCCACGGTCCCTACCGCGGATGCGGTCTCATAGATCACATTTTCCAGCAGGATACTGTCCGGCTCCAGAAAGAGCACCGCGATCGTGCCTGTGATAAATACGGCAAAGGCCACCATCACAACCGCAAAGCCGGTCCGGAAATTCGCCACCGTGATTTTTCTTCCCATGCATTCCGTGTCATTTCCTCCCCGAACGAATGTCAGGCAGGCAAGAAACAGCATGGCAAACGTGGTCGTCTTGACTCCGCCTGCGGTTCCTCCGGGAGAGCCTCCGATAAACATCAGGATCGCGCAGAACAGCTTGGACTCCGTATGCAGCGCCCCCTGGGAAACGGTACAGAATCCGGCAGTCCTCGTCGTCACGGACTGGAACATGGAGGCCATCAGCTTCTGGCCTATGCTCAGTTTCCCGATGGTATCCGGATTCCTGTATTCCGCCAGAAATACGAAAACAGTTCCTGCAAAGATCAGAAGCACCGTCATTATAACAGCCAGCTTGGACTGCAGCCGCAGTCTGGTAAACCACCAGCGTTTCGGTACTTCCCCCCGGACCAGCCTGCGGTTGTTGTCGATCACGTCAAACCAGACCGTAAAGCCGATACCGCTTAAGATGATCAGCAGGATTGTCGTCACATTGATGATCGGATTGGTCACATAATTGCTCAGGCTGCTGCTCCCCAGGATGTCGATCCCCGCGTTGCAGAATGCGGAGACCGCATGAAAAACAGAGTATCCGATCCCCCGGACCAGTCCGTACTCCG
The DNA here is from genome assembly GCA_910575475.1 of Lachnospiraceae bacterium. Lineage (GTDB taxonomy): Bacteria > Bacillota > Clostridia > Lachnospirales > Lachnospiraceae > Schaedlerella. Next base: position 140,324 of record CAJTGD010000007.1, on the reverse strand, counting down.
GAATAAACTGGAAAGCATACAGCACGGCTCCGGCGCCCTCCACCGCAAAGGTGCCCAGGATCACCTTTCTCACCAGCTTCACGATCCCGCCGAGACGGTCCGCCCCGTAAGCTTCCTTAAGCACCACTCTTTCCTGGATGGTGATCTTTTTGTTCAGCAAAAATAAAAACAGCGTCCCGCAGGCGATCACCCCAAGCCCGCCGATCTGGATCAGCAGGAGCAGTATGACCTTGCCGAACAATGTAAACTGGGACGCCGGGACTACCGTTACCAGTCCTGTCACGCACACCGACGTTGCCGACGTAAACAGCGCATCCGTAAATGCGATCGGCTGCGTGTTGCTGACCGGAAGGGATAAAAGCGCCGCTCCAAGCAGGATCACGCCCAGGAAGCCTGCCGCCGTCACACGCAGCGTATTCCATCTGGTATTTCTCTTTTTCCTCATAATTTCATCTCCTGATAGTATTCTACTAGAAGAAGCACGAACCGTCAAGAAATGAAATCACGCAGAGCATACAGAAAGCCTGCCACTGGCAGCCTTTCTGCATACGATGGTATACAAAATGCGCACCCATAAAAGAGTGCGCATCCATATCAAGCTCTATTCTACATCCTGCAGCGCCGCAAAATCTTCTTCTCCGGTCCGGATCTTCACGACCTTATCCACATTGTAGACAAAGATCTTTCCGTCTCCGATATGGCCGGTATAGAGCGCCTTCTTGGCCGCTTCTATGACAGAATCCACCGGAATCTTGCTGACCACCACCTCGATCTTGACCTTCGGGAGCAGTGTCGCGTCCATCTCTACTCCACGGTACATCTCTCCGGCTCCCTTCTGGATCCCGCAGCCCATCACCTGGGTCACGGTCATGCCGGTAACGCCCAGGTCGTTCATCACCTTCTTTACCTTCTCATATCTGGACAGCTTGGAGATGATGACCACCTTGAAAATACCCGCAGCAGATACTGCCGCCGCATCCGGCATCTTCACCACCTTGACAGCCGCGTTTTTCTGTACCGCAGATGCCGACTCGTATTCCGCATTTCCAAGATCCGTGTTTTCGTTGACCTCCATCGTCATCGTGTTGGAGATATCCATGATGCTGAAGCCTGCATACGCGGATGGCAGTCCGTGTTCGCAGGAGTCCAGCCCGACGATCTCTTCCTCTGCAGTCACGCGCAGGCCGGCCGTTGCATTTATAATGAAAAATGCGATCGTGATCGTGACTGCCGTCCATGCGCAGACACTGACCACACCGATGATCTGTTTTCCCAGCAGACCAAATCCGCCGCCGTAGAACAGTCCCACGAAGGTATCATTTCCAGGAGCGGAGGTGGTGGCAAACAGACCGACTGCCAGGGTTCCCCATACCCCGTTCATAAAATGGACCGCCACTGCGCCTACCGGGTCATCCACTGCCAGCACATAATCCAGGAACCACACACCGAATACCACCAGAACTCCTGCCACCGCGCCGATGATGATGGAGCCGAAGGCATCCGCCACGTCACAGGGCGCTGTGATCGCTACCAGCCCGGCCAGGGAAGCATTCAGGCACATGGAAACATCCGGCTTGCCGAATCGGATCCAGGTAAATACCATACATACCACCGTGGCAACCGCCGGAGCGATGGTCGTCGTCACGAAGATCGAACCCAGCTGCGCCACACTTGTCGCTGCCGCGCCGTTAAAGCCGTACCAGCCCAGCCAGAGGATAAACACGCCCAGGCAGCCCAGCGGAAGGTTGTGGCCCGGAAATGCGTTAACCTTGGTCACCTTCCCCGACGCATCCCTGGAAAACTTTCCGATACGGGGTCCCAGGATCTTTGCGCCGATCAGTGCGGACAGGCCGCCTACCATGTGGATCGCGCAGGAACCCGCAAAATCATGGAAGCCCATCTGCGACAGCCAGCCGCCGCCCCAGATCCAGTGCGCTTCAATGGGATAGATCAGCGCGGAGATCACACCGGAGTAAATGCAGTAGGACAAAAACTTCGTTCTCTCCGCCATGGCTCCGGACACGATCGTTGCGGTGGTCGCGCAGAATACCAGGTTGAACACAAAATTGGACCAGTCAAAATCCGCATAGCTCGTGAAAATATCAAAGCCCGGCTTTCCGATCAGCCCCATCAGGTCTTCTCCCAGAAGCAGTCCGAATCCGATCAGGATAAACATCACCGTTCCGATGCAAAAGTCCATCAGATTCTTCATCAGGATATTGCCCGTATTCTTTGCCCTAGTAAATCCCGCCTCTACCATGGCAAAGCCCGCCTGCATCCAGAACACCAACGCCGCGCCGATCAGGAACCAGACGCCGAACAATTCGCCGTCCACTGCCATCAAAATTTCTTCCGTCATAATTATTCCTCCTTCATCTTTTCTGCCGGACAGGCATCTCTATCCGTCCTCAAATACAGAAACCCTGCCGCTGACAGCTTTTCTGCAAACAATGGTATAAAAATGGCGGAGCAAAGCCTTCCTTTTCGAAAGAAGCGCCTTTGCTCCGCCATATGATACCAGCCTGGGTAAAAATTCCCGTAAAACCCAAAAAAGAGGCTATGAACTGTTTCATAGCCTCTTTGCTTTACGGATAGCATCATACCACCGGATTTTCGGATTGTCAATACTTTTACACAGCAAAAATTTACATATATTTTATATTTGTAAAAATTCTCTAAACCCAAACATAAATAAACCCGGATTTTTTCTATATTTCACAACAGGAAAAGTGTGGCTTCCTCTGCATTTTAAGAGATAAAACAGCATGATTCCATGCCGATTTTTCATTGTGCCAGGTATTCCTCCAGAGTGATGTCCTTCTCCATGATCTCCTTTGCCGCTTCCTTTCCTACATAACGATAGTGCCACGGTTCAAAAATAATTCCGGTTATGTCGGATTTTTCCGGAGGGTAACGAAGGATAAATCCATACTTCCAACAATTCTTGGCAAGCCATTTTGCCTCTGCCGTATCCGCCTGCTTATCATCCAGCTCACCGTACTGCGCAGAAGTGATATCCATTGCAAGCCCGCTGGCATGCTCACTGGTTCCCGGGACCGCCACAGACTTTTTAGTCTCCTCGTAAGCTTCCAGAGGAACGGAGCCATTTGAGATCCAGTCTACCATCGTTGCATTAAATACATCCCGCTGCGCATCATAGTTGCGGTATGCAGAAACAATATACATATCCATGCCTTCCTCAGCCGCATCCTTGAACATCTGTGCCGCCTCTTCCTGTATCCTGACATCCACAAACGTCCCTTCCCGGATCTCCGCAAGCTCCGGAGTATAGTTGGTATCCAGAGGATGCTCTTCGTTGATCAGTACAAGACTCCATGTATCTTCTTCCGAAGACAGCTCATCGGCACTGGCCTCCGTATCCGCCTTATTTTTTGCCGTACCCGATTTGACCTGGCTGGAAAGCTTTTCATTTTTCTCCGTCAATTCCGTGATCTGTGTCTTATATTTCTTATCGATTCCGCTGATCCTGATCCTGTTAATGACCATATTCAGCAGAAAGCAGACCACCAGGCCTGCAGCAAACCCCGCGATCAGTACTTTTTTGAGCCGCTGTTCATATTTTTTTAAAAATCTCGCCCTACTATTATCTACACGCATATCGCCCTCCTGATATATACTGAGTGACAGATAAATCTGCCGCCCAGTATCACTGTATATCTCGGTGATACATCCCCCGCTTTATCTCGAAGTCTCTACAGATCTGTAATATCCGCCTGTATGATTTCCTCAATCAAAGTGTCCGTAGAGCACACTGCAATACGGTACATACCGCTCCCGATATTTTCCCTGCATTCCTCTCTTTCCGGTCCGCCCTTTCCTGTATCGGGCAATACAAGTCTGCCCCTATCCAGAGCCCCTTCTCTGTAGTGATAGCTTTCCGGATACTTTTCCGGCTGCCGCACCAGGACTGACGGACTCCCGAGCGCGATCTCAAAAGTGTCCATCCCAAGCGCCAGCCCTTCCCTAGTAGCTTTTGCAAAGCTTTCCTTCAGCACCCAGTACCTGTAAAAAAGCTCCTGCTGTGATGCAGGCCTTCTTTCTTCCGCAATCTGTTCGTATTCGGAAGGGCAGAAAAAACGTCCTGCGATCTTCAGATTCGGTTCCTTCATCTGTTCAATATCGCAGCCGACTTTTGTATTCTGCTCCGTACTGACAGAACACAGCACATACTCTCCCGAATGCGAAAGATTATATGCTGTATTCCCCTCTATTCCATATTTTTTTTTCATCTGCTCATACAGGATCCATACGCCGATGCTCTGGGCACGCACCTGCCTGCCCTTCATACGTTCCGCCTTTTCTCTGCGGAAGGAAGGAACCTGTTTGCAGCAGAACCGGTAAAACTCTTCGTCATACAGCGGGACGATACTCGCAACCCATGTCCTGATCATATTCTGTACCTGATCCTTTAAACAGTATGTTTATCAGCCCTTCAGATACCTTACCTCAAAAGTCTCTATCGTGATCGGCTTATTAAACAGTGTTCCTTCCACACAGTCGCAGCCCATTTCCTTCAATATGTTCAATTGATCCTGAGTGTCCACACCTGATGCCGACACGGTAACGCCAAGTCGACGGCATACATCAATGACTGCCTGAGCGATGATCTGGCTGCGTCTGCTGCCTACAATATCATCCACCATACTGCTGTCCAGCTTTAAACCGTCAAATTCCATAAGAGAAAGAATCGTAAAGCTGGAATTCTTAGCGCCGAAATGGTCCAGAACCACTCTGACATTGGCTTTGCGGATCTTGTTGCCCGTCTCGGCCAGCATCTCCTGATTCATATCCCCGCGTGATTCCGATACCTCCACCTGCAGATATTCACAGGATACATGATACTTTTCTACAATTGTCTGCATCTTTTCTGTAATATCATGCCGCCGCAGAGTAGAGCCCGCAAAATTCACGGAAACAGGGATCATCGGCAGATCCTCCTGCTCCCAGCGCTGCAGTGTCCTGCATACTTCCTCAAATACATACAGATCCAGATGATACGATAGCTTTGTCTCTTCCAGCAGCGCAATATAGCGCTCCGGATTCATGATCCCCAGATCCTTATGGTGATAACGCACAAGCGCCTCTGCTCCGACTACTTCATTGGAATGCGCATCCATGATCGGCAGGAGACATACGATGAAATTACCGGACTTCAGGTCGTCAAGCAGATCCTGCTTGATGATCGGCTCATGATGTCCTTTGCGCAGGTTTTTATAATACTTCTTCTTCTCTTCCCGCATCATATCTTCCGCGTCGGATACAAGGACATTTACATCTATGTTGGACTTTTCCCAGGCATAGCCCATGGTCACCAGTCCAAGACTGATATTCTCCAGCTTCGTATGAGCCGCCTGTACATCCTTCATAAACTTTTCATAAGAAGTATTCTCGACGATAGCCAGATATTCATCCCCCGTCAGCCGATATACATTGGCACTCCGGAAAAATTCCTCCAATATCTCGCCTACGCGGATCACGACTTCATCTCCATACTCCCTGCCAAACTCTTTGTTAAAGTTCTTCAGACCGTTGATATCTGCTGATAATGCACCAACGGACTTTAACTGCTTCTCCTTCGCCTCAGCCAGATATGCCACAAAGCTGTTCCGGTTCAAAAGCCCTGTCAGGTCATCATGATAGCTCAAATACTCCTGCTGCTTCTGAGTCTTGTGCAGAATGACCGCCTGGGAGATATATGGGAGGACCGCCCGCATCAATGACAGATCGCAGCCGCCCCGGCGAACATTGACTACAGCCAGTATCGCTGTCATGCCTTCATCCAGCCCCTGAAATACGCTGTAGCATTCATCTCTGGTATCTGTGATCTCATGCTGCACCCAGCGCGGCAGATGTTCCGGCTCCAGCATCTTGATCCGGTCCCGCTGCCACGGGATATTCTCCGCACACCATTCATATATTGTCAGTATCTCGTATTCATCCTTTTCAATATAATAAGCATACTCCGAGTCATAATAATCTCTTACCGTACTCAGAACATCATTCATGATTTCAAGGATTGAACGCATCTTATTGTTATCACTCATAAAACTACTCTCCCTTACCCCTGTAGAGAACTGCTTCAAAATAATCCCACCTGTACATTGTTGCGATTCTCAAGCTGCCTATACATAGGTTATTGTAGTATAATGGTTGTGAAATTGCAACCCGAATCAGAAAAAAATCTGATTTTACAAAATATTATTTTGATTCTGAAAATCAGGCCGATATATATATTATACATTGTACGGAAATTGCCCGCATCTAAAATATATGCGTAAATCGACTGCAAAAAGGAGGGAATTTTCATGAGAGTCACTATGAGAAACTGGCAGCCGGCAGCCGGCAGCCGATATCAGGATCAGACCCGGACCGCGGCTCCAGGCAGCGAAGCTGAGAGAGCTTCCGGTATTCCGGTACAGACAGAGACAGCAGCGGACCGTTATCTCAGTACGAAAGACACAGCACAGGATGATTTTTATCAGTCTATCCGCGGACAGGTACAGGATCAGACCAGCTTTTTGAACTCTCTGCTGGGAGAGGATCCGGAGGATTTCCTGGCCTCCCTGCTCGGGAAGGACGAAAAGAGCCTTTTAGATTCCATGCTCGGAAAGGATAAAGAGGAGGATAGCTTTCTGGCTTCTTTACTGGGGCAGGCGAAGGAAAGCTCAAACTTCAAGATGTCTGTTTCCATGCCGGAGGATTCCGTGGGACAGCTTGCAACCGAGCTCGCGCGTTCAGAGACCAAGATGAATGTGCTGCAGGTTTCCTCAAAGGCCCTGCGCGCACTGGGAACTCTGAAGATAGCTTATGCACTCAGCGAAGGCGATGACAAGGAGAAGATCGGCCGGATGATCCGGCGCATGCAGAAGCTAACCCGGCAGATCCAGAAAAAAATAAAGAATCTGAGCAAGGAGGAACAGCTGCAGCTACAGCGAAAGCGTGCCGAAGAACGGCAGCAGCAGGAGAAAGAGATGGAGATCCGCAAGGAGATCTCCAAACGCAAGAGAAAACGCCGCAGGGAAGAGAATCACTATGCGTCCAAGGAAGTCATGCAGGACCGGAAGGAAGCGCTGCAGGAGACCCTGGATTCCATCGCGGGCCTGGGCAGTTCTTCCGCGGCAGCGGCGGCGGCAGAAGGTCTGGTTTCCGCGGCAGCAGCGGGAGCCGGGAGCGGCGCTGTTTCCGCAGAAATCTCCGCAGCGGCGGCAGGCGGCGGCGTAACGGCTGGAACCGTCTCCATGGATGCGGCAGCAGCAGATGCTGCAGCGGATGTCGCGGTGTGACCAATGCTGAAAAACGTACCAGAGATTTAAGACAGCCCGTCACGGTTATTCGTTGTGCGGGCTGTCTTTTTGCTTTACCAGATTATCGGATGATCAAGGATAGTCTGTCTTATTTTAATTTTGTATCCAGAAAGCTTCTCAGTTTTCCTTCGTTATACCTGACCAGTGTCTGATCTGCTTCCCGCATACGCGGATAGAGATACCATGCCAGAAGGCCGCGCTGGGTATGCAGTCTGTTTTCCGCCTCCTGGAATACAATAGAGCGGGTCGGATGATCCAGAACTTCACTTGTGATCTCCACCTCACGGTTCGCGGGCAGACAGTGCAGAGCTTTGCAATGCTTGGGCGCACGGCGGAGCATATCCATATTTAACTGATATTTCGGCATAAAGCTCGCCATCCGGTCTGCTTCCTCCTCTTCATATCCGTAATATGTCCATACATCCGGAACAATAAAGTCAGCGTCCGCCACTGCCTCATCCACCTGATCCGTCACCGTCAGGGTTCCCCCGGTAATCTGCATTTTATCTCTGATTTTTTTCTGTTCTTTTTCAGACATGGAATATTTTTTCGGTGAGCATACCGTATAACGCAGTCCAAGCGCCGCGCACATATGTCCGGTTTCCTTGCTCATGATACCGGTATCCTCCCTGGAATCTCTCACAAATACAACGTGGATGTCTTCCAGTTTCTTTCCTTCCGGAAGATGCTCGGACATCGTAAAGAAATCACAGATTCCCTGTGTAGGATGGTTATAATAGGTCATTGCATTAAATACCGGAACAGAAGCATATTCACAGAGCTTCAAAATCCCCTCATGCTCTTTTGTCCGGAGCATGATCCCGTGGCACATAGAAGATAAGATCCTTGCCGTATCCTTGATCGCCTCATGGGAACCGAAATGGATCTCTCCCGGCTTCAGATAAAGCGCATGTCCTCCCAGATCGGTCATGGCTGTCTCAAATGAAACTCTCGTCCGTGTTGACGGCTCTTCAAAAATCATGGCAAGCGTAGCGTCTTTCAGTATTTTCGGGACTGCTCCCTGCATATCAAATTCTTTTAACATCCTGATCGTTTCGAACAGACTCAGCAGTTCTTCTTTTGTAAAATCGATGGTATCGATCAAATGTCTTACATTTCCCTGTGTCCTTGTTTTCATAAATCAGATCTCCTTTTCTGTTGAATATGTTTAGTCCGTAAGGCCTGCCATTAGTATCAGCCGCCTGTCCTGAACTGTTTCTGGATATGATCATTGCTATTGAAAAAAAACTAGCACGATTCGTCTCGAAATACAATGGGCTGTAACACTTCTGTTGTACTTGTGAGAAAGAAAATAATATGTTACAATTATGTGTACATTGTAACATCCATGGAATGAACAGATAAGGAGACCTGATATGGATTTTTTTGAACAGGCAAATCAGCATGTTGCAAAGCTAAATGATAATGAGAAAAAAATATTTGAGTATGTGGTCAGCAATATCAATGAAGTACAGAAAATGCAGATCCGGATGCTGGCGGAAAAATGTTACGTTTCAGCTACAACGATCATGCGCTTCACGAAAAAACTAGGCTTTGCGGGATACCGGGAGTTTATCGACGCACTGGGCATCAGCGTTCATATGGCTGATACAACGGAGGTTCCTGAGATACTCTGGAAAAAGGAATACAGCGAAGAGTATCTGAAAAATGTGATGGAAAGCGTCCGGGTGCTCTCTGCCAGGATGATCCAGAATTTTAAAACAGCCCTCGACAAGGGAGGGCGCATCTATTTCTTCGGCACGGGCATGGACCGGGAGGTCGCCCGTTATGCATACCATCTGTTCACTTCTCTTGGATATCGGACGGCGTGCCCCTTAGAAGCCTATGAGCGCAGCTCCGTGCTCCGGCAGCTGGCAGACGAGGATCTGCTCTTTATATTTTCGATCAGCGGAAAAGACCGCGAATGTATTCAGTTTATAGAAAAAGCACGGATGAACTGTAAATTGAGCATCGCCTCCCTGACCCAGTCTGCAAACAACCTGATCCAGAGCATGAGCGATATTGATTTTTATGTTTTCGCGGAACAGGTCATATACAAGGATGCTGATCTGACTGCCAGGATCTCCATGATCGCAACTATTGAATTACTGGTATACAGCCTGATCTCTGAAAAATAGGTAACATTGTACACATAAATGTTAACGAAATCTTTTTTGTTTCACCCGTTACACAAAGCCGGATCTGCCTTTACAGCCGTCTTTGTGTATTTTATTATTTTAGCAGGATTATTGCTATTGAACGGTTGTGGGAAATCAAACATTTAGAAAAGAGAGAAGGAGAATTTTCTTATGGAAGAAACAAAAAAGAAATTGAATTTGTTTGACATTATCTGTTTATCTTTTGCATCATTTTTTTCCATTGAGCTGGTCGCATCGCAGGCCACACTTGGACCATCCATGATATTCAGCATGCTGCTTTTCGGAGGCTTATATCTGATCTGCCACGGGCTCATCTGCGCGGAGATGGGTGCGGCATATCCGGATCAGGGAGGTATCTATGTCTGGACACTGCAGGCGTTCGGGAGTAAATGGGCAGCCCGAACAACCTGGTGGTACTGGGCGAATGTCGTAGCATTCGTTCCATGTACGATGGTTGCTTTAGTCGTTGTTTTCCAGCAGTTATTCTGGCCGGACATGTCGGTGATCACTACCACCCTGATCTGTATCGCAGGAACCTGGGCCGCAGTGCTGCTGAACTGTATGTCTCTGGAAGACAGCAAACTCCTTTCAAACACCGGATCTGTTTTGAAGCTGGTCGTATGCCTGGCCCTGATCGGAGGAGGAATCTATACTCTTGCTGTGAGCGGATCACAGAATGTATTTTCAATGGATACAGTCGTCCCCAAATTTGATATGCAATTGTTTGCATTATTACCGGTTTATATCTATGGATTAAATGGCATGGATATTATTTCCTGTAATTCCGGTGAAATGGAAAACCCCAAAAAGGATGTGCCAAAAGCGCTTCTTATTACAGGCATCATGTCAATTTCAATCTATATTTTATGCGCCATAGCAATTTTAATCATCATGCCCCAGGCTGAGATTGATTCTGCTTCCGGCATGATCGATGCGATCATCACCGTTTTCGGCGGAAGCCGCATCGTAGCAGTACTGATCGGCATTTCCCTGGTCTTTGTGTATGCCAGCTATATCTTCGGCTGGACGATCGGCGGCAATTCCGCAGCTCTGGAAGCAGGAGAAGCAGGAGAATTACCGGGATGGTTTGCAAGATCCAATAAGAGGCATGCTCCGTCAGGATGGTTTCCGCATGCCTGGAGAATTTGAACCCCATGAACGGTGCTGGATGATCTGGCCGCAAAGAAGAGATACGTTTCGGTACGGCGCTAAATTAGCGCAGAAGGCTTTTGTTGAATTTGCGAAAACGATCAGCAGGTTTGAGCCTGTTACCGTCTGCGTAAACGGTGATCAGTATGATACGGCTTTTATGGCTGTGGGAGAATACGCACAGGTGATCGAACTGTCCAACGATGATTTCTGGATGCGCGATACCGGGGCAACCTTTGTTACCAACGGCAGCGAGATCCGAGGGATCAGCTGGGGATTTAATGCATGGGGCGGACTGACAGACGGATTATATTTCCCCTGGGACAAGGATGAAAAGGTAGCAGATAAGATGTGCGGCCTGATCAACGCGGATTGCTACAAGCCGGAAGATTTTATCCTGGAGGGCGGTTCTATACATGTAGATGGAGAAGGTACTCTGGTCGTCACTGAGTCCTGTCTCCTGAGCGAGGGGAGGAATCCGCAGTTAAGCAGAGAAGAGATTGAAGAAGTCCTGAAAGAATATCTGAATGTCACAAAGATCATCTGGCTGAAGCAGGGAATCTACCTTGATGAGACCAACGGACATGTAGATAATATTTTCAATTTTGTAAGACCCGGAGAATGCGTACTGGCATGGACGGACGATGAATCTGATCCCCAGTATGCGATCTCAAAGGAATGCTATGACATCTTATCCTCAGAAACTGATGCAATGGGAAGGAAATTGATCATACATAAGCTGCATATCCCCAACCCGATCTACCTCACGGAGGAAGAACGGGAAGGCATGGACCAGGTCTGTGAATTTTGGCCTCCTGAGGCCGGTACAAGACTGCCTGCCTCATATGTAAATTATTACACAGCGAATCATGCCGTCATATTCCCCAAATTTGATGATGAATATGATGCGGCGGCGGAACAGCTTTTGAAAAAGATCTACCCTGAACGGGAGGTGATCGGAATCAGCTGTCATGAAATGTTTTTAGGCGGCGGTAATATTCACTGTGCGACCCAGCAGCAGCCTATATCCGGTGAAGATCACTGATCTGTTTTTAATGAAAAAAGACAGCCTTACGCAGTTGATATGTCTGCGCGGGCTGTCTTTTTCCCTGAAGAGAAGTTATCAAAAATTGATTATCTGGTCACAATATCAACCGGCACATTAAAGATCTTCGCCACCTTCAGGATCGTATCGATATGCCTTCCTGTCGCTGCCGCGAAGTGGTGTGTCGGGCCGCATTCGCTCCACTGGTTCACAAACTCTCTTGCTCCGCAGGTAAAGCGTGTCCGCATGTTCGTATCGCCGAAGGACAGGATCTTGCCTTCCTCATTGACGCCCTCTGCCACGATGAACTTGAAGTGTCCGTCCCCATCCTGGGTGATGGCAAGATAGGTCACCGGTCCTGTATAGGGATAGAACTGGGTCAGGTAGCCGCCGCCGGTCTTTCCGTGGAATACTTTCACGATCTTCATGGTCGGCTTCTTATCGGAGATGTCCGCATCCCCGGAGCCGCTGTGTCCGATGATCGCGATATCGTCATTGAAGTCGATGGAGTACATTTCCGCAAGCTGGCCTGTACCGGAGATGGTCTTTAAGATGCTCATTGCCATGGCAACCTTCATATCCCCTTCTACCGCACAGGCTGTGCCCTGCTTGATCAGCATGGAGAACGCGGGAATGAGCATGCTGTCAAGGACGCCTGCCTTGCCCTGTGCGAATCCGTCATAGTGGGAAGCAACCAGTCCCAGCTTTTCATCCTTCACCCACTGCTCGAAGGCTACCACGTATTTTGCCATTTCCCATACTTCCTCGATGCTTCCGCCGCCCTCGATGTCGAAGGTATCCAGGATATCCTGTGCCTTTGCACGGATCGCATCCTCGTCCGTGATGTCGTCGGCGATGGCCCACATCTTCTCCCAGTCAAACTGCTTGGTATACAGGTGCATTCTTCTGTACAGGTTGGACTCGTCAATATAAAGATCCATCATACCCGGATACGGTCTTCCGATCTGTGCGATGTTGGTATCCCGGAATCTCCTTCTGACCTGGGCAGCCCGACACCAGTCCTCGATCTCCTTCTGCACGCCCGGATCACCGCCTTCTACCACGCCGGTGATCACCGCATGACGCTTGCCATATCTCTCCAGGTCCGCCACCATCTCGCCCACAGCGCCGCAGGCATAGCCTTCGCCCAGCCATGACGCGATATCCGTATGATCGTAGTCCAGAGCTTTTAACTTCTGCACATTGACCAGCACCACCGGAACATCCAGATCCCGGACTGCCGGAAGCATGTTGTAGGATGTCGCGTAGGTCAAAAGCTGCATGAATACCAGGTCCACATCCGCCGCGCGGAACTTATCTCCCGCTTCCTGTGACTGCTCCTTGGTTGTCACCATTCCGCCGTCAATGATCTCTACCGTGTCCGGCAGCGTCTTCTTGAATGCGGCATACTGTGCTTCAAATTCCGGCACCAGTGACGGAAACTGGGGCAGATACGCACCCAAAGCGATGGAAAAAACACCTACTTTTGCTTTTGTTTCAACTAACATGTGATCTCCTCCTGTTTTTTGATTTATTCGTAATATTTGATATCAAATGATTCCTCGATACAAGTCCGCGCCGCCGGCAGATCCGCGAATACGCCGTCCTGCAGCATCTGCACCGCGATATTTCCGATGGCTGTCGCCTCTGTCGGACCGGCCGATACCTTTTTGCCGGTGTACTTTGCGGTCAGCTCGTTCAGGTAGCCCGCATTGGCGCCGCCGCCCACAACGTAGATCGTATCGTATGTATTGCCTGTGATCGCCTCAATCTCCTTCACCGTCTCGCCGTAACAGTATGCCAGACTGTTGTAAACCACCGCAGAGATCTCTCCGACCGTCTGAGGCACCTGCTGGTTCGTATTTGCACAGAAATCCTGAACCGCCTTGATCATGCTCTTGGGAGCGAAGAAGCAGTCGTCATTGCAGTCTACGATGGAAGCAATGTTTTCTTTGGAAGCACGCTCGCAGATCTCCCCGAAGGACAGATCTTCTTCAAATTCCTTCTTGACCGACTGGATCATCCACAGCCCCATGATATTTTTCAGGAAACGGAACCGATGGTCATAGCCGCCTTCGTTTGTAAAGTTGGCCTGCATGCTCGCCATGGAGCAGTCGGCTTCCTTTCTCTCGATCCCCATCAGCGACCAGGTGCCGGAGCTGATATAGATCGCGTTGTCGTCATTGGTCGGAACCGCCAGCACCGCAGATCCGGTATCATGTGTGGCAGGAAGCACAACCGTACAGTCAAAGCCAACCTCATCCTGAATCTCTTTTGTAAAGCTTCCTACTACTGTTCCGGGCATGGACACGGGCTGGAAGATTTTGGAATTGTAGCCCAGCATGTCGATCAGCTCGTAATCCCAGTCGTTGGTCTTGGGGTCTACCAGCTGGGTGCTTGTGGCATTGGTGTATTCCATCTTCTTCACGCCGGTCAGCAGGAAATCAAAATAATCCGGGATCATCAGCATGGACTCCGCCTGCTCCAGATATTCAGGATGGGACTTTTTCACTGCCATCAGCTGGTAAATGGTATTGAAGATCTGCTTCTGGATCCCGGTCCTGGCATATAACGCGGAAAGTGAGATCGTCTCATAGACCTCTTCATCCATCCCGTTGGTACGGCTGTCGCGGTAGCCCACCGTATCTCCCAGGACCTTGTCCTCCCCATCAAGCAGGACATAATCCACTGCCCATGTGTCGATCCCCATGAAGGACGGGATCTTGCCCAGCTCTTTACACTTTTTCAGACCATTTTTGATCTCGGCAAACAGACGCTTCACATCCCAGCACAGGGTTCCGTCCACATCGTCCATCCCGTTCGGGAAGCGGTAGATCTCTTCCAGCTTCATCCTGCCGTCTTCCATAGATGCCAGCATATGGCGTCCGCTGGATGCCCCGATGTCTACGGCCAAATAATACTTCTCCATTTTGTGCCTCCTTTATATTTTTTCAACTCTACGACTATTATAATTAGTAAAAGAGCACAAAAAAAGGTCGCTATTTACTAAAAAATAGAACCTTATTTGCATTTCTATTCGACCAGCGTCGAAAAGATCAGCGGATATTTCGCAATGTTCTTAAGCCGGCACTCATATACGACGTCATCTGCCTTTTCCAGGATTTCTTCCAAGGTAAGCTCATTCTCTTTTCCCTTGATCTCCAAAACACCATAGCTGAAGCTGCACTGGTATTTTCTGTAGACCTCCTCCTGAAATTCCTTCATGATCTCAGCAAGCTTCCTGTTGATCAGTTCCGCCATATTGCCGGAAAGAACAACACAGAACTCATCCCCTCCGATCCGGGTAAATGTATCGCCGCCGCGGAAGTTCTTCTTGACGATCTCCACAAATCCCTGGATATACGCGTCTCCTTCTTCATGCCCGAAGGTCTCATTGACATACTCCAGCCCGTCAAGCTGCAGATAACAGAGCGTCGCTTCGAGCTCATCGCGGAGAACGATTCCCATATATTCCTCAAAGAACCTGCGGTTCTTGGCTCCTGTCAGCGGATCGCGGTATGCTTCGCTGTTCAGGTTGCGCGCGTTGCGCTTCTCATCCGTAATGTCAATTACGACATGCACATAGGATGAGCGCTCTTTCCATTCCATCGGGAAGGATGTCACACGATAGGAAGTCCCTGCCTCGCCTTCCATCTCCCATACCTTATACTGCTCCTTGCCGTTCCAGCTTAAAAGGTCGGAATGGAAAGAGAGACGGCGCTTGCAGGTCTGGCAGAAGGAGCTGTCTATCCCTCCCAGCTGCTTGCGCTTATTACAGTATATGATCTCCTTGCTGTCCTTATCCACGACCAGAAGCCATTCCTTCCGCCTGCTCAGCATCTCGATCAAAAACTCATTGTAGCCCTCGATCATCTCCGCCCGGCGTTCCGCCTTCTCTGCAACCTCCTTGAGCTGTTCTTCTCTCTCCTTAAGCTGCTTTGTCATCTCATTAAAGGCATCGGAAAAGTCTCCCAGAAACGCTACATGCTGAGAATAATCTCCCTTTGTCACCTGCTGCGCCTGCCAGGTCAGATGATTCAGGTTCGCATGGAGATTTTTCAGATTCTCACATAAAAAATTGTATTCCTTCGGGAATTCCACCGATAAATTACCCTTCGACAGCTCCGCCGAATACGCGACCAGCTCATTCACCGCATTCTGCATGATCTGAAGCCCCCGCCCCAGATCCTTGAAGGGCTCGCTCAGCGCATTGACCTCAATGTTCTCAATCCACGAATCATAGAGTATCCCCCTCATATATTCAAATAAAAGCTCGCAGTCCTTATTCGTATCTGCTCCCAAATCCATATCCTCCTTATTCGTCTATATCCGCCCGGAACCGGCATACCCTGTCTCCGGTCGCCCAGCAGTTCACCTCCGTCGCGCTGTACGGCTTCCCCGTATACGAGCTGAGGATCCCGGCCAAAAATCCCTCATCATAGTTGCATACTGTCTCCCCGAGAAGCGGCAGTCCGGAACAATCGGCATCCTCGGAAACCGAAAGGATCATCTTCCCCGTCTCCTCATCAAACTTCTCGATCCGCAGGACGCCCATCTTGAATTCTTCCATACGCTTCTGCAGCTGCGCGGTAAACTCGGACAATTCCAGAGAGGAGTCCAGATATTTTTCTGCAAAATATGTTCCCGCCCGATAACCGGCGCTCCGGAAAATTTCAATCTGCTCTTCTTTCCCGAGCCTTGAGGTCAATTCCTCACGAATCGAATATTCCAAAAGTCTGTACACAGCAACCGGCAGCTCTGTTCCAAGGTTCTCCCTGCCGTTTTCCTGTGCCTTCATGTAATCTGCAAGATCCAGCTTTTTCCTGTTTTTCAAAAAAATATTGTCTTCCATCATGCTTCCCTTTCTGCCTTTCCCTTCTTAGTCCTGCTGCAGCTCCTGGGCCACCCGCTTCATCAGTTCCTGCGGCATGAACGGCTTCTTCAGGTAGTTCACTGCCCCCAGCCTGATCGCGCTCATAACATCATCCTCGTCTCCCGATGCCGTCAGAAAAATCACAGGAATATCGGCCGAGCCTTCCTTCATACGCTCAAACACTTCCATCCCGTTCATCTTCGGCATCTCTATATCCAGAAGAACCAGATCGACCTTCTCATTTTTCAGCTTTTCAAGCGCCTCTTCCCCTGATTCCGCAAGCAGCACCTCATAATACTTCCCCAGGATCATCTTCGTCCTCACCAGATTCATGGAATCATCATCCACTACCAAAATACGTCTCTGCATACAACCGCCTCCCTGTTTTTTATCGGGGACATCCCCATACTCCGTAAACCCTATTTTAAAGCAGAACATCGATAAAATCAAGCCTGAAACTGCCGCTTCATACACCTTTCCGGTACTCCTTCGGGCCTGCCCCGTATCGTTCTTTAAATTTCCGATAGAAGTAGCTCGTATTGTCATACCCCACGGACTCTATGATATCCGCTATGGGAAGCCGGCTGCTGGTAAGCAGATAGGCCGCCTGGCTCATCCGCTTAGCCTGAAGAAGCTCCTTGTAGGTCTTTCCGGTGCGTTTCTTGATCTCCCGGCTGAGCCAGTACAGATCATAATTCATCAGTTCGGCCAGCTCGGAAAGGCTGCCGTCCTTATAGTGCTCCTCGATATATTTCAGCACATTTCCGGTGAGCTCCGTGTCAAAGCGGGAGCTTCCAGTCTCCATCTTATCCATGTAATTCAAAAGCTGCAGCAAAAGCAATCCCATGGTGATCTGGTTGCAGCTCCGTTTGTTTCCCATATCGTAAAAGATCGTCCAGACCATATTTTCCACCAGATTCTGGATCGGAAGTACATCCGCCACATGGAAATACAGATACGAGGTCTGTTCATTTTTACCGCACAGTGTCCCCACCAGAAATTCCTTCAGCGTATTTTCCTCCGTTCCCATCATGGAAAATGCCATATTAAAAAACTCGGGCAGGATGATGAAGTTCACCGCGATGTCCGCTTCCCCGGCGGGCAGGATCTCCTGCTCCGAATTCTGGTTTAGAAACAAAAGGTCGCCTGGCTCCAGAACGACCTCATTTCCGTCGATATAATGTGTCGTAGTCCCCTGGCACATGTAGATCACTTCTACATAATTGTGCCGGTGCCGGGGAAACTTTACAAAACGGGTGTGGGGCCTCACCTCGATCAGCTTTCCCCGTTTCAGCAGCTTCTCGCTGTCTACGACCAGCTCCTTTTTCTCCGTGTAAAGCTGCTGGTCGATGCCCTGCCGCCCGTCCAGAATACTCTGCTCTTCTTCCGTGATGACTGATAATTCCCTGATCAAATCCTGATGCATACCTTTTTGCTCCGTTGTATCACTTTCCGTGTCCGCCCTCAAACCGCTGCACGATCTCCTCCGTCAATTCCATATATTCCTTCGCGCTGCGGCTGTTTTTCCTGTAAGCCATGATCGGCACGTGGTTGTCCTGGGACCATTCCACCCCGCTGTCCACCCGGATATAGGTGTCAAATACCTTCACCCCGTCCAGCTCTTTCAGCGTATCCAGGGTCTGCCGGAAATAGCTTTTCCGGGTATCTACCTTTGTGATCACCACGCCGCCCGTCTGAAGCTCCGGGGCGATCTGACGAACCTCCCCCAAAAATTCGAACATATTTGCCAGGCCGAACATCCCCCATGGGCTGGACTCGACCGGGATGATCACCGCGTCCGAAGCGCACAGGATGTTCATCACCCATCCCCCCAGGGTGGGCGGCGCGTCGATCAGGATATAATCGTATTCCCCGGAGGACATGATATTTGCCAGACATTTTTTGAGGATATATTCCCTCTGCCATTTGGTAAACAGCTCATATTCGATGGAGCACATCAGCGTGGAGGAGGGGATCAGATCCAGGTTTTCAAAGGGGGAACGCACGATAAAATCCGTCAGGTCGGATTGTCTGCGGATCCCTTCGTAAAGGTTCTTCTCGCTGCGCGCGAAGTCCAGCACCTGGTCCTCCTCAAACAGGGACAGCGACAGGTTCAGCTGCATATCCCCGTCCACCAGGAGCACCTTTTTCCCCAGAACCGACAGGCCGTAGCCGATGTTGGAGCATGTGGTGGATTTCCCGCTCCCGCCCTTGTTATTTGCAAAGCAGATGACGTTTGTACCGCTCATTTGGCTCCCCTCCTTTTCTTTTCCTCTTTCCATTCCAGAGATGCCGGCGCGTCTCCGAAATGCTTCCTCACCAGACGGCAGTATTCCTGAAATGCCGGAACCTCCTGAAAGT
Source organism: Lachnospiraceae bacterium (assembly GCA_910575475.1). Classification (GTDB taxonomy): domain Bacteria; phylum Bacillota; class Clostridia; order Lachnospirales; family Lachnospiraceae; genus Schaedlerella. Next base: position 121,412 of record CAJTGD010000007.1, on the reverse strand, counting down.
CTTCCTGCAGCGCTTCCATGACGCCCTTGTAATACCAGCCGATGGCCTGCTTGCTGTGCATCCGGAACTTCATCCACAGACCTTCCCCCAGAACCGGATAATCCCGGTCAATGTCCCGCATGTTGGACAGCTTGTCCGCCAGGGCGATCGTCTGCAGCTCTCTGGATTCTGTTTTTAAATGCCGTATCGTCGTGCTTTTGCGTTCCTCCCAGGTTTTGGATTTGTCTTCGCTCTCCCCTGCGACCAGTGCTGCCACACGTTCTCCGAAGCGGCTGCGCAGGATGTCCTCCGTTACCCCTGTGCAGTCCTCGATCGTATCATGCAGGACCGCGGCGCAGAGCACCTCCTCATCCGATGTCATGGTTCTGACGATCTCCGCCACCTCGATCGGGTGGACGATATATGGTTTCCTTGTTCCTTTCCGTACCTGCCCTTCATGCGCCTTCGTCGCAAACTCCACTGCCTCCTGAAACATATCCCGGACCTCCCTTATTACTCCTCTTCCTCATAGATCTCTTCCATGTAATCCTCTAAGCTGTCTTCCATTCCTTCTTTCAGTCTTGCCTTTTCCTTCTTTCGGAACAATCCGTAAATACAGGGCACCACGAACAGGGTCAGAATCGTACCGTAGGTCAGGCCGCCGATCGTGACTACCGCCATGGGCTGTACCATATCCGCACCGGATCCCACTCCCAGCGCCATCGTGGACAATCCCAGGATGGTGGTCAGCGCCGTCATGACGATGGGCCGAAGCCTGGTCCTTCCGGCCTCCACAAGTGCTTCCGTCATCTCGTATCCCGCGGATACCAGCTGATTCGTATAATCGATAAATACGATCCCGTTGTTGACAATGATCCCGGAAAGCATGACAAATCCGATCATGGCGATGACGCTCATCAGTCCTCCGGACACCAGCAGTCCCAGGAATCCCCCGGTAAATGCCAGCGGCACCGTAAACATGACGATGAACGGGGAGCGCAGGGACTGGAACTGCGCCACCATGATCAGGTACATGAACACCACGGCCAGGGCCAGCATTTTCAAAAGCTCGATCATCGTCTCCCGGATGGTCTCGTCTTCCCCGGTCATCTTCACCGTATAGCCCTCCGGGATCCGGTACTTGTTCAGCTCCTTCTGGATCCGGCTGCTGACCAGCCCCACGTTGTCGTCCTCCGCCACCTCGGCGCTGACATTGATGTACCGGCTCTGGGCATCCCTGGAAATGGCCTGCAGCCCTTCGCCGTCCTCAAATGCCGCCACGTCCTTAAGCGCCAGCTTTTCCGTCGTCCCGTCTTCCTTTTTCACATCCAGAACCAGGTTTTGGATATCCTCTCTTGTCAGCTCCTGGTTCTTCTGCTCCTCCACCACGATCCCGATGGTGGCGGTATCCATCTCCAGATTGGTGGATGAGGTCTGATCCCGCAGCCTTGCCGCCAGATCCTGATAAACCTGAGCCACCGTCAGATTGTGGGCAATGGCCTTCGCCTTATCCACTACGATCCGGAGCTCTCTGGTCACCTCCTCCATGCCGTCGGACACGTTTTGGGTCCCTTTTACATTTGACACGATCTCCGCCACTTCCCCGGCGATCCTGCGCAGGGTATCCAGCTCATTTCCCTTGATCTGCACGGAAATGCCGGAGCTTCCCAGGGCGCTCATATCCATGTTGGACATGCTCACATTGATCTCCAGTCCCTGATCCTGCGCTGCTTTTTCCAGCTCCTTCTGCAGCTTCCGGTCGGACATGGTGCGGTCCTCGCTGACCAGAGCGTAAAACTGCACTTCATTGGTAGCGGAAGAGCCCATTCCCAGTCCCCCGGAGCCTCCTGCCATTCCGCCCACGTCCTCCACATCGGCGATCTCCCCGATCTGTTCGGCAAATGCGTCCGCAGCCCGGGCCGTTTCTGCCAGCGGAGTTCCGTCCGGCATGGAAACGCTCATGCTGATCTCCGTACTCTGCATGGAGGGCATGAACTGGGTCCCCCGGGCGAGCAGCAGAGCGCCGCTTAAGACAAACAGGGCAAGCGCGCCTGCCAGTACGGCGATCTTTCCTTTCAGCGCGATCCGGAGCAGCCTTTCATATACATTCTGGATCCCCGCATACAAGCGGGTCTCCTTCTGCTCGGTCTTCCGCAGAACTCCCGCGGACATCATGGGCACCAGGCTCAGCGCCACCACAAGGCTTGCCAGCAGGGAATAGGCGATGGTCAGTCCCATATCCACAAACAGCTGTCTCGCGATGCCTTCCGTAAATACAATGGGAAGGAATACGCACACCGTGGTCAGAGTGGAGGCCGCAATGGCGCCCGCCACTTCCTTTGCTCCCTGGATTGCCGCCTTTTTGGCCGATGCCCCTTCTTCATTGCGCATCCGGTAAATGTTTTCGATCACGACGATGGAGTTGTCCACCAGCATCCCCACGCCCAGAGCCAGTCCGGACAGGGAGATGACATTCATGGTCACCCCGCTGAAATACATCAGCACGATGGCCGTCAGGATACTGATCGGGATGGAGCAGGCGATGACGAAGGTCGGCCGGATATCCCGCAGGAATACCAGCAGGATCAGGATCGCAAGCGCCGCGCCGAACACCAGATTCTGCAGCACGGAGCCGATCACCATGTCAATATAGACGCCCTGGTTCATCAGCACTACGGAATGGATGTCCTGATTGTTCTTCTCAATCTTTTCCAGGCGGTCCAGCACCCGGTCTGTCACGTCCCCGGTGGAGTATCCGGTCTGCTTCTGGATCTGGAACAGGATCCCGTTCTCCCCGTTGATCTTGGCGTAGGTTTCGTCCGAATTGTCCTTCCGCTCTACATCCGCGATGTCGGAAAGCCGGATGGGATTGATCCCTTCCCGCTCCACCAGTACCAGCTTGCGCAGCTCTTCAATGGAAGAAAACTTATCGCCTACCCGGATCAGGTAATCGATTCCGTCCTCCTTCACATAGCCTGCGGGCATGTTGAAGTTCTGCGCCGTCAGCAGAGTCTGCACGGTCTCGGCCGTCAGCATGGCTTCCATGTCCGCGGCGGCGCTGGCCGAATCCTTTGCTTTCTTGAGTTCCTCCTCCTGTGCCTTGATGGCCGATTCTCCCACCGCAAGCTGGGCGGATACGCTGCTCATCTCCAGAGCCGCGGTCAGCTGGGCCGCTCCCAGCTGGGCTCTTGCCTGGGCCAAGGACAACGTTCCCGCATTCAGCTGCTCTTCCGCCTGATCCAGCATCGTCTGGGCCATATCCAGCTCGGCCTGCTTGTCCGAAATGATCTGGCGGTTTGCGCCGATCTGTCCCAGTCCTTCGTTGATCATCCCCATAGTGGAATCGTACTGATCCAGCAGCGCAAGCTGGGAAGCCAGGGCCGCCTGGGCAAGCTGCAGCTGAGCCAGCTTCTCCAGATCAGTGCCGTCCGGTACGGAAATGTCAGGAATCCCGCCCGGCAGGTTGATATTGGGGATCGTGATGGTGGTGCCGTCCAGCAGGGTAGTCTCCGTGCCGCCGATTCCCTGGGAGAGATCCGGGATATTTCCGCCCGGGATCGTCGCTCCGCTTCCGCCCGTCCCGTTTCCGCCTGCTCCCGGATTGATCGTGCCGCTTCCGCCTGCTCCCGGGTTGATCGAACCGGTCCCGTCTGCTCCCGAGCTGCCTGTGCCGCTTCCTCCCGGTGTCACGCTTCCGTCTCCTCCCGCTCCCGGATTCCCGGTGCCGTCCCCGGAGGCATCCCCATTTCCTGAGCCGTCGCCGGCCGGGGGAACCTGTCCCATAGAGGCCAGCAGCTCCTGGATCTCCTTCTGCACCTGCTGGTATTCCGCTTCGATCTCGCCTCTGCGGCTGTTGAAATCCTCCAGCTCCTGCTTCTGTTCATTCAGTGCCTGTTCGCTGGCATCCAGCCCTGCCGCCGCGATCTGAAGGGTCGTCCTGGCAAGCTCAAGCTGGCTTTTCTTTTCCTTGATCTCCAGCCGGCCCTGCATCAGCTCCGCGTCTCCCTGGGCGATCTGCTGCTCTGCCGCGCCAAGCTGGCCTGCCGCCGCTCCCACTCCGGCTTCCATCTGGCTCTTGCCGTCCTCGACCTGGGCTTTGGCCTCGGCCAGCGCATCCTCTGCTTCCTGGAACTTCCGGTCCAGCTGGTTCTGGACACTGGCGTCCACGCTGCTGACCTTGGCCTTCTTGATGGTCACCCGGATGGTCTCCTCCACATCTCCGTACATGTTGACCGAAGCCACACCTTCCAGACTTTCCAGCTCAGGCAGGACCTCCTCCTTGATGATCCGGGTGGTCTCCGCCGCGTCCGCTCCTTCCACACTGACTGCCGGGATCATTACGGGCAGCATGGCGGGGTTCATCTTCATGATGATAGGATTGCCCACCGTATCCGGCCAGTAGCCTTTGATCTGGTCCAGGCTTTCCCGCATCTCAATGGTAGCTGAGTCCATATTGGCGGTCTGTTCGAACTCCAATATGACCGTGGACGCATTTTCCATGGAGGAAGAGCTCACATTCTTGATGTTGCTGATGGTCGCCATGGCCTGCTCCACCGGCTTTGTGACCGTAGCCTCCACCTCCTCCGGGCTGGCTCCCGGATAGGTCGTCATGACCACTGCATAGGGCAGGTTCATGTCCGGCAGCAGGTCTACCGTCATCTTGTCAAAGGACACATAGCCCAAGATCAGGACCAGGACCACCGCAACCACTACGGTATATGGCTTCTTAACACTGAATTTTGATAGCATGAGTTTAGATCCTCCCTGACAGATAGATTTCTTTCGGTACATATGCCTTGACGGCAATCCCCTCTGGAACGTATTCTTCCTCCAAAAGCTGTCCGCTGGCGCGGATCACCTGGACCTTTCCCGCATCCTCGAAGGGATACAGCCGTTCGATATAAACCTGGTCTTTTCGAAGGATCTCCGACAGGACTCTTTTCAGTTCTTCCAGCCCCTGCCCCGTCCTGGCAGACGCGGGTATCGTGTAATCTGCCTGAAAATCCCGAAAATGCCCCGGCTCTGCAAGCAGGTCCTGTTTGTTGAACAGCGTGATCACCGGCTTTCCCTCCACTCCGAGCTGGCGCAGGGTGTCGTAAACCACATACATCTGGGTGTCCATCTGAGGATTGGAGGCATCCACCACGTGGATGATGATGTCCGCGTACCTAGCCTCCTCCAGTGTACTTTTAAATGCCTCGATCAGGTGATGGGGCAGCTTCCGGATAAATCCTACCGTATCGGTCAGCAAGATCTTCTGCTTTCCTTCCAGCTCCAGAACCCGGGTGGTGGTGTCCAGCGTGGAAAAAAGCATCGCATCCTCCAGGATCCCCGCGTCTGTCAGGGCATTTTCCATACTGCTCTTCCCCGCCGAGGTATAGCCTACCAATGCCGCCACCTTCATGTTGGAGCGCTTCCTCTGGGTGCGGATCAGTTCCCGGTGCTGTTCCACTTCCTTCAGCTCCCGTTTCAGACGGCTGATCCTCTCCCGGATCAGGCGCCGGTCCATCTCCAGCTTTTTCTCTCCCGGGCCTCTCGTCCCAATCCCGCCGCCCAGACGAGAAAGGGAGTTGCCCAGTCCGGTAAGCCGTGCCGACCGGTAACGGAGCTGTGCCAGCTCTACCTGGATCTTGCCTTCTCCGGAAACCGCATGCGCGGCAAAGATGTCCAGGATCAGCAGTGTCCGGTCAATGACCTTGCACTCCAGCTCCTGCTGCAGGTGATTGAGCTGCACCGCGGAAAGCTCGTCATCGCAGATGATGCCGGATGCGTCCTCCTCCCAGATCAGGTCTTTCAGCTCTTCTATTTTTCCTTTTCCAATATAGGTCTGGGGATGCATGGCCTCCCGTTTCTGGATCAGCCGTCCCGCAGCCGCGGCACCTGCGGTCCTGGCAAGCGCCTCCAGTTCGTCCAGGGATTCCTCCGCAAGCTCATTGTCACTCAGCTGGATTCCCACCAGGATGAAGCGCTCTTCCTCCTGTTTCAGATCATATAATTCCATGGTTCTATTCTCCCTTATCCAAGCGGCAAGCGCTCGGCATATTTTCCTGCATCAGGCTCCAGACAAACAAGATGCGGCAATTCATAAATTACAGCGCCTTACCTCAGAGCCGTATGATAAAAGCCGGAAGGGGCGGATCATTTCTGCGGTTGTAATAGCTGCTGACGATGACCAGCCATTTTCCGGAATCCAGTTCCTTTAAAAACTCAAGTAGCGCGTCCCGCTCTTCATATCCGGTATCCCCGCCGCTGTAAATACACAGGCTCATGATGCCGCCCGGCTTTAGCAGCTCCAGCCCCTGGCTGACCGCCCGGATGCTTGTCTCCGGCCGGGTCGCGATCCTGTGGTCACCACCCGGGAGATAACCGAAATTAAATACGATCGCCGACACGGGCTCTTTTACATGATCCAGCATATGCTCGTGTCCGTCCCGGATCAGAACGGCGCGTGAAAGCAGTCCTGCCGTCTCCAGCCGGTTCCTGGTATGCTCCAGGGCTTCCGCCTGAATGTCAAATACATAGACCTTTCCGCCAGTTCCCGCCATGCGGCATAAAAACTCTGTATCATTGCCGTTTCCTGCCGTTGCATCCACGCAGCAGTCATTCTCTGCGATGTAATCCTGCAGGAAACGGCGACAGAACTCTGTGATCTGATATGATCTCTTCATATAATATTGTCCCTTTCAGCCAGTATCGCATCCTTATTAAAAGTTATTTTTGCAGAGTTCCTCAGGAACCGTTGTCGTCAGTCGGCGTATCCAGATATGCAAAGCTTATTCTGAACAATTCCTTACCGTGTACTGAGAAATTCCGCTTCCTTCTGCGCCTCCGTATCATCCGGATACTGGCTTGCGTACTCCGCCATGGCCGCCTTCGCGTTTTCCCAGTCCAGCTTCTTTTCAAAGCAGACGACCCGGTTGAATTTCATTTCCCGGATGACCTCGCTGTAATCCGCCTCCGTCTCCTGCTTCGTTCCCCGGGAAACGGTTCCGCTCTCCGGCAGTTCGATCCCTTTACTGAATGCGGCAAGCGCGCTGTCATAATCTTCCAGTTTCATGGAACTGCCCCCTATCAGATTATAAATAATGGGTGTTTCCAGGCCGCCCTCATCCAGAGCCTTCTGAAGATTCTGACGCGTTCCCTCATAATCCTCCTGGGCATAGCAGGCCATTCCGATCCCCCGGTAGGCTTCCGGCGCCCGCTCTCCCTCTTTTTGGGCATCCTCCGCCGCCTGTTCAAAGGCGGCAACTGCTTTTTCGTAATCTCCCTGCTCCAGCTGTTCTGTTCCTTCCTTGATCAGGTTTTTAGAACAGGCTGTCAGGAGACAGACTGATGCAAGAGACAAAACCAGATATTTTATTTTTCCAGTGCTCATGACACAACTCCTTCTATAATATACCATGATTGATTTAAAAACCTTATCAGACAAAATCCGCTCCGCACAGAGGTATCTATGGCAGCGCGGCCGTATGGATATCCCATGGTCTCCTCATCATTCCGGAAACTTCAATATCCAGAACGAATTCAGCAGGCCGATCGCCAGAACTGCCACGTCAGCGATCACCGCGTCCCCCATGGTGACTCCTCCGAAAAATGCAAGTCCCAGCAGGATCACCTTGATGAAAAGGGAAAAGTACAGGTTTTCCTTCACCGCCCGGACCGTCCCCCGTGAAATCCGGATGGCATTGATGATCCGCGAGGGCTCATCTTCCATCAGAATGATATCCGCCGCCTCCAAAGCCGCGTCCGATCCCAGTCCGCCCATGGCAATCCCGATATCCGCCCGGGCAAGCACCGGGGCGTCATTGATCCCATCCCCCACAAATGCCAGCTTTTCCGATTCCATCTGATCGTTCATGATCTCTTCCAGCTGGGCAACCTTATCCTGGGGCATGAGATTCGCATAGACGTATTCGATGCCCAGCGCCTTTGCCACATCATTTGCCACATGCTCGTTGTCTCCCGTCAGCATCATCACTTCCATGCGCTGCTGACGCAGCCACCGGATCGTATCGCTGACATCTCCTCTGACCCGGTCCGAGATCAGCACATAGCCCACATATCTCCTGCCCACGGCGGCGTGGACCGCTGTACCGCTGCCCTTCACCTTCTGCGTCTGGATCCCCAGCGCTTCCATGAACCTGACATTGCCGGTATAGACCCGCATCCCGTCGATCACAGCCTCGATCCCCAGCCCGGGGCGTTCCTGTATGTAGCCAATTCTGGACGTATCAATTCCTTTTTCGTAGGCATCCCGGAGAGACAGCGCGATGGGGTGGCTGGAATAAGCTTCCGCGTAGGCTGTGATCTCCAGAAGCTGAGCCGCAGTGATCCCCCTGGGGCAGATTTCTTTTAGCCCAAATGTTCCCTCCGTCAGCGTCCCTGTCTTATCAAAAATAAATACTTCTGTCTGGGACAGATCCTCGAGGCAGCTTCCGCCTTTGATCAGCACCCCCTGTCTGGATGCCGCGCCGATGCCTCCAAGAAAAGCAACCGAAACGGATACCAGCAGTCCGCACGGACAGGCAGCTACCAGAAAGATCAGCCCCCGGTAGAGCCAGGTATCCGAACCCTGTCCGGGAAACAGAGCAGGGGCAAGGAGCATTACCAAAAGCCCCAGCAGCGTCACGATGGGATTGTACAGACGGGTAAATCTTTCGGCCAGGCTCTGGCTCTCCCCTTTATTGCTCATAGCCCCTTCTACCAGACTCAGGATCTTCGCGGCGGTCGAATCCTCATACACCCGGGTCACCCGTGCCTCCAGGACACTGTCCATATTGATGCTGCCGCTGTAGATCCTGCTGCCCATGCTGACGCTTCTCGGCTGAAATTCTCCTGTCAGCGCCTTTTCGTCAATATTGCCAAGGCCCCGCATGACCACCGCGTCGACCGGGATCTTCTCCCCAGGCCGGATCACGATGATCTGCCCGATCCGAAGCTCCTCCGGGCTGACCGTCTCTTCCCCAAGTCCTCTCTTCCTGTTCGCAAAGGCAGGACGGATATCCATGAACTTTGCAATGGACCGCTTGGTATGATCCAGAGTCTGTGCCTCGATCAGCTTTCCGATATGGAAGATCAGCATCACAGCGACTGCTTCCGTATATTTTTCCATGTACAGTGCGCCGCCGGTGGCAAGCAGCATGAGCAGATTTTCATCAAATAGCTGCAAATGCCTGAGCTTTTTTAATGCCTGCCAGCATGCGTCCGCCGCAAGTACCCCGTATGCCGCCATAAACAGTACCGGCTCCATCTCTTCCGTAACTGCCAGATTCCAGTAATCGTACCGCCCTCCGATCAGAAGGGCAAGATATACCGTAAGCCCGGCAGCAAGCTCGACAAGCCTGATCTTTATTTCCTTTGACATTCCTTACTCCTGTATATGCTCCATACCCTGATTGATGATCGTCCTGATATGTCCGTCCGCCAGGGAATAGAATACCGTCTTGCCTTCCCTCCGGTTCGTCACCAGCTTCATCTGCTTCAGCACACGGAGCTGATGGGAAATGGCGGACTGGGTCATGTCCAGGGTCTGCGCCAGATCGCAGACACACATCTCGCCGCGGAGCAGGATGCACAGGATGCGGATCCTCGTAAAATCTCCGAATACCTTGTAAAAATCCGCCAGCGCCTGCAGCTGCTCCCCATCCGGCATGTGCTCCCGGACATCTTTTACAATATCCTCATGAACATGTACAAAGTCACAATGCTCCACTTCTATCTTATCCATAGTTGTAATCTCCTTTACAAGTTTTTATTATACGTGAAATACGCAGGCGGGTCAAGAAAAGCCGCGGCTTTTTCCGACCGCGGCTTTCATATCTTTTTGACATTTCCTGTCGAGCTTACTGTTTCTGATAGCTATGAGCACTTAGCGGATGTTCTTTATCCGCTTATGTGCGATGCATCAAGAAACAGTTAGCGAGGTCTTGTCGAGCTTATTGTTTCTTCTGATAGAGGATGCGGATGGAATTTAAGATGCACAGCATCGCCACGCCTGTATCCGCAAAGACCGCCATCCACATATTTGCCAGCCCTGCCAGGCCCAGCACCATGACCGCTGCCTTGATGATCAGGGCGAATATCACATTCTGCTTTGCGATCCTTCCGGTCGCCTTTGCGATGGACAATGCCTGCGGAATCGCGCTCATAGCGGAGGTCATAAATACCACATCCGCCGCCTCGATGGCCGCGTCCGCGCCGCTTCCCATAGCCGCCCCCACATCGGCCCCGGCCAGTACAGGCGCGTCATTGATCCCATCCCCGACAAACATCACACTGCCGTGCGTGCTGCGGATACGGGTCAGCTCCTGGAGTTTTTGTTCCGGAAGCAGCTTCGCATGGACTTCATCAATCCCTGTCTCAGCCGCAACCGCACGGGCAGTTTCCGCCGCATCTCCGGTCAGCATGGCGGTCACGATCCCCTGCCGCTTCATTGCCTGAACCGCAGGCTTTGCGTCTTCTTTTACCGTATCCGCGATAACCAGGCATCCGGCATACTTTCCATTGACTGCCAGAAGCACCTCGGTTCCATAGCTGCCTGCCTGGCCCTCTTCCAGTGCGATGCCTTCCTCCACGAGAAGGGACCGGCTGCCGCAGAGAAGTGTGCCGGCTTCTGCGGCTGCTTCCACACCCTTTCCTGCAATTTCCTTTACAGAATCCGGACGGGAACAAGTGATCCCCTGCTGTTCTGCCGCCGCCATAATGCTGGCCGCAATGGGATGGGTGGAGTTCTGTTCACAGGTTCCTGCCAGGGCAAGCACCTGTTCATCCGTAAATCCATTTGCCGGAATGACTCTTTGGAGTTCAAAGTTCCCCTCTGTAACGGTCCCGGTCTTATCCATGACCACCGCCCTGATATCCTGCAGCGCTTCGATGGCAATGCCGCCCTTGAAGAGGATTCCCAGTTTCGAGCCTGCACCGATCCCTGAGAAAAAGGCCAGCGGTACACTCAGGACCAATGCGCACGGACAGCTGATGACCAGGAAGGTCAGAGCCGTATAGATCCAGTACTGCCAGTCGCCGGTCACCAGGGACGGCAGGATTGCCGTTGCCGCCGCAAGTCCTACCACGATAGGCGTATAGATCCTGGAAAAACGGGTGATAAACCGGTCGATCTTCGGTTTGCTCGCGGCCGCATTTTCCACGGAATCCAAAATCTTCGTTACCATGGAATCTTCCAGTGCTTTTTCCACCCGGATCTTTAACAGTCCGGACGTGTTCACGCAGCCGGAGATCACACTGTCTCCCATTCCCGCGGCTACAGGAACCGGCTCCCCGGTCACAGGAGAGGTATCGATCCGGCTCTCTCCCTCCATGATCGTACCGTCCAGCGGAATCCGGTCGCCGGGGCGTACCAGCAGAAGGTCGCCGGGCGTTGCCTGCTCTGCCGGAATCACCTGTACTTCCCCGTCATGCACCAGATTGACCACCTCGGGCCGCAGGTCTACGGCATCCATGATCTGGCTTCTGCTGCGTGCAACGGCAATGTCCTCAAACAGCTCCCCGACACGGTAGAAGAGCATGACTCCCACTGCTTCCGTATAATCCTGTATGGCAAACGCGCCGAGGGTGGCAATGCTCATCAGAAAATTTTCGTCAAACACATGTCCTTTTATAAGATTTTTTCCGGCTGTCAAAAGAACATGTCTGCCCAGAATCAGGTACGCAAGGATCAGAAGGGCCGAGGATGCCGTTAAGAAATAGCGTTCTGTCGCGACTCCTGCTGCCATAAGCACCGCGCCGATGCTGAGCTCCCAGATGTCTTTTTTGTTCTCTTTTGCTTTCTCCTTCTCTGCTGCCTTCCGTTCCGACGTGGCCTGCTTGGTCTCCTGCTTTGTTACGGTCACACCGTCTTCGATGGAAGCACAGATCTCCTGGAATACAGGAAGGAGTTCCTCGCTTGTATTCGTCACAATCTGGAGCTGCTTTGTGGCGTAGATCAGGTTAGCATAATCCACCTGAGGAAGCTCCTGGATCTTCCGTTCCATTTTCGCCGCACAGTTGGCACAGCCCAGGTTCTCGATGATGTAAATCTGCTTTTTCACACCGTCAAATGCGTGGTTGACCGGGCGGCGCTCTACCTGCTCATGGTGGTGGCCTTCGTGGTCGTGATGACCTTCATGACCGTGATCATGGCCGCAGCCGCAATGCTCTCCGTGGTCGTGATGATGCTCATGAGATTTGTGAATATGTTCCTCATGCACATGGTCGTGGCCGCAGCCGCAATGCTCTCCGTGGTCGTGATGATGCTCATGAGATTCGTGAATATGTTCCTCATGCACATGGTCGTGGCCGCAGCCACAATGCTCTCCATGGTCATGTACATGCGACTCATGTATCTCATGATTGTGATTCCGATGCTTCCTGTCTTTTTTTATGATTTCTTCATTTTGAATTGCTGATTCTCCCATAATGTCCCTCCAAATAATATCGTAAAACATATGAATGATTGTTCATATGTTCATGTAACCATAAAATCAAATATTTGTCAAGGGAAAATCTGAAAAATCACACAAAAATCTGCGGCTGAAGCTTTTCTTATCCATAAAACGAAAAAGCCGGATACCCTGCCGTATATAACGGCTGGCATCCAGCTTTTTTTCCTGTCATATATTTCTCATATTCAATCCTGCCGCATATCCCAGATGGTACACCCAGGCAGCTGATAAAAACAAAAGATTTGTCAATCCATATCCGAAAAGAATCCCTGTCCACAGGCGGCGGATATTTTTACTTTCGTAAGCTGTGCAGAGCTGGATCATTCCATCAAGAACAAGCGGGAGCAGCAGCAGAAGGGAAGGTACTGCATCGGGATGCCACACGATCCATGTAAGAAGAAGCGCCAGTATCCCTGTCAGTTCTCCTGTACAGCGGGCGCAGACAGGAAACTGCCTGCCGCGGTAATAGAATGACCGTTCCGGCCTGCAGTGGCAGCCGAAAAAAATCGGCAGCCACTTATAGATCCATGCCATCCATTTAATAATACATGGATGCCGCACTGCCAACGCCGATCATAAATATCACGATATAAAAGACAATGACGCAGACCACACCTACCAGTGCACCGATTCCTGCCGCTTTACTTGTCTTAGGCTTCGTATCCTTCCAAACCAAAAACAGGATCAACCCAACCAATGGGATACAGCATCCGAGAAGTCCCCACAAAAATCCGCCATTATCGACCGTTGCAGGCTGAGTCACCTGTGAAACTCCACACTTTGGACAGATTACCGCCTGGTCGTCAATCTCTGCCCCACACTTTTTGCAAAATGCCATAATTCATTCCTCCTCATAATCATCTGGTAAAATTGCGAAATATTTATAAAATACTATGCAATCTGCCTGTTTAATTATACATTTCGCATTATTTTTTGTCAATATATTTACATAAATTGACAGTTAGAGGCAGGTTCGGTAGATATCATTCACTTATCATTTTAAAACTTCGATAATTTCAATTTTTCTTCCAGGTATTTCTCCAGCCGTTCCTGCACGAACATGGGAACCTCCAGCATCTTCAGCGGTCTCCCGGCAGAATCGTTCGGCGGCATCTGCCTTTGTATAAAAATCACTCTTGTCGCCGTCGCAGTCCTGTGCCAGTCCTACGTGCCCGATTTCCGCCTCTACGTCCACGCCGAAAATGTGCGCCGTCTCCACCGCCTTTCTGGTCACGGCGATATTTTCGTCCAGCTCATGGGCGGACGCATCGATCATCACAGAGTCAAATCCCCCGTGGATGGCCTGCATCACCGATCTGTAATTATAGCTGTGGTCCAGATGCAGTCCCACCGGAACCTTCACTGAGGCCGCCAGTTCCTTTGTCATCTGTGCAAATCCGCTGAATATGTCCTTTCGGCAGCTTCTAAATTCTGCCTGTATGGTTAGATGCTCTATAGAACCTCCAGCCTGCATCGCATCAGTTCTCCAGCACCTCCGAAAATGCCCGGAACAGATAGCTCACAGACACCGCTCCCGGATCCGGAAGCCCGATGGCCTCCTCCCGGAAGTTCTTGCTGCGTCCCACCCTGGGCAGGATGCCCTTACTCTCCTCCGCGCCTTTTGCCGCCGGCTGACACGCCGCCGCAAGCATCTCGCCTGCCTCTGCCTCCGCATGCTCCTTCAATGCGCAGACAGCGGGATACAGCGCATCCAGCATGGTCTTCTGCCCCGGCTTGGAGCGGCCCCTGCGTTCAATGGCCTGCTCGCCGTCATAAAAATAATCCGCCAGTTCTTCCGTTGATACCGCGTCTCCATGCGGGAGTCTGCCGATCCCGCCGAAGAACATGGTCCCAAAGATCACTCCCGAAGCTCCGCCCATGCTTTTGATCAGTTCCAGACTGACCGCCTGGCAGAGCTCATCTACAAAGAAAAAAGGCCGGAAGTCTTTTACACTTCCGGAGCCAATCTATTTCAGCAATTCCAGCACCACATAGGTCCTTCTCCCCAGATCCTCCTCCAGCGGCACCCGCCAGATCTGGTCCTTGACCTCCTTCGGGAGGTTATAGAGATTGATCACTTCCAGCCCTTTACCCTCATAATACTTCTGCAGATAATCCTTTTCCGCATGCACACTGCTGGACACGAAATAATTCTTGTGCATTCCGTCCTTGAACCGCATTTCCTGGGCAATATACTCGATCCAGCTCACAAAGGTTTTCAGATTGTAGTCGTTCAGCGAATATCCCACGAACAGAAATACATGGTCGATCAGAAGGGATTTTAAAAAGACCTCCATCAGGCGGTGTGTCTCGGAATAATAGAGGTAGTCTTCCTCTTTGAATACCAGCTTTTCTACCTGGTCAATATCCCCGTGCATCTTGATCAGGTATTGGTTCGCCGTGCCTTTGAGCAGCTCCCGGTCCTCGCGGATCACCTCATAGTTGTCCGCGATCTGGTCCAGCAGCTTGTCGTAGTTGGTGGTCACGAGGTGCCTGGGATTCAGGGATACGATCAGTTCATCCAGGATATTGGACTTGGCGTCCACACAGATCAGATCCCGAAGGAGCTGGTAATAGTCGCTGTGGCCTTCACTTTCATCCATGCAGTAATAGTATTGGGGGATCCGTATGTACTCCTCCATCGCCAGCCGCTCTATGGATGGGTAACCGATCCGATCCGCAAATGTCTGCACCATCTGTCCCCAGGTCGGCAGTCCGGAATTTCTGGATACCCCGGCTCCGACGAAGATGACCAGCTTTTGTCTGGCAAGAGCCTGTTTTAAATCTTTGATCCGTCGATAAAATTCATCCATAACCCTTATTGCTCCTTCCATCTATCCTGTAATATGTAGTATACCTTATATCAGCGGCTTTTAACACCCCATTTTTTTCGGGATGCCGGGCACAAAAAATCTTTTGCAACATTCCACTTTTTAATCCCCCCAGGATGTGATATATTATTAAGCGGGTGTAATCCCCCGATGAGCAAAGAGAAAAAAAGCGAGGTTACAAGAGATGAAATATGATTTTACAACCATTATGGACCGAAATGGAAAAGACGCGATCGCGGTAGACGTGATCCCTTATAAAGATACGCGGGTCAAAGAGGGGTTCAGCCGGATCCCGATGTGGGTCGCGGACATGAATTTTCAGACTGTCCCAACCATACCGGAGGCGATCATCGAGCGCACCCGGCATGCGGCATACGGATATTTTTCTCCCCGGGACGAATATTATGATTCCATCATCCGGTGGCAGGAAACACGCCACGGCACGCAGGGATTAACAAAGGAATGCATCGGTTATGAAAACGGCGTACTCGGCGGTGTGCTCAGCGCCCTGAATGTCTTTTGTTCCAAAGGCGACAAGGTCCTGCTGCATTCCCCCACTTATATCGGTTTCACGGAAGCGCTGGAAAATAACGGATACCACATGGTACTCAGCCCTCTCGTAAAGGACAGGGCGGGCTGCTGGAGAATGGATTTTGAGGATATGGAGCTTAAGCTGAAAGAAGAAAACATCCATGCGGCCATCTTCTGCTCTCCCCACAATCCGACCGGACGCGTCTGGGAACGTGAAGAGCTTATGCAGGCCATGGAGTTGTTCCGGAAATACGATGTAATGGTAGCAGCGGATGAAATCTGGTCGGACATCATCCTGACCGGCTCCCGGCATATCCCGACTCAGATGGTTTCCGAGGATGCCCGGATGCGCACCGCCGCCTTTTATGCCCCGTCAAAGACGTTCAACCTGGCCGGTCTGATCGGCAGCTACCATATCATCTATAATCCCTGGATCAGGGACAGGATCCGGAAGGAGTCCTCCCTGTCACATTATAATTCCATGAATGTCCTCTCCATGCACGCGCTGATCGGAGCATATAAACCGGAAGGATATGAATGGGTTGACGAGCTGTGCCAGGTGCTGACAGAAAATGTAGAATATGCTTACCGGTTTATCCTGGAGCATTTCGACGGTGTATCCGTGTCGAAGCCGCAGGGGACATACATGCTGTTTCTGGATTGTGAAGACTGGTGCAAAAAGCATGGCCGAACCATTGATGAGCTACAGCGCGCGGGAGTGGAGGCCGGGGTCATCTGGCAGGACGGAAGGCCGTTTCACGGCGAATACGGAATCCGCCTGAACGTGGCTCTTCCCAAGTCACTGCTGACAGAGGCCATGGAAAGATTAGATAAGATGGTGTTCTGAGAACGCTGCAAGGAGATCAAAATGGAACGAATACACAATACAAACACCCTTGGAACACATTTCAGCAGACAGGCGCTGCAGAACGGAATGCGGGACGGCGTCCCCATCGGACTGGGGTATTTTGCTGTTTCCTTTTCCCTCGGGATTGCCGCGAAAAACGCGGGGCTCACCCCATTCCAGGGCTTTCTGGCCAGCCTTTTATGCAATGCTTCGGCCGGAGAATACGCAGGATTTACCCTGATCGCCGCAGGCGCCACCTACCTGGAGCTGGCCATCGTCACCCTGATCGCCAACGCCAGATATCTGCTCATGAGCTGTGCCATGAGCCAGCGTCTGGATCCGGCCATGCCCGGATTCCACCGTCCGCTCATGGCCTTCCACATTACGGACGAGTTGTTCGGCATCGCCATTGCGCGGCCCGGCTGTCTGAATCCATTTTACAGCTACGGCGCCGTGCTGGTGGCCGCCCCCTGCTGGGCCGTCGGAACCGCCCTGGGCGCCATCGCCGGAGGACTGCTCCCGCTGCGCCTGGTGAGCGCGTTCAGCGTCGCTCTGTACGGCATGTTCCTGGCAGTCATCATTCCGGCCGCAAGAAAGAGTAAGGTGATCGCCGGGCTCATTGCCATCTGCTTCGCGGCAAGTTATGGAGCGGCTCATCTGCCGGTCGTGTCCGAAGTATCCGGCGGCACGCGGACGATCTTTCTGACCGTAGTGCTTTCGGCCGCCGCCGCAGTCCTGTTTCCGAAAGATATGGGGGAGGAGGAAGATACCAATGCGTAATATGTATATTTATCTCCTGATCATGGCTGGTGTATCGTATGCGATCCGAGTGCTTCCCATGACCCTCATCCGTAAGCCGATCAAAAACAAGTTCATTCAGTCATTTTTATACTATGTTCCCTATGTGACCCTGGCTGTTATGACCTTTCCGGCCATCGTGGAAGCAACCCAGAGCCCCATATCCGGCTGCATTGCCCTGGCTGTAGGGCTGACTGCCGCATGGCTGGGAGCCGACCTGTTCAAAACGGCCGTGCTGTGCTGCGCCGCTGTACTTGCGGCGGAAATGTTTTTACTTTGAATCATTGCATGGAAGAAATGGGTATGTTACAATCGTAATATAGCAACAATGCTTTTTAAGGTGGTGCAGTATGTCCAAAAAATTTCAAATAACCGGAACATGTATACCCGAAAAGCATTACATGGTCCATATGAAAAGCCAGATTCAAAAAATCGTTTCTGAATATATAGAAGAAGGTCAATATTTTTCTATAAACCGCGCACGGCAATACGGTAAAACCACGACCCTCTATCTATTAGAGCGATATTTAAGAAAAGACTATCTTGTAATCAGCTTAAGCTTTGAGGCAGCGGATGAATTATTTTGCTCCTTATATATTTTTGCAAGCGGCTTAATTCGTAATATTGGTAAAGATTTAAAAATGCAGAACGTCTCGGAAGAGCTTCTGCAAAACTGGCTGAAACCGATATCCCCTGAGTTTCCGTTTCACGATCTGAGTGACAGAATTACGGATTTATGTTCGAACAGTCCCCGGAAAATCATTCTCATGATCGATGAGGTTGACAAAAGTTCCGAAAACCAGATTTTTTTATCCTTTCTCGGTCTTTTGCGCGAAAAATATCTCAAACAGCAGCAGAGTAAGGATGTTACTTTTCAATCTGTAATACTGGCCGGGATTTATGACATCAAAAATCTAAAGTTAAAGCTTCACCCAGGAGAGGAAGCCAAGTACAACAGTCCTTGGAATATTGCGGCTGATTTTAATATAGATATGAGTTTTTCCCCATCTGATATCTGCGAGATGCTTTCCGAATACGAAGCAGACTGGCATACTGGTATGGATATCATCTATATTTCCAGGCTTATTTACGATTATACTTCCGGGTATCCCTATCTTGTCTCCGGCATCTGCAGGCTTATTGATGAAGCCATAGCCGCCCCCCCTGATCATTCCGGTATTGAACCCTGGTCGAGGGAAGGGGTTGCAGAGGCTGTACGGCTTATGCTCCGTCAGCCCAATACACTGTTTGATGACATGATCAAACATTTGGCAGAATATCCAGACCTGGCCGCCGTCATCCGGAATATCCTTTTTCACGGCACAGAATATTCCTTTAACCATTACAGTACGGCGCTAAACATTGGAGTGATGTTCGGATTTTTAAAAGAGTGCAGGGGAAAAACACAGATTGCAAACCGTATTTTTGAAATGCATCTGTATCAGTATTTTCTTTCTGAAGAATTGATAAAAACTGATATTCAGACTTTTCCTAACGCCCATGAAAATCAGTTTATAAAAGACGGCGCTTTGAACATGGATTTAGTGATAAAGAAGTTCGTGGAATATTATACGGATTTATATCAGGAGAAAGACGAAAGTTTTTTTGAAAAGCAGGGCCGAAAAATGTTTCTCCTGTATCTTCGCCCTATCATCAACGGAACAGGAAATTTTTATGTGGAAGCAGAGACCAGAGATGAAACACAGACCGATGTAATTGTTGATTATCTCGGAAAGCAATATGTTATAGAATTAAAACTATGGAGAGGAAAAAAATATAACGAAGCCGGTGAAAAACAGCTTATTGATTATCTGAATCTCTATCATTTGGACAAAGGCTATATGCTGACATTTAGTTTTAACAAAAAGAAGCAGACCGGGATAAAAGAGATCACGATTCAGGGAAAGCGGATCCTCGAAGCGTTTGTATAAAAACAATGGAACTGCCTGGAAAATTCTGTTTTCCACGTAGTTCCATTGTTTATACCCAGAGCATCCCTTTATGGCCAGTCTTATTTTCCCGGATTCAGATACCGTCCCAGCACCGATATGAAGATATCCACATCAATCGGCTTTGCGATATGGGCAGTCATCCCGTTCTTCAATGCGGCCTCTTTATCTTCATCCATCGCATTGGCTGTCATGGCAATGATCGGCAGATGGCGCACATCCGCCCTGGGCATGGCCCGGATCGTTCGGGTTGCCTCATAGCCATCCATGATCGGCATCTGCACATCCATCAGGATGGCATCATAGTATCCCTCTTCCACCTTCTTCATCATCTCCACCGCATCCGAGCCGTCTGGAGCCGTATCCACGATGAAACCGGTCTCTTCCAGGATTTCCTCCGCAATCTCACGGTTGAGTTCGTTATCCTCTACGAGCAGAATACGCTTTCCGTCAAAATCAGCCTGCAACCATGTGGCCTCTTCCTCGTCCTTTTCAATCAATCGGTTTGCCACGAGCAGTACGGTCTTAAGATCGGACATAAAAAGCGGTTTTGCACAAAACGCGCTGATTCCCGCTTCCCTGGCATCCTCCTCAATATCTGACCAGTCATAGACGGTCAGTATGATGATTGGAGCCTCACTTCCGACTGCGCTACGGATCCTCCTGGCAGTCTCGATCCCGCTGGTCTCCGGCATCTGCCAGTCGATGATATAAGTATGGTAGGAATCTCCGTCTTCAAATGCGCTCTTTGCCCGATACGCCGCTTCTCTTCCTGAGGTCGTCCACTCCGCTCGCATCCCGATCTGCTGGAGCATCCTGCATACACTGGTGCAGGTATCAAAGTCATCATCCACCACAAGCGCGCGCTGTCCTACCAGCTCTTTAATCTTCTCCGCCTCTTTTTCCGTGTTCTGCAGCTTCAGACTGAGTTCTACCGTAAAGGTCGTGCCCTTGTTCTTTTCACTCTTGACACTGATCTTGCCGCCCATCATATCTACGATATTTTTCGTGATCGCCATACCCAGTCCGGTGCCCTGGATTCCGGTCTTGGTGGTACTGGATTCCCGTTCAAAGGGTTCAAATATATGATCTACAAATTCCGGTGACATCCCGATACCATTGTCCTGGATAATAAAGACATACTCGCCGTATCCGCGCCGGTATGTGCCTTTCTGTATGATCCGGAAGTTGACCGTCCCCCCGGCCGGGGTGTACTTCACCGCATTGCTGATCAGGTTTACAAACATCTGGTTCAGCTTCAGCGAATCCGCAAATACGTCCTCGTTAGCAATGTCGTAGGTATCAATAAACAGTTCCAACTGCTTTGCCTTGACCTGGGGCTGGATGATATTGACCAGATTGTGCATCAGCTCGGAAATATTGCACTCCTGCTCTTTGATCTGCACCTTGCCGCTCTCAATCCTGCTCATGTCCAGAATGTCATTGATCAGGCTGAGCAGATGATTGCTGGATGAAAGCACCTTCTGCAGACAGTCCTTCACCTGGTCCCTATTGTCGATGTGGCTCACGGCAATGGTCGTAAACCCAATGATCGCGTTCATCGGTGTACGGATGTCATGGGACATATTGGAAAGGAAGGTGGTCTTCGCATTGTTGGCATGCTGTGCCTCCAGCAAAGCATCCTGAAGAGCCTGCGTCTGTTCCATCTGCTTTTTCACCTGGCCCGTGATCTCCTTGGCCACAACCATGACCATGATATCTCCCGTATCATCATCCCATGTCATGATAAAGGACTGGCGTACACATATTTTTTCTCCGTCCAGGCTTTCGCTCCAGTATTCTACATTGATCTCCGCGTCGCCTTCTTCAAAGCATTTCTTTAAATATTCCAAATTGATCGTAGCGCAGTAATCCTCTATGGACTCCTCAGCGACAAATCTTTTCCACTTTTCAAACCATTCCGAGGCTCTGCAGGGCGCTTCCATTCCTACCCGCTCAAGCAGGGAAATAAGGCCGTCATCCTTCGTACAGACGATATCCCGTTCGATCATATCACGGGTCAGGTTGAAGTCAAAGGTATAGATTGATTTTGACGTGATCGCGATCCGATACTGCCTTTCCTTACGGTTCGCAAGAGAGATCCGGGCCTGGATCTTCAGCTCCCGCTCCTTTACATCCGTAATATTCTGCCGGATAAACAGGGCTTTTCTGGCCCTGCCGTTCTTCCGCTCCAGACAGATCACATTCATGTGCTCCCATTCCGCATTGCCGTGTCTCTGCACATGATACTCCAGGCGTACGTCTGTCTCATTTTCACCCAGCATGTCCGCAAGCGCCTTGACATTGAACAGTTCCGCAAACTTCTCCCGGTCCTCCTCCTCAATCAGAAAGGTCGATAAATACTCGCACAGATCCTCCACTTTGCCGCTGGGGCCAATATCATCCCTCTCAGGCAGTGTTCCGGACAGATAATGATACGTCCCTTTCTCAAAATCAATCATGACAAAACGGGCAAACAGCGTGTTCACGCCTCCGATGACATAGCCCATCTCCCGGTTTTCCTCTTCCAGACGCTTCTTTTCCTTCCTGGTCCGAGCCAGCAGCGTTATAATATAGATGATGAACAATATGATCAGGATCAGCTCCAGGATGCTTCCTGTACGGTTCGCATTATTGATCATGGTCTGGGTTACGCTTTTCGGGAACATCTGCACAAGGACGTATTCGTTGTCCGGCAGGTTGATCACACAGATATTATCCGTCTTGCCGCCGTCAGGGCAGATATAAGCCCCTTCTCCGCCGAACTCGAATATATCTTCTATATGCTCCAATGTCTCCCTGGGCGCAATCTGTAATTCTTCCAGCAGCTCAAATATATTTTCCGAATCATCCTCGCCGTCGGAGCTCGCAATCTTGGCCCCGTCCCGCATACAGAGGTACACATCCGCCTTTTCACCGAAATAGCTGGCGGAAAGCAGGTCGTTCAGATAGGAATTTGCTGAATAGATTCCTTCCAGTACGCCGATGATCTCTCCCTGAAAATGCAGGGGAGCGTAAAAGGTCACCACCGTTTCATCAAACAGGCCGGAATGCATTTCAACAGACATGCCGGTCTGCCCTCCCATGCCCAGAAGATAATACTCCTTGCTTGATGTATCCAAAACCCTTCCGTCGGAAGTCACGCTGGTACCATTGGCATCCGTATAAATAAAGGAATCAAACAGAGAATTCCCTGTCATCCCCTTCAATGCTTCCACATTGACTGTTGGTTGGGACAGACCTTCCCCAAGAAAATACGCATACGTGCTGATCCGGTTGATCGCGTTCTCGAATTCCTTCGAGATGGAGCGCGCCGTCTGCTGTGCCGAATCCTCCGCATAATTCAGATTCTGCTTCTCAATACGCTTGCTGTTCTGCACCGTATACCACCAGAAGAGTATGATTATAGCCATCATAAGGAACAACACATAAACAAAACCCTGAAACGATCTCTTTTTTTGATTCATCAAGAAGTCCTCCGTAAATAAGCCAACAATACGTATATATTTTATCATAAGTTTTATATTCTTTCAATAAAATTGAAGAGGATGCAGGTGAAAAAATGGCCGGCGCAGATATGTCTGCACCAGCCATTTTTTCATCTTGTTCCTGTACTTCATCTAAAACTCAAACACCGCTACTCCGTAGGGCGGCAGCGGATATGCGAAGGAATACTTCTGTCCGTCACATTCCTTTTTCACCGCCTTGTAGATCAGCGGCCGCGCCTCACCTTTTCCGCCGTATCTTTCGTCATCGCTGTTGAGGATCAGCTTATACTGCTTGCCCCTGGGCACGCCGACCCTGTAGTCCTCCCGCTCCATCGGAGTAAAGTTGCACACAAACAGGAGGTTCTTTTTCTTATCCCTGGAATACCTTACAAAGCTAAAAATACTCCGGAAGATATCGTCCTTGTTGATCCATGCAAAACCTTCTTCTTCCGTATCCATCTCATACAATGCCTTGTTCTTCCGATACAGATGCAGAAGCTCCTGCACCCAGTTCTGGATCTGCTGATGGGACTGCTCTGCCAGAAGATACCAGTCAAGCTCCCGCTCCTCGCTCCACTCCCTGAGCTGCGCGAAATCCTGTCCCATGAAGAGCAGCTTCTTGCCGGGATGTCCCATCATAAACGCATAGGCAACCTTCAGGTTCGCGAACTTGTCAAATCCAAGACCGGGCATCTTGTTCAGCATGGAACACTTCAGATGCACCACCTCGTCATGTGAAAGTACAAGGATATAGTTCTCGCTGTACGCATATTCCATGGAAAATGTCATCATGTAGTGCGCGTTCTTCCGAAACAGCGGATCCAGCTTCATATATTCCGTAAAATCATGCATCCAGCCCATGTTCCACTTGATGCTGAATCCCAGTCCGTCGTCCTCCGGCGCGCCGGTCACCTTCGGCCATGCCGTGGATTCCTCCGCGATCATCACTGCCCCGTGGTTGCGTCCCAGCACCACGGAATTCAGATGCTTGAAGAACTCGATCGCCTCCAGATTCTCATTGCCGCCGTATTTATTCGCAACCCACTGGCCGTCCTGCTTGCCGTAATCCAGATACAGCATGGAAGCTACCGCGTCCACACGCAGGCCGTCCACATGGTAATGTTCGATCCAGAATAACGCATTCGCGATCAGGAAGTTCTCCACCTCGCTCTTGCCTAGGTCAAAGATCTTGGTTCCCCAGTCCGGATGCTCTCCGCGTCTGGGATCCGCATACTCAAATGTAGGGGTTCCGTCAAAGTCCGCCAGGCCGTGCGCGTCTCTCGGGAAATGGGCCGGTACCCAGTCCAGGATGACGCCGATCTTGTTCTTATGCAGATAATTCACAAGGAACGCAAAGTCCTCCGGAGTGCCGTATCTTGACGTAGGCGCATAATATCCTGTCACCTGGTAACCCCAAGAGCCGTCAAAAGGATGCTCCGCGATGCCCATCAGTTCCACATGGGTATATCCCATCTTCTTGACATAGTCCGTAACGGATACCGCAAAATCACGGTACGTATAAAATCCTTCGTCCTCCCGGCAGGGATGCCGCATCCAGGATCCCATATGTACCTCATAGACCGACATCGGGTTCTTCGTATTGTCCCACTTTTTACGCGCTTCCATCCATGCCTCATCGGTCCAGTTAAAATGCGCGATGTCCGCCACCCGGGAAGCATTCCCCGGACGCAGCTCCGAATAATTGGCAAAAGGATCCGCCTTGAAGAGCTTTTCCCCCTCCATAGTCTCTATACAGAACTTATACATGTCCCCTTCCTTGGCTTCTGGAACAAAACGTGTATAGATGCCGGCCGGCTCCTGCCGCTCCATCTCATCCGCATCCACTTCCCAGTGATTGAACTCGCCAACTACGGACACCTTTTCCGCATGAGGCGCCCAAACCGCAAAATACACGCCCTCCACGCCGTCCACTGTCACCTTGTGCGCGCCCATCTTTTTATAGATCTCATAATGGGTGCCGTGTCCGAACAGGTACTGGTCCAGTTCTCCGATCTCATAAGGCTGCGCTGCCTTTTTTGGCATTGCGCCTTTTGCTGTCTTGCTGTCTGCTTTTGTTTTACTGGTATCATTCTTTTTCATAAGCCCACCTCGTCATTGCTTGTTTTAATTCCGTGCATTACATGTGGATAGGCCTATCGGTATCTCAATCGTTCACATCTCCCAGGCAAGCATGTGATACACGGAAATTTCATTAATCCCTATTATACTTTATATCGATCAAAATGAAAAGAGAAATATACCAGAAAATGCAATTCCCTTCACCCGGCAAAAATTCGACCGCCGCTCAAAAAAACGATGCCGTTTATACGATACCGAACTCTCTGAAAACTGCCCACACATAGGGCGCGCCAAATACGCCAAGGCTTTTTGGACCGGTAACCTCCCCCGGCCTGGCATGTATCTTGTCCCACGCTTTTTCGACCGTAGCCCGGGTGATGGACTTGGATCTTCTGTCTATAAACAGTTCCCCGCCGATCACCTGGTATCGGAATTCCAAGCCCTTTACCGTGTGAAATGTCTTTCCCTGATGTCTGATCAATTCCTCCCAAAGCTCTTCTCTCAGCATGCGCCACCCTGCCTCACTTTCTTGTTGCTTACAGCTCATGGCCGAACCGGCCGCGAACCGCCGCTTATTTATCCTGTTTGCCTCTCCAGATCCACAGAGCGATCACGATTCCCGTTATATACAGGATATTCACCAGTACCGTAGGATTGTCCTTCAGTAAGGCCACGACCCCCACGATCGCCGACATGGAGATGGCAATCTGCAGTGTCGTAAATATCCTCTTTTCTTTGATCTCTTTTGCTTTTTGGAGTATCTCCGAATTCTTCTGCTCCATCCTGAGATATTCCATCAGATCTTCTTCGGGTATCCTGGACAGGATCCAGTCCTCCCTTGTAAAATCCTCCATATCCTTCCGCAGGCGGAAAAAATCATTGATCCGCTTCTTCGTCCGATTCTGTCCGGATGCTTCCCCCGTCTCGCCGGGCGATACTGCCTCAATGACCGGCTCTGCAGCCGGCGGGTCGTAAAATGCAGGTCCCCTGGCCGCCTCTGCCGCGGGCTTTTGCACCTCTTCCTGAATCTGACGGTTCACAACCCGTTCTGGCTCTGCTTCCGCTGCCCTGGCCTCCCCCTGACGCAACTGATTCTCTGCCGCCAGCTTGACGGATTCCATGGCGATCACCGTCCCCATCTGTTCCGCCGTCTTCACCGACTCCGATGGTGTCTGCGTCCCTTCCTGCACACGAATTACTTCCTCTGCCACAATCTGTCCCTCCTATTAATTATACATGTAACGGTTCAGAACATCAGACCGCAGTTTTCATACTGCCGCCGTTCTGGATCGTTACTAACACATGTTATGATTCTCCTCGTTTATCATAACAAGTTTCGACAAAAAGTGCAAGGATTCCGGACAGTTCATTTCTTAAGGTTTTCTAATCCTTTAGAACGAAATCAGCCTTGTAAGCAGAGGATTGCTCTCATAGATCATTTTCAGAAATATGCTGCTGTCGATCATATCGAAGCAGGCCTTCCCGATCGGCAGTGAATAACAAACTGCGATCACCAGAAACAGCACCCATACAAACATGAGTGAGCACAGAGCGCCGATCACCGCGCCGCCAAAATAATTAAACACCCCAAATATTCGCATATCTCCCAGAATATCCACAGCGGCCATCAAAGCCTTCACGATCACAAACGCCAGGATAAAGGTCACTAAAAAGGATATCACATTCAGCATCATTCTGGATATATATGCAGCAATATACTGTGGAAACGAAGCCACATCCAACTCCTCATAAATGGCAGTATTATTGTTTTCCAGGAGAAGCTCCTTTAAGAAATCCGGCATTGCGGATTCTTCGATCTCTTTGATCTGCTGGTCCTTTGGGATGTTCCCGAATATGTCTGCAAAATCATTTGTCGTAATGCCCAGACGTTTCCAGTCCAGGCTGGTAAGCTTTTCAATGTCCTTCAGAGGGATATTCTGAAGCGGCGTTCCGCTCAGATCCTTATCCTTTAAAGTCTCTGCCGATATCTCGGGGAGGAACGCCTGAACGATCTTTTCCTGGATCAGTTCATCTAGGGGCGTATATTTGGCCAGAGCGCTCCCTACATGCGGGGAAAGAAATGCAAATAACGCAGCAATGAGCACCGTGGATAAAAGGGAAATCCCGATCTTGACAAATCCGCGGACTGCCCCTGCCACAATGCCCACCAAAAATATAACTCCTACTAGGATCAATAACCAGTTCTCCATCACTTTTCTCCTATCCGGCCAAATAAATGACCCGTAATTCATCCGTACTCATCATCATGTACCGATTGATCCCTTCCATGGGGACCATCATCAGAATGTCGTCCTTAAGATCACCGTCAAACCGCGGCATTCCCATGCTTGTATAGATGCTGCATCTGGAGCCTTCGTATAGTATGATTTCATTTCCTTCCATATATACATTGCTGAACTCCCCGGAAATCGCCCGGTTCATGATCTGCTTTCCCGATTTGCTGTACAGCCGCAGCTCATAACCGGATTTTTCCTCGTTCAGCAGAACGAAACCAATATACCGGCTGGTATGAAATGTGCTTCGGATCTCGCGGAACAGTTCGACCTCTGTCGTCTTCTCCGGAATCCTGCTCCCCTTTGATATCGAAAACGAGTGATCCCCGACCGCAACGGATGTGACTGCATCCATGAAAAAAATCTCCGGTATCACGGAATCTTCGTATTCTTCCATACTGACCTGGTGGTTCTCCCGGTCCGTCCCTTCCTCCACAAAATTATAGCCTGCGACCCGGGACTTCAATGTGCTGTTCTTCATGTCCAGGTATGAGACGAGCAGCACCTTTCCGTCAGGCGACATCTCCAGTGCAACGGGGTAACCCATGCTTCCGGTCACGACCTGATTCTCGACCAGGATATTCCCGGTGGAATCATAGGTCACGATCATCGGGGAATTTTCATTTTTCAGGATCGCGCTCACGATCCCCTGATTCGAGAGGGAAAACTTTTCAATCGGAAGATTGGTCTCGAACTCCCCTTTTAACCCCTTATCCGTAAAGATCTGTATGGAATTGCCCCCGGTATCCGCAACTGCAAAGGTCTGGTCGTTCACTTCCAGGGCCGGATTCTGAAACTGCCCCGGCTGGATCCAGAGCACTTCGTTCTGCCTGCTCAGAAACGTGACGCCGTTCCTGCCGTAGCGGATGATCCCGTTTCGGAAGGAAGCGTAGCGATTGCTGTCCGAAGTCTCTCTTTTATAGGATGCGGTCTGAGATACCTTGTGGTACAGGTGGTTCGTAAGCAGCAGATATGTCCCCAGCAATACCATGACCGCAAGGAATACGGTCGTCAAAAGCTTTCCCGGCCTGATCCGCCGGTGTCTTCGCTTTATTTTCTTTGGTTTCTCCGGATCCGGCGGCTCCATCAGCTTTAAGTTTGGATTTTTCTTTTGCGTCATCTTAGTTTGAATCCCTCTTATTGCATAATCAGTTCCTCAACTGCGGTTTTCAGTCACCGTGTTATAGTATAACATCTTTTTATGGTAATAGCAATTTCTGACCAATATAAATTAAATTTCCGTCGGTCAGCCCGTTCATCCTGGAGATCGCGTCCACATGAGAAATGTCTCCGTACAGCTTCTGGCTGATGATCGCCAGCGTATCCCCCTGTTCCACAACATAGATTCCGTCGCTTCCGTTATTTTCCCCGGCGCCGGATCCGTCGCTCCCTTCCGGGGTTCCCGCAGCAGAAGCGCTTCCGCCCGTCTCCGCAGCCGGGTCCTGAGGGGTTCCCCCTCCGGCATCTGTGGATGCGGTTCCTCCGGCCTGCACGTTTTCACCAGGCTGGGGCTGCCCCGCAGCCGGGTCGGCGGCCTGGGCCTGTCCATCTGCCGCTTCCTGGCTGCCGGCCTGTCCCACTGTTCCGTCCTGTGCTCCGGCTTGTCCGGCTGTCCCGCTCTGTGCTCCGGCCTGCCCCGCTTCCTGTGTCTGGCCTCCCGCAGCCGTCTGGCCTTCCGTCTGCGCCGCATTCTCTCCGGAGGAAGGGTCCCCTACGGAGGTTACCTTACCGTCCGTCTGCTGAACCTGTCCGTCGTCTGACTTCGATGCGCCGGACAGATTTTCCAGCGTGTTCTGGACCGATTTCATTTTATCAAAATTATTCATGGTCGCGACACCCATGATCACCACCAGAAGTACAAGGCAGGTGCTCAGCGCATACATCATGCGGTTGGACCGCTGCTTCATCATCAGCTCCTCCCGGGAACGCACGATGCTCCGGAAATCTTTGGCCGCCTGGTCTTCTACGGTTTCCGTAGGGCTTGCCCCGTTTTTCTTCCGGGTGGAGATCATGTAATTCTGCATGCATGGATTTTTTTCATAATATGTAAAATGCCCGCCGATCTCCATCAGATCATCCAGCTTATGCACAAAATAGGCTTCTTCCTTTTCCCCCGGATCCTTCATGATAAAGACCGTGTTCGTCTTGGGAAAGGATTTTTTATGAAGCTTGACCACACTGTCCTCTGCCGTCAGAGGAACCCCTGCGTGAGCCACAAACCACCCCAGCATTTCCCCGTCCTCAAAATATTGCTTGCAATCCTCATAGGCATGCTTCCAGGTATCCTCGTCCAGTACATATTCCGTACCTGAGAGTTTCAGTTCATGCATCTGGATCGCTCCGTAGATGTACACATATTCCTCTTCCTCCGTACTCTGTATATCGCCCACCAGGAACGCTCCCACCGGAGACTCTCCTGCTTTATCGCATAGCTGTGAGAAAAATGTATCTACATAATCCTCCACGTAGATCTTCGGAGTATCACTTACGTTGCCGATCTGGCGTACATTTTTGGGTATCTGTCTTTCCATCACACTCACCTCTGCTATTTTTTCCTAAAGCATAGCATAAGAAAAAAGCTGAATTTATCATTCCATGTCAGGTGAATTCGACAAAACGAACAGGATATCCGCAGATAGCGTGCAGGAGGGCAGACCCATTCCCTAATGAAAAAGCTGCCGCATTGTCTGCTGGCAGCTTTTTGTTTACTGTATTATTTGTAACGATTCAGATTTTCTATTTGGCTTCGGTGTGAGGCAGATGCCTTACCGGGTCGATTCCAGCTCTCCGAGTGTAACGTCAACTGATTTTTCCGTATATTCCCCGTTATTCTCCGGAACCTGGATCGTCAGAGTCACCGTCTCCCCTACTGCATAATAGGTCAGTTCCTTCTGCAGCGCGTCCTTGCCGTCCACGCCGCTGCCGTTTACGGCTGTGATGATATTGCCCTTTGTGATTCCTGCCCGGTCCGCGGGGCCGTCTTCTACCGTCTCATATACATAGACGCCTGTCGGCATATGGTATCTCTGCGCGTTTTCCACATCAAAGCATGTGATCCCCAGATAACCCTGGCTGCCTTCCGCAACCTTATATTTCGTCTTCTGGTTCATCAGGCTGTCAATAATATCAGACACGTCGCTGATCGGGATCGCGTATCCCATGCCTTCCACCGTGCTTCCGGAAAGCTTCTCGGAATTGATGCCGATCACTTCCCCTTTTATATTAAGCAGCGCGCCGCCGCTGTTTCCCTGATTGATGGCCGCGTCTGTCTGGATCATACCGATTCCCTGTCCGACAGTCTCGCCGGTAGACTGGTTTTTCGCAGCGGTCACACGATCCAGGGCGCTGATCACGCCGGTCGTTACGGACTGTCCGTAGCCCAGCGCGTTCCCGATGGCAATAGCCGGTTCCCCTACCTTAAGCTGTGTGGAATCCCCCAATGTAGCGACCGCGATGTTCTTCATCGTTTCTGCCGGAATCTCATCCTTGCGTACTGCGATCACCGCCACATCATGCTCCGGATTGCTGCCCTTGACGTGAGCCTCCGCGCTGGATTCGTCAGAAAACGTAACAGTCAATGTCTCGCTGCTCTGGATCACATGATTGTTGGTCACGATCAGAAGCTCCTCGTCTGTCTGGCTGATGATGATCCCTGTCCCCGCGCTCTGCATCTCATACTGCTGTATTCCGCCGAAAAAGTTCTGTACCTGCTGGACACTCAGGTTCGTGATCGATACGACCGACGGCATCACACTCTCTACAATAGAAGAAACGTCGGAGGTCACGACCGAGGTCGATTTGGAGAGGGAGTCCGTCACTGGGGTTGCTGTTTTTGCTTCACCCTTTGCTGAGGAAGTGTTCTCCAACCCCAGGATCTTGCTCCCCAAAATATTGGAGGTCAGGAAGGTGGCGCTTGATACAACGCCGAACAGTACTGCCAGGCAGATCACTGCAACCGCCTTGGGCATCTTTTTTCTGTCTCTCTTTTCTCTGCCCGCGTGTTCAGGCTGGCCGTAATTATGATAAGTATTCTGGGAATTTTCCGGATTGTAATAATTGTATTGATTATCCATACCTCATCCTTCTTTCTCTTGTATATTTATTTTTGTTGTTTCATTTTATACCGATATCATAGCCAGCCTTTGTGATAAAATTGTGTTCAATGTTTTAACAAAATTTGTTTTTTTCGGAACAGCAGCAGACGGGTCTGATGCCTGCTGTCCCCCTGCCGCAGCTCTCATCCACCGAAAAACAGGCCGGGCAGTTTTCCTGCCCAAGCCTGTTTTTCATCCTTTTTTATAAATCTGTCTATAACATTTCAGATTTTATTTTTTCATATATGCTGTCCGCATCCAGTCCGTATTTTTTCACAAGCTCCACAGCCGGTCCGGACTCTCCGAAGGTATCGTTGATCCCGATCTTTAATACCTTGGTAGGCGCCTGCGCAGACAGTACGTCGCATACTGCGCTTCCCAGCCCGCCGATCACGGAATGCTCCTCTACGGTCACTACTTTGCCGGTTTCCTTCGCTGCCGCAACCACCAGCTCTTCATCCAGCGGCTTGATGGTGTGGATGTTGATCACCTTCGCCTCAATCCCGTCTGCAGCCAGCTTCTCCGCCGCTTCCAGGCAGTTTGCCACAGGAAGTCCGGTGGCGATGATAGTCAGGTCCTTGCCTTCCCGCAGAACTACGCCCTTGCCCAGTTCAAAATGATAATCCGGACGGTCGTTGATCACCGGCACAGCCAGTCTGCCGAAGCGCAGGTAAACCGGACCCTGATGCTCATATGCCGCCTTCACTGCTGCCTTTGCCTCCACGTCGTCGGACGGATTGATGACCACCATCCCCGGGATCGTCCGCATGAGCGCGATATCCTCGTTGCACTGATGGCTGGCCCCGTCTTCCCCTACGGAGATTCCCGCATGGGTGGCGCCGATCTTCACGTTCAGCTTCGGATATCCTACGGAGTTGCGCACCTGCTCAAACGCGCGTCCTGCCGCGAACATGGCAAAGGAGCTTGCGAAGGGAACCTTTCCGGTGGTGGAAAGTCCTGCTGCCACGCCGATCATGTTGCACTCTGCGATCCCGCAGTCAATGTGGCGCTCCGGAAATGCCTTTTTAAATACGCCTGTCTTGGTTGCTGCCGCCAGGTCCGCGTCCAGAACCACAACGTCCTCATGTTCTTTTCCCAGCTCGGCCAAAGCATTGCCATAGCTTTCTCTTGTTGCGATCTTCTTTCCTTCTGACATTATGCTTCACCTGCCTTCCTCAAATCTTCCATTGCCACTGCGTACTGCTCGTCGTTGGGAGCCGCGCCGTGCCAGCCTACCTGATTTTCCATAAAGGAAACGCCCTTGCCCTTCACAGTTTTCGCAACGATCGCGGTGGGCATTCCCTTTGTCGCGCGCGCCTCTTTGAACGCAGCGTCGATCTGGTCAAAATCATTTCCGTCGATATTGATCACATGGAAATTGAATGCCTCAAATTTCTTGTCGATGGGATATGGGGAATTGACTTCCGTGATCGGCCCGTCGATCTGCAGGTTGTTGTTGTCCACGATCACAACCAGGTTGTCCAGCTTCCTGTGGCCTGCCAGCATAGCTGCCTCCCAGACCTGTCCTTCCTGGATCTCGCCGTCTCCGAGAAGAGCATACACTCTGTAAGAATCTCCGGAAAGCTTACCGCCGATCGCCATACCGACTGCCGCGGAGATCCCCTGTCCCAGAGATCCGGAGGACATGTCCACGCCGGGGATATGCTTCATATCCGGGTGTCCCTGGAGATAGGAACCGGTATGACGCAGTGTCTTTAAGTCCTCCACCGGAAAATATCCCCGGTTCGCCAGTGTGGAATATAAGCCCGGCGCCGTATGTCCCTTGGACAATACGAAACGGTCGCGATCTGCTTTTTTCGGATCCTTCGGATCGATATTCATTTCTTCAAAAAATAAATAGGTGTAGATATCCGCCGCGGATAAGGATCCGCCCGGATGTCCGGATTTTGCACTGTGTACTGCGGTCACAATCCCCTTGCGGATCTCGTTGGCAGTCTTCATTAATTCTTGCTTGTTCATCTGAAACTCTCCTTTACTCACCGAATACTGCCTTGTAGTCTGCCTGGAATTTTGCGATTCCCGCATCGGTCAGCGGATGATGTGTCATCTGCTCGATCACGCTGTAAGGAACGGTTGCGATGTCCGCGCCTGCAAGCGCGCAGTCGGTTACATGGATGGTATTGCGCACGCTGGCTGCGATGATCTCTGTCTTGATCCCTGCAACATCAAACATCTGCGCGATCTCTGCGATCAGATCCGTACCGCGTACAGAGATGTCGTCCAGTCTTCCCAAGAACGGAGATACATAGGTCGCGCCTGCGCGGGCCGCAAGCAATGCCTGATTTGCCGTGAAGATCAGTGTCACATTGGTCTTGATCCCTTCGGAGGTCAGCACCTTGCATGCTTTCAGCCCTTCTGCCGTCATCGGAATCTTGACTACCATGTTGGGATGGATCTTGGCGATCTCTCTTCCTTCTTTGATCATTCCTTCCGCGTCTACAGTGGTGGCCTTGACCTCTCCGCTGATGGGTCCGTCAACGATAGAAGCGATCTCCGCAATGACCTCTTCGAATACCCGTCCTTCCTTTGCGATCAGGGATGGATTCGTCGTAACGCCGCAGATGACCCCCATGTCATTTGCCTTTTTGATATCCTCTACCTTGGCTGTGTCAATAAAAAGTTTCATGATCCGTTCCTCCTTGGAATTTGTATTTTTTTGCTGTGGTTGATATGTTTCATTTCCTGATATAGATTATAAACAACAAAAGAAAAACGGTCAATAGCAACCGTTTTTATAAATAATTCCAGTTATTAATAATTCGAATTTATTAATTGATATTTTTTTATAGAACAGAAAATATTTTTGAAATATTTTATTTTTTCTCTTGGTTTATCGCATTTTGCGTCTGTTTATCAATAATAATCCACCATCTTTATTATTAATAATTTTTGCAAGTTGATTTATTTTATTCACGGTTCACTGCCTCGGATAGGACGTCGTCCCCCGGATCACAAGCCTTGGCTCATATTCCACGTGGTAAATGCTGACCGGCTCCATATCCGAATATCTGCGGTCATGGGTCTTGATCTTTTTCATGATGATATCGCAGGCATCCCGCCCTTTATATATGACAAAATGCTCGATGGTCGTCAGGGATACCTTTTTCATCTTCGCGAACAGGGTATTGTCGCATCCCATCACGGACATATCCCCCGGCACCTTATATTTCTCATCGTGCAGGGCGTCCAGGATCCCGAACGCGATCATATCATTGAGTCCTACGATGGCGGTCAGCTCCTGATGCTCCGAGAGCAGTTCCCGGGTCAGATCATATCCGATCCGGTATTCCGAATCAATGCCGGGAATATCCTTGTCAATGGATTCGTTTGCCGCCTTGATCACCACGTGGTCTCCCAGTCCCGCTTCCTGAAATTCCTTCTGAAATCCTTCCACCCGCTTGGAGCGCTGCTTCTGACGTACCGTCAGGGGCGGAGCGATATAAGCCACGTCCCGGTGCCCCAGATCCAGCAGATGCCTCGCCATGATCCGTCCCAGCTTGGAATTGTCCAGCTCCACCGCGTCCACGTCCAGCTTTTCATTCTGGTTGTTGATCACCGCAAAGGGGATCTTCCGGGACAGCTCTTCCACCGTCTCCATATAGCACCGGCTCGGGTTACAGGTATAGACCACGCCCTGAGGGTTCAGGGACGGAAGCATCTTCAGATAGCGTTCCTCCAGCTCCAGGCTGCGCTGGGTATTGCACACGAACAGACCGTATCCCTGCTCCGTGGCCCGGGACTCGATCCCCTGCAGAAGCATGACATAATACGGGTTGGTCAGCGTGGGGCAGAACACCACCAGCAGCTTTTCTCTTCTGCCCTCCTTGCGGGTCCTCCGTTTGGGGAGCTCATACCCCAGCTCCTGAGCGGCTTCCTCCACCTTTCGGATAACCTCTCTGGAAAAGGATACGTTATATTTTTTATTCAATACCATAGAAACCGTGGCCTGCGACACTCCGGCCCGCCTGGCCACATCGGAAGAGGTTGCCTTTTTCCTGCTCATAGCTCCGTCCGTCCTTCCAACGCCCGCAAAAGCGTCACCTCGTCGATATATTCCAGATCGCCGCCTACCGGAACACCGCTGGCGATCCTGCTCACTTTAATGCCCACAGGTTTGATCAGCTTGCTGATATACATCGCCGTCGTCTCCCCTTCCAGGCTGGAATTGGTTGCGATGATGACCTCATCCACGTCCCCCCGCAGCCGTTCCATCAGTTCTTTTAACCGGATATCTCCCGGCCCGATGCCGAGCATGGGGGAAATGGCCCCGTGCAGGACATGATAGACCCCCTCGTATTTCCCGGTCTTTTCGTAAGCCGCCAGATCCCGGGGCGTCTCCACGACCATGATGGTCTTCTGGTCCCGGGAGGGGTTCTTGCAGATCGGGCAGACCTCCTGGTCTGTCAGGGTGCAGCACTGGGCGCAGTAGCAGACATTCTGCCGGGCGTCCACCATCGTCTTTGCCAGATTTTTCACCTGCTCCTCCGGCATATTGATCACATGAAATGCCAGCCGCTGGGCGGATTTTGTCCCGATGCCCGGCAGGCTGGAAAATGCCTGGATCAGCTGGTTGATTTGCTTGCTATAATATTCCATAAATCTTCATCTGCCTGTAAACAGCATCCTTCCTCTTAGAATCCTCTGCCTGAACGCAGTTTGCTGTTCCTCAGAACATCCCCGGGATGCCCCCGCCCATGCCGCCTGTCAGCTTTGACATGGCCGCGCCGGACTCTTCCTCTACCTTGCGCAGCGCTTCATTGACCGCCGCCACGATCAGATCCTCCAGCATCTCGATATCGTCCGGATCTACAACCTCTTCGTCCAGCTTCACTTTCAGCACTTCCCGCTTTCCGGAAATGGTCACCTCCACCGCGCCGCCTCCGGCCGTTGCCGTAAATTCCTTGGACTCCATTTCCTTTGCCTGTTCTTCCATCTGACGCTGCATCTTCTGTGCCTGCTTCATCAGGTTCGCCATGTTGCCAGGCATGCCTCCGCCTGGAAATCCTCCTCTTTTCGCCATATCTAATTATCCTCCACTATGATATCCATATTGATTTTCTCTTTGAGCTTTTCCAGATCGATAAAGGTATCTTCGAAACGGCGTCCCTCTTCAATCTCCCGGACTTCCACCTCGACTTTTTTTCCGATCCGCTGTTCGATCTTCTCTTCCAGCTCTTTTTTATGCTCCTCTGTTCCCACGATGGACGCGCCCAGACCGTCGGGAAGCACCACCATCAATCGGTTCTCCCCGCCCAGGCTCAATCGCGCTTTTTTGAGATAGGTGCTGACCGGAGCCGATACTTCCTCCGCAATGGAACGGAAATTTTTCACCACCTCCTGTACGTCTTCCGGGATTGCCAGAGGAACCTCCTGCTTCGCAGCCGCACCCGTTTTGCTTCCCGGACCAGCCGGATAACCGCCTGGATAACTGCCCTCCGGGTATCCGCCCGGGCCGCCGGGATACATCCCGGCCGGAACTGCTGCCTGTGCGGCAGCCAGCCCTTTCTCCAGCTTCTCCTCCAATGCGCGGATCCGGTCCAGCAGGCTGTCTGTCTTCACTTCCATGGCGGGCGTACACAGCTTGATCAGCGTTACCTCCAGAAGCACCCGCTTCTGCGTCGCGTACCTGAGCTGCTCCGTCAGCTCCGAGAAGATCCGGATATACCGCAGCAGCACATCCGCCTCGATCATCTCCGCCTCTTCCTTCAGCTGCGCCAGATTTTCCGTGGATACATCCAGGACGTCCTCGGGCATGTCGGAGGTCTTGACCAGGAGAAGGTTTCTCAGATACCAGGTAAAATCCACGGAAAGCTGCAAGAGCTCCCGGCCCTGCATCACCAGCTCCTCCACCGTGTCCAGCACGGCCGGCACATTTCTGCGGATGATATTGCGCAGGAGCCTGCTGAACACGTCGGTATCCACCGCTCCCAGCACCTCCAGCACGTTATCATAGGTCAGCTTCTGTCCCAGATAGAACGCGATGCACTGGTCCAGAAGGCTTAAGGCGTCACGCATGGAGCCGTCCGCCGCCTTTGCGATATAGCGGATGGCCTTGTCTTCCACCTCCACCTGCTCCGCCTCCATCAGCTCGTTGAGACGGTCCGAGATCGTATCAATGGAAATTCTTCTGAAATCGTAATGCTGGCACCGGGACATGATGGTCACCGGGATCTTGTGGACCTCCGTCGTCGCCAGGATAAAGATCACATACTCCGGAGGCTCCTCCAACGTTTTCAAAAGCGCGTTGAAGGCCCCCGAAGACAGCATATGCACCTCGTCGATGATGTAGACCTTGTACCGCCCTTCGGTAGGCCGGTAGGTCACCTCTTCCTTGATCTCCCGGATATTGTCCACGCCGTTGTTGGACGCCGCGTCGATCTCGATCACATTCATGGATGTGCCCGCCGCAATGGACCGGCACATCGCACACTCTCCGCAGGGGCTTCCGTCCACCGGATGCTCGCAGTTCACCGCCCTGGCAAATATCTTCGCCGCCGTGGTCTTTCCCGTCCCGCGGGTCCCGCAGAACAGATATGCATGTCCGATACGGTTTGCCTTGATCTGGTTCTGTAATGTAGTAACAATATGCTCCTGCCCCTTTACATCTCCAAATTCGGAAGGCCGGAATTTCCTGTATAGTGCCGTATATGACATGACTTACACCTCATCTGCTGCTCTAGTATCACTTATTTTTCTTTCTTTGATTTTTTGCTTTTCTCTTTTTTGTCCTTCTTGGCTTTCTTCTCTTTTTTCTCTTTCTTTGTGTCCGCCTCTGTGACCCGGACATCCTCCGCAACCGCGGTTTCCTCAGCAGGCTCGTCCCCTTCTCTGTCTCCGAAGCTGATGCCCACCATCCTTGCTTCCTTGATCAGGCTGCACTTGGGATCTACGAACTTGAGCTTGCCTGCCACTTCCTCCAGCGGAACCATCACGGTCTCGCCGTTTTTCATGCCTACCATATAGCCGTACTGGCCGTTCAGGATCATATCCGCCGCCTTTGCGCCGACTCTGGAAGAGAATACCCGGTCATAGGGAACCGGAGAGCCGCCCCGCTGGGTATGGCCCGGAACCGTGATCCGCACTTCTTTTCCGGTAGCCTTCTCGATCTGCTCCGCCAGCTCATAGGCGATGGAAGGATATTTCCGGCTTGCCAGCTTGTCCTTGTATTCCTTCTTGGACAGCTGTGCGTCCTCCTTGGAGATCGCGCCTTCCGCCACTGCCAGTATGGTAAATGACTTTCCGGCCGCAGACCTTCCCTGGATCACGTCAGCGATCACGTCAATGTCATACGGGATCTCCGGAATCAGTACGATATCCGCCCCGCCTGCGATGCCGGCATGGAGAGTAACATGTCCCACCTTATGTCCCATGACTTCAATGATAAATACCCGGCTGTGGGAGGTCGCCGTGGTGTGGATCCTGTCAATGGTATCTGTCGCTACGTCCACCGCGCTCTGGAATCCGAAGGTCATCTCGGTCCCCCACAGATCGTTGTCAATGGTCTTGGGCAGTGTGATCACGTTCAGGCCTTCCTCCCGCAGCATATTGGCGGTCTTGTGGGTGCCGTTTCCGCCCAGGATCACCAGGCAGTCCAGGCTCAGCTTATGGTACGTATGCTTCATAGCCTCCACCTTGTCCAGTCCGTTCTCATCCGGCACGCGCATCAGCTTGAACGGCTGTCTGGAGGTTCCCAGGATCGTGCCTCCCCGTGTCAGGATCCCGGAGAAATCCCTGGAAGTGAGCATTTTAAAATCGGAATAGATCAACCCTTTGTAGCCATCCTGGAATCCGTAGATCTCTACATCATCCCTTGCGGAAAAGATTCCCTTTACCACGCCCCGCATTGCCGCGTTCAATGCCTGGCAGTCTCCGCCGCTTGTCAACATACCAATCCGTAACATATCCTTTTTCTCCTCCTTGATCTGTAATAATATCTGGCTGCTGTGAACAGAAATAAATCCGGCCCCGCTTTATTGCAAGAGGCCGGATCCAATACTGTCTCCGGCATTTCCTGTATAGTATCATAACACAAACGGCAAAAAAATCAAAGAACCGAATCGTGAAAAGTTGCAGTTCGCACTGCACCTTACAGGATGCTCATATTTTCCTTAAAAATCAATAATTTGTCTCCTGCCTTGATCTTATCGCTTTCCAATCCGTTCATTTCCTGGATGCTCTCCTCCGTGGTCATATATTTTTTCGCAAGATCCCACAGATCGTCGCCGTTCTTGACGATGTAGCCCACGATCCCCGGCCGCTTCTCCATTTCCTCCATGGATAAAGGCTCCGGCTCCACACCGGTGATCACCTGCATAAACACCGGCTTGCGCATAAAGGTGTCAAACGCCAGCACGGCCTTCACTTCCACGGCCTCGCTGCCTGCCAGGTTCACCGAGAGCTGCTCCACATGGTATGCCAGGTTATAGCGCGCGTCCTTCGTGATGCCCGGGCATTCCAGCAGCCAGCTGAACGGCACCATGCCCTGCCAGCTTCCGAAGGGCATCTCATCGTCCGCCCGCAGATACAGGAAAGAGAGATGCAGGATCCCTTCGATCTGGATTCCCTCGTCGATCTGTTCCATGTGTTCCATCTGCACCGTGCCTTCGCTGTGGCAGATCTGCAGCACATCATCTTTAAGCTCCGGCAGAGATAGCCGCTCGGAAACCTTGCATTTGGAATGGTTCTGGATCAGGAGTTCTTCGTAGACCGCCTCCCGGGTGTCGAACCGGCAGTTCTGCTCCAGAGAATACAGATCCTCCAAAAGCTCTAATTCCTCCTCCTGGTAAATGTTCATCCGCAGGACCAGCGTTCCTTCAATCCCCAGGATCCGCATTTCCCCGTCTTCATCCAATCGGACATCCATCAGGGTGTCATCCAGGGAATTCTGTACATGGTAGTACATTTCCTCGGTCACTCCGGTACACTCGATCCGGCCTTCGTAAGGAACACTGGCCTCCAGCCAGTCGGTCTTCCCTTCATCGGAAAGGTACATGCAGAATACCAGCAGTTCCCCGCTCAGCCGCAGTTCATCCTGGCCCATGCGGATCTCCAGCTTCCGGCTGCTGATATTGCTGAGCAGGACCTGGCCCACACTCTCCTTGGTGCCTGGCAGGGTGATCTCCTCTTTGATACGGTATGTATCCTTTTTCGTGGTATGGAGCTCCAGCAGATTGACCCGGCGTTTTTTCTTATACACCTGGATCGGCGCCTCCACGTCGATGACCGTGGCCTCATCCTCCAGCTTCTCCCGGCCGATCTCCATTTCCACCATGGCGCGGATGCTCAGCTTCCTGGAATGTACCAGGGTGGAGGTAAATTCCACCCGGATATTCTGGATGAAATACTCCGTCATCTCCCCGCTGTCCATGTAGACCATCTCCTCAAAGGGAAGCTTCCCTTCCAGCGCCGCGGGCTGCGGCTCCGCTGAGTCCGTCATGTATAAGATCTGATAATAAAGCTTTCCTGAGATCCGCAGATAGTTCTCGGTGAGCCGGATTTCCTCCACCTTCGCCGACGCGGTCCCCTGGATGATCTGCTTCACATCGTCCTTTGTATCCGGAACATTTAAGTCCTCGTCCAGATAGAACTGGTCAAAGGTCCGTTTGCCCTCTTGCGTATAATGTACCTGTTTCTGAATCAATTCCATATTGCTGCCCCTCCGCCTTTCGTTATTGTCTTGTTTTCGATAGTTTTCAGATATCCGCCTTTTTGCACCTCCCGTCCTTTCAGATCAGCTGTCAAATACGACGGTCTTATCAATCGCGTCCAGCATCACGACCACATAGGGAAATGTCGTGACCTCCTTTGTCTCTTCTCCTTTTTCCGGCCCCAGCAGATTGGTATGGAAGTAAATGGCGTTGGAGGTTTCATAGAGTCCCTCCACCTCCACGCTGTAGCCCGTTTTCAGCTGCGCGCCGTACCCTTCCGCAATATAGAGCCTTCCCTGGTCGGTATAAGTCAGCCTGAACGGCAGATCCTGATGCTGCAGGATCTGCTCCTGAAATTCCTCCGGCACATCCTCCTTACTCATCACGGTAAATTCCAGATCCCGCAGCTTTTCTGTTTTCTGCGGCCTCGACACGCAGCCTGTGAGCATGAAAATCAATAAAAAGCCTGCCGCCAGGCAGCCCGGGACGATCCCCCGCTTATGCTTCATAATACAGCCCCCGCATCTATTCTCTCTATAGCATATTGGAAAAAGCTCCTGTTTATTCTTCATCTTATGAAAATTCGTTACAATTCCATTGTCTGCACCTGCAGTTTTTGTTATAATATAGAAGTGAAAAAATCTGAATATGAAAGAGGTTATGCCTATGATCCGTTTTATCTGTCTTTCCGTATTTCTGATCTTATTCCTGATCCTTTCCATTCCTGTCTTTTTTCTCGAATGGCTGATCGGAAAGTTTGACCGCGAAAAGCGGGACTACAGCTCCCTGCGCATTGTCCAGTGGGGCTTTAAGGTCATCCTTGGGATCACTGGAGTTCAGGCCACGGTCATCGGGGAGGAGAATATTCCGGATGAGCCGGTTTTGTTCGTTGCCAACCACCGCAGCTTTTTCGACATCCTGCTGACCTATTCGCGGTGCAAAAGGCTGACCGGCTATGTGGCGAAGAAGGAGATGGAAAAGATCCCGCTGCTCTCTACATGGATGCGTTTTGTATACTGCCTGTTCCTGGACCGGGAAAATCCACGGGAGGGCTTAAAGACGATCCTGCAGGCCATCGAGCAGATCCAGAACGGCATCTCCATCTGTATCTTCCCGGAAGGGACGCGCAACAGCGGGGAGGAACTGAGCATGCTGCCTTTCAAGGACGGCGCGTTTAAGATCGCCACCAGAACCAACTGCGCCATCGTGCCCATTTCCATGAACAACACCAGCGCCATCTTCGAGAACCAGCTTCCGAAGATCAAGAAGGTACATGTGGTGATCGAGTACGGGAAGCCCATCTATCCGAATGATCTGGAAAAGGACCAGAAGCGGCATATCGGGCCGTATGTACAGGAGATCATCCAGTCCACGATCCGTAAAAACGCAGAACTGGTATAAAAACGGCCCCCGTGGTATGACAGGCCGCGCGTGCATCAGCGTGCCGCAGAAGTTTTTCAATCCGAAAAAAGGAGATTATGTATGAGAACACAAAATCTGACCCTGCTCACCGATCTGTATGAGCTGACCATGATGCAGGGCTATTACGAGACGCAGGAAAATGAAACCGTCGTATTCGACGTATTTTTCCGGGAGAACCCGGACAAAGGCGGTTATTCCGTCATGGCAGGCTTAGAGCAGGTCATAGAATATATCAAGAACCTGAATTTTTCTTATGATGATGTGGATTATTTCCGGAAGCTGGGGATTTTCAGCGAGGATTTTCTGCAGTACTTAAGCGGCTTTCATTTCAGCGGGAGCATCTATGCCATTCCCGAGGGTACGGTCATTTTCCCGAAGGAACCGCTGCTCAAGGTCATCGCGCCGATCATGGAGGCCCAGCTTGTGGAGACGGCGATCCTCAATATCATCAACCACCAGAGCCTGATCGCCACCAAGGCTTCCCGGGTCGTTTACGCGGCGCAGGGGGACGGCATCATGGAATTCGGGCTGCGCAGGGCCCAGGGGCCGGATGCCGGGCTTTACGGCGCAAGGGCGGCTGTGATCGGCGGCTGCGTGGGCACCTCCAACGTGCTGGCCGGGCAGATGTTCGACGTCCCGATCATGGGGACCCATGCCCACAGCTGGATCATGAGCTTCAAGGATGAATACACGGCATTTAAGGAATACGCAAAATTGTACCCCGATGCCTGCACCCTTCTGGTGGATACCTACGACACGCTGAAATCCGGCGTTCCCAATGCCATCCGGGTATTCCGGGAGATGCGCGAGAAGGGGATCCATCCCAAGTCCTACGGCATCCGCCTGGACAGCGGCGACCTGGCTTATCTGTCCAAGCAGGCCCGTAAGATGCTGGACGAGGCGGGATTTCCCGATGCGGTCATCGCAGCTTCTAACGACTTGGATGAGATGCTGATCCATGACCTGAAGATGCAGGGAGCGAAGATTACCTCCTGGGGTGTCGGGACCAACCTGATCACCTCCAAGGGCTGTCCGTCCT
The DNA here is from genome assembly GCA_910575475.1 of Lachnospiraceae bacterium. Taxonomy (GTDB): domain Bacteria; phylum Bacillota; class Clostridia; order Lachnospirales; family Lachnospiraceae; genus Schaedlerella. The sequence goes on along the minus strand of CAJTGD010000007.1, from coordinate 77,956 downwards.
TCGGCGGTGTATACAAGCTGGCAGCCATCCAGGGCGCGGACGGTGCATTTGCCCCAAAGATCAAAATCTCCGAAAATACGGAAAAGATCACCAACCCAGGCAACAAAACCATTTTCCGTGTATATGATAAAGAGACCGGAAAGATCCGCGCGGATCTGATCTGCTTCGCAGACGAGACCTTTGACACGGATCAGGACCTGCTGCTCTTTGACCCCAGCGCGACCTGGAAGAAGACCCGCCTGCCGGGCGGAAGCTACCGGATGAAGGAGATCTTAAAGCCTATCTTCATCAACGGAGAATGCGTATACCAGTCGCCTTCTGTCATGGAGATCGCCGCGTACTGCCGCCAGGAAAAGGAGACACTCTGGGACGAGACAAAGCGTCTGTTCTTCCCCCACCGGGTATATGTGGATCTGTCCCAGAGGTTATACGACACGAAGGAAAAGCTTCTGAATGAGATGAGTAAATCATAGATTGCTCCGGACGGCTGTGAATAGAATGTGAACGTGCCGCATGAAATGTGCGGCATGTGATCTGTGAATCAATTAAAGAGAGGTATCATATATGAAAATTATTGTACTGGCCGGCGGCTTATGCTCCGAGCGTGATGTTTCCCTTGTATCGGGAGCGGGTATCTGCCGCACCCTGCTGGAAAAGGGCCACAATGCATTTCTTCTGGATGTATTTATGGGGCTCCCCTATGAAAAGGACCGGCTGGAGGAGGTATTCACCCTGCCGGACCACGGCCTGCATATCGCGGACCGGATCCGCACCGAGGCTCCGGACCTGGCGGCCGTCAGGGCATCCCGCCCGGATCAGTCGGACTCCTTTTTAGGACCCAATGTGATCGAATTGTGCCGCATGGCGGATATCACATTTTTAGGGCTTCACGGCGGAGAAGGGGAAAACGGAAAGCTGCAGGCCACCTTTGACCTGCTGGGCATCCGGTATACCGGGCCGGATTCCCTGGGATGCGCGATTGCCATGGATAAGGGGATCACAAAGCACATTTTCCAGGAGACCGGCGTCAGCACCCCGAAGGGCGTCTGCATCCATAAGAATAAGAACAAAAAAGCTCTCCCGGATCTGGGGCTGTCCCTTCCCGTGGTCGTCAAGCCCTGCTCCGGCGGCTCCAGTATCGGCGTCTACATCACTCATACCCAGGAAGAATATGACCATGCCCTGGCCGCTTCCTTTCAGACGGAAGACGAGGTGGTCATTGAGGAATACATCAAGGGCCGGGAGTTTGCCTGCGGCATCCTGGACGGAAAGGCGCTGCCGCCCATCGAGATCATTCCGAAGACGGGATTTTTTGACTATGCCAATAAGTATCAGGCCGGTGCCACCGAGGAGATCTGCCCTGCCAATATCAGCGAAGAGATCTCTCTGCGCATGCAGGAGCTGGCTGTACGCGCCTTCCATGTCCTGAAGCTGAATGTCTACAGCCGTGCGGATTTTCTGCTGGACGGGGAAGGGAAGCTTTACTGTCTGGAGGTCAACACCCTGCCGGGCATGACCGAGGCAAGCCTCCTGCCCAAGGAGGCCAAAGCCGCAGGGATGGAGTACGGGGATCTCTGTGAATGGATCATCCAAAAATCTCTGGAAGAGCGTTACACGGTGGAAAGGACGGTAAATCCATGAAGCATATGACATTAGCTGAGATTGCCAAAGCCTGCCGCGGAACCTATCACGGGGACGGCCTGCTCGCCGCACAGGAAGTCTCTTCCGTCACCATCGACAGCCGGAAGGTGCAGAAGGGCAGTCTGTTCATCGCCATCAAAGGAGCACGGGTGGACGGACATGACCTGATCCCGCAGACTGTAGAAGCGGGAGCCTTATGCGCCCTTTCGGAAAAAAATCTGGGAGAGACAGCATTTCCCTATATCCGCGTGGATTCCTGCAGACAGGCACTGAAAGACCTGGCGGAGCACTACCGCCGTTCCCTGGACGTCAAGGTGGTGGGCATCTCCGGTAGTGTGGGAAAGACCAGTACAAAGGAAATGATCGCTTCCGTGCTGTCGCAGAAGTATTGTGTGCTGAAAACGGAAGGGAATTTTAACAATGAGGTGGGCCTGCCGCTGACGGTATTCAATCTGCGGGAGGAGCACCAGGTCGCGGTCCTGGAAATGGGGATCAGCGATTTTGGAGAGATGACGCGCCTTGCCAGGATCGCAAGGCCGGATCTCTGCGTCATTACCAATATCGGCTGCGCGCACTTAGAGCAGCTTAAAAACCGGGACGGCATTCTGAAAGCCAAGACGGAGATGCTCGCCTTCATGAATCCCAAAGGGCATATCGTGTTCAACGGGGATGACGACAAGCTGAGTACATTTCTTCCGGAAAACGGACTCCGGCCCGTATATTTCGGCCTGGGTGAGCACTGCAGCTTCCGGGCAGAGCATGTGGAAGATCAGGGGCTTCGCGGAACCGACGCGGAATTTGTTACGCCGGATTCCCGGTTTACCGCGCATATCTCCATCCCCGGCAGCCACATGGTCCACAACGCCATGGCGGGGACAGCGGTCGGACGGCTCCTGGGGCTGACGGATGCGGAGATCCGGGCGGGAATCGAAGCTCTGGTTCCGCTTGCGGGACGCAACCATCTGATCGAGACAGAAAGATTCACCATCATTGACGACTGTTATAACGCCAATCCCGCGTCCATGAAAGCCTCTCTCGATGTATTGGCGAAGGCGGACACCAGAACCGCCGCGATCCTGGGAGATATGGGCGAGCTGGGCGAAAACTGGAAGGCACTTCACCAGGAGGTGGGCCGGTATGCCGCGGAGCTTGGAATCCATGTCCTGGTCTGCATCGGGGAGATGGCGGAAGAGATTGCGGAGGGTGCCCGGAAAGTCTGCAAGGCGCAGGTATCCGCCGGCAGGGATTTTGGATTGGAATCTGCCGCAGCTTCGGATACTGAGAGCACTGCCGTCTATCATTATCAGACAAAGGCTGATTTTCTTGCAGACGCAGGCGCCTTGTTGAAGACCGGGGATTCCATACTGGTCAAAGCCTCCCATATGATGGAATTTCCGGAGATTGTAGAGTTTTTGGAGAAAAATTGAAAGATCATCTGAGCCGCCCCATTTTTTTGAAGGGCTCCTATCATGATAAAAACAGCCTTCAGCATTTTTTTCTGCGTCGGCTGTTTTTCTATTACTTTATTTTACTTTATTTTACGGCTGGCTTTTTTTGCTTTTGCGGAAGCTGTGCCAGTATGATCGCGGTGAATACCAGGACACACCCCAGCAGCTCCTTCGGAGAGAGACGCTCGTTCAGGACCAGCCATCCGGTCAGCACCGCAAAGACAGATTCCAGGCTCATCAGCAGGGAGGCTACGGTGGGATTCAGATGCTTCTGCGTCACGATCTGCAGGGTATACGCCACCCCGCTGGAAAGGACTCCCGCATAGGCCAGCGGCTGCCATGCCCGAATAATCTGAAAGAGCTCTGGATGCTCCCACACCAGCATGGGAACTGCGCTGATGCATCCGCAGACAAAAAACTGGATGCAGGAAAGCCGGATGCCGTCCACCCTGGGCGAGAAATAGTCCACAGCCAGGATGTGCAGGGAAAAGATCAGCGCGCACAGAAGCACCATGAAGTCTCCGTAGGAAATGGAGAAGCCTTCTTTGATGCAGAGCAGATACATCCCCGCCACTGCCAGAGCCACGCCGATCCAGGTCTTGATCCCCACCTTTTTGCCGAGGATCAGCCCCAGAAGCGGCACGATCAGGATATAAAGCGCAGTAATAAATCCTGCTTTTCCTGCGGTTGTATACTTGATGCCGATCTGCTGCAGAGAGGTGGATAAGGTCAGGATCACACCGCAGCATAAGCCGCCGTAGAGCAGTACTTTCTTGTTCTGTTCCTTTGTTTCCGCTTCCGCCTTCTGCCCGCCCTGTTCTGCTGTCCCCTTTCTCTGCCGATCCATGAACCAGATCACGGGAAGCAGCACCAGGCTTCCCATGAAGCTGCGCACACAGTTAAAGGAAAAGGGCCCCAGGTAGTCCATTCCCACACTCTGGGCAACAAATGCGCTTCCCCAGATCAGAGCTGCCAGCATCAGCAGAAAATTATATTTCAGGTTATGATTCATCTTACATTTCCTCCCAAATCCGGGCACGCCGGATAATCGTATTTTTTTGTTTTCGCTCACCGGTTAACCTGCGGCCTGTAAAACAGAAATATTTCCTCAGTTCTCGATCAGTTTTTTCTGCTTCCAGTTTCCTGTCCGATACCACAGAAATGAGATCGCAAAGTTTACAAACCATCCCAGAGGCACCGCATACCAGACAAACTGGATCCCGAACAGCGGGGAACAGAGTTGTGCCACCGATACCCGCAGTCCCAGATTGACCAGGTTCGCGATCATGTATACCTTCACGTCTCCGGCTCCACGCAGGATCCCATCCGTTATCGCTTTAAAACCAAGGAAGGAGAAAAACCATCCCGTAAACCTCAGATATGCCGTCCCGGTTGAAAATGCGACCGGAGATTCCGATGCTTTTACAAACATGGAAACGATCGGACCGTAAAACAATTGTGAGAGCAGGATGATCCCCGCGCCGAAGCCGATCACGATCTGAAATGCCGCCCGGTAGCCTTCCTTCACCCGGTCCTGATTCCCTGCGCCCAGGTTCTGTGCGGTAAAGGTAGACATGGCATTTCCCGTCGCGATCATGGGCACTACACACACGGATTCCAGACGCATCCCTGCCGAATACCCGGCCACCGCAGATGAGCCGAACTGGTTCACCGCAGACTGGGTCAGCAGCATTCCAATGCTGACGATAGACTGCTGTATGATCGAAGGGACCGCGATCCGAACCCCGCTGGAAAACATGGCGGAGTCAAACTTTTCTACCTTGCCTTCCGTTTCATATTGCTTCAGAATCCGCATCAGGATCCCGAAGGAGATCACGGAAGAGATGCCCTGCGCGATCACGGTCGCAATGGCAACTCCAGCCACGCCCAGCTTCCATACAGCCACCATCCACAGATCCAGCACCACATTTAAGACCGAGGAAAAGATCAGAAGCATCAGCGGGATCTGAGACCTTCCCAGGGCGTTGAAGTTCGCGGATAGTATATTGTACATAAACATGAACGGCAGTCCCGCAAAATAGATCTGCAGATACAGGACCGCGTCTCCAAATATATTTTCCGGAGTCTTCAAAGCATGCAGAATCGCCGGATTCACGAAAAAGCCCAGCAATGCCATCAGCACACTGAACATGCCGAACGCGATCAGAAACGTGTAGATCGATGTCTTCATCTCCCGATATTTTTTTGCCCCCAGATATTGGCTTGCGAGGACTGAAGCCCCCATTCCGCTGCCGATCGCCACCATGATGAACACTGTCGTAAAGGAATACGACGCCCCCACGGCTGCCAGCGCGTTCTCCCCCACGAGATTTCCGACGATCACGGAGTCCGCCATATTATAGAACTGCTGAAACAGATTTCCAATGATCATCGGCAGCGCAAAAAGCAGCATGGAACGCCCCGGCTTCCCATTGATCAAATCCAGCTTCATCTGATCTTCCCCTTTCCTGATTCATTTTTATATATCCAGCCCATTATATAATTTTTTTATCAACGTGTAAATTGTTTTTTATTGTTTTCTGCAAAACTGTCTCTTTGACAGATTTTCTATGTCTTCTGGTGTATTGATAAGAAGTTTTATCTGAGCATAAGCTTATTGGTTCACTGGTTTTTCCGTATAAAAAGGGAATGTCCGCGCCGAAGCATTAGACATTCCCTTATGTACCTTATCATGATACTGCCGCTTATGCAGCTATCCAGATAAGCGCCTCACGTTCTACAGTGTATCCTCCCGGCGTACATATCCCGGTTTCTCAGGCGGCGCGATTACTTCTTTTGCATGTATGATCTTGGCACGCTTATCCACAACCTGGTTCTCGATGTGGGCATTTTCTCCGATCAACGCTCCCGGAAGGATCACGCTGTTTTTCACAACCGCCCCCTTCTTGATCACGCATCCGCGTCCGATCACGGAATTTTCCACGGTTCCTTCGATCAGGCAACCATTGGAAACAACCGAATACTTCACGCTGCTGTCCTCGAAGTACTGTGTCGGGCAGGAATCATTGGTACGTGTATAGATCGGCCAGTCCTCGTCGAAGAGGCTTGCTGCCGTCTTGCTGTCGATTAGGGACAGATTCGCGTCATAATAGCTCTTGAAATCTGTGATCGTCGCGAAGTATCCGCGGTGTGCGATCCCCCGGATGTCCAGCTCTTCGCATTCCTTGTTGACAATCTGTGCCAGGGTATACATGGAGGAGAGCTTTCTCGCCTTTTTCACCAGTTCTATAAAGAGATCCTTCTTCATCACATAGGTATCCATGGAGATGTTCCTGTTCTTCGCGGTACCACGGTTCTTCTCGATAGACAGCACACCCTTCTGCTTGTTCAGGTTCAGCAGGTCGCAGTTCAGATACATCTCCTTCGCATTGTCCACGGAATGATACAGCATCGTAATATCTGCCTCGGATTCGATATGTGTCTGGAGCAGCGTATCAAAATTCTGCGTAAACACCATAAAATTCGGTGTAATGATCACATACGGCTCGTGCATCCTCTCGATACAGTCTATATTCTCATAGAATGCCGCAATATCCGTATTGTAGATGTCATTCTCAGAGCTGTTCTTGGAAAACAGTACCTGCAGCTTGCCCCGCTTGGAATTGATGCTGTAATGACGTCCTGTTCCAAGATGGTCGATCAGAGAGCGCGGTTTTCTCCTGACAAAAACCTTGATCTGCTCAATGTCGCTGTTACTGAAATTGGAAATCGGGAAATCGATCACACGATATCTTCCCAGGAAAGAGAACGCCCCGATCGTACGGTGGCTCTCAAGTCCCTCAACCCATATATGATTACCGGATGTATTCACAATACCAAATGCTTTAGCCATATTATTCAACCCCCTTTACACGCTTCGCAACCAGCTCGATATGTTCGCTGTCCGCGCTTCCCACGACAGCCTCTTTTCCAATCTTCACTCCGTCCGCAACCAGGGCGCGGGTAACCACTGCGCCTTCTTCCACTGATACGCCCGGCATGAGTACGCTGTCGATGATCTTTGCTCCGGCGCCTACTTTCGCGCCGGTAAACAATACGGAATTCTTCACTTCGCCCTCGATCACACAGCCCTGTGTGATAAAGGCGCGCTTGATGTCCGCTTCTGCTCCTACATAATGAGGCAGGGTTGTAACATCTTCTGTATAAATTTTCCAGGTAGGGTCACTTAAGTCGAGTTCATTCTTTTTATCCAGAAGATCCATATTGGCTTCCCAAAGGGAATCAATGGTTCCTACGTCCTTCCAATAGCCCTTGAACTTGTACGCAAGCAGTCTCTTGCCGTCGTTCAAAAGCGTGGGGATGATGTCCTTGCCGAAATCGTGGTTCGAATCCGGGTTCTTCATATCCGCAACCAGCAGCTTGCGGAGCTGCTTCCAGTCAAAGATATAGATACCCATGGAAGCAAGATTGCTCTTCGGCTTCTCCGGCTTCTCCTCAAATTCGTAGATCACGCCGTCTTCATTGGCGTTCATGATACCGAACCGGCTTGCTTCGCGCATGGGAACTTCGATCACGGCGATGGTGGCATCCGCCTTGTTTTCCTTATGGTAATCCAGCATCTTGGAATAATTCATCTTGTAGATATGGTCTCCGGAAAGTACAAGAAGGTATTCCGGATTATATGTATCTATAAAATCAATATTCTGTGAGATCGCATCCGCAGTTCCGCGGTATACGTCCAGATTCGCGTCAGCCTTCTCACGCGGCGGCAGAACATAAACCCCGCTGCCCTTCGCGTCCAGCCCCCAGCGGCGGCCCATGGACACGTAGCTATTCAGCAATACCGACTCATACTGGGTCAATACTCCGACAACGTCAATCCCGCTGTTTGCGCAATTGCTCAGCGGAAAATCCACGATACGGTATTTTCCGCCGTATGAAACGGCAGGCTTGGCAACTTTATTGGTCAGATCGTGCAGCCGCGACCCTCGGCCGCCGGCTAAAATCATTGCTACCATATTATTTTGCTTCATAGTGAACCCTCTCTTTCATAGATAAATAGTAACTGCTTTCTATTATACAATCAATTCGACATTTTTTCTACAATTTCATGCAAAAAACACCTTAAAATATAGAAAATTTTGGTTCTTCTGCTTGCAGGATGCTAAAGGCACTGATATTCTTTATTACAGACAGCCGTTTTTTTCATGAATTTGTAAAATATATCTGTAAACACTATACTATTACCCCCCAATTTTATTGGATCTTATCAACCAGATACTTTTATGAGAAAAGGAGATTTTTATTATGATCAGAAATTTCAGAATGTCCCCTTCTTTTCCGTACCGCGTTCAAACCTTTTTCCGGATCTGCGGTATGCTGATGCTTTTTTCCGAGATCTGGAAGCAGGCCTGCCTGACCTTTTTTCTGAATCATGGCTCCTATGACTGGAGATATTTTCCGTTCCAGCTCTGCAGTGTTCCCATGTATGTTCTGCTGGTTCTTCCGTATGCGAAAAGCCCCTTTTTGCGCCGTACCTTCCTGACCTTCCTCATGACCTTCGGATTGCTGGGAGGGATCGCCGTCTTTGCGGATACCAGCGGGCTCCATTACCCGATCCCCGCACTGACATTTCATTCTTACGCATGGCATGTGCTTCTGATCTGGATCGGGATCCTGGCTGCTTTCGCTTATGAATTGGAAGGATACGCCTCCCTTTCGAATGTTGATCGGAAGGAGCCGTCTGTTCCTCCACACCCACAGGATTTTAAACGCGCCTCCCTTTTCTATCTGGCCTGCTGCGCCGTTGCAGCCGGGATCAACCACATTTGCGGCCGCTTCGGAATCATCAATATGTTTTATATCAATCCGGCATACCGAATGGAACAGATCATATTTTATGATCTGGTTCCTCTGTTGGGCAACCTTACCGTGATCTTTCTCTACATCGGCATGACCATCCTGGGAGCCGGACTTCTGTTTCTTCTGTGGAAGCTACTCCTGCCCCGGTATGCTGCTATATGCCGCTCTCATCCTTCCGGAACAGGTCGTCCCGTGTGATATTGTTGAGCCACTTTCCGCCGCGGTAATGCCGGAGTACCCATGGCCATTTTACAAATTCATCGGTACACAGCAGAAAATAAACCCACATCACAGGGAGCTTGACCACAAACGCCGCCAGGAATCCGAGCGGAACCCCATAGCACCACATGACGATCGTATCACAGATAAATCCGAACCGGCTGTCGCCCCCTGCCCGAAAGGCCCCCGCGATCAGCGTGGTATTGACCGCCACTCCCATGATGTAATATGTATTGATCCACAGCATGCATTTCAGATAATGCATGGCCTGCGTGCTTAAGGAGGAGGATGCGTATGTCAGTACGATCGGCATTGCCGCAACCACGATCAGCCCTCCGATGGCTCCGGAGATCACCGTCAGCTTCATCAGCTTCTTCGCGCCGTCCCGCGCTTCTTCGATCTTATTTTCCCCGATCACATTTCCAAGAAGGATCCCCCCTGCATTTGCCATTCCAAAGCAAAGGATGGTTCCGAAATTGCGGACCACAACGACAAAGGAATTGGCGGCCACCGCATCCGTCCCCATATGTCCCATGACCACCGAGTACATGGCAAACGCAACGCTCCATACAATGTCATTTCCCAGCGCAGGCAGGGACAGTCTCACAAAATCCTGGAACAACGGCCTGTTGCTCACAAACAGATATCTGAGGTTCAGCTTAATGGTACTTTTGAAGTAGGATACCGCAAAGCAGGCGACCAGCTCCACCAGTCTGGAGATAGACGTGGCAAGTCCCACTCCTGCCGCTCCAAGCCTAGGAGCGCCGAACAGTCCGAAGATAAAGACTGCATTCAGGATGATATTGAGTGAAAATGCCAGGATATTGAGCGCCGTACTGATCACGACCTGCTCCACACTGCGCAGGATCGCAAGATATACCTCCGCAATACCGCAGCAAAGATAGCTGATGCTCATGAAACGCAGGTAGGAAGCCCCCACCGCGATCAGCTCCGCGTCATTGGTAAACAGCTTCATCATCATCTCCGGAATGAAAAGCGCGATTCCGCAGAACAGCATGGATATCGCCAGTGAAAAGCGCAGAGCGATCCCCTCTACAACCTGGATTGCTTCCAGATTCCCCTTGCCGTAGTACTGCGCGCACAATATGGTAGCTCCTGTACCCAGCCCGTAAAATACCATAAAGAGGATATTGGCGTACTGGGATGCCAGTGATACGGCGGATATGGCTGACTGGCCCACATAATTCAGCATGATCACATCTGCCGAGCTGACGGCGGAACTCAGAAGGTTCTGGATAATGATCGGCAGCACCAGCTTAAAGATCCGTCCGTAAAAGGTTCTTTTTTCCGTTATGTTGTTCTGCAGCATTTTTTAACTCCTGTCCTGTATATCAATTTTTTCACCGGTACCGTACAAATGGAAATTTTTCTCATGTTTCGAAATCTTTCCTAAGTATAACTGATTATATGTACCTGTACAAGACCATCCTCATTGATTTTTGATCACAACTCTGCGCAGCATCCACAGGCAGAGCAGATTGGGCAGAGCCATAAACGAATTGAACAGGTCGGACAGCGTCCATACAAGGTCCAGCGACAGGACCGCCCCCAGGTATACGGCGAAAATATACAGCACGTGATACTGCCTCAACCCTTTCTGTCCCCACAAGTACCGGACCGCGCATTCCCCGTAAAAATTCCAGCCGATGATCGTAGCAAACGCGAATAATACCAGTGCCGCCGACAGCACCAGGCTGCCGTCCACGGAAAGACTGCCCGGTATCCGAAGGGCCGAAAAGCCATCCCGGAACACACCGTCTAACTGAGAAAACGCAAGGAAGCAGAGCTGGTCGGGCGAGGCCGTCTTAAAAATCTCCGGACTTTTCAGCATACTGCTGACTACCGCTATCCCTGTGATCGCACACATGACTACCGTATCCCAGAACGTTCCGGTCATAGATACCAGCCCCTGCTGCCTGGGGGAATCGGTCCGGGCAGCAGCCGCGGCCATTGGGATCGATCCCAGTCCCGCCTCATTGGTAAACAGCCCCCGGGAGATGCCGGCCCGCATCCCGGTCATGACCGCCGTTCCGGCCGCCCCGCCGATGACCGAACGGGAGGAGAACGCAGATTGAAGTATGGCCAGCAGCGTCTCCGGCAGGACTCCCCGGTTCAGCCAGATCAGAAGAAAGCAGCCTCCCAGATAAAAGATGCTCATGAAGGGGACAAGCCATGTACAGATCTTAGCGATCTGTCCTGCCCCGCCCACGATCACAATGCCTGTAAGAGCCGCTGCCGCAATACCGATCAGCTGCGGCGAAACTGCTTTCTGCTCCAGGACCGCGGCTGCAATGGAATGAGACTGCACGCTGCTTCCCATCCCCAGCGATACCAGGATCACCGAAAATGCAAACAATACCGCAGCGCTTTTCTGATGCAGCACATGCTCCATCACATACATGGGGCCGCCCCGAAATGTACCGTCCTCCTGCTTCACGCGGAAGCGTACAGAAAGATAGCATTCGGCGTAACAGGTCGCAATGCCCAGTACGCCGGTGATCCAGCACCAGAAAACGGCTCCCGGGCCTCCGATGGCAACTGCCGTGGATATCCCGACAATATTTCCCGTTCCGATGGTGGCCGCAAGAGATGTGGCAAGGGCGGAAAAGGGCGATACATTCCCTTCCCGTCCTGCCTTTTCTCCTTTTCGGCTGCCGGCCTCCTCCCGGCCCTCATCCGGGCCGGAAATGCTGAGCCGGATCCCCTGGGGGATCTTTCTCTGGATCACATGCAGGCGTACCGTAAAATAAATATGCGTGCCCAGCAGGATCACAAGCATGGGCAGGCTCCACAGAAACTTCTGCAGAGACTGGATGATATCAATGATACAGGACATGAACGAACCTTCCGTGGGGCCTATTGCTTCTATGTATATGAGTCCTGCCGGCCGGATATGAATGCCAGTTTTTCCAGAAGGATATTCACATCAATGGGCTTCGAAAGGAAATCATTCATTCCGCTTTCCATTGCCCTGTCCCGGTCTTCCTTGAATGTATTGGCGGTGCAGGCGAAGATCGGAATGTTTTTTGCATCCGGCCTGTTTAGCTTGCGTATCTCTTTTGATGCACTGCAGCCATCCATGACTGGCATCTGCATATCCATCAGTATGATGTCAAATTCCCCGGGCGCGGATTCCTTGAATTTTTGGACCGCTTCCTGTCCGTTCTCCGCATGAACGGCCCGGAATCCCCTTTCTGTCAGGATTTCCAGCAGGATTTCCGAATTCAGCTCGTTATCCTCCGCCAGCAGGATCCGGATCGTTTTCCCGCTTCCCGGTTTCTTTTTTGTCTCCGGCCAGACGCCGTTCTGCGACATTCGATTTCCGTAATCCGGCGCTGCTTCCGCAATTGCGGATGGAATAACTACGGTAAATATACTCCCCCGGCCCACCTTGCTTTCCACATGGATCTTCCCGCCCATAGACTCTACGATCAGGCGGCTTAACGGCATGCCGAGGCCGGTTCCCTTTACCCCCTGGGATGCAGGATTCTGTTCCTGGCTGAACAGTTCGAAAATCTTTTCCACAAATTCTTCGCTCATCCCGATTCCGGTGTCTTCACAGCGATACTGCATTTCCACATGGGTTTTGTCTGTTCTTCTCTGACTTACCGACAGGGTGATCCGTCCTCCCGCGGGTGTAAATTTTGCTGCATTGCCGATAATGTTCATCAGGACCTGTTTGATCCGTGTTCCATCGGTTTCGATACAGGGAATGGAGATTTCTTTTTCAATCCTGAATTCCACGCCCCGGTTTACAATATTGTCATGCTGCATGGACCAGACGGCATCCAGCATGGTTTCCAGCATGACCGGTTCCATGACCAGATCCACCTTGCCGGCCTGGAGCTTGGATACATCCAGAACGTCATTTACAAGAGAGAGCAGATAGTTCGCCGTGCCGTAGGATTTTTGGATCCAGTCCTTCACCTGTTCCTTCTGCTGCTCCTGCTCCACCTTGTCGATATTGAGCATCATCATATGGTTCAGTCCGATCAGGCCGTTGAGCGGGGTCCGTATCTCATGGCTCATATTGGATAAAAATTCGCTCTGCGCCTTTGCTTTTTCCTCGACGATCTTCGAATTTTGATGGGATATCATCATAGCAGGAAATATCAGAAAAACGGACAGCATGATGAACACCGGCATGCTTGACGCCGTCTTATAGAGCTGCCAGATATAGACTCCCGCCGCAATACTGAAGCTTGTCACGCTGAGGCCGAACAGGATCATACGTATCATTTTACTTTCTTTATTCATGACCTCCACCTTCTATTCCATATTTTCTGTCTCACCAGAAATGCGCCACCGGCCATCGCAAAACACAGCATAAGCCATAGGACTGCCGGGCTTTTTTCCTGTTCTGTATCTTGGAGCTGCGTTCCTCTGGCCGGCGCCCGGTCTACATTTCTGAATATCCTGGTGATCGGTTTCAAAACGCCCCCCGACAGTTGCTTTTGTTCCTCGATCCGAAATGTCACCTGCTCCTGTTCCTGGTTTCCCGCCAGATCCTCTGCCCGCACCTGGATCTGATAATCTCCCGGCTCCTGAAACGACCGGGTAAAGATCTGGCAGTCCGCCTCCAGCTTCATTTTTTCAGAATTTACCATGATCTCCTTGAGATATTCCCCTTTCCCGTCCACGGAAATGCTGACAGCGGCCATGTCCTCGTACAAACCGCCGTCCTCCACATCATAGACCCGGATCCTGGGCGGGGTATGGTCGATCTGGAACACCGCCTCCGCCGTAGATTCATTTCCCGCAGCATCCACGGCCCTGACCTGCAGCATCCTCATCCCTTCCTTTGTTATTTTTTTCCCTGTGGTGTAGAATGCTCCGTCCAGAAAAATGTCATAGGAATAGTCCGTCTCATCCTGAACCACCTCTTCTTTTCCGTAATTCCATTGAAAATACGGTACATATACGCCCTGCATCTGATCTACATAACGAATCACCGGATTGGTCTGATCCACAATGACCCGTCTGTCCTGCCTGCTCTCATGGCCTGCCCTGTCCTTTGCGGTCATCCGGATGTCATACGTCCCGTCCTCTTCCAGCACGATGTCCCATTCGATGTCCTGAGCGCCGGAAAAAGGCTCCGTCTCTTTCTTCTTTTCCTCGATCACTTCTCTCTTTTTGCCAGAAGTGACCTTCCAGACCTTCATGCCGGCGGACGCAAGGTCGTTTTCTTCCCGGATCCGCATCTTGCCTTTTACAGGCTCTCCTGCGATCATACGGTCATGAATGCCCTCACTCTGAATCACCGGAGCCGCCTTGTCGATATAGACCAGTCTGCTGTCCGAGTGAAAATTGCCGGCCCAGTCCAGCGCTTCAACAACCACCGGGATTCCTTTTCCGCCTTCTGAGGCGATATCCACCGTAAATCCGTCCTCCATGGATGTAATTCCCGTCTGGGCTTCATTTTCCCGGTGCACTGCGATCTCACCTCCGGCATAGCATTTCAGACACTGGATTCCGGCGCTCAAACCCGGATCCGTTACCTTTACATGCACTCTCAGCGGGTCCGAACGCCAGGCATCCGGACTCCCCTCGGTTTCAATCTGAATTTCGGGAGACTGGTTTTCGCAGAGAAGCATTGCCGACAGCTCCGGTTCCGATTGATTTCCGGCTTTATCCACAGCATATGCCTCTATCTGTCCGCGAAATCCCGGATTCAACACAATACTTCCGCTGTCTCCAGTCAGCACTCCTGCTGTTCCGTCTCCTGTCTTATAGCAGATGGCTTCCATGCCGCTGCCCTCATCCGTGCTTTTCAATGTCAGCTCTACAGGCTCATTTGTCAGGATGGAACCGTCCAGGATCGCCCTGTTGTATGAAAAATGAACCTTTTGAGGCTTCTTTGTATCAATCCGGAAGCAGATTTCTTTTTCAAACACGATCTCCGGTTCAGCCGGCTGCATAGGTTTCTTTTCCGGTGTATTGTCTTCTGATGCGGCATCCTCTGACAGGTCAGCTTTGACTACCGGATCCGGCGCTTCCGGCCGGACTGGTGCAGAATACTCCTTCGATTCATCTGCAATGTGATTCTGCAGAGATTCCTCTGTCTGTCCAGGATCCGGCTGTAATGCGCCCTGCTGCTGTGCTTCGTTTTGCATCGGATGTTCTGAAGGCAGATCATCCTCCTCAAAATTTTCCACTGATCCGTTTTCTGCTGAACCTGCCCCGCTTCCCTCAGATTCGGTTCCCCCTGTACCATTTTCTTCGTTTCCACTTTCTTCTGATTCATTTTCTCCTGTACCATTTCCTTCTTCTCCATTTTCATCTGTTTCATTTTCATCCGGCCCGGCAGGATCTTTTTCCATCCATACATGAAGTATATTTTTACCCTCTTTAAAATCTTCTCCCGCCAGATAAACGCTTTCTTCATCCTGTCCTTCCATCAGCTCTAGGCTTCCTGCTTTTTTGCTGTTATCTGCTGACAAAAGTTCATACTTTGTGACCGCACCGGCCTGTTTGTGGACAATGCGAACTTCCGGCGCCGCCTTATAATAGCCCTGATCACTGTCCGGCTCCTCATATCGGATCTCCGGCATGAGGAGATTTTCCATTGACCGTCTCTGTTCCCTGATCTCCTGGCCTGCATAGGCCGTAACCGCATATACTGAGAGCAGCAGCGCAGTACCTGTTCCCAGCAGATGCATTTTTATCCTCATCTATCGTTCCTCCCTTTATTTTCCTTTGCAGACCGCTAAGTATACTCACGGCAGATTGAGCTGGCGTTCCGTATGATATGCGGTCTGCAGCATGCTATTTTGAGTCAGTTTCATGAGCGTCTTCATCTGCTTCTTCCATCCTCTGATAATTTTCCAGAAGCTTTAGATCCGGATAAAAACCCTCCAATATTTCCAGTTCCTTCCCGCATTCTTCCTTTGTCATGGCTTCCATCCCTGCCAGGACCTCCAGAGACTTTTCTGCCAGTGACTCCGAATCCGGAATGCGTGACAGCGCCTCTTTGGCCGTTGCAAGCGCAATCTCTCTGTTCTGTTCCATTTCCAACGCGATCAGCCTGAGATATGCGGCCTCCAGCAGTTCCTTGTGTATCTCTGTCCCGCACAATTCCCGATAGGCATCCAGAGCCTGATCCTTCATCTCCTCCCGGTCATATGCAGCGGCCAGATAACGGAGCAGCTCCCTTTTCAGCGATTCTCCCTGCTTGATGATCTCCTGGTTATCCGCCGCAGTATTCTGAAATACATATTCCTGCAGGGCATCCACATTTTCTTCTAGTTCCTTCATTCCATCCTGGGGATACTCCCGGGTTCCCTGTTCTGTCAGATCCTGCTTTTTTATTTCCTGTCTTTCGGACTCTTCTGTGTCATCCTGCACACTCCTTTCCAGCTCCTGACTTTCCATATCCATCTCTTCCTGCCCCTCGGTCTGCATATGCGTCCAGGTCCGTTCCTCTAGTTTCCTGCTTTTCATATGATCTAACACGAATACTGCAAGGATCACCGCGGCGATCACCAGCAGAACCAGCCATTTCTTCCATTCCTTCCTCTGCATCTTTTTCCCTGATTTCCGGCTTCGGCTGCGGAAGGACGGCAGTTCTTTCTGAACCTGTTTAAAATCTTCATATTGCTTTTTCGAATTTTTACAAAGACATTTGTCAATGATCTTTTCCAGCCGGTTTTCCTCCCGGCTTGTTAATGAAGGCTCAACTTGTACGTTAGCCAGTATGAATTGTATGGTCTTGGCATAACCATATAGATCCAGGGAAATTTTTGTATTTTCCCTGATTTGAACGATTGGTTTTACAAAATGTTCCCGCATGGCCCGCTTCTGCATATTCCGCAGGACAAATTCGTTGCTTTCTGCTTTCAGATCCAGCAGAAGCAGCTTCCCTTCTGCCGTCACAAGCACGCTGTATGGATTCACATAGCGGTATCCCTGATTGCCGAAGCACTTATGATACTGATCAAGCTGGCAGAGAAGTTCTCTCATCCACTCAAACAAAAGTGCTTTTTCCATTTCCTTGCAGCGCTTCAGTCTGTAGATCAGCAGATCTCCCTGTATATAGTCCATTGCAGGCCGGCAGCGCCCTCCATGCTCTATAAATTTTAAAACGTCATAGTGATCTTGAATTGATGCATCCACTCCTTTCTGTATGATTGGCAGTCATTTTTCATTATAAATTGAAAACTTTAACCAGAACCGATCTTGATAAAACAGAATTCATATGATTTGGAATCAGAGTAATTGTATGATACTTTATTTTCGACAAAATTGCAAGCTATTTTGTATTTTTCATTTTTTGTTCACAAAATCCAGGTTACTGTCCAAACCCTGACCAGGTATTCACAGTAAAGGCATCCGGCTCATTGAGAAGCCGCCTGGCGGCGGTCCTAAGCGCCTGTGACGCTTGTTTAGGACGGACCGAAACGGAGTGTAGACGAGCCGGATGCCCGTTCCAGCACTGTATTGGCCGGCTGCCGTGCAGTGAGTGCACGGCACCGTGTAAGCAGTAACAAATCCGGCACATACTCACGGCATATAAGCCGGTACTTCCTTCGTCGCTACAATATCAACCCCTGTCCCGGCAATATCTGCCGAGATCACATCACCGATATGCACCGGCGCCTTGACGCAGACGCCTCTGAGGCTGTCTACGCACTCTGCCATCTTCCCCTTCGGGATGTCAGATCTTGTTTTTACGGAAACCATATCCAGCGTGCCTCCTTCTACCTTCACGGTGGAGGTCACGATCCGGGTCGGATTGGTCACTTCTTTTCTGGCATAGTCCTCCCCGCGCTTACAGGTATGGCCTGTTACGCCGGTGATTTTGCCTTCCCCATCCATTTCTACTGTCACAGCACACCCCATGGGGCAGCCGATACAGGTCAGTTCTGTCTTTTTCATCTCTTATGCCTCCTCAATCTTCACGGTGATCTGCGCAAGCCCCTCATGGTCCTGGAGCTGCTGTTTTTTCAGCAGGATCTCCTCCATCTCTCCCGGAGCCATGACCGGACGCCTTCTGTGGATGATCCGCTCCTCGTCCAGATACACACTGACATAGCATTTGGAGTAAACCGCGCCCACACGGAAACGGACCTTGAGCTGTTCCTCCATCTTTTCCACGCGGATATTCGCCGGAACCGTATAGCGGACACCTGATGTGGGGATGATCGGGATTACTTTTTCACCGGACTCTGTATCCGTGTTTCCAAGAATATATTTTGCTGCATTCTTTCCGGCTGCCGCCGCTTCCTCTGACACAAAATCTACCAGATCATGGACGTGCAGCACATTTCCGCAGGCAAATACGCCGGGAATGTTGGTTTCCAGGCTTTCGTTGACAACAGGTCCGCTGGTCACCGGGGAGAGTTCCACGCCTGCTTCCTTGGACAGTTCATTTTCCGGGATCAGTCCGACCGAGAGCAGCAGGGTATCACAGGAATAATATTCTTCGGTGCCCGGGATCGGTTTCCCTCTGTCATCTACCTGTGCCAGCGTGATGCCCCTGACCCGGTCCTTCCCGTCGATATCAATGACCGTATGGCTGAGCTTCAGCGGAATCCCGAAATCGTCCAGGCACTGTACGATATTTCGTTTCAGGCCGCCGGAATATGGCATCAGCTCTGCTATCACCTTGACCTTTGCGCCTTCCAGGGTCATCCGCCTTGCCATGATCAGACCGATATCCCCGGAGCCGAGGATCACGACCTCCCGTCCGGGCATGAAGCCCTCCATATTAACCAGACGCTGTGCCGTTCCCGCAGAATAGATCCCTGCCGGACGGCTGCCGGGTATGTTCAGAGCACCGCGGGGCCGTTCCCTGCAGCCCATGGCGAGAATGACCGACCTGGCCTGAAGCACCTGCAGGCCCTCCTCCCGATTCATGATGGTGACCTTCTTGTCCTCGGAGATGTCCATCACCATGGTATTTAATTTGTAAGGGATATCCAGCTCCTTTACACGGTCGATAAAACGCTGCGCGTATTCGGGACCGGTCAGTTCTTCCTTGAAGGTGTGAAGGCCGAATCCATTGTGGATGCACTGATTCAGAATCCCTCCCAGTTCCTTATCCCGTTCGAGTATGATCATATTTTCAATGCCGTTTTTTCTGGCTGCTTCCGCTGCGGCAAGGCCGGCCGGGCCGCCGCCCACGATCACCAGATCGTAATGATTCTGCATGTTTTTTCCTCCTGATATCTGTAACCAATTTGCGTAGCAAATTGATTGCCTGCTGAATGTACTCTGCTGTTCCAAAAAGTGACTAAATTTCTTTATTCTTTCCTACGATCAATCCGGAGCCTTTTCCGCATTTCGTAATTTCCGACATGTTCATATCCAGCTCTCTTGCCAGGATCTCCATCGTCCTCGGCGAACAGAAACCAGACTGGCATCTTCCCATTCCCGCACGGGTACGCCGTTTCACGCCGTCCAGCGATCTTGCTCCCAGGGGCCTGTGGATCGCGTCCAGGATTTCTCCTTCTGTCACCTTTTCACAGCGGCAGATGATATTTCCGTAAGCCGGATTCTCCCGGATCAGGGCATCCTGTTCCTCCGCGGATAATGTCTTTGGATCCAGGATTCCTCTTCTTGTGGATTTATAATCTGCCTTTTCGGACGGATGCAAGATATTGACCACGATATCTTTTACATATTCTCCCACTGCCGGGGAGCTTGCAAGTCCCGGAGATTCAATTCCGGCGCAGTCCACAAAGCCCTTTGCGTCTTTCAGTTCTTCTATAATAAACTCGCCTCCGTCCTCATGGGCGCGCAGTCCCGCAAAGGAGGTAATGACCTGGCGCATGGGGATATTTTTTACGGACATTGCGGATTTCGTGATCACCTGATCCAGCCCCTCCCGGGTCGTAGCCGTTGATTCTCTGTCTTCCTGCTCGATGGCTGTGGGACCCACGATGATATTTCCATGGACCGTCGGAGACACCAGCACTCCCTTGCCGTATTTTCCGGGAAGCTGGAAAATAGTCCTGGAGACCAGATTGCCTGCGGTCTTGTCCAAAAGGCAGTAATCTCCTCTCCTAGGTGTGATATGGATAGGATTCCCGCTTACCATATTGTGGAACCGATCCGCATGGACGCCGGCCGCATTGACTACCACCTTTGTCTCCAGGAGTCCGCTGTCTGTGATCAGACGATAGCCCCCGTCGATCCTTTCAATTTCCTGTACTTCCGTGTCAAATCGAAATTCCGCCCCATTTTCACAGGCATTTTCCGCATACGCGATATTCAGCAGGAAGGGACAGATCACCCCGGCGCTGGGCGCCCAAAGGGCTGCTTTTACGTCATCCGCCAAATTGGGTTCCTTGGCATGGGCTTCCTCCTTATTCAGGATCTTCAGTCCTTCCACTCCATTCGCAATGCCCTGGTCATACAGTTCCTGCAAAAGCCCCTCATCTTCCTCCTCCCGGCAGACTACCAGGGAGCCGCAGGGATTAAACGGCACATCCAGATCCTTTACGACCTGGGGCATCATTTTGTTGCCCCGTACATTCAGCTTTGCCATCAGGGAACCTGGTTTCGCGTCGTAGCCTGCATGTACGATCGCGCTGTTTGCCTTTGATGTGCCGCAGCACACATCCTCCGCCTTTTCCACCACACAGATCTTCAGATCGTAGGCGGACAGTGCTCTCGCAGACGCGGTGCCGGACACACCCGCACCAATAATCACAACATCATACATCTTTTTTTCCTCCATCATTTCAAAGTACATTGCAGGCTCAAAAGATTTTTTGCGCTCGTGCTTTCTAAAAGAAAAAAATCAGATGAAGAATAGACATATATGTATATGTCTGCTCCCTTCACCTGACCTCTTCTCTTCGCTCAAAGCCTGAATGAACCTTACTTATGAAACCGTGGTCATCCCACCCGAAAGACTCGTGTAAGCGGAATGCCACATCATTAAATCTGCTGAGTTCATTTTAACACGGAATAAATGTAATTACAAGTTATCATTTTATTTTTCATCATTTTTATAATATTTCCAGCCTTGATTTTGTTATTGCATTTCGTATAATGCTGTGCTACACTAAATATAGCATTACTACTGGAGATTGCTGAGCAGGGTGGTATAGTTTACGGCTATATGATTCCCTGCTTTTTGTGTGCACAGATGTAAGAGCAACAACCGGTAGTCAGTACACCTGAAAGCAACAGAAAGAACATTGGGAGGCGCATATCTATGGAAGCAAAAGAGAAGATCAAAGAAATCATTGAGGACACCCCTGTCATCATGGCCGTCAAGGACTGGGCAGGTGTCCGAGAGTGTATCAAGCAGGAATCAAACGTGGTCTTTATCCTGTTTGGGGATATCTGCAGCATCGATGAGATCGTAAAAACAGTCAAAGCTGCCGGAAAGCTTGCGATCGTACACATGGATCTGATCATCGGCCTGGGAAATAAAGAAATTTCCGTGGATTTTATTCGGAAATCCACGGATGCCGACGGGATCATTTCCACAAAACCGGCCATGATCAAACGTGGGAAGGATCTGGGCCTGTTTACGATCCTGCGGTTCTTTGTACTGGATTCCATGGCTCTGGAAAATGTAATGAAGCAGGACGGTTCCTTTGCGGATATGATCGAGATCCTGCCCGGGATCATGCCGAAGGTGACACAGCGCGTTACAGAAAATCTCTCCATCCCTGTCATCTGCGGAGGGCTGATCTCGGATAAGGAGGACATCATCAATGCACTGAGCGCCGGAGCGGTGGCGATTTCCACCACCAATCCGGATGCATGGACGATGTAAAGAAAAATCGGGGCATCAGCCTTTTTTGTATATATTTCACAATTTTATTTTTAAACGCTCGACTTTTTTATATAAAATGATATACTAAGTTAGTTTTTCCGATATGAGAGAATGAGACTGCAGGAAGACAATAGACATAGGTCTGAGATGTTCTGCGGTCTTTTTTTGTTCTCTTGTCAAAATTTATGCCTGGAAAGGGAGGGGAAAAGCAAGAGTAAAAGCAGTAAAAAGTGTAATAGAAAGGGACGATGATTTTTAAAAATATATATGATGGGAGGAGAATCAATGTCAACATCTAAGTCATCAAAAATGGAACGTTGGATTATTTTATTTGTAGTAGCGCTTGTAGGAGGGATCATAACAAAGCTCCCTATATCAAGGACAGCTATTATTCAGCACTTACAACAGCAATGGGAATTACGAATACACAGTTCGCCTTCCTTTTGACGGCCTACGGGATCATGAATACGATCGTTTATATTCCAGGCGGTTTTCTGGCAGACCGCTTTTCACCAAAGCTGCTGGTTGTGATCTCCTGTTTCGGAACTGGTTTAGCGGGGATCTGGTATTCTTTCCTGCCTCCTTATCCCTATCTGGTTGCCATTCATGCAGCATTCGGTATCACAACCGTATTCACATTCTGGGCAGCTATGGTAAAGATCACCAATAATCTGGGGTCAGGTGATGAGCAGGGAAAAATGTTCGGTCTTCTGGAAGGAGGCCGGGGGCTGATCGGTACTCTGGTAGCGCTGGGGTCTGTATGGGTATTTGAGCGGTTTGCCAATGAGGTCATGGGAGTCCGCGGCATCATCATGTATTACAGCATCGCTATGATGGTTGCCGGAGTCCTGTCCATCATCTTCATCAAGGACCCTGCAAAGATCGGAGCAGTAGAGGATGACGGAACAAAACAGAAATGGAGCGATTTTAAGATCGTAATGAAGATTCCGCGTGTATGGCTCTGCGGGATCGTGGTAGCATGTAACTATACGGCGGTGATCTTGTTCGGATACATTACTCCTTACCTGACAGAAGTATATGGTCTGTCAGGTAAGGAGCTGCTGTCCTTGGTATTTTCCGATCCTATGTGCTGATGTTTGCAGCATCCATGCTGGCAGGCACTGCTTCCGGCATCATATCGATCGTAGGATATGCTCCGGAAATGTTCGCTTATACGCTGGCGGGTTCACTGATGGATAAGAATCCCGGCGTCATCATCCTGAAAAAGTCAAACGACGCTCATGGAAAGATGCTGGCAGAGAAGCACCAGTAGGCAAGAGTAAGAAATGATTCAAATAAGCAATAAAATAATAAATACGAGAGGAGACGTTTTCTATGTTACAGACATCCATTAATTCAGATTATAATAATGATATACCGCAGTGGCCTGAGATCGAGCATCAGCTGAAATGCATCGCGGACGCAAAGTTTACCCATACTTCATGGATCCATGACTGGGACGGCGATTATATGTACAGCGCTTCTGAGATGAAATATGCCCGTGACCTTGTAAACGGATACGGCCTGATCGCACATACTCGGAAGGTATGGAAATATCAAGCTGGGCAGCGAGGAGGAAAAGCCTCGGTTTTCCACCTTCAGCTGGGCGGCGAGGATCTTCGCGTCCGGGGCCGGATCCAGTGTGATCATCCTTGGCTTTGCGGAACCCGTATATTACCTGACCAACACACCATTCCATATTGAACCAATGTCGGAGGAAGCGTTTGAATATGCGCATATGTACGGGCAGTTCCATTGGGGGCTGAGTGCCTGGGCTTTCTATGTACCTGCCATCGTTGCGCTTTGCTATATGCTCTATAAGAGGGAGAGCCGGGACATTAAGTTTTCAAATGCCCTGGTTCCCCTCCTGGGGAGTAGATTTCCAGGAAGCCCCTTGGGAAAGCTGATCGATATCATCGTGACATTTGGGATCGTTGCATCCATCACTACTTCACTGGGGCTGGCCGTACCGGTTATGAGCAAGCTGATATCCAGCGCAACGGGCATACCGGAAAGTATCTATATGAACATCTTCGTATTCGCTGTCTGGTTTTTTATTTTTGGGTGGAGTGTATTTCGGGGATTGGATAAAGGAATCCGGCAGCTTACCAATGTAAATATGGCTTTGATCTTCGGATTTCTTGCAATCTTTATGTTATGCACCCCCACCGGGGAGATCTTCTGTATGGAGGTCAACAGTCTGGGACTCTATATAAGCCAGCTTCCGCGGATTATGTGCTATGCAGACCCCTTCGGGGATAAAGCATTTTTGAATGAATGGACGATCTTCTACTTGGCCTGGTGGCTGACCTTTGTACCGATCATGGGCATGTTTATTGCAAAGGTCTCAAGAGGCCGGACGCTGAAGCAGGTGATCACAGGCCAGATGATATGGGGGACCTTAGGATGTTGTACATTTCTGGGCATTCTGGGCGGCTATTCACTCTACCTGCAGAAGAACGGTATCATAGACCTGGTGAGCATTCTGCAGACGGAAGGCAATGAAGGAGTGGTACTGGCAACTACCATTGATTCAACGGCTCTGGTATTGGGTACGGCAACCTCGGACAAACTGGATCCGGATCAGGACCCGCATTTGTATAACCGTTTCAGCTGGGCCATCATGATCTTTGCGCTGTCGATCGCGCTGTCGATGACCGGCGGACTGAGCCTGATACAAAAATTTGCGATCGTGCTTGGATTTCCAATGATCTTTGTAGTAATTCTGATCAGCATGTCCGCTTTAAAAGCCATGCGGGAGGATGAAGCCGGCAGGCACCCAAAGTAGCAGATGAAGGTGCTGTCTGTTTACATATTCTGATTGATACACAGATGAAGTGTTTTTCTTTTTCCGTCATAAACGAGGTAGCGCTCTTCAAATTCTTTTCTCATATCAATATAAACATCTTTTTCGTGATGTTCTGCGATACGGATGATATCATCATATGGCACAGTGACAATGGCGAACTCTCTGCCGATCCGCACCGCGGCATATCTTCTTCCATATTCCTCACAGTCCTCCGGGTCTGTGAATGCCAGGAGCACGTCCTGATCGTACAGTACGCCGTCTATGGTAAATCTGCGAAACAGCGCTTCGTCCGCGGGATGAACGGTAAAAAGGCTTCTGGACTGTAAAAGGCTTTTAATGCAGTCCCAGTCTTTTTGGAGACGCCTGGGCTGGTTGAGGATGGATTTGACGGTTCTGATCTCCTGGGGGGAGAGGGGCTGCTTTTGTGCTGATGGTTGGGTGGTTTCCTGGATATCCATAGAATATATCTCCCTTTTGCGTGTGATTTTTGTTTTCGTAGGGATAGGATAACATGGTTGTGCGGGGATGTCAATGCAGGGAGGGATCCACACTCCTCAGCTTCGCATCCAGCGCCTCCCACTCTTCCCGCGGCAGGCTTGTAAACGGCCCGTTCATCAGTTCTTCCAGCGTAAACAGCTCCTTTTCAAACGGGATATTCTTAAACCGGCACAGATAGTTTTCTTCCAATATCTTTCTGGTTTCCGCGTTTTCCATCAGTTCTTCCATCGGGGAATCGATGCTGTAAACCTTCCGGTACGGCTTCGTCGGCTCGTATTCAAAGACATATGTCCCTGCCTCTGCTTCTACTGTAACGCAGCTGCCGGTCTGCGTGATCCTGCGGATTCCGCTGTTATTGCTGTCACTGCTCTCACAAACCGCATCTGCACTGCTGCCCCCATTGCTTTCTCCCTTGCCCCGCAGCTTCTTAATCTCATGCACATCCGCATCCGGCAGCACGATCTCTGCCTCGGCGTCAAAGGGCACGGTCACGATCATTTTCAGCTTCTTCCCGTCGATGGTCCAGGAGCTCTTGATCATTCCCGCCGCCGACCGCAGACACCCCTTTGCCCAGGAGATCTGATAATTGGGCGCAGGCGCAACCCGGAATTTCTTGAACCCGGCGCCCTCCTCCATGGGCTGGAACCCCAGCATGTTGCGGTACATCCATTCCACAATGGAGCCGTATGCGTAATGGTTCAGGGAGTTCATCTCCGTCCCGCTGATCTTTCCGTCCGGGAGCACGGAATTCCACCGCTCCCACACGGTCGTCGCGCCCATCAGCACCTCATAGAGCCACCCCGGGAATCCCTTTTCCAGAAGCAGATGATAGGCCAGGTCGTTCATGCCGTTCTCGGACAGCATCCGGCACAGGTAGGGCGTTCCCACAAACCCGGTATTCAGATGATACCGGTTCTTTTTCAGCTTGTTCAGAAGCCCCCTGCACACTCTTTCATAGGCATAGTCCGGCGTCAGACCCATATATAGAACTACCACATAAGCCGTCATGGTATCCACGCTCAGATTCCCTGTCGGGGTAAAATATTCCCGAATAAATGCGTTTCGGATTTCTTCCGCAAGACTTCCGTAAGCTTCCGCATCCGCTTCCTTTCCCAGGAGCTTCGCCGTCTTTGCCACGATCATCGTGGAATGATAGTAATATCCGGAAGCGATCAGGTGCGGGTCGGTCGCCCCGTACACGCCGCCCTCCACATTTCCGTCCAGGGCCAGCCAGTCGCCGTAATGAAAACCGCTCTGCCACAGGCGCCTGCCGCCGGATCTGTCATCCTCGCCCTTCATATAATCCACCCAGGCCTTCATGCTGGCGTACTGGCGTTTCAGGATCCCCTTGTCGCCGTAATGCAGGTACACATTCCAGGGGATCACGGTGGCCGCCTCGCCCCATGCGGTGGATCCGTCGCCGGGATAATTCGCCACTGGAACCACATCGGGCACGCTGCCGCCCAGCTTCTGCTGCTCCGCATAGATATCCTTGCCGTATTTTGTGTAAAATGCATAGGTATCCATGTTGAAGCAGGCGGTTCCGCTGAAGATCTGGGCGTCCCCCGTCCAGCCGTAGCGCTCGTCCCTCTGGGGGCAGTCCGTCGGCACGTCCACAAAATTACCCTTCTGGCCCCATTTCGCGTTGTGGATCAGCTGGTTGACCAGCGGGTCGGAGGTCTCGATATCCCCCACCTCTTCCATTTCGGAGTGGATGACCAGCCCCCGGAAATCATTGACATCCGGCTCCCCGTCCCATCCGGTGATCTTGACGAAACGGTAGCCGTAAAATGTAAAATGCTGCCGCACATCACACTCGATTCCGTCTGCGATATAGGTAAATTCCGCCTTTGCCGTCCGCAGATTGTCATTGTAAAAATTCCCGTCCTGCAGGATCTCTCCGAACTGGAAATACAGCTTCGTGCCCCTTGGCGCCTTGCAGTGGAAGCCCAGCCAGCCCACCATGTTCTGTCCCATGTCCAGCACCGTTTCCCCGGCGGGGGTATGGATCAGCTCCACAGGCGTGATCCGTTCATGGATCTTGATGGGCGGGCTCAGGCGGGGAGAGAGCTTTCCTTTGTCCAGGTCTGCCTTTTCCACCGGAAAGGTCTCGCTGATATCCAAAGCCGCGTCATACACCTCTCCGGGATAAATGCCGCTGGACACCACCCTGCTTTTTCTGGCCTGCCAGGTAGGATCCGTGGTGATCACCTCTGCCGTTCCGTCCTCATAGAAAATGTGCAGCTCGCCGATGCATGCCAGCCGGTCCCCATAGTTTTCCTCGGTCTGTCGGAGGCCGTACCAGCCCTTGTACCAGCCGTCGCCCAGCAGGACTTCGATCTCATTTTCACCGGATTGAAGTGTGATCTCCCAGGTCTGATACTGGATCCAGGTGTCGTAGTCGCAGAACCCGGGAAGGAGGCACTCGTCCCCCTGCTTTTCGCCGTTTATGTACAGCTCATAGAGGCCCACGCCTGTGAGGTACATCCTGCAGCGGGCCACCGGTTTCGTGACGGTCAATGTCTTGAATACAGACATCTGCATTTCCTTCGGGGTACAGGGGGTGATCCAGTCCGCCTTCCAGTCTCCGCCCTTGGCGGTCTCAAACCATGCCGCCGGGCTTTCCGCGGATTCTCCGTTGTCCGCCCAGACACGGACCTTCCAGTAATAACGGGTCTCCGGCTCCAGATCGATGGGCAGGGGAAACGCGGTGCTGGTGATGGTATCTGTCTCACCGCTGTCATAGAGGAGGGCGGAAAAATCCTCATCCAATGAGACAAGGATCTGGGCTTTCTCCTGCTTCTTGGCCAGGGTGTCCCTTACCACGTAAGAGATGGTAGGCTGACCCAGGTCGTAGCCCAGAGGGTTGACAAGGTGATTGACTTTTAAGTGTGTGATTTCCATGGTTGGTGGTTCCTTTCTATTCTTTTTCGTATACAGCTTTACAGGTCTTCTTGTAGCAGGCGATCCCGTATTTATGAATCGTCTCCATTCCCTCCTGCCGGAGCGCCGTGACATATCCGTCATCCTCGATCTGCTTCATCGCTTTCCTGCATGCCGCGTCAAATGCCCCATTCTCCGCATATTTCACTTCTATAATGCAGCCGATTTTCTCTGCGGGAACTGTAATTTTTATATCTGTATATCCAATACCAGACTCTATATTGGACTTAGCGATCCAACTCCCCTCGATATTCAAAAGTCCCAGCAGCAAACCATGATAAAAGTTTTCCTTCATTTCACTCTTCACGGCAGTATCACGGATACTGATCGCTTCGGAGAGGAATCCATTAAAAAGTATCTCGACATTTTTTACATCACCATTCTTAATTGCGGTGCAGAACCGTCTCCATTGTTCTGTACTGCCTGTTACTTTCGACTCAAACCAGGAACGTATTTTGTCTTCATAAATTCCAAGAACCTCTTTGTTAGGAATCACCAGCTTATGCATTCTGCCGTTTGGCTTCTCCATATCCGTCAGATAGCCTGCGGCAAAAAGGACACTCCACAAATACTTCTGGCGGACTTTAGGTTCCCGGCTGTCCAGATCAGTATACGTTAACTCAGGGATGATTTCTTTTTCTACGCATTCACCGGATATCAACATCTCAATCTCTGCTTTTGTCGCTTCCGTAGCATTTTTCAGGATATCATGAACAATCACATTTCCGCTGCTGTTCGCCCAGTGCGGCTCCATCGCCGCATCCTTTTCCACTCTTAATATATCACACTGGCTGATCACATCCCATGGGCAGTAAACATCCAAATTACCGAACCGGTATCCATCATACCACTCCTTCATATCCGGGAAACGTTCTTCCACACCGTAATATTTCAGCATCTCTTCCACTTCCATGTCCGTAAATCCGAAATACTCTGCATAATCAACGCTTGCGGTCGAGCGCACCTTGAAATTATTCAGTCCTGTGAAAATACTCTCCTTCGCAATCCGCAGACATCCTGTGAACACAGCAAAATACAAATTCGCATTTGTCTTCAACGCCTGGCTGAACAGGGACCGGATCAGCCGAACCATCTTAGGGTAATATCCGGCCTGATAAGCTTTATCCAACGGTACGTCATACTCATCAATCAAAACAAGCACCGGAGAATCATAATGCCTGCGCAGAACTTCTGTCATCAGTCTCATGCTCCCATAAAGTATTGAGCTCTTATCAAAATCCTCGTCTAATAATTTCTGAAACTTTGCCTTCTGAGATTTTGTCAGCCTGTCACTCTCCAAAAGAAAGCTGAAACGTTCTGCTTCCTCGCTGATACGGGCGCCAAGCATATCATACGCCGCCTGAAAATCCTCGCCTTCCACATCCTTCAGACTAATAGATATCACCGGATACTTCCCCAAATGCTGCCTGAACAGTTCCGTATCCCTGGAAATCTCAAGTCCATCAAACAATGAAGCGTCTGCCCCAATCTCAAAAAAGGATTTGAGCATATCCATATTCAGGCTTTTTCCAAATCGCCGAGGCCTTGTAAATAGATTGACGCTCCCTCTGGTTCGGAGAAGTTCTGCAATGAAACCTGTTTTATCCACATAGTAAAAGCCTTCTTTTCTTATCTTCGAAAAATCGGTAATATTTATAGGCAGTTTCATCGCATTCCCTCCGTATTTACTGGGTTTGACACCATTTTCTGATTTTTATAAGTAAAAAGGATCTCCGCCTTTTCTTGATATAAGTTGGCATATCTTAGCCTTCAAAATTAGTAAATTTTTAGTAAGTTTTCATGTTGCCATATACCCGTTCCATCTCCATTTGAGCATCATCGTAACCGATGTGAGTATAAACATCTAACGTAATGCTAATGTTGGAATGCCCCATGATATATTGCAATGTTTTAGGATTCATGCCATGTCTTGCCATATTAGTACAAAAAGTATGTCGGCATACATGTGGAGTCACCTTAAGTTTTTGTGAATCATGGCACTTGTTATATTTCATGCAAATGCCTTCGAAATAATTTTGCCAATGGTTCGCACTTACCGGGCCATTATTTTTTGATCGAAAAATAAAACCTCTCATACCATCAACCACAAGGTCATTATCCGTTTTATTTCTTCTTTTGAAAATCCGAAGGAAACATTCAGCAACATCTTGAGTCATGGGAACTTCTCTTACGCCTTTAGCCGTTTTCGTATCCTCGATATAATATTCCATATGATGATTTACCGACCTTCGAAGCAATTGATGATTTACAATGATTTTACGATTATCAAAATCGATATTAGATTCCAGCAGTCCAGTAAATTCTGAAATCCGTAGTCCCGTGTGAAACAAAATATAAATCGCATCGTAATATTGGGAAAAATGACTATCATTCTTCACAAAGTCTAAGAATTTTTCCTGCTGATCTTCCGTTAGTGCTTCTCTCGCTTTACTGTCATTGATAACAATAGTAGAAAGCGGGAAATCAAACGGATTTTTACGAATCAAATCATCATCTACAGCCATTTGAAAAGCCGGTTTTAAAACACCACGTACTCGACAAATTGTACTATAACTTTTTCCATTCTTTTGCATTTTTATAAACCACTGTTTGACATCTGACAACTTAACCTGGTCTATACGTTTTCTTCCAAAAGAATCTTTCTGTGTGATTTGGATTGCATAATCATAGCCTGCTTTTGTAGAGCTTCGCACCCCATTTTTTTGTGAGGTATATTTCTCCACCAACTCCAATACCGTCAGCCCATCACCATTCGGGCGAATCCCATCATCAATATCCTTCTTTAGATTTTTTATCTTGGTTCGTAGAGACACGCAATCCCGTTTTTCCTGCGGTAACCTGTCTGTCTCCTCCAGCTTCCAGCTATAAAGGAACTTCTGCTTCCCGTCAGTATCCACGTAAACATATGCGTATCTTCCGTCCTTTCTCTGGCTCTCTCCATTGCGTAAAATACGATTCTTATTGTCTCGTCTTTTTACACTCATTGTCTGTACTCCTTTCCATAAAAAAGAGCCTTAGTACGATACAGCAATTGTACCATAACTAAGGCCCAAAATCTATCGATTTTTCATTTATATTGAGCTCGTCGAATTTATAAACTCTTCGAACTTTTTGCGCTTTATCAGAGTCTTGCTACCGTTTTGCAGCACAAACCCAAAGTCCACATGCTCCTGTGCCAACTTTCTGATTTTCTTCTCACCAAGGTTGAAATACTGAGCAGCTTCCTGAATGGTCAGAGCAAACTTTTCCCAAATCGGTACATTGTCCATATGCTCTATACCTCCCGATTCTATTTCTTATTATATTTCGTACGGTTCCACATCTCAGAAATGCGTTCCCATCCGCCGCTTGCCACCAAATATACAATAAACGCCGCAATGAAGGAAGCAAACACGTAATACCAGAGAATTACGATCTTAAAATACTGGCAGGCAATGATTACGGACACTGGGCACAAAATAAGGGAGATAACCAGTGTCACTACGCTCGTTGGTATATTTCTCAGCCACGGCAGCTCTTTTATCACCTGAACGATTACGCCCACCAAAAAGGCCAGAACGCCTACTGCCATAAGCAAATATGTTACATACTGTATCAATAGTTCCATGTTCATTCTATTCACCCTCTCTTTCTTTCGAATCTACATTCCAATCTGTTTGAATACGAATCCCAAAACGATTCCAACGATTACCGTAACCGCGTGACTAACTACCTTACGCCACATTTCTCCGTCCCTGGATTCTAATATTTCCAGGCGCTTTCCCTGCGCCGTGAGTTCTTTCAACATACACTCCATGTTAAAAGCCAGTTTTTCTATCGAAGAGTTCAAAGTTTCAATTCGTTTCACACTTTCCTCTATGAGTTCAAGTCGTTTGTCCTGCCGCTTGTTCCACTCTTCGAGTCTAAGTTTGAACTCCTCATGTTCTTCCCTCTCGATTTGTTCAGTCATCGGTTCTTCTCCTATTTATTCAATTCTTTCTCTACTTTCGACCGCCAAGGTTTCGGAACATCTTCCACTGTCCAAGCAACGCCTGTGTTTTGGTTAATCGTACCGTTTCGAATCTTTTCCACATAGAATTTAACCATTACATTTCACCGCCTTCCATCATTCCTCCTACGATTTCTCCCAGGTCAGCGATAGCACCATCCTGTATAGCCTGTTCGGAGTTTATTCCTTCTTGTGCGGCCTCCAATGCGTTAAGACGTTTTTCAACCATATCAACGTCTGCGAGATTAAAAGATATTCTGATACCGTCTTTCACATGCTCAACCAGCTCACTTACCAAGTGCTTGTTCTCATGCGTAGCGCAAGTAAGACCCGCCGCATTTTGAATGGTATAACTTTCCAAATTCTCGTCAGTGAATTTTGTATCTAACCCCTTCAGCTCGTCCAAATCCTGGATTGTCATCTGGATACAATTTTCGCACGCTCCGTTTTCGATTGCCAATACGGTACCGTCTTTCAGTACGATTTTTTCTTTTCCTTCCACGATATAATCCTCTCTTTCTTTTTTAATTCTAAATTGCTTAAAAAACACAGTTTGATCACGGATCAGCTCTTATTTGCATAATCTGCACCTTCCTTTCTTATAAAAATGCATAATAAAAAGCACCCTATCGGTAAGGATGCGCTTTAGTATATATTTTCTATATTTCATTCGAAGAACTCCACTTTGGAGGGGATAGGTGCAGGAAATGGCTATTCCGGTGAATTGGCGTTTATATACACACAAAACGAATATGCAAATGCCAACGACCTGCCTGTAAATTCTTTGGCGTACACGTTCGAAAGCGCAAGCAACATTCCAAGCGTTGCAAATGGAAGCCATATACTGACTATTGGAAACAAAAATCTTCGAATACAAATTTGTTTTTCGAGGAGTGGTAATTTCATATACGTTAGAGACAATCTTAACGGTTCGTGGAGAGCCTGGAAAAAAATAACAACCACATAATATTGTAAATTTCTATGATCTGATCATAGAAAATTGTTATTGCTTAAAATATACTTGCGTAACTGTCAAATTTGCCTTAACGGCGCTGAGAGCATGCACTCTTACATACGCGCCTGTACTAGAATGATTAGTAACAACACAAACCACACCAGCAATGTTGATGTTGGGAAATGAAAATAAATATGTGTATCCCTTTGGAATATCGTATCCATTAAATATATGTGTAGTCCATGAATTGGCTTCCACATCTATTGATTTTGTTATACTTCTTGTGATTATGGCGATATTTCCTCCATCCCCTATATTCTCCAAAGTGGAGTTCTTCGAATGAATAATGCAAAAAATCTGATATCCACGCCAAAAAGACCTGAATCATCAGGTTTTTAAACAATATTTGCTTCGATTAATGCTTATGCGATTGCCTTATTATAATGATATTTTACAGACTCCTGGTCTAAGCATACGTATACTTGCGTGGTACGTAAATCAGCATGTCCAAGTATCTCAGCCACTTCCTGTATCGGCACATTCTTCTTTACCAAATCTGTGGCCAATGTCCTGCGGAAACGGTGCGGATGTACGTTATCCACCCCTGCCTTTATTCCCAGCCGTTTAACCGCAACCTCTATCCCTTCTTTTCCCAGCCTTCCAAAAGGCGCTTTCACAGATACAAATAAGGCTGGGTTTGAATCGGTTCTGCTACGTATATATTGCTGGAGATACTCCGTGGCCACTTCTGACAAATAAAATTTTCGTTCTTTTCCACCTTTTCCAATCGTAGTTGCTTCCCTCGTCAGAAAGTTTATATTATTTCTATCAAGAGAAGCAACCTCAGATACGCGCAATCCCGATGCATACAGAAACTCTGTTAGTGCCAAATCACGCAAAAACTCACAGGCATTTTTCAGCTTTTCCCGGTCTACAGCTGTAAAGGGCTTTCTGACAACCTTATCATACTTGATTTGCTTCAACGCTCGGGCTGGGTTCCTGCTTATAAACCCTTCATCATTCAGCCAGCTAAAGAAACTGGATATTGATTTCCTGATGTTATCCAGCGTCCTGTTACTTACCTTTCTATTTTCCTTGTAAAGTGCAAGATACAATCGCAAATCATATGTCTCTACGTCTTGTAATTTCTTATTTAATGTTGATACCAGATTTTCTAAATCCATCTGATACTTTTCCAGTGTCTTTTCACTTTTCCCTTCCAATCTCTTCGTTGCGATAAATTTTCTTACCATCCCAAGATTTGTACCATCATGAGGAACAATTTCTGTGCATCTTTCCTGTATCTCGTAGTCCTTCAGTTGAATATGCAATGCATTCTCAATCCTATCCAATATCGCATTTTCAATTCCCACCAGAGCCCCAAGAACATTGTTGATAATCTGTGTACGTACATCCATTTTTGTTACACTCCTTTTTGTCATAAGTATAACAGAAACGAACAGCTTATGTTCGAAGAACTCCACTTTGGAGGGGGTGGGTGGAGGAAACGGCTATTCTGGCGAATTAGCATTTACGTACACACAAAACGAATATGCAAACACCGACAACCTACCTATAAATTCTTTAGCATATACGTTCACAAGCGCGAACAACATTCCAAATGTTGTCAACGGGAGTCATATATTGACCATCGGAAACAAAAATCTTCGAATACAAATTTGTTTTTCGAGGAGTGATGCCGCCATATATGTCAGAGACAATCTTAATGGCAGTTGGAAATCATGGAAAAAGATAACGGCCTCGTAAAGGTTATAATTTTCTATGTACCGGATTATAAAATTATATACGTTTTGGAAAAAATATTGCAAAGTTTCCAGTAGCGTAAGAAAAATATACAGGCAAGCGTCCACTTGAGTACATATGAGTGGAAATAATCATTCCTGCGTAATACTCATATGAGTATTTATGTAGAACTAGCCCAATATTCACACGGTCAACTGTATTGAAAAAAATTTGCGCACCCGTGCTGAGGTTGTTTATAGACGTATGGATTAAATCCAATGAATTTATCGTACTCAAATCGATGCTCGAATCGTTTCCGAATGCATCTGCGTAAGATCTTTTGCTATTTTTTGAAAAGTAAACATGTGCACCTTCTGGTAAATTGGTTCCGTTTCCTCCACCCATAGATTCCAAAGTGGAGTTCTGCAAATCAATCTGATCCTGAATTTCCTTTAGCTGTCTGGCATCGGCAAGAAATCCTTCTTCAGTCGTATCCCTGTTATTGACAACCCCTAGAAAAGCGGCCGCGCCAAGATTCTTCCATAAACCGCTACCTTGCAAGAATGCATCCTGCATCCCCATGCCTGGAGCTGGAACAAGCCCTTCGCTTCCCGCTTCTTCTGCCGTTGCTCCAATCATTGCGTTATAGGTCTTCAGTTCAGAAACTATTTTCTCCAGCTTTCCTAAAATTACAGACAGTGAATCGTCTTTACTGATATTGGATAACTTTTCGGCTATTGTGAATTCGATTTTTGTTTCACCAATATTTTCTACAGTACCGGTTTCGCCTTTCTCGGCAATACACTGCCAGTATTCAGAACTATCAGGAGTCAGTTCATCACTTGACGTGTGAGAAATAAGGCAGCCATATGTACCTCCTTTATAGGCGACAACATCTATGTGCGATGAGTCATTGACATATGGCGTGCCCGATTCCCATGTCTTTCTCATTCTGAACGATGCTCCAGGAACTCCTGTATCTCCTCTTGGAATCTCAAAGTTTAGCACCGCGTCCTTTGGTGTCCCGGAATTTTCCACAGATGCAGATGTCCCAGGATCCGAGGTAATTACTGTTCCGATTTGTACCGTTCCGGCCAGATCTCCTTCGTTCGCCTGCTTCTGAACTTCCCGAGCGGCATTTGCGGCGTTAGTAGCTTCCTCCGCTGAATCAGCCGCTTCCCGAGCGGAATTTTCTGCTGCTTGTGCCGATAAGGAAGAAGCATCTTTTGCAGCGATTGATTCGGAATTTATCGCCGCAATTGCGTCACGTATGCTGCCACGTACATCTTCCCCTCGTTCAGCATCCATTAGCCAATCTAAATGTGATTGAATGTCAGCCATTAATATCTCCTCCTTAATCTTCGAGCATCCACGAAACCCTGAGTATTTCTTCCCCAGACAAAAGTCCTATAATTTCCTCATATTTCAGAGTCATAAGTGTTACAGAATGCTCAATTGTAGAAATTTTCTCCAGCTCTGTTGTAAATTCTTTGAAATTCGGATCTGAATACTTAAGACTAACTGTGGGGAGCGCGTTTCCCTCTTTATCTGTATCATCTTTTCCGTATTTTAGTATCAAATCGTTTTTAAACTTGCTATACTCGGTCAGAGCGTCATTCAGAATACGTGTATTTCTAGCTGCCGCATATCCTATTTTATCTCTATGTGGAAGAAGAATTTTCAGGTCTTCAATCATCGCTTCCATTTTTGCATTTGTCAATGTCATTGTCACTTTTCTCCTTCATTTTCTGGTTCTTGATTATCTTTCGGAGAGGTTGGTTCACTACTATAGTCAACTGTACTTCTTGTAACCATATAGTTTTTCTCTCCATCACTGCCCACAACATATGTTGTTTCTTCGGCCATACGCATTCCTCCTTAAAAAGTTGCGCCGACAAGAAACCCTTTTTTAAATTCCAGCCTGCATCCGTTAGACCAACTCGATACGGTTCCATCGCTGCTCATAGAATTGACCTTTACAAAATTCATCGTACCGGTAATTCCACCCACAGCACCTCCATTGTTAGGATTAATCCACCCATTTTGAATATTGTGCCCCATCATATCCAGATCAACACCCATGTTCATCTTACCCGTCGATAAGCCATTTGTATAACTTGCGGCATAGGCCATTACAATATCGTAATCTGTACCTCCTGACCTTTTATAAGCCCAAGCCATATAGTTTCCATTCGGATCCAAGTCAAACACCAATCCTCTTTGTGTTGGATAACCTTTGATATTGTTAGTCCCTATTCTCCCGATTGCAACATCGTCCCTTTTTATAGTCAGACCATTCTTATCTAAATACAAAGATTCGTTGTATATGGCCGATGTACTAATATTAAAGCCACCGATTTTTCCGGACGTACTTGTTAAATATCCGGAATCATCAACAGAAAATCGACCATTTCCAAGAGAGATCGATCCCTTCACCATGGTAAGTACCCCTGTGTTCAAATCCCACGAAGTATTTCCATTTTGACTTTTTAAGATCCCAGTTCTCACCCGGTCGGCACTCATAGTTCCCACTGTGATAAAGTCCGCAACGATTGCCCCATCCATAGTCATAGCTAGGCCGAACGTCTCCCCTCCATCCTTGGAATATCCAAGCCCATTAATGTTCCACCTCCACAATCGAGTCGCTTTGGTGTAATCCACGGTATCTGTGATATAAAGCTCCTGAGCGCCGTACTCGTTTTTAGTAATCGTGATAAACCCATTCGTAGCCATTGTTATCAACGCTGTAGCGTTATCCTTTGCCGCTTTTAAAATGGATTCCTTTGTCGGAAGTTCGTCAATTCTTTTTAAAATTTGACTATTGATTTTTTTATTATTTGCAGTAAGACTTAACTGTTCTGTATTCCCAAACGTATAAGTAGCCTGATCCGGTTGATCGAGAGGGATAGACATCTTTGTGACAGGAAAATACCGGTCCATGCCATGCGGCGGCGATACACACCTCACTTGGTCAAGCAAACTGATCGGCTCTGTAGTTTTCGAAATGTTATGCAGATCGAACGCCGATAACTCAAGCACCATCTCCTCGAATTGCACATCTTTTAAATATTCCTTTGCTTTTCTCAATAGATTAGCAGGAATATTAACGTCGTCCCAATCCACAACCTGCTCGATCCAACCGTATGTCTTAATTGCCTCCTCGGAAGTGACGTAAATACTCCCTCCGTTTACACTTTCTACCGTTGTATAGGCTTCCAATGCCTCTATCGGAGATTCTTCCAGTCTTGCACCTCTCGGCGTAATCACAGTGGCGAGTTTAGTCAGGTCGAAATTCTTTGTGAAATCCAATAGATTTTCTCCGAATCGAACTTCCTGTGTATTGGTGTTTGGGTATTCCGCAAGATAATCCAAATATCTTACACCATCAGCATGTCGTGTCCGAATATGTCCTCCGAGCCGGTCTACCAGCTTCTCCTGGATACATTTGAACGTTGTCTCACTATTGGTATAACGATACAAGCTGTCATTGGAATCTGTTACTGTGACCACCCCAACTGTAAATTTCTTGCTGTCATCAACCTTCCGGTTGTGTTCGGCGATTAATGCAGTCAAAAACTGCCGAACTGTATAATCGTGGTACTCTCCCGGCGGCTGCGTTGTGTCATTCAGATAACCAAGTTCCCCCTCACAAGTCATACGTCTTTGCTTCCAGAAATCAGATTTTTCATTGATGATGCGTCCTTCCCAAAAGAATTTACCATCTCTCTCGATATGTATTGTCGAAGCTAAACGTTTTGCACTATCATACCCGACATTATTCAGGGGGATTGTCATTTCGAATGATCCTGCCGAATTGTCTTCTAACGTAAGTTTCGGGCCGATAAGTTTATAACCGTTGTCCAAATACGCATCGTTATGAATACATATATCATCCGAATATACGCTGTACATAGTCATAACCTCCCTGCTCGAAATTCGATAAATAAAGTCCCGTGACCTTTGAAATATAGCTCATATTCCGAATATCCATAAAATATAAACCCAGGATACCTTGTTTTTCCGTTTGGAAGATGCTGCTCTATGGATAAGCCCAGGGCGAGATTCTTATACTTTACATCCAGCCCCGATCCGGATTCCGTGTCCACAATAAAATACGGGCAGACCGGAGCCACCCCGAAATCCTGCGGTTTAAATGCATATGCCGTCCACTCATCGCTGTCGATCACAATGTCTCTGAACGGAGATTTCTTAACCCAATCCGTCGCAAAAACGAATGGATCCCATAGCCAGTCTTCTGTAGACAGCTTCTTCGACCATTTAAACGGATCAACGTTGTAATTTATCGTGATGCTGCTCCATGGATGCGTAGACTGCCATTCGGAAACTTCGAATCGTCCCTCGTAAAAATAGTCAGGATCGTCTTCTAAATACGCCTGAATACGCCTTCCATGCAAATACTCCATGATATCAGCGTAAGTCTCAGTCCAGTCTTTATAGCCGTTCATCACCAAAAACTGGAATTGTCCTTCACGATTATCATACAGTGGATAACCGGTCAGGGTCTCCGAAATATCAAGAGACCCTTTCGCGCCCGGTATATCAAGATATGTTGTCTTTTGAGCCGGGGGATTGAAAAACGGCCTGGTCGGAGCAATAAGATGCCAGTCGTCCCAGCTATTCTTCTCACCAAATGTAATCGAGTGCGGCACATGATAATTCTCTACACTTTCGAACATTTACATCCCCCTTTCTGCGTATGCCATACGTTCGCCCAATATCTGATCCATCGGCCCGGCCAGCTCACCCACCAAGGTACCGTTGTCCATGACAACTTTTAATTGCGAAAATCCTTTCGCTATTTTTATAAAATCGCTTCGAAGTTCCTTCAAGCTGTCCATAAGCGACTTATCACGGGTTTCGAACCCTCTGGCAAAATCTTGAAGGATTTGCTCACTATATTCCTCCCTGGTGTTAATCGTTGAAGTCACTTTCGCTGCCATCTGCAATCCTTCATTTTGATTTAGCAAGCCGGAAATCTGTTTTGCGCTTGCCGATACATTTGATAAATCCACTACTGGAGTAACCGTCGGGGTAAAATCGTCCGCATTTTCAATAGCGCGAAGAGCCGCACTAATAGCTGTTCCAACTCCACTTAAAGAACCGCCAACCATATCGGCGGCGGCATCCTGAACCTCACCTTTCTTGTTCCGATATCCTACGATCAAACCGTCTCCGGCATCTCCACCAAGTTTGGCAAATTCTTTAGAAGGTGAATTTGAATCTTGTGCTTCTCTGGCGGCCGCAATAGCACTCCTTACCATATCGCCTGCCGCTGCCGCTACTGACTGAATTTTGCCAGCGATCCCTGCCGCAAATCCCGCACCGGCGCTATCACCTAATCCGTAGAAGCTGCCTACATGTGCGGAGACACCAGATACAGCACTGGCACCAATGCTATTTCCAGCCGATTGTGCATCTCCCGATTTTCCGCTAATTCCACCTGCCCATTGGGTTCCCGCTTCGTTACCCATCGGATTAAACTCTGGAACATGGCTATTAACCGCCTGCGAAGCACTTGTTCCCACTTCGTTGCCTGCTGCTTGTGCGTCTCCGGATGTAGCAGATAAAGCGTTGGCGAACTCTGAACCATCAAGTGTGCCGTCTGCCGGAAACATTCCAGCAATACTTTCCAGACCATTTACTGAACTTATTCCAACTAAATTACCAGAATCAAAAGCATTTCCGGACATACTTTCCATACCGCCGCAGAAATCAGAGATCTTGCCAGAACCTACCGGATATAAATCCCCGACTCCTTCGCTGATTTTCGACTTTACATTTGATCCCAGTTGCAGCGCTGTTTGCGTCGTGGTTTCGCTCCCACTTTGGATTCCGCTATTTAATCCATTTACAGCATCGCTCCCTATTTGGGACATGGATTCAGGAGCTAATTCCGAACGAATCTTTTCTTTCGCTTCTCTTACTTTCTCAGCCGCAGCGTCGCCTATGCCTGGCAGATCTTCCAATAGACT
Organism: Lachnospiraceae bacterium; assembly: GCA_910575475.1. Lineage (GTDB taxonomy): Bacteria > Bacillota > Clostridia > Lachnospirales > Lachnospiraceae > Schaedlerella. Next base: position 37,121 of record CAJTGD010000007.1, on the reverse strand, counting down.
CGCCACGATTTCCAATATAGACTCAACTAAGGACGACCATAAATTCTTTAGCGCATCCATAAGTGGTCCCACATTTTCTCTCAACGCATTCGCAATACCATTAATCAACGATATTACGAGATTTGACGCGGCTTGAAGTAATGGATCAAGATTATCTGAAATCGCATTTGCCAGATTTGTTACCAATTCGATTCCCGCATCCGCAATCTCATAGGCATGGCTGGAAATAGCGTCCAATAGTGAAACGACAATTTGAACTCCAAGTTCCGCCAATTGCGGCAATAGTTCTGTAATTCCTTGCACTAACAAAGATATCAATGTGAAAGCAGCTGTCATAACTGCCGGTGCCGCCTGAATAATCGCATTAGCCAACGCAATCACTATTGACGCAGCGGCTTGAGCGACATCGTCTGCTACATTAGCTATTGTTCTTAAGATACCGGATATCAACGCTTCCAGTGCCATTAAAAACCCGTTAATAGCCGCTGAAGATATTGCTGCAAAGGCAACGATGCCGGCCGCTACAGCCGCGAGACCTGTTCCAAACGCGATAAGACCGGCTCCTGCAACGATTACGGACGTTGATAGCAGTAACAATGATCCAGCTAAGAGGGCAATGATCGGGGCAACTGGCGCCAGCAAGTATCCGGCAACTCCCATAATGGTGAATGCCGCCGCAATAGTTCCTAATCCAGTCGCAATGACCGCCAGGGGTAATGATCCTAACACTGCGATAACTGGCGTTAAAACCAGTAGTGCGGTTGCCATAGCTAGTACAGCGGCTGATGCTCCCAATGTTCCTTTCATCACATTTGATGCAAGTGCCAATTCGGCAAGCGCAACTCCTAATGCGATCATTCCCTGAGCTACAGTTTCTAACTGCATACTGCCTAATATTGCGATTACTGCCGAAAATTCCAACATTGCAACACCAAGCGCAACAAACGTGGTTCCTATATTACCCATGCTCCCTAATCCGCTCATTGCTCTTGCTGCCAGCGCAATTTCCGCTAAAGCGATTCCCATAGAACCGAGACCTTTTTGGAGCTGTTTAATATTTAAAGAACCAAGGCTCTCTACCGAAGATGCCATTGTTTTTATAGCTGTTGCGATTGCCGCTATAGCTACGCCATTCTCCATTTTGAGTTGAGACACTTTAGCTACTCTTACAAATGCAGCTAATGCCGCAGTCAGCAACCCGACGGTAGCCAAGCCCAATACCGCATTCCCGGTATCCAATCCAGATAATGCTGTGACTGCTTTCCCCATTTCCTTTATAGCCATAGCGAACAGCAATAGCGAAAATACCCCTTTGGAAAATTTTGCTTCGTGTTTAGATAGAATTAAGCTGGTCGCAATCAATTCGCCGATTAAAACGGTGACTCCGGTTAACCCTACGCCCAATTCCTCCCATTCCAAACCGCTTAAGCTTTTCAAAGCCAACCCCAGGATCGCTGTAGATGCCGCCAGAGCAAGCATCGCCGCTGATACCTTGCCAACACCTTCGAACTTTGATTTATCTAGAATCTTTGAGAGTATTTTCATAGCGACCATCAATTCGACTGCTGCCGCTGAAATTGCGGTAACTCCTGTCATTAATTGATCACTCGGTACCAATGCCAGTATAAATATGGATGCCGCCAAAATGCCTATTGCCTTTGCTATGGTCATTAAGGTCTCTGCTTTCAAAGACTTTTGATAAGCCTCCAGACATCCTCTTACACCATCCAGAACTTTCGTAACACCTTTTAAGACTCCCGCTCCTTCATTTGTAAATTTAGAAAGCGCGTCCAATAAATGTTTAATCCCAAGCGCGATGATTCCAAATATACCTGTTTCCAGATTAGAACCAAATTGCCGGTTCTTCAGCAGATCAAAAAATGGTTCCAACAAATCCTTCAGGATATCGCTGGCCAGACTGATCTTGTCGAAAATATAATCAAAACCATCACCAACTAAATTTCCGATCTCACGGATAAAATCGGTAATCGTGCCTCCAGCGGATTCCCATAATGTAGTGATTCCTTCTATTACAAGCATGAAACCGCCTGCTATTATTGCTGCGCCTCCTTTGATTGCGGTTCCTATCAGCGTGAACGCATTTTGCACCACGGAAGGAGTATTAGCCAATGCTTTTTGTATGATATCACTTAGACTTTTGAAGGGCTTCGCTATGCCGTCTAATATCGAACTCAATTCTGGGAATTCGAGTGAACCGATCCATGCTTTGAATCCTTCCGTTTTGAATTTCAAGTCATCAACAGCTTCCTGAAAGCGGGAACTGAGAACTTCAAAAGCTTCTGACCAGTCTGACACATCCATGGTATTTATGTTTTTAAATAAGGAAGACAGAGCTTCGCCTATTTCATTCTTTCGTTCGCTCAAAACATTCGCAAAATCTGTCAACTTACTGTTGATATTGTCACGATATGTATCAAGTGACTGTATGAATTCTTGAAACCAGGATTGTCCAGATACCCATATTCCTAAGGATTGCAGACCGCTTCCGATTAAGGCTCCAAGTCCTGCAAAAGCCATGCCGATCGTTTTTAAAACACTCGTAATTGGCCCTACGGCATCTTCCAAATCAAACCGCTTAACCACATTGAATACTTTGGCATACATCTGAGATGCTTTTCTGCCAAAGTCGTCTACTATTTCGGAAGCCTTACCAAATACCGGCTCGAATAGTGAACCAAACTTTTTAATCGGAGATAATAACGCTTCGAATGCTGACTTGATTAACCGTGTTGCCTGATTCAGATGTGTTGTGCTAAGTACCGCATTATTCAAAAATCCAATGAACGCTCCAATTGGTGAGAGAATCCGCATGATAACTCCGACCAATTGCACAAATACACCAACAAGTTTTAATGCTATGCTAACAAATGGAGATACTACCTTGATTCCAAAGCTGATAACGCTAAACAGGCCAGTAAATACATTTCGGATCGCATTCAATAGACTTTCGGATGGTTTTAATGTTTCTGTGAATTTCAGAAACTGCTGAGTAAGTAATGCCAATTTTGTTCCCGTCATCGGCGGAAATACTGACTTCCAAGCATCACCAATAGCATTCATAACAGCGCCGAGAGCATGGAATACGTTAGATAATCCCTGTATCAGATTAGTTCGTCCGCCTAAGTCTTTCCAAGTTTGAAGCATTTCCTGTCGAGCTTTTGCCTGCCGGTCAATCACATCGCCAGTAACGTTGGCTACAGATGTCCAAAGATCTCTCGCCTCTTCAAAATTGCCTATTACAATTTCAAAAGCATCTGCCCATCCAGTCCCGATAGCTTCCTTTGTTGTATCTATAAGCTGCGAAAAGGTCTTAACCTGTGTAGCGGCTTTAAACGCTTTCTTACCGATTTCTGTAGTTTCATCAGCATAGCGGCCTAATGTTGCTGTTAGCACTTCCGAAGTCATCCATTGCGAAGACAACGAATCATTAAACATCTGTGTAGCATTAAACGCTTCCGAGACCTTCCCATTCAAATCAGTGGTCGTAGAAATATATCTATCTCCCTGCTGAACCAAAGTCCCCATCTCTAACGCCGTCTGAATCAACTCATTTTTAAACTCAACAGTCGCCATATTCGCAACTTCGATCGATTTCCAGTCGACAAGTCTAACGGCACCAGAGGACAGAGCCTGTCCGAAGTTGTACATCGCATGGGACGCTTCTGTAGCATTGGCTCCAGAAAGTGCTGCCACATTAGCTACACCCTGAATAGCTGCCACCGAAGCATCCAGACCGACACCAGCATTAGTAAATTTACCTATATTCGAAGTCATGTCTGAGAACGAATATATGGTTTTATCAGCATAGTTGTTTAACTCGCCCAGTTTCTGATTCACTCGTTCCAGCGGCTCTCCGGTACTCATCATCATAGTTTGAATAGAGTTCATTTTGAGCTCATACTCTTGGAAGCCCTGAAGAACCGGATCCAACACAAACGCTTTAGCTACCTGTGCCCCGGTTTCAATTGCTTTGGTGGCGATGTTGCCTAATACTACTGCCGCAGCCGCTCCGAAAACGCTAAAACTATTGTTCGCGTTCTCCACACCCTCTGAAAGATGTCCCAGATTGACAGATGCAGCGGCGGCCGAAATTCCTTCCAGCCCTTTCGAGGCTCCGGTAAGATTCAAGGCCTGCTTCAGGCGATCCAGAGTACCGATCGTTTCAGTCGCGTTCTTTTGGAAGGAACTATTTTCAAACTGCATCTTAACGATTCGATTATCAACACTGCTCACGACCTTGTAACCTCCTTCCATGCCTCTTCTGCAATTTCATCAAAAATAGGCCTCATAGCAGGGTTAATGTAATCCCTTCCCTGTACGAAGCCTCCGTTTCTGGTTCCATGACCATACTGCAAAATAACAGCTATATTTACACCTTTATTCGTATTATTGTTCGACCAGATGATGGAATACGAGTCACTCCCCATCTGTACCTCATAACTCCAAGAGCCTGCGGTTTTTCCACTGTCTCTCGGTGTCGAGGCAGCAAGAGCGGAAACTCCCTTTCGTCCATATCGATCCAGCGACTTGAAGATGTCGCCTTTACTCATTTTCTTTAAGAACTTCTCCGTCTTATCAAAGTTCCCGCTATGCTTAACCACTATCATTTTGAATCCTCCTACCGAATCCTGATTTTCCGTCCAGGCATAATGTAATTCGGGTTCCCGATTCCGTTAATCTTTGCCAGCTGCTGCCAGGTGGTACCATACTTTGCCGCAATCCCCGACAGCGTGTCACCTGACTGAATAATGTACCACATTCCTCCGGAATTTGACTGCTGGTCGATCAGGTTCTGCACTTCGTTGTATCTTGCCCCTAGGACAACACGTCTTACTTCTCCGTTTCCGTACTTCCCCTGCTTCACTTCCGCCGCCAGAGTCTCTTTCGAAGCCGTTGAAATGTGGTCAATGAAGCTCTGTACTTCATCATACCTGGATCCAAGTGCTTTCTTTCGCACATCGCCGTTTCCATATCTTCCCTGCATCACATCAACTGCCACCTGTAATGTAGGTTCGGTCGGAGCTTGTACGGTTGCAGAGCCAGGTTTAGACGGTGATGCATTGTTTCCATGGACAGAGACACCTTTTGCACGCTTGTCCCAATCAGCTCCTGTACCATAGAACTTGTTCAGATCCAGATCTCCGCCAAATCCGGACAGCCTGCCTCTGGAAGAATACTGGCGGATTAGGCATCCATACGCCCCTTCGTTCCATGGGTTGCTCTGGTATCCGGTTGTATCCATGTTCGCATACTGTGCGATCCAGAACTCAAATTTCAGATTCTGTAAGACCGGCATCACACTCTGGGAGATGTAGATGATCGGCGTCACCCCGGTTTTCTGCTTAACGTAAGAGAGCCAATGATTACACCAGTTGTAGTCATTGACTCCGAATGTTGGATTATTCTCTTTTTCCCAATCCAGAAACAGCATCGCCGTCCCGATACAGTCTTGAATCTTGCTTAAAAAGTAGTTTGCTTCAGCTACTACATCTCTTCCGTTTGCGTAATGGTAAAGTCCCAAACGCTTTCCGGAAGATTTTGCCTGCTGATACTGGCGACGCCAATCCGGATTCTCGTAGCCAGTCCCTTCTGTCACTTTGATAATCACAAAATCGGCCGGTACTGCCGCAAGATTGATTCCAGTCTGCCAAGCCGAAATATCGATACCGTTTAAAAAATTTCCCATATGCATCATCCTTTCGATTTCATCCTTGCTCTCCGTTCTCTATTCAAGGCTTTATTTCTAGCGATAATTTGTTCTCTCGTCATCTTTTTAGGATTGTTCCTCTCCTGAAACGTTTGAATAAGAGCAATCAGTCTTCCTAAATGCCAATTTTCACACTCTAATGGAATGTTATTTCCAAACATGGAATAGTAAATATCTTCCGCTGTGGTTACACTGTTATTATCAGCATTCGGATCTTCCCAGAACCACGCTGCTGTCATTTTTCGGTTCATGTACGTCTGTATTTCTTTCAGTTGTTCCAGCGTTAAATATGCGATAAGATATTGATCTTCCTCATTCAAACACATACATTGTATATAGCTGAGGTTCTCTTCCGGAGTCTTGTCCCTCTTCGACAAAAATGCTTTTTCCCAAATGCATTCCCATTTTGAAATCGCAGCGAGACTATGTTCCATTCGCAAAGGTTTTGTAATCTTTGTGAACCGTCCGCTCTCCTCATCATATTTTTCCTCAACTAAGATTGCCAGTTCCAGCAAGTTTCAGCCTCTCTTCCACCACTTTTTGCACAGCTGCTTCGAATGCATCATCATACACGTTTAAACGCGCATCCGTATTCGGCACATTCGATGATGGAACGAGAACACTATCTTTTTCATCCTTCGAACGTATATCTGCGATCTGTGCAACGGCCTCTTTTACCTTCGGGTTATCAACATCCAGTTCCGCCATCGTTTTCTCGATGCCAGATGTCAGATCAGCTGGGAACACTCCTTTGACGAATTCAAGCGCATTTGACATATTGCCCAATAATTCTGCGAAAAATGCATCGTATGCCGGTGATCTCATGAAATCATCCGTAAGCCCGGGATCTTTATGGAATCTCGTTCCATCTTCGCTCTGCTGTCCATACGACAGACTGATAAATTTCTCCAAAGCGTTGAACATGTAATTATTATCCTCATTGGTTAACGCTGCTTTAATCTCTTTTTCGTCGATTACGCCTTGCGCAACGGCACGGGTCATTTCAGCCTTGGAAATGTGAAAATATGCTTTTTCAGTTCTTGCTTTCCCATTGAAATCTACATAATTGATTACTTTTCTTAACATTTGTTTTCTCCTTTCAATAATCCGTGAATTACGGCTCTACCGCTGTTTCCGCCTCTTTTATAATCGCCAGGATCTCATCCGGAAGGGGCAGATATGCTTCCGCATCATCCGTACCGTACAGTGCATCCTCGATTTTTTTCATAGCTGCCTCCGGTACCTTCGTCGAATTAATTACGAGAGAAGCAGTCGGTTTATGACCTGATACCGGGACAGGTGTCGTCTCGATTTTCCAAGACATGTTTACTGCCTCGGGAGAATCCGACTTTGTCTTAAAGCCTTTCTCAGATGGAGTAGCTTTGCAGCCATAGATCAAATGCAATTTATATCCGTACTCATCCAGTTCGACATCGTTCCCCAAAACAGTCCGATAACAGAACCCGAATGCAGAACGATTCTGCTGTCCAATCGTCACACCAGGAGAAATCTCAGCAGAACCATCACACTTCTCAAAATCATCCGGATATGTATATGCCTCCACTGTTGCGCCGAACTCTTCTGCTGACAATAAGCTAAGATATTTAACATCATCCGCCCAAATAGGCGTAGCCTCTGCTCCGCTTGGAGACTCTGTCACACCGCTCAGACCATTCCAGGCCACTCCGTGACTATATTTCCCCTGGCTATCTAAGAGATACAACACTCCCTTTGACGAACCGGTCTCATAGGTTTTCTCGCCTACTTGATCCCAAGTCAATTTACTCATATATTTCTTCCTCCTCTAATAATACAAGTTATAAATATCGTGGTTCAGATTATCTACAGTATAATGCCTGTTAAATGTGCATAACGGCAATGCCGCAATTTTATCTGGTATCTTGCTGTCCGGGTCTTTGTCAATAACCGTAACCGTATATCGTTTCATTTTCAGATACGGCTTGTCATCCGCAAACTTCGTATCCGCAGCGTTCCTCTGATACACAATACAAGGATATTTCATTCTGGTGGATTCCGGTGGCTGGAAATAGACATTCTCACTTCCCAGGATCTCCAACAGAATCCGATGAAGCTGAAGCCGTCTCTCCATTGTATACACCTCCTATGCTCAATATCAGCCTTGGATATTGAACCTCTACACTTTCAATCTTCCACTTTGCTCCCATAAACTCGACATACCGCATTGCATGGAAGTTCTCATTGGCAAATGGGTCGGCTACGATGCTGATCTCATTCGCAATGTTAACATTATCATTAAGCTGTCCGGATGTTTGCAGCTTTCGGATGTTCCTGATCAGATCACCAAAATACATACGTTCCGTAATCCGTTCCACAGACACCCCCGGACGAGTCTCCACTGTTTCAGCGTAGCCGATTGCCCCATAAAATTTTGCCATTGTTACCTCCTTTAAATTAGGGATCCTGATTAACTGTAACCTGATTTCGATTCTCCCTTTCCATTTTGAATTTCCTCGGTACTCCAATTCATATCAACGGAATCCACAGAGAATCGAAACGGATCCCACGGCCAGTCATACCCTCAAACGGTTCCCTGAGAAGAGCTTCCGCCTGTTGTTGCTACAGGTTTCTCGATCGCGATTGCGGAATACACCCTGGTCAACGCACCCGAACATCTGGTTTCCAGCAGGGACTTCTCCTGGTTGAAGTCAATGTCAAACTGCGTAAAATGAGTAACCTCTCCGCCTTTGGTAGCACCCAGGGAATAGTCTGCCAGGTTCGCGATAATACCAATAAGTTCTTTTTTCTTGTTATCACTTGTCGTCCGGGTCTTTCCCTCGAACTGTTCTGCTGTATGGATATCGCCAACATTCAGAGAAGAAGCCAGCTCCGCCTTGGAGGAGTAAATACGCCGACCATTCATATCACGCGCCAGGAGCATCACATTCAGCATATGCGGAGTGCAGTATAAATCCGGTGTTCCGGTGCCCTTGTACCTCTCCCTTGCATACAGGACAGTGTTAACGAGCGCCTCGGCAAGAATGTAATTTTCCCCAAAGCTTGCCCCGGTGTTTGTTCCCTGGAGTTCTTTCTTTGCCGCGTCAATGTCCAGATCAACATGCAATGTGTACAGATCGTCATCGGTCCAGATCGGTCTGATATGCTCAGGAGCAATCTTATCGGCATCTCCATCATCACGGCCGTCTCCCAGCATGATCGCGGTCGCCAGTTCCTCATTCAGCATCATCCGGTCAATCTTGTACAGGTACTGTACATAATCGAAATCCGTAATATCAACGATATCATCCCGATGCAGGGCGTTCTTCACGTAAACGGTCTGCGGATCAGTAGTCCTTCTGACCAGTTTTAAATTTCCAGACAGAGATTTCTTCTTACCCTTGTCGTATCCTTTTGCCCGCAGGGAATCAATATTGCGGATGTCAACCTGGCTGGTTCTGATTCTGGAAATAGGACTCTTATGTACCTTGTTCAGAACTACGGAAATCCACCCCTGATCGTTAGTGATCAGCTCCGGCGCTCCCGGACGGACTTCCTTGTACTCCGGAAACAGGTTATAAATATTGCCGTCTCCTGTCTGGGCAAAGCCTCTGCTTGCGGCAGTCGTCACATCCGCGTGCTGAAGATTGTTGTCTTCCGCATAGAGTTCAAGTGCTGCCTGTAAAGTTCCAACCTGGCTGGATTTCGCGATACTAATGATCTCCTCCTGTGCGGAATGACTTAAAACATCGCTCTGCTGCTCTTCCCTGTCGAATAAATTATGTTTCATTGATCCGTTACCTCCTTTTTCTTCTTCACCATCTTCGTCGTCAGTTTCTCCATCGTATTCAAGCGCTGATCCAACCATGGTGTATACCACATTTTTCTGTTTGTCGGTTAATGTGTCAAACACGTCAGCGATGGTCTCGTCATCATCTTCTTCATCCTTTTTCTTTTCGGGATCATCACCTTCTTTCCCGCCATCGGAATGGTACAGAAAGATGTCCTCGCCTGTATAGATAATTGCTTCTTCATCGGATTCCTCACCATGGCGCATGATAGAATCGATAAACGCTCCTGGATTTGCTCCCGCAAGTACGAGACTGACTTCACGGATTGCACCATGAAGCACGTTCCCTGCCTGCTGCTTCAGTTGATTAGCCAGAATAGAAAGAGCCGAAACGTCCCCATGCTCGACTAAGAGCTTGGCGTTCCGGCCCGAATCAGTCTCGTTGAATGTGCAGTAAGCATAAACACCTTCGTCCCTGTTTTCCAGCAGAGCATGTCCCAGGACGTTATCTGCACTGCTGTGCTGGTGGTTCCAGACTAAAGGTACTGTCTGACCATTGCAGTCTTTAAAAGCGTCTTTGCGGATTGTCCTGCCGTCAGAGCACCGCAGATTATTTCGAGTGGCCCAGCCACTGAAATCAAATTTTTTCTTCATTTTGAATTTTCCTCCTTATTCATTTCTTGCAATGGAAGCATTCGCCCACATGCTCGCCTGTTCGAGATTTGTAAAAGCAAGAGATTTTTCCCTGCTATCTGGACATAATTCATCAATCAGGCAGGCGAGTTCTTTTGCTTTTTCTCGCAGTTGCTCGTACCTTTGCGACTGATCGTCTTTCGGTGAATGATACTTAAAAACATCATCAATCTTCATAATCAGTTTCCTCCTCTTCATTTATTTGGTCTCCGTTCGGAGCACTCAGGTTCTTGTTCCGAAGTTCATCCGCTTTCGGATCATTTGACGGTTTCATGCCAATCACCTGACGGATTTCATTAGATGTCATAATCTCATTACGAGTCATCTTATCCGCAATCTCGGCAATCTCTGAAACAGGAACCAACTTAAATGGATCCCTGAACGAGCAAATTGACTGAAACTGCGACCGTGCGGTTTTCGTGAGAAACTTTCGTTTCATCTCGTCAACGATTGCCGAAACGATAGGTTCAATCGTACGATTATAGTAATTCAGCATCGTTTTCTCATCGGCAGTACCATCCAATATGCTTTGGGTGATTCCCAACTGGCTGTATAGCATGTTAGTCAGATATTCGATTTGGGACATCAGGTTATTATCAACAGCACGGTTAAGTTGAGTGATTCGCTCTGTTCCATCTGTATACGCAATGCCGTACTTTGATCCGGCCAGCTGCATTTCAATATCCTTACGCCGATTCTCCGCCTGTTTTCTTCTGGCTTCCGTCTTGATGACATAGGGTAACTGAATAATCAGATCCAGTTTTCCAGAGCCGCTCTGTTCATCAATCACGTCCAGAAGATTGAGTTTTCTTATAAGACGCTGCATTGTCGAGTTTGGTTCATTGATTACCGCATATAATGGGTTTTCAATGATGGCAACCGTACTTTTAGGCACAACAATGTCCTCCTTTTGCCCGGTTCGGTCATTGTAGACCCGAACGCATACATGTTCCGGATACCAATCCAGAATTTTTCCAGTCCGCATTGTCTCAATTTTATAAGAGCCGGTTACGTCCGGATCGTCATCTGTGTCTATTGGCAGCACTGCCACACAGCCTTCGTCCAACATGGACATTACAATATCCTGTATAAATCCACGCCCGCTCTGATCCACGTTTGCTTCTACGGTGAGACAATTGTTTAATCCCGATTTGATCGTCTCTAAAAATCTGTTGTTTTCATCCAGACGAACATGCTGAATGTTAATGGCTGCCGCGTCAATCGCTATACGGTTATATACGGATGTCACGATGGAACGTTCGTTTCCCCGGCTAAAGCGGACCCGGTCGGGTCTGTATGAATACCCCATACCGATGTCTCCGTAGTACCGTGTCGGGTTTCGGTTCATAAAAGCATTCCAGGCATGTTTCAGCCTGGATCCAACTGTAATTTCCATTTTGAAATTTTACCTCCCTTGTACGAGCTATTTCCAATCATGTTGTAAAAGGCTTATCATCAGGTGCGAGTCCCGTGCAAATACCAGTCAACGTAACGTTTTCCCATATTGACACCTTCGTTCTCCATTTGACTTGCCATTTTAGAGCCTAATGTCTTTTCGACTTTTTTATACCATTTATATGCTTTATAGGTTACTCTATCCGCTTCATGCTGGTATTCATCGGCTTTGTTCTTACTGGTAAGAATGAAATGTTTGTTTTTAAATGCTTTTCTCTGAGCTTTTTGAGATTTATTATCCAGTCTTACCATTTTCTTTTGTGCTTTGGCAAATGCCTTCTGTGGATTCCTTCGCACTCCCCACTTCATGCCCAGCACACCATAATGCATTAATTGATCCATATTAATCTCCCTCCTTATTCAAACGCATCCGGATTATGCTTATATGCAATATATCCGTCCATCATAGCTGCAACAGCATCAATCTTAGCCTCATACCGTTTTTTTAACAGTTTCCGGTTACCATTCGTGTCCTCCATGACTATGCAATTCCCCATCGCAAATGTCATCAACTCTTCGTCAAATAAAAGCAGTCTTTCTTCCGAAAGTTTCTTCAGTTCCCCCAATGGAACGGATTCGGTGCGGACTCCCTGTGGAACTTTCTCTATTCCAAACGGGCCGTTCTCTTGTTCCCACCTAGCAACAAATTCTTTGGCATTGTATACGTCATAACCAAAGGTACGAACATCATAACCGCATTCCGCAATGTGATTGTCCAGATCCTCATAGACCTCCATCATGTCCAGGACAGTTCCCTCCATCACAAATAAACTTCCTTCGGCCATGAACTGATCATATTTAATTCGCATTGCGGCTGGTAGTTTCATAAGAGTCGATGAAGAAATATAGTTCCTGGTCTTTATTCCAAAAGCCCCGTTTGATAGCGGAAAGAGAAATGTAAACGCACAGAAGTCATCACCCTGAGACAAATCGGCTCCTAGAGAACACGGCATATTCCAAAACGTTCGCTTCCGATGTGGAAGGGTTTCCTCGTAAGTAAAGAAATAGGTATATCCCTCCATGGGGAGTCCGAAACGTTTTGCCAGAATGTCATTCCTTACGGCAGGAGCGTTTTCAGCCCTTTCTACGTCACGCTGATAGGTCTCATAGGAGACGGTCTTTCCCAGGTTTGGATTTGCCTTCAGCCACATATCCAGATCGGACACTTCATCAACGGAATCCAACTTATACCACCAAATAGAGACATTTTCAGCTGGGTAATCCCCTTTTAGAATATTCATCAATTCCATTTTGATTGTATCACCGCTGCCGTTGCGAACTGTTCCTTCCGAGCTCGTAGCTATGATAAGATAATCATCAACCTTCGAAGCGCCCTGCTCGATTGCTCCGACAACATCCTCCCTGATATCTCCCGAAAGCCATTCATCTACCGTCGCTATCTTGCATCGTAGTCCTTGCAATTTGTCTATGCTCATTGGGCGGATTTCCAACAGAGATCCTGTCAGGAAATTTTCTATCCCCTTTTTTGTTGACGCTAGCTTTGTCCGGTTCGCTTTGGATCCGGTAGTGTTTTGTATTGACCCCCAGGTAAGAAGTTTGAAATACGGTCCTCTGGCTCTCGTGATAGCAGTTCTGATCGGATTTATCACTTCCTCCGCCTGTTTCATTGTCGGCGCTGTGGTAATCTGATGGGTGGTCGTAGAATCGACATTTTCGAAAAAAGCATGAATGCATGAAGCATACAAAGACTTGGCCGCGCTTCGTCCCACGATTAGATACTGTTTGTTTTTCAGTCTTTTCTTGATCGTTTTTCTGACATAATGGCCCCCGTGTCCATCCGGATATGGTTCATAAACACTGCGGTCCACAAAATAATACCATCCGAATATCTGTTCTCCCCATAATTTGAAAGTATCAAGAAGTTTCAGATCCGAACCATCAGTAAGGGTAAGTTCATTCTCGCAGAACTTAATCCACCCTTCTACGGCCTTGTCGTCGTAATAGTAATCTGGATTTGCAATGTGTTCGTCGATACGATGCATCTCCATTTCTATTTCGCGACATATAGGTATTTCGCCTCTGATTACGGCATCTCGAAATTGGCCGTAATACTTTGGCGTGGCTGTGTTCGATAATGCCATAATTGAATCACCTTCTACTTATCTTTTTGTCCCTTCTTCGGATTGACAATCTCTTTTCCTGCTACTTTATTGACTCCGGTTCCTAAAATGTAAGTCGCGGTTTGAGTTGCAATATTCTTTCCGGATTTTTCAAGAACGTCCATCACAAATGCTTTCCCTTTTGAAGTTTTAATCTGATTTTCACTTTTTGTCAAATCTTTGTACTTCTTTTCCATTTCAAGTCGGCTGATTCTTGATCTAAGTTCATCGTCAGATAATTCTTTTAGCGATTTTGTTTTCTTGCTCGGTGCCGCAATATTTTTCTTTATTTTTCTATTTCTCCCAAGCCTCTTTGGGCTCCTCCGCACTCCCCACTTCATGCCCTTTACGCCATGATGTCGTAATGTGGTATCCATTTTGAACTCCCACCTCCTAAAATTTGCAGAAGAAAAGAGGCTATGTTTCCATAGTCTCCTATCTTTGTCGATTTCACTTTAACACTTTCAATTCACTTAAAATATCCGCTAAACGTTCTCCATTATTTTTCCGCTTATCAATCTCGACCCATTCGGCATTTGACAGTTCCCGCCTCAGTCTCCAATAATGTCCCAATGATCTATCATAACAATACAGATCTTTTAAATCTTTTTCTTTTCTCAGCTTTGCTTGTCTGCCAACAGCCTTCGCTCCGGTTGTAACAGCGCCAATCGCTGCCGGTCCAAGAATCAGAAGTAGTTCTCTGTTATCGTTAATCCAATCTTTAACATCTTTCATTTTTGCTTCGAACTTCTCTTTCCGCTCACGTCTCCTTGCCTCTTTCTTAAAATCAACAATATCAATACGTTCGTTCATACTATTCTCCTTTCAGAATTAAAGTTTATCTTTTCGTAAAAGGGGGTGCGTTTTAAGCGAAATGCAAGATATTTAATGAACCTTCTATAAGGGCATATGACAGCAAAAGGAAAAGAGAAAGTCTTACTTCCTTCTCTCTTCATAAAAGGGTATGTTTTTTTCGCGTGGATTGCTCTGTCAATCCTTATTCTCAGCCGCAAAATTTAATCGCCACTCAAACTCGCTTATCATCCGGTTCATACACTCGATAACTGCTGAACTGAGAGGCGGGTCAAACAGGAGCCTTACTTTCATATTTATATACGATTTCACCGCTTCCAGTTTCGACTCCTCCGAAATAAAATCCGACCATACCGCACTTTTATCCTTAATCGAAAATCCTGCTGCCGGACCTACGCCCATCTGCGTCAAGATTGAGAATACAGAATTGATGTGCATGATAATATTCGGATCAAAGTGCTCATACTCTTCCGCAATCCCAAGCAATTGTTTAATTGATGTTAAAATACTTTCTTCCATGTCGTCCCCCTTTTTACCGTCTCCACGGACACGTATCATTCTTACACCTCTCAACAGGAGCTTGCGGAAGCAGGTTCTCGTCTCCGTAGTGAATCGCATTGTGAGTAGAAAAAGTAGTTGAAATGAGATATTCTGGGTTCAGCAGAAGGTCACTCCTTGTCTGAATATCCTTCTGTGATATCGGATTCATATGATGTATATAAATCTTTCCCAGAATATCGTGGTCCTCAATTCCCAGGTCAAATCCGCCATCTCTGACGATAACCAGATCTCTAACAACTTTCCATTCCTGAGATTTATAGAACTGCTGATTCATATATCTGTCAAATCCAAACGTCTCCTGTCCGACCGTTCCATTAAGTTTCAAATACTCATATCGTTCCTCGAATGAGGCCAGCTTTATTAATTCCGAATATGTTCTAATACTCATCTTGTTCATCATCCTGTCCGCTATAACCTTTAAATGCATTGATAGCTTCTGCAAAGAGTTCCTCCATCTTCTGTGCAGATCTCAGACTTTCTGTTTTTGCGGCAATCAATTCTTTTTGCATTTCGAGCATCTCGTTTTCCAGTCTCGCCTTGCTGGAAGCGTTCTTTAATATTTGAGTAATAACCTGTGAGGAAGCTGTTCCCTCTCTCAGTTGTTTCTCAGCAAGATCCACAGCTAATGATATCAGTTGGTTTTCTCTTGCTTCAGGAGTCATAGCTGGCCTCATTCTTTTTGACTCCGCTTTTGCCTTGGTTTTTTGCATTTTTACAATCACCTTCTTTACAAATCAGATATGCTTTCTGAGTCTTCCAACAAACTTTCTCATAAGTATTCCATGACATTTAAAAGAGTCTACGAAGCCGGTTATCGTTTCTAATGAAAGGAGAAAACATGAGCAAGAAAAAAGGTAGAAACACAGCCTGGGCCAACCTCATAGGCTCTTTTAAATATCATGGAATACTGGAAAGCTCTCCCCAAATATCCCTCCGGAGAATTTTCAAAGAGGGCCGCGATGAGGGGAGGGGGTGTTATTTTGGCGTCCCCCCCCTATATCTTTATCAATCTATAATCCGTTTTGATTCTGCAACAAACATATCAGCGAATGAAGTTGTCTTAAAACTGACTCATAAATTGCCAATGATTATGCAGCAGAAGCTTTTCTTTTTACCTTCCTATATACATTCATGAAATCGTATTTAATAATTTCATCAATTGCTCTTTCGATTTCCAAATTGTTTTCTTCTTCTGACAATTGATCAGAAGTTCTGGCCACTCTGCCCAGGTATGAGCATGAGTCATATCCTTTCTCCACGTCAAACAAAAACCAAGAAGTGAATTGTTCAAACGGATCAAAAGGATTGTCAAATGTTGTTAAAGCACACGAAGTTTCCATACATTGATTCACTCCTTTCATTTCAAGTATTTCGATACAGTAGACGAAGAAACGCCAAGAGCTTCCGCAATCTCAGCCGTTGTATAGCCGGAGGAGCTCATGGACGAGATCTTTTGAATCTTGGCCACACTCAAAGAAGTCGTGGCTCTTGGCATAGCTCTTTGTTTCAGGGCGTCGATATCCGTATGATCCAGAATCTGTGACAGTTTGTTTGCACTGATAGCTCCTGCCTGAATCGCTTCCCATTCTCTATCAGTAATCACAACAGGTGTACGCTTTGCTCCCACTGAGATACGTGCCTGAACAAGCGCCTGCTGACCAGCTTTCTTTATTTCAGCCTTGGTCATGTCCGGATTCGCTTTCTTTTTTGCATCCACGACAGTATTTGCCATGGTCTGAGCTTTCCTTTCTCGCGGCGCGTTCTTTAACGATACGTTCAACTTGCTGTTTAAAGATGCTACTTCCTTCTGATACACCGCTTTTGCTGATGCGGAGTACGGTATATTAGATGTGCTCATCATCTCTTTACGGGCCTGATTAGCCAGGGACTTCATCCTATTGGCATAGGAGGCATACGCTTCCTCGATGGGGTGTCCAGATGAAAGAGTACGCGCATCCTTTGTCTCTGCCATCTGCGTACTCTTCTGAGTTCTCTTTACTGTCTTGCCTGTTTTCTTATCTACATACGTCGTCTCGGCAACTGTCTTCCAGGTTTGCTCTCCCGTCTTGGGGTCGATCATCGGACTGCCTTGTCTTTTAGTAACCGAAGTTTCAGCTTTAGCGCGAGAGATCAGTGTTGCGGCTCCTTCATGCCACTTGCCATCTTCTCCGATCCTTCCCTGATACTTAGTCTTCAACTCCTTGATGCCGTTGTCTTTCTCACTCTGTCTGTAGTCTAGCTTATGCTTCTCGGCATCAATGACTACCATGCTGTGACGGACTGCTCTCGCCAGTTCATCATCATTAGCACCTTTTAAAGTCATGTCGGTAATAAGGTTTGAAATTTTACCCATCTCTGTCTGAGTGTTCCTCATGACCTTTATCTTTTTCCCGCTGGCATTGTAGTAGTCATCGTTCTTTTTTACAGTTCCATATTCTGCTTTAGGGTCAAATCCTTTTAATCCTTTTAACTGAGGTGTCGAGTTGATCTTTACTTTGCCTCCTGTAGGAATAACCATTACGGTATCGCCATCAAAGTCGGCTCCAGAGAGTCTGTCTGCAACTCTTTTATTGATGCCGATGGCATCCTTAGCGTTTTCAAGGATTCTTTTAGCCTCCGAATGCTTATTATTTACAGTAAGAATCGGAATCTCAAAAGTTCCGGCATGAGGATACCGAATGAGTGCTACTTTTTCTCCGTTTTTATAATCAGGAGCATAGACCTCATTATCTTTCATTGAAGTAATTGGCAATATAACTTTGTATTTCTGTCTAGGCAAAGCTGCTGCTTTCAAATGCACCGCCGCCGCGTCACAATCATCCGAAAATGATTTCAGAAGTGTTTTCTTTACGGTCGGATTCGTAAGTGAACAGATTTCATCAAACTCCGCAACTTTGTCAGCCGCCGCAAGATTAAGCTGTTTGTCAACCAATTGCTTAGTTTGTTTGGAAAGGAATTGGGATGGTAATTTATTAGACCATTCCGTCCACTCCCCTTCTTCCCGGGTTTTATTCACGAGTGAGAGTGATTGTTTCTTACCCGTAATCGGATCGGTGAACTTACCTTTTGGATCGTCATAATAGCTTTGACCGCCATGCTCCTTAATCAATGAACCAAACGGATTATCCGGATCGTCCTTTATCTTCTTCAGAACATCGGTGGTAGGCGTTCCTGATTTCTTATTGGTATTAAATATAACGTCAACTCCATCCGGCATATCATCTGAATATAAAGCCATCCCTTTTAAATAATGAGTCCCATCAACCATAATTCGGACTTGTGCATAACGGGAATCACCCAAAGAAAGATCCTTCACTCCACGACGGAGCTCAATTACACCATCCTTATCATCGCCGCCATCTTCTGCATAACGGATCTTCAGCCGCTTTGAATCCATGCTGGACGGATACTCAAAAGACTTTCTGAAAGAGTCTCCGCCATCGTAAGAAATATAGTCAGTGACTGTATGAATATTTTCGAAGCTATAAATATCTTTATGCTCAGATCCAGGAGGACAAAGAACTTTAAGATTTGTCTGCTTACCTGGATTCGTTACTTGCGGAACTCCACCACCGAACGTATCATATCCTTCCATCTCCAAAATATAAAGAGCCTGATTAAGCTTCTCTCTTGATATACCAAGTTCACGCTCTACGCCAGCGCCGACATCGATCATTCCTTTTTCATCGACCATCTTTTTCAGAAGTTCGGCGGTTTGCTTCGCCTGGTTCATACGAATCTCTGAGTTCTCGTTTAAAAGAGATCTTACGGATGAATCGTTCGCAAACCCCATTTTCTCCGCAATCTCGTTCAGACTATATCCTTTCTCCCTCAAACCCTTTGCCGTATCGACTTGGAGTGATCTTCTCTCATCCTTTGCCAGCCCAACCTGAATCCTGAGTTGTCCCGTAGTAAGGTGCATACTCTCCGCTATCTCTTTTTCGCTGAATCCCTGCTTCTTCAACTCAGACACACGACTCAGAAAATCTGCGCTGTGCTGATAAGGATTATCACCGGAACCCCAGGGATACCTGCCGGATCGTCTCTTTACTCCATAATGCATCAATATATCTTCCGCTATACTGTTCATGGTTTACTCCTCCTCAGCTTTTATTTTGTTGATGACTTTGTCGAATGTAATGATCTTATCCATAATCGGAACAATATCTTCCGCAGTCGGCTTATGATATAGAATTTCATCATTTTGATATATCCGAAGTTCCATGTCGATTTCAGAAGGCTTCATCTTATACTCCAAACAAAAAAGAGCAGCATAGATTTCAAGCTGCTCCATGTGCGTTGGCGTTGTGCCAGTCTTTAGATCATGTATTCTTAATAAACCATTTCTGAATACGATTGAGTCTGCTGTTCCAAAACAGTTATCGGAATAATATAATAGTTGTTCCGGTACCATCTTAAAACCGACAGCATCGTTTACGTACATATTCAGTGTTTTATGCGACTTAGGTAGCTTCTGTCCCAGTCTAATACACTGAGCTGCGAACTCATGAAGCATGGTTCCTTTCTGTGTTGCTAAGAAATTAGAATATGATTCCGCAAGTTTTTCCTCGCTGTAGCGAATCCAATGATATTTGCTTGCACCAAGAAACGCGTGCTGTCCCTCAAGTTTTGAATGCTTGTTGAAGTTCATATAACACTTCCTCCTTATTCTCCGGACAAATGAATCTTGAGAATGACATCTCGTCCATTAATCCGACATAATATTCTTGATTTGGTTGCTTCTTCGCACACGAACTTTTTTTACATTCCAAAGCGGCCCACTTGTCTCTATAGAGTATGAGAAGGTCGGGAATTCCCTGAATATAGCCAGCATCGTTTTTGGTAACAATACAGCCTGGAAATAAAGCCTTCAAGTCTTTGATCAGTTTTGCCTGAAAATTACTCTCTAACATCTGTTATCCTCCGATGATAAATTTTCCGTCTCCTTCCACAAAACCCAAAAGAGAATGTAGAATATAAAACTGGACGTTTTTTCCTTTCTCTTCATAAAAGGGTATGTTTTTTTCGCGTGCAAAAAGAAAGAGCCCTTGTTAGGACTCCTCTTTGAATTTCTTATAATACTTATGTTTCGTTTCGGTTATTATGTTTTTTAAATCGTACGCTAGTCCTTCTACTTTTGTCCATGTTCTTGGTACATGCTTATATGCTTCGATTTGATGTAATTCGTCCATCACTCTTCTTACCACATACATAACATACATAATGAATACTAAAGTTACAATTTCGCTAGTTACCAAAATAATTTCTAACATATTTCTTCCTCCTTAAAATAAGTTTTATTATTCATAAAAGGAATTGTGTTTTTTGCGTACAAATACGTTCTGCCCAGTTGTCCACTTTTTTTACCCTAGTTACTATAAATATATAAACTTTTTATCACATTTACTTAAGAAAAAAACTGGACATTTGGGCAGAGACACGATATGCCAAGTTATGCCAAGTTATGCCACGAAAAGTCTGCCCAGTTTTGGTTTTCAAAAGTGGTCAGAAACTGGACAACTGGGCAGAAAAATGGGCTTTTTTCGCAAAAATCGTCCGTAATTGCTCCAAAATTTCTTCAAAAATACTCACCTCCTCACAAAAATGAATGCAAGACCAATTTTCGATTTTAAAAACTGGTCAGAAATATGCAATTTTTTATCGATTTAAGAACGTGTACGGACGTAAAAAAGAGCCCTTGTTCAGGACTCTTCACTTGTTTCGATGCTTATTACATACTCTTTATTAACATACGACTCTATGAATTTTGTTAGAAGTTCTTTAACACTTACATCTGCTTTGTCTAATAATCCGTTGCTCACTACTTTTTCTTCAATGGATTTCTTGCTATCACCAATAAAAGTATTGACATCATCCACGCTGATACCGTTAAAAATACCATTACTTTCGTCCAAGGTTTCAAAACTGTCGTGGTCTATTTCGTGGCTTAAAATCATCGAATGTGGTATTTGAATTTTTACTATTTTATTGTTTTCATTTACGTCAATTTTTATTTTGGTAACATCTATCCCAGCTTTAATAATACCGTCCCATCTAACAATAAATGATTTTTGAGTAAGAGGGATATCAAACCCTTTGACTTTGAGATTATTAGAAAATTGTCCGGCATCAGTATAGAGATATTCCGTTGCAGCTAACTCTCCAATAGATTTTATTTCTTCGCTAAGGGTTTCTAAATTTATTTTGTCCGTCACTTTTTCCCCGACAAATGCAACGTCATTTTTTCGATTTACAAAATACAACCCACCAGCAATAATAACTATAGCAACTACAAAAACTAAACAACCTATTATTTTTTTCTTCACTTTAGTACCTCACATTATTACGCAGTTTTTAAATATTTATCTATGGCTCATGGATTCGAAATTCAAAAACCACATGCCAGTGTCAGGGGTATAATCGTTTATCGTAGCTACAACATGAACATTATCACCTATATAAAAATCCGAGTTTTCAGAGCTCAAATCCGTTATTCCAACATTCTCCATTTTAAAACTTGGCCCCGGATTCCACGTATTTTCATCAACATAGTCACCAGCTTGTAACAAGAAATCATATCTGGTTTTCATTTCCTTCGATTTTCCAGTAATAGGATTATATGTACTATGCGGAGTTATATAAGCAATATACCCATCGAATTCAATCTTCTCATTTTTATGAGATTCTACAAAGCCTGGATATCGTTCATCCACCTCCGTTCCGGAAGTTAAAATATTAGCAAAGTCTTCGTTATTTTCAATGGTTATTGTCGGTTCAGCTGAAATTTCTTCGGCATGTTGATCTTCTTTTGAAATATCTTCTTCTATTTCCGGCGGATTAGACGTTACTTCTTCTTTATTGGTAGATTCGGTTACTTTGTTATTATCTGTCTGTTCATCCTTTGCGTCGTCAAATTCAACTTGTGTAGTATCTTTTTTATCTCCACCTGAATCCTCGCTTTTTTCTGGGAACGTATGATAAGTAACAACTACTTTTGCATCTGGTAAATATTTTGATCCCTCGCTGAAATCAGTGTCTCCATCAACCGATACTCTTTCTACTTCTCCGTCTTTTGTTAACCACCCGGTAACCAAATCATCTAATATTTTAGTTTCCACATTAGTAAAACCTGCTTTTTGTAATTTAGTCACTGCATCTTCGTAATTAACGCCTTCAAATTCTTCGGACGACGACGGCATATTTATTCTTTCGTCCGTTTTTCCATCACCGCATCCGCTTATCATGGCGAGAAATAAACTCAATGAAAACGCTAATATAGAACGTTTAATCATAGTTTCCTCCCTCTACCTATACCATTTCTCCACAAATTAAAAAGGTGCGCCCCCAATGAGAAGACGCACCGTAAAAAATGCCATCTCCCATTGCGCCACACAATCTTGCCCTAATCAAGGTATAAGTAAAGAGAGAATACACTTTTTACCAAAGTGATTCCCTTGATTAAAGCAAATATACAACTGTGTGGCAACTTAAGTATAGCACATACATGCAAAAAAAGAAATATTTATTACACAAATTATAAGAATATGTTGACTGTCTTAAATAATAATGTTATATTTAATCTCCTAAAAAAGTATATTTTCAAAGGGAGGAAATAGTATGTTGATTGAAGAACTATTAGGTTATAAGTTAACTTGTATAATGTCTTCGGATTTAAAAAATGAATCTGATTATACAGATTCTGAATTTTTTGTTGTAATCTATAAAGACGAAAATTCCGATTCCGGTTATACAGCGACTGTTAGCGGCATCACAGAAGATAATGAATCTTTTTCCGATGAATGGGACGGCGATATAGTCACTAAAAATATTATTTTTGGCTCTTGGATCGTAAAGCATAAAGAAAAAATAAGATAATCTATTCTATACCCTATGGTTCGTCTATAGGGTATATTTTATATGTCCATTACCTCCAAATTCTTCCCGTCTTTTTATCTTTCAATATAATCCTCCCTTCCAAATGGAAACCGGAAAGCTCACAAATATTAAAAATGGTATCCAAAAGTCTATGAAATCTGACATCTTCTTTTTCTGCATTTTTCATAGCTTTATATGCCGTCGGATCCGAATATCCGTAAGCATTCTTTCGTAAATCTCTATCAGTCAAAAAACTTCTCACCTCCTAATTTTACGGTGTCAAAATAAAGAATCTCACTTTTCCTCCTCCAACCGTATTCCGCCATACTCCCATAAATCTTCCCGCAGTTTATCCATATCCAGTTCTCCGTTCTGCCACTTTTCATAATATTCTAAAACATAAGCGGTAAACTCTGGAATCCGTTTGGCATAAGACTTTTTCCAGTAATGGTCCATCAGCACCTCCAGGGGAAGCGTCAGAAGCAATATCATAGCTGTATTTACTGCTTCATCCGTAGCCTGCTGCTTAACTCTTTCGAGGTCTTGGTCAATATGTCCGCGGATTATGTTGTCCAGCTGCGATTTTGTCAAATTGTATGTAGCGGTCTTTTCTTTCTCTTTATTTTTCATAGCTCGCCGGATTTCAGAGCGTTTCATAATATTCCTCCTGAAAATATCTATTTCCCTATGATCGCTTCGAAATGTTTATCGGTGCACAACTCCTTTACAGAAATACCGCTTATACCTGCGGAATCTTTGGATTCTGTTGCTTTGAAATATGCCCCTTCCTTTTGCGGATACATAAACTCAAACATTAAATAGTTCGCGGCATCGCACAAATATTCCGTATTTCCCGTCTCCAAATATTTTTGAATACACATATCGTGAGATTCCAAAGCATTAACCAACCTCATACCAAAATTATCCGCTGCCGTGCCATACTTATGAAATGAAAAAGCCACACGGTTCTGGCGCAGCTCATCAAAACGGTCACTGTATTCTTTTGGTTGTTCAGTCCCTATCTTACTCATCTTGTCCTCCTTTGTCACTGTCAATAATAATCTCCGAATATGGTAAATTCTCAATCCACTGGCAAAATTCGCGCCACTCGTCCAGCTTATGCTCTTTTCGCATTGGATAGATTCCGGCCAAGACTTCATAGTTCAGCATAACAGTCCGTTTCTGGTTATAGCTACTCGGAAGAAGCTGAATCATCTGCCACCAATATTTCTTATCTTTAGTCTGCAAATATAATTCTCTGGCATAGTTTAGTTGATCAATAAGCCCTTGTAAGCAGATTTTAAACCATGCAATGCTTGGGGAGCCGGTAACCGGATCTTTGTACCCATCAAAATCTTCTAAATGCTCACAAGAGAAATCCTCCAACTCGAATTCCTTAGCGTGAATCTTATGCATGGTAGAGCAGGAGTTCATCTCGATATCTGTAGGGTTTGGGGTTACTCCCACGCGATAAGTATCAAACTCTTTCCACCAGTAGAGCGGAGCGGTAATATCCAAATATACCATAATCATCCGTCTGTATTTCGCGTGAACCGGACCTCCTGCTGCCAGTTTCATCATAAGCTCGTAGTCGTTATGCCCAATGCAATAATCCACATTATCAGTTTCGATATATTTCCGTCCATTTAAGCTGTCATATTCTTCTTTATTATGATAGCTGTCAGAGTAACTCTAACTATTCATCGGATTTCGCATCCCTCGAATTGCATGTTCCAAACCTATAGTCTGTGTGTTCTCAATTTTTATCATTATTTTCTCCTTTCAAAAATAGCAGCTATGCTCTAAGTCGTTCTCTTTCTCTTTGAAATTTAACATCCATAGCCTTTTGCAATTCTTCCTGCTTAATATCAAAAATAGACTCAAGGAGCGATAAGCAAATATAAGCATCTGCCATCTCTTCCAAGAGTCCTAATTTATCTCCGTATCCGCGAATCTGTTTGCTAATTTGCTGCTGTAATTCCGCAAATTCTTCCATCGCAATCGTGCAATTTAGTTTCCACGGATATTTCTTAACCGTTCCGCGGAGAATACGCCGACGTTCTTTTTCTGAAAGCTGATCGTCGCTTTTCAATCCCTGAATAAATTTACTTCGGTTCATTATCATACTCCTTCTTTAAAAGTTCCTGATACATAACTCGCCGTTCTTCGTACTCTTCTTCTCCTATCTCTACAAAATCGTCTTCGGCTTCTTTGAAATACCGATTTAATTCCCAACGAACACCATTGGGATCGATGAAATATAATATTCCAACCGTATCAAAATCTCCATTTTTCCGATCGGTCAAGAATTCTTCGCAAACAACTTTGAATGATATATCACAAGGAATGTACGGCATCCGAATAGGATATAACTCATCCATAACCTTGTCAATAAGACCATTATGATGAGAACAGTTCGGGTTATCAAGTGTTACTCCGTAATACCGGTCGACATCTCTGTATTTAACAGTTCCGTCTGGATACACATACTTGAACAGAGAGCTCATCCGTTTGCATTGATAATTGGCCATCTCTCCATCCAGCCCACTTATATCGGAAATATCATTCCAGACATCTTCCGTATCTTCAATAGGAGAAATGGGCTTACCTTCAAGAAGGCGATTCAAAATATGTTTTGTCACACCAATGCTAAACCCGGAGTGTCCGTCTTCAAGAAGACTATTGAAAGCCTTTAAGGCGCTTTCATAGCAGGCACAGCCATAATCAAATTCGCTCTCTTTACTGCCTGATTCAGCTCGTTCACGCTGGCAGGCTATTTCTATTTCTCGTTCCGCCCAAGATTGCATATTCGATTTTTCACGGCATAAAGACATCCGTACATTCCGGTCATCAATATACTCATGGGCAAATATCTTTCTCGTATCCGTCCCGAAAGATATCACGATCTCTGGCAGATTCTCGTTGACAGCATCAAATATGAGACCCTGCTCGGCAGACCACCTCACAGCATTTTCCAGAATCTCGCCAATACGGCAAGTCCACAAAATAAGCTTGTCTCCTGCCGATCTTTCAGATATTTAATCATCTCTTTGTTTGCTTCTCCAATTTCCGGAAACTTGTTCTCACACAAAGTACCGTCAAAATCCACCGCAATAATTTTATAATCCATACCGCTTAATCCTCCTCACAAAGTTCTATTTTTAATCTTAATTTCTTACCATCCATATCGCATACTTTTAACCAGCTTAAAATATCATTCAGCCGACTTATAGATTCCTTGTCAATCATGATGGTTTTGACATGATCGCGCTCAAAATCATTGATTGCTCGCCGAATAATGCTCTCTAATTGCATACCATATTCATCAAAGTAGTAGTCCGTGTCTTTTCTACTTTTTGAATAAATGAATAATTCATAGTAGGTAATAGGGCGGTTGATAGAGTATCCAAGATCTCGCGCCATATAAATAATATATTCCACCATATGATGGCTAGGGCAAACTATGACTCCATTTGTTTCGGCAGCTTGTTCTATAAGCAGTTTGGTTTTTCCCTGGTTCCGCGCTCCAATCATAAATGTTGGTTTATTATCCACCCACTCGTTTTCTATGAAGTTGGAATACCCTTTCATATAACCACTGTCAAATAGTCTCATTTTTCCTCCTTTCAAATTAGCGATATCACAACGGCAAATACCATCATTAGAAAAAAACACACCAAAAATATAACAGTTATGATAGTATCCATTTTGTCCTCGTAATCCATAATTTCTCGCTCTTCATCGGTTGCATAATACCGATAGTAATAATCTCTGGCGGCAATAGATACAAAGCCACCATCTGGATTATACATATCATCAAGAACTTTACTTAGTGGTACTTTTTCGTCAACATTCATATCTTCTCCTTCATCCTCCCCAGAATATACTCCACCCGCTTTCTGGTATCCGGATGCAATTTCATATACTTCTTGTGTTCATCATACCAGTTAAATATCTCTGACAGATTTCCCTCTGCCCAGCTGAACGCCCACCAATCGCAGATCATCTCCAGAATATAATTATCCGGCATTTCTAAAATGATTTCTCCTTCTTCTTGATCGTCATTAATCAGGATCCAATATTGCCAATGATGCGGGTTTCTGTGAAGGTGCAATAGCCACGCTTTCCGATACTCCTGAACCACGGAATATGACCTGTTGCCGCCATAAAAATATGCATCATAGGCTTCATATTCATCCGGTTCGGACTTCGACTGGTCATGCGCAAACCCGGTCTGCCATTCTAAATCTGGAATATCCCTGACAAGCTCTGGAAGATTTTCCAGCATCCACTCAAAGCCTTTCTTGACATTCGCCTTATGTTTTTCTAAATATAGATCATATTGGCAACTCATTCTGTTACCTCCGTTGATTCTATAACTGTAATCGTACCTTCGAAAAAACCGGTGTTAGACGATTCCATGAAAATATGCGTCTCAGCTTTTTCATCATCCCTCATCGGCCTGGTAAGATACCACAAAGAATCGTCTTTCCATGTAATTTCTTCAAGTTTTTGATTTGGTTCCAGTTCCAGAGTCATATCCCCGCCAAAATTTTTTGTCATTGTTTGCTGGCATCCCGTAATAATAGTTCCAACGATAGCTGTAGTAACGATGATATGTAATATTTTTTTCTTCATGTTTTAATCCTCTCTATTAATCTTTTATAACAAATTTATACAGTTCTGATAACGCCGCCATCGCATGGCTGAACACGAACGGAACCAAATTCCGATAAATGGTCGTCATCCACATTAACCACGTAAGCTATGGGATAACCAGCCTTAATATCTCTCCTATCCTGCGCCCACTCCTCTGGATAAGGCGAAACGTATAAGAACGTCAGCATTTCCCCAAGGCTGGTAAAGTTCTGTATTACGTGGTAAACTAAATTGTTATGCTCCTCTTCAAATTTCCGAACCATCTCTTTCTGTTCGTCGCTTAAATAATGAAGAAACCCATTAAAAGACAGATTCAAAATATCATTTTCCGCAAATATGATTACCGCATTAGAATGGATTTTTAAACTTTCCATCCGCGCAACGGCCTCTTTTTTCATTACCTGTTTTGAGATTGGCATGTTATTTCCTCCCTTATTTCAAAATTATCTACTAATGTCCAGATAAGATGGAACATGCAAGAATATAAAGAGTTCCCTTATCCATTCCTAACTTTTCTAAATCGTTCTCTATGGTTTTCATCTTATCTGTATCACCTTCAAGCTTCGCCATAATATAGGCTTTGATATATTCATCCAGCATCGATCGTTTCTTCCTCCGCTTCTTTGGGACGCTCCTTTCTACCATTTTGCATATCTACTTTCATTGAAATCTTTTTTATCTTTCAACGCTCGGCTGATGGCCAAGTCAATTCCAGACCTAGACTTCAAATGGTAGTAGTATAAATCCTTATACGGTGTATTAAGCCTGTCAATTCGGCCTGCCGACTGCTGCATAATCTTGTAGGAATAGTTCTGAGAGTAAAATATAATAGTATCGGTTTTAATACAATTCCATCCTTCGGCACCGGCATTATACTGCACCAAATATACCCAACTCTTAGATTCTGGAACTGGCTGGTGCATATGCCCGTTCCACTCCGCCATTTCAAAATCTCCGTCCTCTCCGCAATCTGCACGGCCAAGGAACATTTCCCTAAGCAGCTCTAACTCATAATCGAAGTTGTAGAATATGATGGCTCGTGGATGTTTTTCAATGATTTCCAAAACAGCAACCTGCCTAGCTTCTGATGTATTTACAATCTTCCTCCAAACATAGCAGAGCCCACCAGCATTCATGATCGGTTCTTCCTTATATGGATCCCATCTGGTTCGAGACACGTCCTTATACTTCGAAATATCATATGAAACATAAATATCCTCATGATGCGATACCGTATTCCTTTTAAAATCCATCCGTACTAAGATAGAATCTCTAAGCCTGACAAGTCTCCTGGTATTCAAATATCGATCTACTTTTGGAAACTTACTGAATCGGCTATACACCACATGCTCCCTTATAAATTCCGTCCGGTTCCGGTAGAAGCCATTTGCCACAAACACTGGAATATAATCCTGCCAGGTATCCCCGGGTGTAGCAGATAGCAGAATCCACTCGTTAGCTCTGGCAATCTTGAGAAATGATTTTACCCATGTGCCAGATCCGACAACACGCTGTTCGTCAAATATAAAAAACGCACCCGCGATACCGACGTATTTTTTTATATTATTCCACGAGTCAACGACCACCCTGTTAGAATATAAGCTGACCTCCGGATTTGTAGAAAGAAGGAAAGGCGAAAGCTCGCCCTCCCATTCTAAAGTATCTCTTTTCCGCGCCGTTGTGATGATATACAAGTCTTTCGGCGGATCATTCATCGGAATATAATTGTCTCCAGCCGCATATCCAAGCAGCTCTCCTCCTTCCCGAAAGAAATAATAGGCAAGCGCTGTTCTGGATTTGCCTGAGCCAACTCCGCCGCATAGAATACATCCGTTTTTCATTTTTTCAATTGCTTTGAGCTGATAGCCATATAATTCCATGGTTACTTACCTTTATTTTACTCAGAAATCCGTCCGTAACCTCTGCCGCATATGGTTCCCCCTTTTGCTCAGACAGGTTCGCTTTTGGCCCCATACATAAGAAAAGTGCCGCAATCGCTTGATTATCCAGTCCTTTTACTTCTCTCTGGTATTTCCATAATTCGTCCTGGACAGGCTTTGTAACGCATATTTTCCTGCAATCAAACAAGGTTTCTGGAGAGATATCAGTTTTCATTTTCTGAGCTACCTTCGAATAAAATTCCTCGAGATCGTAATAGCAATCTTCTTTTTCTAAAATGATTTTCTTCTTCATTGCAACAACGCCTCCATTTTCTTAAGCATCCGCCTCGTAGTCCACACATCTGAAAAATACATAGGAGTAAACCAGTAATTTTCCATTGAGTCGCCTTGAGCAATCGGTTCTGTAAACGTGTTCCCTATCTTGATATATCCTGCCACTCCCAGAAGTGAAAGCTGAATATAACACATCAAAGCCACCGTCTCGTCCACATCCTGCGCAGCTACCAGTATATGATTCTGATAGTTTAGATTTACCCTTTCCAGCCGTTCTCTCGCCGCATGAATCCCGGCTATTAATGTAGAACCCCCGCCGCAGCAGGAATCTCCAATCGTAATATAACCGTCCTGTTCCACACGGGACACCACGTCATCCACTGTCATCTCAGCCATAAGTCTGCTGATAGAATATGGTGTAAAGAACTGCCCTCTGGTCTGACTTCCGAGATTCATCCTCATATAAATATCTCCCAAAAAGTCCTGTTCCGGGTTCTCTTCCAATGCCATTACCGTATGTGCAGCAAGATCTGGAAATAGCTGCTGTTCCCGTTTATCATATTTCTTTATGATCTTCAAATATCGTTTTTCGCGCTCGTCGAAATGAGATTTATCAAGCGGATTTGACAAGGCACAGGCAAACATAACAACAAAGTCGCTCCAAACATCCCATCTCCGATGTCTGTATGTAAGCTGATTGAATATGTCCATAAATTCTTTTTTCGAATCAAGCCTTTTTACAGGTGGCATTATTTTCTGTCTTTCTTTATAATGAGGATTCTTCCCGCATTCAATATGAGACGGATCCGGCTGTCTGGTTTCCATCTTTGGTTTATTAATTGGGGAAGATTGGGAAGTGCTCACCTTTGCTTTGGGCTTTAACCGCTTCTTCGGTTTCTTTTTCCAAAATGACATTTTTTCTCCTTTCACAAAAACAAAAGCGCCAGCCATTTATAACCAGCGCTCCAAAATATCAATAAAATGGTACTTCTCCGGGATATTCCTCCTCGGCATATTTTTCCGCAAATTCGTCCTCCTCAATGACTACGTACATGGTTCTCACATATGCCTTGACGCCTATTTTTCCGTTGACTTCCCAGCAGCTCGGATTGATTGTCAGGTCTACCGTTCTGATTTCCGCATAATCCAGAGCGTCCACTGATTCTTCATCCAGACGGGTTTTCGTTCTTCTGGTCACCATATAAATCTTCGGCGGAATATTTTTGAAGCTCACGGCAACCGGAATATAATGCCTCGGCTCATCCCCTTCCTCCCGCGGGGCGAGAATACGGACATTCCAGCCATCCTCGGATAATTTCTGCGCCATTTTGGGATTATCGATCACCACGCAAAAATTACGATCCCCAGCCCGGTTGTACTTGGATTCCCTGCCTGCGAAATTACGAAACATAATGCGGGCATCCTCAATGATTAATTTGTCTAACTTATTATTTGTCATTTTTCTAACTCCTTCTATTTTCTACTTGAATGGTATCTCTTCCTCTATCCCTTCCGGTATATTCATAAAATCCGGAAGATACGGTTCCTCGGATACAAACCTCTCGAAGTCCCCGTACTTAGATATAGTCTCAACAGCATCATCTACCAGCGAAATATAATACTGTTCGTCGATGTCTGCTTCCTTCCCTAGCTCTTTGACCATCTCTGCTTCCAGCCACCGATAGCCTTTCGAGCCGGTCGCGGCGTAATACTTGCCGTCTTTCTCCCGCATCAGAAGTCCACCGCCGGATCCGAGCTTGATTGGACAAAATCTACCTACCTTTCCGATAAATCTATAGTTATGCCCTTTCGCGATTCGCTCGTTCAGTTCAATGCACAGCTGTTCAAGTCTTGTATCCGAAAGCAGTCCCTTTTTATACTGGTCCTCCAGTTTAGCATATTCCTTCTCAGAGCCTGACACATCCGGCAAACTCTCATTCATGTCCAAATATAAAGCACTGCTGACTGATTTGGTCTCACACATATCGTCAAATGTGATTTCATCTTTACTGAAGAGTTTCTTAAATACATACGGAACCTGGAACTGGGCTCCGGTGGCCGTCCATTCTCCCGCATGCTTGCCATCTTTATACTTGGCGATATAAACTGCATCGTTGACTAAACACATCCTGTCGTACGTAGCCTCGTGCTCAAATGTGTACCCATATCGTTTACCATAGTCCATAACAAACTGGATAATCTCCGGTGTAGCGTCCGGAATCTTGATGGAATCCGTCTTAATATGGGCAACAATAAAGCCCCGTTCCTGCACCTCATGCTTGAGATTGATCATGAACAGAGCTCCCCGTTTAGCTACGATATTGTCTTTGTTTCTTGGATCGCGGAATGCATTATCAAATGTTGCTGAAGTAAGGCCGTAAACCGAATTGATAGCGATCTTCAGAGCTTGTGCTAAATCAGCCGCAGCATCTTCATCCGTTAAATATTTTGCCAAAGCTCCGCCAAGCATTTCTCTGGCCTTGTCAAAGTCCTTATGCTTAATGGCAATACGGGCATCCAGAATCTCTTTAAAACGCTGGGTGTACGTATCCCCGAAAAGATTTTCCGCTACAATACTGCTTGGATGCATGGACGCGATATCCAATAGTGCAACATTTCCGTAAATACCAGGTTCCGCATATACATAGCCGCCCTCTCCAACTTCCTCGCCGCGGTAGGTAGATTTTCCACGCTCAAAAGTGTAACCGGGAAACTCGGGGCGTCCGTGCACATCAAAAACATTATAAAACCCGACTTCATCCTGATCGAATGGAAGCTCGTCCACTCCCATGTCCCGGTAATTAAACTGATCCTGCGGTTTTCTGTTACTACCAAATATAATCCTAGTAGTCAGCGTGTTAGTCGTGTCATTCACAGTCATTCCAGCTACATCTGCCAGAATCTGCCTTGCGGTGAAATCGGCTTTCCTTGCGTTAAATACTGCTTCTGTAGCCAAAACATCGTTATCACAATACTCAGCGACCTTCGGCCAAAGCTCCTCCGGTACCGGCTGATCCCACGGAAGCCCGAGTTCCTGATGATGGATACCCAGTTCAATTTCGAACTTTTTCAGTGATTGTTTTTTACTGGAAAAATCATAGACATCCGTGTAACTGACGTTATATGCTTCCCCAAAGAAACAGTTCGCGCTTCCATTTATGATCTTCTGAGACAGGCTATAAAGCTGCTCATTAGTGTATCCCATGAGCCTTGCGTACAAAATATGATTATCATACCTCCGGCAGTTAAATCCCACCAGACGGAACTGCATCAGCTCCTCGATCTCTGTCGGGGACGGATTGATCATCCGTACAACCGGTTTCTCCTCGCCTTCAATTTTCCAGTTCACCAGAAACAGGTTCGGAAATACTTCCACATCATAGAATACCAGCTTGCTGTCATCATTTTTTACTCCAGCTGATGAATCTTCGGACTTAAACGGCATCTTATTGACCAGCTTGATACAGTATTCCGCCTGGTTTGTACTGTTTGCGGCAAACGCCAGCACCGCATTCCTCATATCCGTTACATCGTAATTCAGATTGCTGGCGTACGCATCCTCTAATATCTTATATATAAAGTCGATACTCGGCTTAGTGCCTGGATGGATCTCTTTATTAAGATTACGTTTTATCAGTGTCCTAAGTCCTTTCTCGCTTTGTATGGCTTCAAAATTTACCATTTTCTTTTCTCCTTTCAATGGCAACCCCGAACTGATAGATGCGATAGGCAGGTTATTGCATTTCGACAGTTTTCGTCTTAATGAGCTATTGCCCGTAAATACTTTTATCTCTACCTTGTCATCATAAATACGGCTCAGCTTCGCGGCATCTCCCGTATAAATATAATGAAGATGCACACCGTTTCCACTTTTACTGAGTTCCGCATACGTCGGAGGCCATTTGCCCGCTTCTTCCACATTCTTTTCAAGAGACTTGTTTCCGTCCTCATCCGGGATATCAAAGTCGATCACAATATGATTTTCCGGGACTTTGACATAGTGAAGCTTTGTGGTCTCCAGCTCAGACAGGGTTTTCGTAACCTTTGCCCATTTATTCATAGGAGTACCTGCATCCGTGCCGTACTGCGCTGGGCAGTTCCCGCACGCCTTATCAAATATAGATTCCTGTGCTTTGAACTCAATCCAATTTGAATTGGTTTCAGCAATCTCACCCTCCGGATTTTTTTCGGATTCAAATTTCTCGCTCTTAAAGCCGCTATAATATTTCCGTGGGCGGGTACCGTCGTCAAAGTTTGCTCGGTCTTCGAACTCACGAAAATAATTTTTCAGTTCTTCTTTGAAAATCCTCTGCGGATATATGTATGTCACTTTTGCTTCATCGCAATATGTTTTGTACATTTCCCACGCGGCCTTCAGTGTCGTACCGTCTTCTTTCTTAAATACGAGATAGGAATCCTCCATAAAATTATAGAAGTCATTCGTCGCGCCCATCATTGCAGTCGGGATATAATCATCATAAAATCCGGGGTTGTCCAGATATACTTCCTGGCAGTGGCAGGCAATGGCGCCAAGCTCAAAACTGATCTGCTTGACAGTTGCCCTGTAGTCCTTTGCACTCAGTTTATTTCCCGAAGGGTTTACGTCGATCAGTCTCCGGATCAGCCCCGACTTTGCATCCGTAATCTTTACCGGTTTGTTTGTCCCCACGAACAGGAAGCATTTAAACCGATTGGAATAGGTTGACTTAAATTTCTCATTCACCGTCATAAGCTCATGAGAAACCAGGCTGTTCAGTCTTGTATTGTCCTCAATCCTCGACAGGTCGCCGTCATGCTGGATCGCCACAAGAGGGTTCCTCTTAAATGCCTCCAGAGCAAAGACATTCGTCGAAGAACCCAGGGCTTTCGCGTCAAACACGGAGCAATATTCTCCAAATAATTGCTGGATGATGTTGAGCACTGTAGATTTCCCGGTACCATGCGCCCCATACAGCACCATAAACTTCTGCAATTTCTTCGAGTCCCCGCATACGACGGAACCAATCGCCCACTCAATCTTATGCCGTTCTTCCGGGGAATATAAAGTAGACATCAGTTTATCGTACGCAGGTAAGTCGCCGGGTTCCAGCGGATAATCCAACTTTCTGCTGGCAAAGTCTTTCTTGCTTGTCTTGACATTGGAGAATATGAGTTTTTCGTCCAGCATCTGGAAGGAATCCCGCATTTGTTTCTGGCAGTATTTATGCCAGGTATCCACCATACCGGATTCCGCGTCCCACATATGCAGTACTTTAAGATCGGAACCGTATTTCTGACGGTTTTCTTCCGCATACCCATCCAGTTCAGCATCAATCAGCTGCAACGCATCCTGCTCGTCCGTAGACCACAGGCCACGTTCCTCAACCCAGACAGCATAAAAATCACCGCCGCGTATCATCAGGTCGGAGCTCTTCTTTATGATGAATTTCGGATAGATCTCTATTACGCCGCGTTTTGTGCTGCGTGTAGAAATCATTAAAAAATCAAGCATTACATCCTTATTCCCCTTTCATCTGCTTAAGCTCTTCAACTTCCTTTGCGAGTTTTTCAATCTCTGACTTCTGCGCGTCAAGACGCTTATTGGCTATAACGGCATAAGCTCCGACCGCTATCAGAAAATATGCGGAAGTCCTGTTCAATTTTGCCTGGTTTCTAAGAACTCTCTGAATACCTCTTATTGCTGCCGTATGCTTTTTTCCAATTGTTCTGAACTCTATAAAATTTTCCATTACCCAGTTAAATGCCGATCCATTCATAGTAATACCTCCTCATTTTTCACAAAATACTGTCCAGGTACCAACACATCTGATACCATATTTCCACGTCTCTTAAATCGTGCTGGCAATGCTCCAGTTTAAACAGGCCGCCTTCACCATTCCTTTCATACTCCCGATCCAGAAATCTTGTGACCTTATCGCTTACAAACTCTTTGTCAAACCTTACGTCGGTCACGAAGCCAAGCCCCAGATTTGAAATCATGTCCCAAAACCACTGACCTGTACGGTCGCCGATATCCGGGTCATTCATGATATGTACTTCACATCTGACAGCCAGCGCGATCATCATTTCCAGGACACTGCAAGGTCCGTCCAGATAAGATTCCGCTTCTGGTATTTCGCATTCATCAGCGAACCTTGAACGAAGCCCGATACCGTCCGCGGCCCTGTTTCCGTCATTCGGAATAGAATATCGAAACTCCGTATTGTGTAAATACATCAGGAGTTTTCTGTGCGCCAGTTTCCTGGATTTTGATCTGTCGTATACCAGTGAACAAAGCCAATCAAAATATTTGTTTACGATGCTGTCTTTTGTCATGGCTCCTCACCGACAGTCTCCTCATATGTACGGAAATCACGTAGGATTTCATAATCCGCTTTCAGTATGTCATTCCTCACATGCACTGCGTCATCCTCATATTCGCCGAAATGGCCTAACGAATCACTGCCGATAATATCGTCAATATCCTCGATTATTTCGTCCTGATCATCAGCCAGAATGCCATCTGAATAATAAGTAAGACTGATTTTATCATAATCATCAAATTCACCGAAATCGTCCGGATCGATCACATAAGGTCTTTCTGTTTCTTTTTTCACGCTTTCATCACTCCTTTTCTCAGGTCTTGTGTCTTCCTGTTCATGTATATACCCATATTCCATTAATTTCTCTGTATATTCAGCGATATCGGGCTTTTCCCTCGCCTCATCCGCCATTGTCCGGTTGCTTTCATCCGTTTCTTTCTCTTTCCTCTCAGAAGTCTCGGCTTTTCTTCTGGAAAATACCGCTTTCACAGAATCAATCTCTTCCTGTGCGATCCTCTCATACCTGGTTTTTATCAGTTTCCAGGTCAATATAGATCCAACTGCTGCACCGGCAGAAAATATAAACGCAGCTTTAACACTCTTCCTCATGTTCTTCCTCCTCGTTTCCGATCGTCATCACCGTAAAGGCGAAGCCTCCAAAAAGCATAGAAATACTTAAGAGTATGCCGCCGACAATATGTCTTTTTCTCTTAGTATCCAACGTGTAATCCAATATGGCAACGATTCCCTCTAACTCGCGCATGATCATGCCCTCCTTCCGCCGGATAACACGGCAAGCCCTTTGATGAAACAGATGCCAGCCATAGCAGCAAACGTATAAGACATGATTGTTAACCCATTATTCATTGATTTGACCTCCTACTACAATATATTTATGGTTAATATCCCTTACAGCCAGTAAGGAATTACCCATCTTGTTGCTTAAGCTGTTAGAATGTAGAGAGCAATCGGTAT
>CAJTGD010000006.1 GCA_910575475.1 Lachnospiraceae bacterium | reverse complement strand
TTATAAAGTTGTTGAAAGTTTACTATCATAGGAGCATGAAGCGAATCCGTAACAAAATAGGCAGAAACCTGGAAACGGAGATTCCTGTGATTCTTGTTGTCCTGAAAGTATTATACGATAATGATATGTTGGATGCAATTGACGAACTGGCCAAATAAATGGGCAAATAAGTCCGCCTTACTGTTCGTGCGTTTATTCTGCGTACCGATCAGCCGGAATTGACAGCCTCTTTTTCATAAAAACTGCGCTTGCCCTCATCAGAGATCGTCAAAAGC
Source organism: Lachnospiraceae bacterium (assembly GCA_910575475.1). Lineage (GTDB taxonomy): Bacteria > Bacillota > Clostridia > Lachnospirales > Lachnospiraceae > Schaedlerella. The sequence goes on along the minus strand of CAJTGD010000006.1, from coordinate 185,932 downwards.
TCGCAGTAATGGGACCAGGCCAATTTGCCAGACGGTGTCTGGCATTTTTCATACCAGATAGATCGCCCTCATATTTTGAAGATTGGAGCGCGAAAAGCCTTTTCCAAACTCCCTTGTCAGTTCTTTGGAAAGTTATTTTAAGGTCTGCTTTCCATACTCTGCGCGAAGCTGGCTTTGCTGCTCATACTCCACAATAATCCGGCCAATGTTCCAGTAGGTTGTAAGCAGCTCGGTGTTGACCTGTTGAGCGATATTGTTTCTTGCATTTTCCAGTAATTTTCTGATTTCCAAAATCATCGGATTGTTCGGTGATAATTGATAATTCTCCATACTCAGCTTGCTCCCTCCTTGCCTATGGACGATTATACCACGAAGCCGCAAAAAAATAAATGTCCGAAACAAAAGCCAGGTCTGTCAGTAAAAAAGAAAAAGTCGGAGAGAGAAGCGGCGAAGAACGCCGTTCCTCCCTCCGCAGATGGGGCAGATTGTCCGGTCAGGAGAGCTTGGAAAGCTGGGCCAGTATCTTCTGCACACCGTCCCAAAGCTGTTCCTGCCGCTGGGATATATCCTCCAGGTCAGCGTCATAAACCCGCCCGCACTGGTGAAAAAGATAGGCCGAACCACCTACATCGTGCGGATTCATTTCAGCGAGACCAGCACTGAGACCATGAGCGACAAGATCAAGCGTATGCTGAAAAATGAGATACGGCAGATGGGATAAAGCCATCATAAATGAGAAACCGGCAATCTGAAAACAGACCGCCGGTTTCTCCACTGTTAAAAGGTGTAAGGCTTATTCCACCATACCCTCACTTTCTAAAAACTGTGCAACAGTCATACATCTGGGATGTTCCATTTCAAGGCTTAGAAAGTCTTTGTCGCCAGTAAGTATAATATCCAAATCAGACACAATGGCAGCATTCAGGATTGGCTGATCCTTTGCGTCACGTATCAGTTTTTCCGCATGGTTTACCGCCGGGATCAGCTCATAAGACATTTCCGCCAGCAGGACTTCCGCATCCGGAAGGAACTTAGGCGCTTTCCGCCCCAGAATATCCCGCTGCTCCGTGATATTGCGGTCACACAGGACCATCTCATGGTTATCGGCCACATGTAGCAGAGCCTGTGCCGGTCTCGACCGTGGGAAAACCAATGCGGAGAAAAGAATGTTTGTATCGACCAATATCCGTATTTTACCGTTCCTTTCCGTAACGAACTTCGTCTACAAGAGCCTGCACATCCTCTTCACTGGAAATACCCATAGCTTCAGCCGCGCCCGAAAAAGCAGACTGCGCTTTACAGATTGCCTGTGCAGAGGCATTGCTTAAGACCACCTCTCCGTCCTGCTTTTGGTAAAACAGAATCTTGTCGCCGGATTTCAGGCCGAGCAGACGGCGGATTTCCACCGGCACAGTAATCTGCCCATTCGCAGAGATTTTTGCTAAATTCATAAAAGCCGCCCTTTCTATTCTTGAAATCTAAAGAAAAATTGAAGTTCACTTTTATTATACCCATTCAAAGCGAAAAGTAAAGCCGTTCACATGGTAAAACATTAGTGAAATGTGAATTTTTTGTGAAATTGATTAAGAAGTCCTTGACGATTTGTCTCCGATCTTGACAATATATTTGTATTCATCCTTTACACAGTCGGCGCCGACACTTTTTGGTATTTATCAGAAATCGCTTCGGAAATCTTATTGCCGGATACGGTCACGGAGGAATTTCCCACCACTCCTTCTCCTTACACACAAGCGGAAACCCTCCCCACCTCATGTACTCCGCCAGGAGCTGGTCATAATCCTCTCTCCATGAAACTGACAAAACTCCTTAAAATTAAAGGGCAGGATCCGAAACGAGACTGTCCGTCCGCTCAAATGCGTCGCCAGTTCCCCGGAAAGCAGGCGGGAATTGGAGCCTGTGATAAAGATGCTGACATCATGGGTCGCCCGGAATGAGTTGACCACCAGCTCAAATTCATTTACATTTTGAATCTCATCAAAAAACAGGTAATGCTTTTCCTGCCGGATCAGCTTCGACTCATAAAATGGCCTGATCTCTTTCAAATACAGTTCCCTTTTTACCATTTTCACCGCCTCCTCGTGTTATTGTCAATCCGTACCCGAAGGCATACCCAAGGGCATCCCGTTATAGCCATAATGGGATGCCCTTGGGTATACCTTATAAAATGAAAACCCTTACTCCAATACTTCGAGCACCGGATCCACAACCTCCTGTGTCAGCACATTGATGAATCCCACATCCGTGATCGCGTACACCGGAATCGCCGCAAGACAGATAAAGGAAAGGAACATAAACGGAATCGTGATCGGACAGCCCAGCTCATGGATGATGCCGTTCAGCTTCCGTTTTTCCTCCGCCAGCTCTTCCCCGGACAGGTCGGAGAGCAGGCCGCAGACCGGATATTCCACCGCACCCAGGATTTCCCCGTCCTTCACGACTGCCTGGCCGCCGCCGATCTCAATCAGATAATTCACGGCCTTCGCCATATCCTCAAAGTTGGTTCCCATAACGATCACATTGTGGTTGTCATGCCCCACGGAGGACGCGATGGCCCCAGCCTGGAGATGGAACCCTCCCATAAATGCTTTTCCTATATTTCCGTTGATCCCATACCGCTCCACCTGCGCAATGTAGAGCACATCCTGGGAAACGTCGCATTTTACTACGCCGTCTTCCACATCCAGCACTGCCTCCCGGCCCTGGGTGATAGGGATCCACGGAAGCGTATCCATCACCTGCGCCTTCACCTTTTTCGCCCCTTCCGGCGCATAGATCTTGAAGCTGTCCGGCGTGATCGGATTTTTCAGATGAGTCGTATTCAGCAGGCATGGCTTGTGCTCTGCCTTCGGGTAAGAAACCAGGCACTTCTTATTGTCCACGATCTGTTTCCCTCCGGAAATGACACTCAGCACTTCAAATGCCTCTGCCCCGGTGGTGATATTGAGATCCGCCCGTTTTCCCGGCGCCAGTCCGCCGATCTCATCATCCAGGTGGAACGCGCGGGCCGCGTTTAAGGAAACCATCTGGATCGCTGTCGCAAAATCGACTCCATTTTTCAGGGCCGTGCGCACCGCGTCGTCCAGATGCCCCCGTTCTACCGCGTCTACGGTGTGAAGGTCATCCGTCACGATGCTGACCCGGGAGGTATCCAGCTTCTGCTCCAGGATCGGCTTGATACAGTCCGCCATATTGCGGGCCGCAGAGCCTTCCCGGATCATCAGATGACAGCCGTTTCGAAGCCGCGCAAGCGCATCCTCCCCGGATAAGGACTCATGGTCCGTGGTCACGCCTGCCGCCAGACAGGTGTTCAGCGCCGGCCCTTCCATATCCGGCAGATGGCCCTGACATGTTTTTCCGGGCATCTGGTTCACATGGTCCATGGTCTCCATCAGATCCGGGAACCCGTTCAGGATATAGGGTCCTACCACCTCCGAAATGCCCACCGCGTCCTTCCTCTCCAGAGCCATTTTGATGATCTCCGGATCAAAATGCCCGCCGCTGGTCTCCAGATTCGGCGCAAAGGGCACATGAGACGGAACCACAAAATAAAGCTTCAGATCCGTCGCTTCCGCTTCCTCCAAGACCGCCTCGATCCCTTCCAGACCTGCCACCACCCCGATCTCATGAAGGTCCGTCATGACCGCAGTGGTACCGTGCTTCAATACCAGCTCCGCAAAGGAACGGATCGAAAGGCTTGTACTCTCCGGGTGAATGTGCCCGTCTATAAATCCGGGTGTAATATAATTGCCGCCCGCGTCGATCACCTTTGTACCCTCGCCGATGGCATAATCCACGTCGCCGACCGCCGCGATCCGATCTCCGCTGATGGCTACGCCGCCTTCATAAATTTCCTTCGTATATACATTGACCAGTTTCCCGTTTTTTACCACAATATCCGCCGGAGCCTGTCCGCCTGCTGTTGCCAATAATTTTTTATCCATTGTTTTTTATTCTCCTTTTACCTGAATGCTTCCTTCTATGAAATATACTCACGTCCAATAAAATCTGCCGCTCCGTATCATTTCCGTTCCACATTTTTCATTTGACATCCGAATCATTTACCGCAGTTCAGATCCGTCACCGGGAAACGATCCGGCAGCACGATGCCCGCCCTCTTGTAGATCGCTTCGCTCCGCTCCTGTGCTTCTTTCAGGATCGCCTCTTCATCCAGTGTCAGAATCTTCCGCTCCTTCATCAGCCATTTCCCATCGCACATCGTACTCTCGATATTGGAGGAATGCATGGCCGTCACAAGCGCGGCGATGCGGTCATTGACCGGCATCATGGACGGGCCGTGGGGATTGATCACGATCAGATCCGCCTTCTTGCCCGGCTCCAGGCTTCCGTAGGCATCCTCATCCAGCAGCGCCCGGGCGCCGTTTTTCGTCGCCATACACAAAATGTCCTCTGAGGGCACCACGGTAGAATCCAGCCGCCATCCCTTATGGATCAGCGATGTGAGCCACATTTCATCCACCATATCCATCCGGTTGCTGGAAGACGCGCCGTCCGTTCCGATGGACACGCACACCTTCTTTTTCAGCATCTGCGGAATCTTCGCAAATCCCAGGACACGCATGGCCGATGCCGGATTATGGGAAACCTTTACGTCGTATTTCTTAAACAGGTCGATCTCCTCGTTGGTCAGCCAGACTGTGTGGACTGCCAGCAGGTTTTTGTCCAGCACGCCCAGCTTATGAAGATGCGTCACCGTCGGCTCGCCGTAAACCGCCTGGGTATACTCGATCTCGGACTTGGCCTCCGCCACATGCATATGCACGCCCACGCCGTACTTGTCCGCCAGTTCCTTCGTCTTTACGATCAGGGCGTCCGTATTGTTGAATATGGTACGCAGGCCAAACCACACCTGAACCCTTCCGTCCGCGGTATTGTGGTATTTGTTCAGGTCGTCGATCTGCTGGTTCAGCTCCTCCTCCATGGTTCTCTGCCAGACCTCGGGAAGTCCTTCCCCGCAGTCCATCACAGATTTTGCCAGCTTCGCGCGGAGCCCGGCCTCGGTCACCGCCCTTGCCATGCCGCTGACGAACTGCCCGCCCGGCTCCGCGAAGCTGGTCACTCCGGCCCGGATCTGCTCCAGACAGCACATCAACGTGGATACATAGGAATCCTCCTCGGTCATATTGCTCTCGAAGGGCCACATCCGCTTGTGCAGCCAGGTCATAAAGTCCACGTCATCCCCCACGCCCCGGCTGATCTGCTGGGACGTATGGACATGCGTGTTCACAAACCCCGGAAGCAGGTACTTTCCGCACAGGTCGATAACCTCCGCATCCCCGCGGATCTGCTGCTCATCCACGGTTCCCACTGCGCAGATCTGATCCCCTTCCACCAGCAGGCTTCCATGGGCATACACCTGGTTCGATGCATTCATCGTAAGAATATATCCATTCTTAAAGTAAATTTGTCTGGAATCTCCCAATGATGCCACCTCCTTTTCTCATAATTCTATTGTTCATTGTATCGAACATTGTTCAATTTGTCAATCTATGTTACTGGTCGCTTCCAGACCAAAATATACCTTGCTCCGTTCCAAAATTGAATAAATTTCATTTTTTTCTTTCAATTTTCCAAGAACATTGGTATACTTGAAGTTATACTGAGCGGCAGATTTCATCGTCCGTAAGTACAATTTACAAAACTCCTTCTTCTTAATACGGCACTCTAAGACAAAAATGTAAGCCATCACAATCCATCAGTCACTTTACATCTGCCGCAAAAGCACAATGATACCCGCCAATCCCATCCACACAGAATTTTGATCAGGAGGTCCATACATGGATTTAAACAAAATCGGAAAAACCCTCAAGGAGCACCGTCTGGGACAGAATTTATCGATCCGCGACCTGTCCAACGTGTCAAATGTGGCGGCGAGTACCATCAGCCAGATTGAAACCGGCAAAACCTCCCCCAACCTGCTCACCTTAAAGTCCATATGCGACGCCCTCGACCTCCCGGTCTTCTCCCTGTTCCTGGAAGAAGATGACGAGCAGGTTCAGCTCGTGCGCCATACGGACCAGAAGTCATTTGTCCGCAATACGAGCAATGGGAAATCCCTGATCGAATCCCTGATCATCCAGGGAAAAAATGAGATGTACGCGGCAACCGTCACTGTGCCCTCCCACGCAGATTCCGGGGAGTACGCCCACCATGGCGGGGAAGAGTTCGTGTATGTACTGTATGGAAGTGTGATATTTGATATGGAAAATAAAGGAACCTATGAGCTGAACGAACACGATACGCTGTATTACCCCAACTATATCGGCCACCGCTGGAGCAATATAACAGACGAGGAGGCGAAGATCCTGATGGTCTCCACCTCCCCGTATACATTCTAAACTGGTTGAAGCTGACGACATTAGATATGATTGTCAGCTTTATTCTAAATAAAGCATGACCGTTAGGTATCCGCTGTCTCTGCATAAGCTTCCTCTCATTCTTCTATCAGATCATGCTCTGCAAGCTTTAGCCGCCCGGCCTTATAATCCTCCATCTTTTTTTCCAGATACCGAATATTGCTCTCACTGTAAAAGGGATCCGGCTCCGCAGTGATCTCAAAAGGTATATGTCTCTCCTGTGTGACTTTTGTAAAGAAAATAGTGATTGCCTCCGAACATATTAGAACGTTTATTCCCACGATCTGCCCGCAGCCCCTTACACACTATGAAACCCTTTCCCAATGATCTCACTTGTATTGGAAATCAATATGAACGCGGAAGGATCCTCTTTTTTAATAAAATTCCTCAGCAGCACCGCCTGATGCCGGTTCAGCGCGGTAAAGATGATGTACTTCTGGGATCCGGTAAATGCCCCCTGTCCGTCGCAGATCGTAGCGCTGCGGTTCAGCTCATGTACGATAAAATCACAGATCGGCTCCGGCCTGCTGCAGAATACGTTAAAATACTTGGACAGGTTCAGGCTTTCGATAAAGTTGTCCACCAGCACAGAGCGGAACGCCAGTCCCAGGCAGGAATACAGCCCCACCTCCACGTCAAACACGAAAAATCCGGCTACCGTGATCGCCACGTCGGACAGCATCAGTGCCCGGCCGATGTCAATGCTGGAATACTTTTTCAGGATCATGGCTACGATATCTGTGCCGCCGCTGGAAGCCCCGATATTGAACAGCACCGCGGATCCGAAAGCAGGAAGCACGATCGCGAAGATCACCTCCAGCAAAGGCTCGTTCGTAAAAGGCTGATGCATGGGCCAGATCCTTTCAAACAGGGACAGCAGGACCGAGAGCAGGACGCTGCAGTAAGCGGTCTTCGCCACGAACTTCCGCCCCAGGATCACGGCTCCCAGCACCAGCAGGATCATGTTTGCCGCAAAAGAAAAATCCGACGCGGAGATCAGCCCGGATTTTGCGACAAGGACAGCGAGACCCGTGATCCCGCCGAATGTAAAATTATTGGTAAACTTAAAAAAATAAATCCCTACGGCCATGATCAGGGTGGCCGCTGTCATCATAAAGAAGCTGTGCATTTTCGTTTTCATTTGTTTTTCCTCCGTTTCGCATTGTAACGCCGCAGGCCCGGAAAGTCAACTATTTCGAGTATTGACTTTTAGAAATATTGCATTACACTAAGAATAGTGATTGAAAAGGAGGATCCCTGCTCATGATTCATTACAGGGCGTTATCTGAACAGGAGCTCTGCCGGGAGCTATTTCAGGATTTTATCCGGCATCAGACCGTCACAAAATGCTGGCGGAAAGAGAACAACGGATGGGTGATCAAGGACGCGCCCTTTATTGATGATTGGGCAGAAAGCGATTATGACTTCCTGATCTCCTGCCTGAAAAATACAGTATCTTCCGGCGGCTTTGTGTATGCGGCGTTCAGCGGCCGTTCCCTCAAGGGGTTTGTCTCCGTTGAGGCCGGCCTGTTCGGCAGCAGACACCAGTATCTTGACCTGACAAGCCTTCATGTCTCAGAAGACCTGCGCGGTTCCGGAATCGGAACGGCACTTTTCTGTGCAGCAAAGGAATGGGCCAGGAAGCACGGGGCGGAAAAATTATACATTTCCGCTCACTCCGCCGTGGAAACACAGGCATTTTATCAAAGAATGGGATGCGTCGATGCAAAAGAGCTCCAGAAAAAGCATACGGATGCAGAGCCCTTTGACCGTCAGCTGGAATGCAGGGTGTAAGCTGCTGTTCCGGCCGGCGGCTTCTTCCTGATCTCATGATTACTCGTCAAATACCTTCCATTGTCCATACTTTGATGGATCTATGCGCACTATTTTACCCTGGCTTTTAAGTTTTTTGATATGGTAGCGAATACCATTTTTAGTAATTCCTATTTCTTCCGCCAGCTCCTCTGCTGTTATATCAGGTCTTTCCCGCATAAGTCCCAAAATCTTTACCAAGGTCTTTGTGGTAGTCTTTGTGATATCACCCTCCGGCTTTCCTTTCTCTTCTGCCTGAACCATACGATTCAATCAAATCCAGTGCAAAAAACATTTCCTTCAATTCTGGATTAAGATATACTCTATTATTATTTTCTTATTCTGACAATAGGAATGCCGGTTTTTATATTGTAAAACAATTTCAGAAGGTCTATAATAAATTGCATATTCCCAACAAAGCGAGGTCTCTCCTATGGCATCTATTTTAATCGCAGAAGATGAAAAAAACATGCAGGATATCATTGCAGAATATATGAGAAAAGGCGGCCACACCTGCCTGACCGCGGACGACGGCGTGGATGCCCTGATTCTGCTCAAAAGCACTCCCGTGGATCTGCTGATCCTGGATATCATGATGCCCCATCTGGACGGCTTTTCGGTATGCCGGCTCGCCCGTGAGATGGGCAATACGCCGGTGATCCTGCTGACCGCCAAAAGCAGTGAGGAGGACAAGCTGAAAGGCTATGAATACGGTGCGGACGATTACATGACAAAGCCTTTCAGCCCCAGAGTCCTGCTGGCAAAGGTAAATGCCCTGCTGCGCCGGACCTCCTGCGCTCCCCTCGGCACCCTCTGCGCCGGAAAGACCGCGCTCCAGCCAGCCTCCCGCAAGGTCTATGTGGACGGGCAGGAGATCACGCTTACGCACAAGGAATATGAGCTGCTCCATTTCCTCATGGCAAATCCCGGGCAGATCTTCAGCCGGGACCAGCTTCTGAACCGGATCTGGGGCTATGAATTTGAAGGGACCACCCGCACGGTGGACGCCCACATCAAAAATCTCCGCCAAAAGCTGGGCAGCGAGGGCAAAAATATCGTTACCCTGATTCGCTCCGGCTACAAATTCGAGGTACCCACATGAATCTGAAAAAAATGTTTTCCCCCCGCACGGTCCGTAAAAAAATCATCCTCACCTCCAAGCTTGCCGGTGTCCTGTTGATCGCGTCTTACCTGTTTTCCACACATATATCTGATGATCCGGATATATCCCTTCTGGTCTGGCTCGGATTCGTGATCCCGCTGATCCTGGCAGTCGATTTTCTGATGGGTCGTTTTATCTCCGACCCCATTTCCCGGCTTAATGCGGCAGCCGGGCGACTGGCGCATCTGGACTTTTCCGAGCCCTGCCGGCTCACCTCGGAGAATGAATTCGGCGAGCTCTCCCACAGCTTGAGGCAGATGTCCGAAAACCTGCAGGATACGCTGGCCCGGCTGGAACTCACAAATTCACAGCTGGAGGATGCCAATATACAGCTGGAAAATGCTAATTTGCAGCTGGAAGATACCAATACTCAGCTGGAAAATGCTAATTCGCAACTGGAAGATACCAATGTACGCTTGGAAAATGCCAATTCGCAGCTGGAAGATACCAACGCCCGCCTGGAAGCTGCCAACGCTCAGCTTGCAGAAGAGGTGGCGGAAAAGCAGCGTCTTCTTGCGGAGCGCAAAGATTTGACCGACAGCCTGTCCCATGAAATGAAAACCCCCGTCGGAGTCATCCGGGCCTATGCGGAAGGAATCCAGGACGAGACTGACGAGACAGTGCGGCAGCGTTACACGGACATCATCATTTCCGAGACCGAGCGCATGAGCGGCCTGATCACTACCCTCCTGGATCTGTCGGCGCTGGAGAGCGGCGCTTCTGAGCTTGTGATGGAAACATTGGACTTTGTGGAATTGGCAGAAACCGCGGCGGGACGCCTGCTGACCGACATTCCGGACGCGGATTTCCAATTGGAGTATGAGCTTCCGGAGGAGAAAATTTTTGTAAAGACAGACCGAAAACGGATGGAGCAGGTGCTGGACAACCTGATCCTGAACGCCCGGAAAAATGTATGCCCCGGCGGCAGGCTGGAACTGTCCCTGACCATGCGCGGGGATCTCCTGCATTTCTCCATCCTGAACGAGGGAAAAGCGATACCGGAGGAAATACTGCCCAGGATCTGGACAAAGTTTTACCGGAATCCGGATACCGGCTATCACGGCTCCGGGCTGGGGCTGTCCATAGTCGCACAGATCCTGTCCATGCAAAACCTGGATTACGGCGTAAAAAATATGCCGGACGGAGTGATGTTTTACTTCTCCATACCCGGCACATGCAACCCCTCTCGCAGTTTACCGGCTTGCCGGTAAACTGCGGCAAAAGCAGGACAGGGATACCCGTTTTCCGCTTGCCTCGACTGTTTTTCAATGATAAAATGAAATCAACTTAGATTGTAAAGGAGATGATTCGGCATGGGGATTTATGTAAATCCGGGAAATATTTCATTTCAGGACTCACGTTTTTCTAATTTCTATATTGATAAAAGTATGCTGATCTCAAAGATGAATGCGGTATACAGAACCGAAAGGAAATTCGTATGTGTGAGCCGTCCGCGCCGTTTTGGAAAATCAATGGCAGCGAACATGCTGACTGCTTACTATAGCTGCGGCTGCGATTCAGCCGAACTGTTTTCCGGTCTGAATATTGAGCGGGACCCCAGCTTTCAGGAGCATTTGAACCAACACCAGGTGATCCGGTTAAATATGCAGCGTTTTTTGAAAACAGAAGATCATCTTGGCACATATATTGAAGAAATGGAGAGAAGCGTAACGTCAGAATTGCTGATTGAATTTCCAGAATGTAAAAGAATCGGCGCAGACAGCAGTCTGACAGATGCTCTTGAACAGATATTTATTCAGACCGGAAACGGATTTATCTTCATTGTTGATGAGTGGGACTGTGTATTCCGGATTGCAAGGAACCGTAAAGAAGAGCAGAAAAGATATCTGGATTTTTTACGGGGGCTTTTTAAAGACGCGGAATATGCGGAACTGGTCTATATGACGGGAATCCTGCCGATCAAGAAGTACGGGGAACACTCTGCGGTCAATATTTTTGATGATTATTCCATGATCTCCCCCAAGAACCTGGATGAATATTTTGGATTTACGGAGGAAGAAGTCCTTGCGGCATGCAATGAGCGGGATGTGGACTACGGCGAGATGGAAAGATGGTACGACGGATATCGAGTGGGCCGGCTTCATATCTACAATCCAAAATCCGTTGCAGACGCATTAACATGGAAAGAAATCCAGAGTTATTGGACTGGAACGGAGACTTACGAGGCATTGAAGGTTTATATTGATCTGAATTTTGATGGATTGAAGGAAGCCATTACTGCAATGCTCGGAAATGGGCGCTGTGTGATCGACCCTTCCACATTCCAGAACGATATGACCACATTCCGGACTAAGGACGACGTGCTGACGCTGCTGGTTCACCTTGGTTACCTGACCTATGATAAGATTACAAGCGAGGTTTTTATTCCCAATCAGGAGATCGAGCTGGAATTTATACGGGCTGTAAAGGTCGGCGGATGGGAAGGCGTAATCCAGTCCCTGAACCGCTCCCAGGAGCTTCTGGAACGCACATGGGCGCTGGACGGAAACGCTGTGGCAGACGGACTGTCCGCAATCCATAACGAAACCGCGTCCGTGTTGAAATATCATCACGAAAATTCACTTACCTGCGCAATCCTCATGGCATACTACAGCGCAAAGGTATATTATGTAAATCCGATCATGGAGCTTCCATCAGGAAAAGGCTTTGCGGATGTGGCATATCTGCCGAAGCGGAACGTGAACCGTCCGGCGCTGGTAGTAGAACTGAAATGGGATAAAACCGCCGGCGGCGCCATCCGACAGATCAAGGAGAAGGAATATACGTCATGGATTGAAACATATACAGGAGATATCCTCTTAGTGGGAATCAACTATGATAAAGAAAAAAAGACTCATGAATGTCTGATCGAGAAATATACCAAAACAGATTAAGGAATTGTCGATAAATATTCCGCCCGTAGGTTGGATGATCTAAAGATCATCCAACCTACGCATCCATCTGCTACAGTTCCTTATTTCTTCACAGTTCCTAAGAACGGTCACTGCTGCGATCCATCGGCCTGCGGCTGAGCACCACCCCTGCCACCAGCAATACCGGAAATATCACCGCTGCCAGGATTCCTTTTTTCAGGTCGTCCGACGCCATACTGGAAATCGTTCCCACCAGCGTGGGACCGCCGGAGCACCCTAAGTCTCCCGCCAGAGCCAGCAGCGCGAACATGGCCGTCCCGCCGTTTCTGATCAGAGCGGACGCCTTGCTGAAGCTCCCGGGCCACATAATCCCCACGGACAGTCCGCAGACGGCACAGCCCACAAGGGACAGCACCGGGGACGGCGATAGGGAAATGCACAGGTAGGACAGCACGCAGAGGATTCCGCTTCCGACCATAAACCGATCCAGATCGATCCTGTCTCCAAATTTTCCATAGAAGGCTCGCGCGCTTCCCATCAATATGGCAAATGCCATGGGACCGGCCAGGTCTCCCACGGTCTTGGTCACGCCCAGCCCCCTCTCGGCAAAGGTAGACGCCCACTGGCTCACGGCCTGTTCACTGGCGCCCGCGCACGTCATCATCAGCATCAGCACCCAGAACACCTTGCTTCGGAACAGGTCTGCCATGGTCATTCCCTTTTCCCCCTCTTCCACAAGCGGCGCCATCGGCGTTTTTGCAAAAACAAATGCATTGGCAACGGGAACGATCATCCAGATCACGGTCAGAAGCTTCCAGTTTTCAATCCCAAATATCCGGAAAAACAGGGTGGAAAGGAGCACCACTCCCACATGCCCCCAGCAGTAGAAGGAATGCAGCAGACTCATAGCCTTTTCCTTATTGTCCGTGGGACAGCTCTCCACGATCGGGCTGACCAGCACCTCCAAAAGCCCGCCCCCCAGGGCATAGATCGTCACCGAGATCAAGAGCCCCGCATAGGCGCTGGGCAGTATCTCCGGCAGCACGGCAAGTCCCAGCAGCCCCGCCGCCGAAAAAATATGGGCGAGCATGATCGAAACCCGGTATCCGATCCTGTCCACAAATCCCGCCGACAGCAGGTCCACCAGCAGCTGGATCCCGAAGTTAAACGTGATCAGTATGGTGATCCGGCTGAGCGGAATCTGGTACGTACTCTCAAAGGTCAAAAACAAAAGCGGGACAAAATTATTGATGATCGCCTGTACAACATATCCTACAAAACACGCGTAGATCGTTTTCTGATATTTTGCATTCATGGTTCATTTCTCCTTTTGCAGCGGACTTTTCCATTTGTACGTATGAAAATTTTTCCACCTGTACGGTTGGAAACTTTTTACATTATATCATCATTTCCAGTAAAGGCAATTTATTTTTTCACAGATTTATCATTTGTCCCGCGCAATCAATATCACTTATTGTTCTACACCTCCTTACAGGCGGCATATTTTCAAATGATTTCTAACTGTACGGTTGGAACGATTTTACTTCCGCTTCACGTCATCTTCACACGGATTTTACACCGCTCCATTACACTGTCTCCATACAGCACACGGTTGTATTGACCGGATGCCGCGCAACAAATCCGCAGCGCCGTGTGAGCGGCAAGGGCAGAAATGCAATTTGCTGTACAAATATGAAGGAGGTGCATAACATGTTTTTAGGATTGGAATGGTATTGGTGGCTGGTCATTGCGGCAGTGCTGGCAGTTTCACTGCCCCTGAAGGTAAAGTTCATGAAATGGTGGAGCCGGCGGGCGCAGGAAAAGAAGCAGCATCAGCGCGGAAAATGGGGTGATGAGGATGATTGAAGTCAAAGACCTGACCTTTTCTTACGGAAAGGAGAAGCAGGCGCTCCATGGCCTGAATTTTACAGTGGAAAAAGGGGAAATTTTCGGATTTCTGGGGCCCAACGGCTCCGGAAAATCCACCACCCAGAAAATCCTCACCGGGATCCTGAAAGGCCACGGCGGACGGGCAGCCCTGTTTGGAAAAGATATTTCGGAGACCCATACGCAGGATTTTTTCCAGAAGATCGGCGTACTGTTTGAATTTCCTTATCTGTACGCCAACTTAAGCGCACTCGATAACCTGAACTATTTTTCTTCCTTTTATCCCCGGGAAAATGTCCGGGATCCGGAGGAATTGCTGGAAATGCTGGAGTTTAAACGGGATTTCCTGAAAAAGCCTGTTTCTTCTTATTCTAAAGGGATGCGGCAGCGTGTCAGTATGGCGCGGGCGCTGATCAGCAGCCCTGAGCTTTTATTTTTGGACGAGCCCATCAGCGGGCTGGATCCCTCCGGCGCCGTGCTGTTCCGCAGGATCATTGAGGAGGAGCGCCAAAAAGGGACCACCGTGTTTCTTACCACACATAACATGGTGGATGCGGACCTGCTCTGCGACCGGGTCGCATTTATCTCCAACGGGCAGATCGCCGCACTGGATACGCCCCGAAATCTGAAAGAGCAGAACAGCAGCAATCAAATCGAGGTGGAATACCTGTATCACGGAGAATCCGGAACCGCGCTTTCAGATCCGAAAAAGGAACGGCGGACGAAAACCCTGGATGCCGCAGAGCTGGAGCATGGTTTTTCCTTTCCTCACGATGAGATCCTCAGCGTCCATTCCCAGGAGCCTACCCTGGAGGATGTATTTATCCGCTGTACGGGAAGGGGGCTGGACGGATGAGAAACAGTTTTTTTGCACTGATGAAAAAGGATTTCCGGCTTATGTTGTCTGCTAAGTTTTTTCTGCTTGCGGCCGGGTCCCTGATCCTGTACTCCTGCTATATCCATTTCGTGTATGTCAACCTGGATGATGAACTATTTCCGGTGTACTGTTATGACCTGGAGCATATGCAGGACAGCGGGACAGGCCGGGACGGAACAAGCATCCATGACAGCGGCCCGAGCCGGGTTAGCACCGGCATCCATAGCAGCGGCCCGAGCCGGGATGACACCAGCCTTCCGGACAATGGCTCTGCCCTGGATGACAGTCCGCTCCGGGCTGTAGGTGCTTCACTGCCCAACCTGATCTATGTAAGCACAATGGACGAGTTACAGGAATCCTGCGCAGACGGATATTCCGTGGGAATCGATCTTTCCGGAGAAACTCCGCGGATCCATATGGTTTCCTGCGGGATGGATACCCTGGACAATCTGAGGGCCGCTTACGCGGTTTTCAGGATGGAATCGGAAGATACGCGCCCGGCGGCATGCATCGGAAACGACGGCAAGGAAATGAAGAACCGCCGGGAGATCACTGCTGAATTTCTCTTTTTTGAACTGGCAGCCGTCGGATTTTTAGGTCTGGCCGCCATGCTGTTTAAGGAAAAGGAAATGGGCGTGATCCGGATCCATGCCGTTCTCCCTGTGCAAAGCTCCGCATTCATCCTGTCCAAGCTGGACCTGATCCTGCTTGCCGACCTGACATTTACCGCGTTGCTGACGCTCATCAGCCTGGGGCCGGCAGAGGGCCTGGCCGTGCTTCCAGCCGTCCTGCTCCATGCAGGCATCCTGTCCCTGATCATGGCGCTGGTGGGATTTTTATGCGCCGTCGCGCTGCCGGATTTCAAACAATTTTCCCTACTGTACCTGGTGCTGGCGATCTTCATCACCACCCCGGTATTCATGGCAGGGCAGATGGGCATCGAATTCGGCTGGATGAAATTTCACCCCATGTACCATCTGTTTATGGCAATGAAGCATGCCTATTTCCGGAGACCCACTGTCAGCATTTTCTATTATGCCGCCTGTGCGAGCGCCGTCTTCCTGCTGTTTTTCCTGGCAAAATGGACACTCGCGCTGGAAATGAAAAGGGAGGGATGAACCATGAACCGAACCGCACTGAACTATCAAATGAAATCCATCCGGCGTGACAAGCTGTGCATTCTAACATTTTTGCTGCCCATTCTGGTGGGACTGGCGCTGAATCTCCTGTCAGATCTGAATTTTTCCGCCGCGGCGGAATCTGCCTTCGGCATCCTGAAAAATGACCTGTCTGCGGAAACCGTTTCCTGGCTCCGTCAATACGGCTCGGTCACAGAATATGACACCCTGGAGCAGCTCGAAGCCGCCGTCATAGAGCCTTCCACCCAGGTGATTGGCATCCTGTCTGATGCTTCCGGCAGCATGTCCGGCACCTCCGAGATCCAAGCCGGCGATTCCGGCATCCTATCCGGCGGCTCCAGCATCCCGTCCGATGGTTCCGGCATTCCGTCCAGCGGCTCCGGCATCCGGGCCTTCCGCTCCGGCGACGAGACCACCCGGATCGCCGCGTCCGCTGACCTTCTGCCTGCGCTCTATGCCGACCGCGGCCTGATGTCCCAATATAAAATAGAAATGTTTCCCTCCCCCGCCGACGGTGAAATGATGAAGCATCTGCTGATCGTGATCACCATGGTCACGGCCATGTTCATGGGATGCACCTTCAACGCCATGAGCATCATCAGCGAAAAAGAGGACGGAATCCTCTATATCAATGAGATCCTTCCCATGACGAAGGCTCAGTATGCCCTGCAGAAGATCATGGTCGGCTTTCTCGGCGGAACAATTTCCACGGTGCTGACCGCTCTCATCTGCATCCGGCTCAGAGCGGCGCAGCTTCTCCCGCTGCTGCTCCTGATCGTCCTGTCCGCCTTCATCGCCGCGCTGACAGGGCTGTTTATCGCAAAATTTTCAGAGAGCCTGATGGTCGGGATCGTATATATCAAGCTCGTCATGATCCTCTTCCTCGCACCGCCGATCCTGTTTTACCTGCTGTTTCCGGCAGGAGGCGTCCTGCATACACTGAGCTATCTGCTGCCCTCCAGCGCCACATTTTACGGGCTGATGAAACTGCTGAACGGAAGCGGCGGCCTGGGAAAGGAAGTGGCGGTCCTGGCGGTGCACTGCGTGGTCTGGTTTCTGCTGTATGTATGCATGTCCCTGCGCCGCTGCGGTTCCCGGGCGGCCAGGCCGTGAGCCGCAGCCGTACAGTTGGAAAAATTTTTACCTGTGCAGGTTGGATGGTCTAAAAGATCATCCAACCTGCACATCCATTCGCAAAATCTGTACTATCGCACTTTTGCGCCTGTTAATGCAGCTGCATTTTGTATGTTTAAAAAAATCAAAATAGGGGATTGACAGAAATCAAAAATAGATTATTATCAAAAATAAGAAATGGGTTTTTACCGTACAGTGTTTCACTCAAGCGGGCTGCTCGTTTCTTTTTTTATTGCCAGAATATCATATAGATACTTCCTGCCATCATTCGCATGACGTGTACCCCTTTTTCTTTTCCCTTGATTTATAGACATAAAACTGATTCCTGCACTTCCGGCTGCAAAGTCCTGATCACCTGCGGCCTCTTTTATATTCCATGATCGTCTCCGCGATCCGTGTATAATCCCGCTCGAACAGTTCCTGGCTGATCTGCCTACGCAGGCTCTCCTCAGGAACCCCAAGAAGGATCTTCTCTGTCACAAACTGCTTGCTCCGCTGCCGGTATCTGGGCAGATGATTCAATTCCTGGATGTGCGCCAGCTCTGGACGCCACAAAAGCCCCAGCTGCTTCTTCCGGTTCACCTTGGGATTCTCCTTCGGCTTGCGCAGAATATAAAAATCCGCCTCCCCGTCCACCTGCTCAACGGTGATGATCCCCCACCATTCCGGCACATGCTCCTCAATGTGCATGGCATGGCTTACCCCCGCCGCCACATAATTATAATCAAAATACTGGTCGTAATCCTTCACCTGCCGGGTAAGCCTGGCGTAGGTGTCCGCGTCGCTCTTGATCTCGATCCCCACAAGCGCAGACGGCAGCACCATCACGATATCCGCCCGGGACCTTCCCATCTGCTTCTCTTCCAAAATCCTCACTTTTCCGTAATACGCTTCCAGAAAATCAAAAAGCGGCTCACGGATGTCCTTATCATACAGCATCATTCACTCTTTCCCTGAATCCTGTTGAACCGTCGCACAAGTTTCTCTTGTTATTGTATCAATCGCGCAATGTATCGTCAATGGGGGATTTGCCAGCCTGACCCGAACGCCTCTCCGCATGGTACACGATGCCGTGCCAGCAATAACACTGTCCCTTCTTTTGTGCAATCTGCCCTATTTTTCATAATTTTATTGTTTATATTGCCGCATTTACAATAATTTATTTTTATGTTACAATTTTCTTAAGGTAATACCTATTACATATTACTCTATTTACATGTATAGCAAATACAAGACAAGAAAGGAATGAGAAAAACGATGTACAAAGAACACGAATACTATCTGAAACGCTGCATTGAAATCTCCAAACATTCCCGTGAGGCGGGCAACACCCCCTTCGGCGCGATCCTGGTGGACGCGGAGGGCAATATCCTGCTGGAGCAGGAGAATGTGGAGATCTCCTCTAAGAAATGTACCGGACACGCGGAGACCCAGCTGGTAGAGCGGGCGTCTGTCCTGTATGAGAAGGATTTCTTATGGAACTGCACACTGTACTCCACCGCGGAGCCCTGCGCCATGTGCTCCGGAGCCATTTACTGGGGCAATATCGGACGGGTCGTCTATGCCATGACCGAGCGGGAGCTGCTCTCCCTGACTGGCTCCGATGAGCAGAACCCCACCTTCGACCTTCCCTGCAGAGAGGTCTTTGCAAAGGGACAGAAGGACATCCAGGTGGTCGGGCCGTTCCCGGAGATCGCTCCGCTGGCCGCGGAAGTACACAAAGGATTCTGGAATAAATAACGGATATGCTGCAAGAAAAATTATGGTTCATGCCCTGGGGATTTCCCCTGTGAAATGGCCGGATGGCCATAATGGGCGCCCCGGGTATACCTTATGAAACGGCCGCATGGCCATAACGGGATACCCTTGGGTATACATAAGGAGATACAAATGGAAAAAGATCAAGCACAACAACAAGATACCGAATTTTCGCTCTCCGCCGTACCGGAAAGCGAACGGAAAAGTTATTTCAGCCTGACCATCGTCTGGACCGGTTTCGTATTTGTCATCACCAGCATGATGGCAGGGGGCGGGCTTTCCGCCGGACTGGATTTTAAAATGATCCTGCTCGCGGTCCTCCTGGGAAATGTTTTCTTAAGCGCCATCGCGATCCTGGTCAGCATCATTGCCAGCAGGACCGGACTGACCTTTGCCCTGATGACGCGCTACAGTTTCGGGGAAAAAGGCTCCCGGATCGCGTCCATGTTCGTGCCCATCGTAAATATCGGCTGGTACACCATTCAGGCCGCTACCTACGGACATTTTATCGCCCAGGCCTTCGGCTTCGGCGACATTGCGGAGCTGATCTGCATGGCAGTCAGCGCAGTGGTGATGGGAATCTTCGCGATGAAGGGAATCAAAGCCATCAGCATCCTGGGATACATCGCGATCCCCGCGATCATCTTCCTGTCGCTGGCCACCTCCATCCGTGCCGTAGGCATGGTCGGGCTGGACGGGCTTTGGAATTATACACCGGAGGGGCACATTACGTTATCCAGCGGAATCACTGTCGTGATCGGAACCTGGATTTTGTCCACCTCCACCTGCATCGCGGACATCATGCGCTACGCGAAGTCCACAAAGGAAGCCATCGCGGCGACCCTGACCGGACTGCTGGGCGGAAATATCTTCATGATCCTCTGCGGAACCATCACCTCCGTTGCGGTAGGCGACAGCGACCTGACAAATGTACTGCTGTCCATGGGGCTTCTGGTTCCGTGCCTGATCCTGATGACAACCAACATTTTTACCACAAATGCATCGAACCTGTATTCCACATCCCTGAACCTGTCCAATGCATTTCACATGGACCGTCAGAAGATCATTGTGGTACTGCTTGCCATCTCCGCGCTTGCTACACTGTGCAGGCCCTACCAGGTCGGATTTCTGTTTTCCTTCCTGGACCTGCTGGGAACCATCGTACCTCCGCTTCCGGGCATCATCCTGGCAGATTACTTTATCATCCACAAGGGAGAGTACAAGGATCTGGGCAGTGTAAAATTTGCGCAGTTTAACGCGGTTTCATGGCTGACCTGGGCGATCGCGCTTGCCGGAGTCTACCTGATCCCATTCGGGCTGCCTGCGCTCAAAGGCCTGATCATCGGCGGCGCGCTCTATCCGATCCTGATGAAAGTAACGAAGAAACAAGTCGCACAGTAGGAAGGAGATTATTATGGGAAAATATAAACTGGCAGCTCTGGTCGGAACGATCATCATGGGAATCGGTTCCTTTATGGCCTGTCTCTGTTCCGTGCCCGCACTGATCATGACAGGAAATGTATTGCTGATCGTCAGCCTGTTTGTCATGACATATGCGTTTTCTTCATGGCAGCCGTAAAGTACAAAAATGCGCACTCAGCCGGGTGCGCATTTTTTACACACAAATTCACACCTGTATTGACAGATTCCCGCTTATCCTTTATGCTTGGAGTGAAATGTATGTTATGAAAAGGAGATCTGTATGTCCAACTTTAAGCTAAACGCATTTTCCCTGTCCGACCGGGCCAGATTTGAGATTCAGAAATATATCGGCACCATGGATCTGCAGAAAGACAACAAGCTTCCCAGAGAGGAACGCCTTGCCGAGATCATCGGCGTCAGCCGCATTACGATCCGTCAGGCGCTCAATGACCTGGCGGCGGAGGGACTCATTTTCCGCAGGCAGGGGAGAGGTACCTTTGTCAACGTGGATTCCCTGAACATCAAGGTCCACTTTAACCCCTGCATGGAATTTTCGCAGATGATCAAAAACAGCGGTTACGAGCCGTCGGTCAAACTGGGAGACATCAAAAAAATCCCCCGGGATGAAGCGATCTGCGGGCTCCTTCATATGAAAGAAGACGAGGAGCTTGTGATCGCCGAGAAAATATTTCTGGCGGACGGGCAGTTCTGCGTATTCTGCCGGGATTATTTCAGCGCCTCCCAGGTAGGGGACGAGGCGTCCTTCCGGGAATTCAGCAGATACGAGGATTCCGTGTTCAAATACATTTATCATGTATCCGGGAAAAAATGTGAATGGGACAAGGTGGAGATCGATACGATCATGTCCTCTGAAATGGAATGTCTGTCCGGGTACGCAGAGCTCCGGGATCTGCCGGACATGCCGCTGCTGTACTTAAAGGGCGTCAACTACGATACCAGTGACAGCCCGATCCTGTACGCCAATGAATATATCAATACCTCGATCATCAAGTACAATATCATCCGCGCGAAGAATATTACTTATTGATGACCAGATCCGTGCCGTAAAGGCTAAGCTGGAATCCTTTGGTATTATTACAAGCGACCTGACCATCAACAAATAAAAATGCGCGGTGTTTATCAATAAGCGCCGCGTTGTTTTGTATTCATATCCGTCACGTGAGATATCCTGTATGAGCAGGTTGATGCGTTTTCATGTTTTGCGGTCCTGATTTTGCCAGTAAATATAGTCCCCCCACGCCTCTTCTTGCCAGACTTTATTCATCTTCAACCTCGATCAGTTCATGAATCTGCCCCTTACCGGCTTCCAGATCTGCAATTGCCTTATTCAAATGTCTTTGATTTTCTTCACTATAAAACGGGTCCATCCGGATTGTTATACTCGTTGTTGCCATACTATCAGCCCCTTTCGTATTTACATCTTAAAGCAAAAATACCATTTCGTCAATACGTCGTATGTCCAGGAAATTTTATAATCACCACGCTGATTGGCTGGACGCAGCTTGTAATACCGTTAGGAAATTCTTAATATCTTCTTAATCAAAAAAACAAGGAAAACCTTCTTTTGTGTGTTACAATGAATTGCGCTGATGCGCAAGCAGGTCATTAATTTCCTGACGGAAATTGGTGACATATGTTACAATAAATTGTGCTGAAAAAAACACAGAAAGGAAGGTTTTCCCATGTCTGACAAAATACTGATCGTTGACGACGAGGCCGAGATCGCTGATTTAATTGAAGTGTATCTGAACAGCGAAGACTACACGGTCTTTAAATTTTACTCTGCGAAGGAAGCCCTCGAGTGCATCAACACCACCGAGCTGGATCTTGCGATCCTGGATATCATGCTTCCGGAGATCGACGGATTTACATTGTGCCAAAAGATCCGGGCAAAATACACCTATCCGGTCATCATGCTGACCGCCAAGGACGGAGAGATGGACCAGGTCAAGGGGCTGACGCTCGGGGCGGACGATTACATCACAAAGCCTTTTCGTCCCCTGGAATTGATCGCAAGGGTGAAGTCCCAGCTGCGCCGGTACAAAAAGTACAACCCGGCCCATTCGGAGGACGGACAGGATCTGCTCACCCATTCCGGCCTGGTGATGAAGCCTGGCACCTACGAATGCTTTTTAAACGATAAGCCGCTCACACTGACCCCGACCGAATTTTCCATTCTGCGCATCCTCCTGGAAAACAAGGGACGTGTGATCAGTGCGGAAGAGCTGTTTCATCAGATCTGGAAGGACGAGTATTACAGCAAATCCAACAACACGATCACCGTGCATATCCGCCATCTGCGCGAAAAAATGAACGACACCTTGAGTAAACCAAAATATATCAAAACGATATGGGGAGTGGGGTATAAAATTGAAGGCTAACAACAAAGGAGAATATTCTGAATTTCAGTCAAAGCTCATGGAACGTTTCTGCGGAAACGCGCTTCTTTCCGTTGCGGCCGTGATCCTGCTGTATCTGTTCCTCTGGAAACAGCGGGGCGGAAACCTAGTCATCACACTGCTGGTGACATTTACAACGCTCGAATATGAGCAGGCTTTCTATATCTATCACAATTATTTCAGGGGCTACAAGGAAATCTTTTTCGCGGCGGCGATCATTTTTCTATTTGTTGTGCTGCTCTGGCGCTTATTCCAGTGGATCACCCGATATTTTAAAGAAGTCAATCAGGGGATCGACGCCCTGCTGGCAGAAGATACGGCACAAATCCATTTATCGGCGGAAATGCTTCCCTTTGAAAAAAAGCTGAACGCAGTCAAGCAGACACTGACGCGGCAGAAGCAGGAAACCGCGCTTGCGGAACAGCGGAAAGACGAGTTGGTAATGTATCTTGCCCATGACATCCGCACTCCCCTGACCTCCGTGATCGGGTATCTGAATCTTCTGGACGAAGATCCGGATATGTCTGCCGCCGAACGCGCGAAGAATGTGCATATCACACTGGACAAGGCCTATCGGCTGGAAGAAATGATCAATGAATTTTTTGAGATCACCCGCTACAATTCCAGGCAGATCCAACTGGCAAAAGAACCCGTCGATCTGTACTATCTTCTGGTCCAGCTGTCCGACGAGCTTTCCCCGGTCTTCGCTCCCCACGGCAATTCCGTTGTGTTAAATATGGATGAAAATCTGACTGTCCGCGCCGACCCAGATAAGCTGGTCAGAGTATTTGGCAATATTTTAAGAAATGCGGCTGCATACAGCGACCCGGAAACCGAGATCACGATCTCAGCCGAAGAAACGGCCGAACAGGTCCGCGTTTCCTTCCAAAACCAGGGGGACCACATTCCCGCGGAAAAGCTTTCCCTGCTCTTTGATAAATTTTACCGGCTGGACAAGGCCCGCGTCTCCGACACCGGCGGCACGGGCCTGGGGCTGGCGATCGCAAAGGAGATCATCCTCCTGCACGGCGGTTCCATACACGCGGAAAGCGGCGGACATTCGGTCACAATCACGGTCTGCCTGCCCAGGACAGCTTGACAAATGGATGCGCAGGTTGGATGATCTTTAGATCATCCAACCGTACAGGTGGAATATGTTTATTCCTGCGGGGCAGCGATGGGCTGTCGGGAATTTATTCTGCAAAGTAAATTTCATATAAATTCGGGAAATCGTCTTTCCTGTCCTTAAGAGCATTCATCATATTCTCAAGGATGCTTTTCAGATTCTTATGATATTCCTCAAACGTCAATTTCACTGGAACCTTCAGCTGCCCATTTTCGTCGTATACATCCGAATAGGAGATCACCTCTCCGGTCGCGTCTTCATCCATCGGGACAAATTCCATAGCAAGCGCTTCTTGAAAATGCCCTAATCGTTCCAGTAGATTTTCTTCAAACTTCTCACATGCCTCTTCTCTCGTCATGCCATTTGCTATGCATTCATCATATACATCTTCCGCACCATAAAGATCAATCATTCCAAATACGGCGTCGATTAAATACCCGCCCTGCAGCCGGGAATAGTCCGCCATTATCTTGTCTGATCTGTCCGTTTTTTGTCGGAAGGGTGATGCCTTTCTTTTGCTTTTGAGCTCAAAATACCGGGTTAGAAGAGATTACTTTCGTAGATTATTGTTTGCCGAATAAATTTTCATAACTTGCCCTCCCTTAATCTGTATGTCATCTTAATATCTGCTTATAAGGTATATCGGCCGATTCTTCCCAAAATATTAGTTCAGCAATTGCGGCGTATACCCATCACGGATGTAATAAGGCGTATCATCCGCATAACGGTATTCTGGCTCTGTAATATCCGAACCAACTACCGATTTAAGAAAAGATAACATATTTAGGAAACCAACCAGCATCTAAAGTCAGGGGCATTTAGATGTTGATATACCGGTTTATCCGGGTTAGGATTTTCTTAGGAATTAAACAATTTCATATTAAAGTTCCCAACTCCTTTGTTCCGTATAATAGATACTGACAAAGGCATTATTTTATTTCTGTGCCGCATGCGCACATACGGAAAGGAGTTTTTATGATGAAAGAAAAATATATTAGAAATAATTTCACAAAAAATATTTACCGGGGCCGCAGGCGCAAGCGTTTTGTAAGCCGGCAGATCGTCCGTCTGACCGTCCTGCTTTTTCTGTGTCTGTGTGCTATCATGGTTTTGGGATTTTCCTGGAAAGAAAGCCTGAAAAAAGAAGGAGCCTTTCAGATTCCGGCCATTTCTTTTGGGGATAATGCGCCTGCCGCAGATATACACGGAGAGCAAGGGACAGCAGAAAAACCAGCGCAGGCTTCCGCAGTACAGGGAGGAGAACCGCAGGCTTCTGATACAGATGTCCCATGGCAGCTTACTTTAGTCAATCAGCAGAATCCCATTCCAGACAATTATGAGCCGGATTTGGTCCAGGCGCCGGGCGGCGAATCGGTTGACAAACGCATTTACGAACCGCTGATGCAGATGCTGGAAGCCGCAAGGGAAGGGAACCTGGGGGAACTGCCGCTTGTCGTGTCCGGCTACCGCACGGCAAAGACGCAGCAGAAGCTTTACGATGAAAAAATCCGCGAATTCAAAAAAGAAGGGTATTCCGAGGGCGAAGCTGCAGAGCTGGCAGAGCAGTGGGTCGCCCTGCCGGGTTACAGCGAGCATCAGCTTGGATTTGCGGTAGATATTAACGGAGCAACCTGGGATGTTTATTTGTGGCTGCAGGAAAACAGCTATAAATACGGATTTATTTTCCGATATCCCGGAAATAAAACAGACATCACCGGGGTGGCCGAGGAGGTCTGGCATTATCGGTATGTCGGGGTGGAGGCAGCCACTGAGATATATGAGCGGGGAATCTGTCTGGAAGAATATCTTTTTTAGAAAAAATTTGCTTTTATCACATTGAATCCGGAGCAGTGAAAAATAACTCACAGGCTTCAAAAATACTGTAATGGGACATATGTATTTGCAAAATGCACGATTGTCCTGAAAGGCCAGGGATAATATGATCCCGACGGCATAGTAGATGACATTTCCTATGATAAACGCCCAGAACATTATTTTCTCAATGCTGCCCACATGCGCAAAAAATAGCGCAGAAACAAATATAAGAGAACCCGCAAATGTAATATACCGTATCCATCCGATCTGTTTTCTTGGAGCCACCGGGACCCTGTACGGGAGAAAATCAAGCACCATTGCAGTCCAGCAAGCATATCCGCACCAGCCCCTGCCGAAAAGCAGCGGCCCGAAAATTTTTGCGACTGCATAATGGATGGTTGCGGCTTCAAACACCCCTGTAAAAAGATAATACCAAAATCCCTCAATCTGCATATTTTCGCCGCAGATGAATCCCAAATAAACCAGCATATAAAGTCCGACTAAAAGCTGTGCGGCTCTGCGGGCATAAAAATGCGCTGACATTCTCTCATGCTTGTTCCGGTTCTTAATGCCACTACATAGCCTTTCTTTCCAGCGCTTAAAGCTGCATGCGGCTCATGGGTATTGCACCAGGGTGTACATCTGTCAATAAAAGCTTTAAACTGTCCGGGAATGTCTGCCCAATAAGAAGGCGATACAGATATGATGATGTCTGCCCACTCGTAGTTTTCCATTATTTTATCAACATCATCATGCTGAACATGGATTTTTCCAGATCATCACTGCCGTATCGTAATCTGCTTTTACGCTTCGGAACAGCCTGATATCGCACATTGTTTTTCACCTCTCCAATAACAGCAGGCCCGTTTTGCCTTTTTCAGCCCGATATAAATGCCCACAAAACAAGTATATGGTTTAATGATGGTTTCAAAGTGCTGCCTGTCGCCGAGGGCGAATTTATTATCTGCTGCAAGCCAATCGTCCCATGCCTGGTGAAAGCAATCCATTTCCCAGGTTTTCACCGACTCGATCCGGTCGCTTCTGCCGATGAGTTCTTTCCATTGCTTTGGGCTTTTAAACATATAACTCTCATCTCCAAGCCAATTGACAAGAAGCTCTTCGGCTCTGCCTGTATATTCATCTTTCAGACCGGGAATCCCGATCAAAACCACTCCGTTCTCTTTCAAAAACGGCAAAAGCTTTTCCCGAAAAAATCCCTTGCTTCCCGCAAAATAATGATAGGAGTCGATACTGATCAGAGCACGGAACTGCTTTTTTTCAAAATGAAGATCATTCGCGTCTTCACAAACAGGCGTGATCTGCTCTCCAACACCCCATTCAGCAAAACGCGTCCCATTTTCTTCCGCGCTTACCCATAGATCATCTGCGAAAACTCTTGCTCCGGTCTCTTTCGCAATGATAAGACTTGTCAGTCCCGTCCCGCATCCCAGGTCGAGGACCACATCATCCGGATGAAGCTGCAGCGGATATTTATGGAACAGCTCTTCCAATATCCTTACGCTGTTTGGCCCCATCATAGTTTCTGCCGAAATATATTCCTTATAGTCATCCGTTTTCATATGCCCTGCCCCTTTTCAGTGATCATGCCTATTTAAGTTTTATCAGACGTTCCTGTTGACTTAAGCCATCTTCAATCAGTACCGCATTAATGTTCTCCATATTGGAAATACATATCAGTTCATTTGTCTGTTGCGACGTAAGTTCCGGTGGAATAAGATTAGACTTAATTGCATCTGTATGTATACGGTAATTTATTTTTGCCAGTTCCCTCTTGGCAGTCCATCCCAGCAGTGCTTGTTCCTCTTTCTTTAACTTTTCAAATTCTTTTATCAAATATAGTTTAAATTGCGGAGACAACCAGCTCGCAAATTCAAAAGCAATATCTTTGTAGGCATATGTGCCTCCATATCTGCCGGCTTTCGCTATAATGCCCTTAGAGTTCGTTCGTGATACCCACTGCTTAACCGACATAATAAAACGATTCAAGCCTGCCTCCAACATAATTTCTTCATACGCAGTAATATTGAAATCTGCATTATACATTTCTTCCCAAATGCCAAGGAATTCTATCGTATTTTTATTACGCAGCCATTATTCTATTAAAGCTGGTCCATTTTGCATTTTTCTTACCATATCAGTCAAAGGCTTGATATTTCAATGATCATGCTTCACAACTTTTTTATCCGTCTTTATCATTTCTCTCTTATCTGTACCGTCCGGCACAAATCTGAATACGACAAATTCCGTTATTTCATCCGTATCATTTTCAAACGTATGGACACTGTGATGAACTCTTACAATATCATTTTTGACCGCATAACAGGATTTTTCAATTCCATTGCAGTCTACATATTTGCACAGTAATTTTCCTTTAGTGATCAAAATATTTTCGTCGATTTTTTCATGGAAATGCCACTCCTGGACCGTATGCGGCATAATCCTGTTTAAATGGATTTCCGCCTCATCAAAAATATAATAATTGACTTCCGTGCCCGTCTCCTTGATCACATGAATAGAATCCTTTTCATGGATCACTTCAAGATCTGCCATATCTGATATACCTCGTTTCAATCCTACTTTCGTTCATCAAGCATGCAATAAATCACAATAGCCTGCTGTACCTCTAACAAAAATCTCTTAAACTGATAGCCGACAAAATAATCAGAATCGATCACATCTTCGGATACTTCCTCGCCGCGATAGAATGGCGGACAAGGGTTTGAAACAGCATTTTCATTTGCCATATCCATAATTTCTTTTGTGATCTGATAATTCTTAAAATCCCCGAGTTTGTCTGCCGGAAATGAATCTGTGCATATAACGTCTTTGCCTTTAACCGCTTCTTTTATATCTCTATATACCTGTACCCCTTCCATCTCGTATCCCTGTGGGCAGCATTGCGAAAATTCAAATCCTAAAACGCCCGCCGCCTCCTTCCATGAAAGACCAATGTTGCCGGATTCACCGCAGAAAAGATATTTGTCCTTTATAAATTCTTCTCTGATTTTAGATAATGAATACATATCTGAGATAATCTCACAAGGATGATTCCTGTCTGTCATTGCATTGATGATCGGAACAGCAGAGTATCGCGCAAGCGCCCTGATCACATCCATATTTCTGTGCCTTACAATGATAGCATCTGCCCAAAAATTCATATATCCGCAAACATCTTCCAGTTTTTCTTTTTTATCCAGGGTTTCCGATGGAAATAATATTGGCTACCCGCCAAGCTGAAGGTTGTGGGGAAGATACTTTTCCCCACAAGCAATTGAGCAGAATTTACCTATTTTCAGCTAATTCCCGTTAATTGGGTAATGATATAAAACATGATTTCTTTCAAAATCTCGTGGGTCATGTACAGCCCCCTTGTATCTTTTCATCATAAAAATCAACAAAATCCCCGAACAGCTCTAAATCCAATGAATTAAACCTTTTTTCCCTGTCAAGGTTTTTATGTATATAGTCAGCTCTATCCTTCGAAAACCGTTCCTTGTTTTCGGAGGCATTATAATCGTAATCAAGCGTTTCAAGCCATTTGTCAAATTCCGCATTAAATTCATCCCTATAAGTGTCATCATTGAAATAATTATGTCCCTTATCCTCGAAATGAATGAAACGGAACCGGGAATCATCTTTATACTTTTCATAATAAATGTCGTAGCCGTATTCGGCCGGAACAACTTCATCATCAAAGCTATGCAGGATCATAACGGCGGCATCGCTCTCTGAGAATCCGTCCAGCGCGGTATTTAAGGCATAGCCGCCGTATTTCATCCTCTCGTGGAGCTTCACAAACGGCAGTATAAGATAGATACCGTTCCCCGCCTGTTTTTTCCCCTCTGCTTCAAACATATCCGATGAAGAGTTAAAACCGGAACACGCAATAACTGCTTTTACTTCAGGATGATATGTAAGTACACTACAAACACTGTAGCCGCCCCAGCTATGCCCAAATAAAACGATTGGCAGATCCGGAAAATTCCCGCTTTCTTCCACAAATGTGATTGCATAGTCAAGATCTATGACTCCTTGCGGAAGCCCTCCGACTCCTTCTCCTTCGCTTTCATCATTTCCCGTAGCATCATAAGCAAAAACGCTGTATCCATGATGCGCAAAATAATTCGCACAGTCCATATAAGAGTTGTGCCCTCCGCCGCCAAATCCGTGAGCCATTACGACGATTCCATGCGGTCTTTCCTCCGTGGTATACAGATATCCCGTCAATTTCTGTCCTTTATTGGAAACAAACTCATATTTCGTGCACTGCAATCCGTCAAAATCATCAACACGCCGTATAAATGCCTCATCACTTTCAAAACGCTGGTTAAAATTCTCATTGTATATTATCACAGATAATGCCCAATCTCCGACAATGAGCAGCACAATTACGACAGATAATACAATAATGAGAATTTTTCTCTTGGATTTTGTTTTCATATTGGTCACCTCTTCTGCCTTATAACTTCAACACAGCAATCAATTCATTGCAATCTGCATTACCGCACGGGAGTGTTCTTATAAATATGTAATGATATAAAATGCTCCATTTTCATAGTATGCATTTACACTTCTTACATATGGGACTCCGTCCTCAACGGTTGCTAATGCAATGACAGTATCTTTTCCAAAACGCTCCATCATTATTTTTTCAGCTTCTGAACTTATGTTTTTCATGGAGGATCTCCTTTACAGCTTCTGATTTTACGCTTCCTACAACTTCCGCACAACTGGAATTTATCTTTCAAAACTAATCTATTATTAATACTTATGATTCATTTCCTTGAACCTGATTCGAATATATCAAAATTATTTTAAACAATTTAGAATTACTGTAACCATCATTTCCATTTCATCTGGTCTTGATTCCGCAATCATTATTGTGAGCGCTACAAGAGTATGATCATCTATAAGTTTTCTCCCGTCAGCAAAAAGTCTCTTATTTCTGTCTAAAAAATACAGAAATATCGTTGCTGCTATTCTTTTATTTCCGTCAAAAAAACTATGGTTCTTTGTGATAAAATAAAGTAAATGAGCCGCCTTTTCTTCCAATGTAGGATATATATCCTGACCGTCGAACGACTGATAGATATTACCTATACTTCCTCTAAAAGAATCGTCCTTTTCTTTTCCAAAAAGATCAGATTCATCTCCAAATCGCATATTTTTAATTACTTCCTGACATTCTTCATAAGTAAGTTCGTATATCGCAATATTCCCGGTTGGGCGGGTCATATTTTGATGGTCGTAAGAATCCAGCAATTCTAATGCTTCACTATATTTTTCTATGACGGTTAGTACTTGTCTGCTATCCAATTCATTTTCTGTACGTTTCATAATCCGTATCACCTCGCCAAGCTGATTGATACGACTATTATTTACAGCATATCCCTGCAAAATGTATTGCTTTAAAACCGAATTCGCCCATTTGCGAAATTCTACACCCCGTTTCGATTTAACACGATATCCAACAGATATAATCATATCTAAATTATAATATTCAACATCCCTTTCTACATCTCTATTGCCCTCCCGTTGAACTGTCGCAAATTTTGCGACAGTTGAATAATCCACTTCTTCTTTAAGTGCATTATTGATATGCTTACCAATTGTCTTAACATCTCTTTCAAACAAATCCGACATTTGGTTACGATTTAGCCACACTGTCTCATTTTCTATCTGTACAGATAAAATTATCTTTTTATCATTCGTCTCAAATAATACAACTTTGTCCCTACTCATAAACCCTCCTTATTCCTATACTCAATTTCATCCATGTTCATACCAGGCAATTTTTTCTGTAATATTTAAGACTCTTAGCTATGCCAATATACCGCTTTTTATAAACTCGATCAATTTTTCTAAATCGTCAAAATTGTCGTAATCTCCTATTACCCCTTCGCGATGGTAGATCACTCCATTTTTTTCGTTTCTTTCAAGACAATCCAGCAGTTCTTCAAGTCCATATCTTTTCGCAAATTCTGTAAATCCGTATGGTTTCATTTTCGACAAGATTCCTTTATGGCAGTCATTTTCACATAAAAAACAGTTTGATATTTCTTTCTCAATCGAGCACTTTCGATTTTCACACCATTCTTTATCAACGCACTCATCAGAGCTGCAGCCATTACATGTAATGTTTTCAGAACATAAACAGCAGGCCAGACCACATCTTGCAATCCCAAGTTCTCTTTTCATTTGAATTTCTCCTTTAATTCTTATCTTTTGAAAAGCTGTCAAACGATATATTCCGTTCAGCCACCCCAAAAATGGAAATTTATCTTTTTATATAGATTAAATCCGTCATACCATTATACGATTGTGTTTTGAGCAGCCTCAACTTAATTTCATGGTCAGTCTTTTCAAAAAGCCGAATGCCTGAACCTAAAATCGTTGGAATAACCGTAATATAATAACAATCAATCATATCTTCCTTAACGAACTGCTGGATAAGGTTTGCGCCACCGCATATCCAAATCCCTTTTCCGTTTTCTTCTCGTAGTTTTTTTATCAGCTCAACGGGGCTTTCATTGGTAAAATGAATTTTATCAGAAGACGTTTTTGGGTTGTGTGTTACAACATAGGTTGCAAAATCGCTATATACCCACTCGTTCGGTGAAAGTTCAGTAACAATTCTTTTTATCATTTGTCTCAAATAATACAACTTTGTCCCTACTCATGAAACCTCCTTGTCAAAATGCGAAATTGCATCAGCATCATGTCCATTCATCATAAAATTCTTTTAGAAATTCACATATATCCGTCCCGCTTCTCCGCAATGATTTTTGTTCTCTTTTCATTTGATTTCTCCTCGTTACAAATCCCGTTTTTACACTTCCTGCAACTTCCCGACAAACTGGAATTTACTTATCTTCATCGTCAAGTCCGAGTGCCGTTTCAATTTCAGTATCCTCAGCTGTTTTCTTTCCAGTAATATCCTTATACGCTTCTTTTACACCGTTTTTTACTGCCCACTTCACGATAAAATACAATGCAATCAAAATAATGATTGCAGTTCCGCCACTGATTCCTAATTCTTCCCACATACTTTATTCCTCCAATTTCATAAATCCCGATTTTCTGTTTCCTATATCTTCCCGCCAAACAGGAAGTTATTGATACCTTCCTGTGTAAACATTTTTTGCTTCAGATGTCCATTTCTTAACAAACTCTGTCTTTGCGTCAGTATAAGCATCCCGATTATGTCCAAACATCTTCCACAATTTCAATTTCATCTTTTCGTATTCCTTGGCTATTTGTGTATGCTCATTCAAATAATCTCTAAAATACAATTCATCATTATCTCCAGTATAGCGGAGGTGTACATGAAAAACTTTATCAGCAAATCCGTCTTTCGTATATCCACGATTAAACGATATTCTGCCCGCTTCTGTTGACATCCGAATAAACCCGTTCTTTTCAATTACTTTTGCAGTATTCTCAATATCGGAATCCTTTGATACTTCAATCAGTACATCAACAATATCTTTTGCCCATATTCCAGATATTGCAGTACTCCCAATATGACTAATTCTCTCAACCTGGCACTGTGACAATGTGATTTTCAGGAAAGATTCCATTTCATCATAAAATATATTCCATTTATCATTATGTGGGACAAGGAACACGGGAAACAGTTCCCATAATTCTTCCAAAGGCATTTCCGATAGTTCTTTTCCCATTTACACTATCCTCCACAATTCCTATCTCTCCTATTGCATCCAATCGGTCTGCATCTTGCACTTTTTACATAAATCTGTGTATAGTTTTTCATGATTACGCACCTGTATCTGCTCGGTAAATCCCAATTTGTCTATACGATTGTATCATGGCGCCAGACTTTTTTCTACAAAAATGCGCTGAAAATCCTCTTGCGCTGCCCAATGTCCGTGTGCTAAAATAAGAAAAAGCATATTTTCTAAAGTTCAACGATACCGGAACATCGGATTCCGGTATATCTGCAACATATCAATGCAAGGGACTCTATTCCCTTCCCTTTCAGAAAATTCGTGCTTTTATCCAGATAAGCAGGAGGTTTTCTGAATGGTAAGCAGGAAAATCTCCTGAACACAACAGAATAGGGAGGTAAATGGTATGAGCATAGAGGATACTTTTATGGAGTTTGTACAGGAAAAATTTGACCGTAAGCTGAAAGAAGAGATGGAGACCGAATCGGAGGAAGTTCTTCCAATCTACAATGTGATCATGCAGAATCCGGGGAAAACATTTGAAGAGATCTGTGAACTGGTCGTCGGTTAAAAATACAAGAGTCCGGAACAACAGGCAGTATTGAGGGCTGTTGCTCCGGATTCTTTATAGTTGCCAATTTTCTCCGCTAGATTCTTTGGCAGTCAAACGATATATTCTATCCCTTCAAATTCTTTAGCGCGTCAGGATTCCCTGAGATGATCTCTCCAAGAGTCTGACATTTTTCGAAGTCCTGGCAGTCGCCGCACGTGGATACCTCTTTTTTTACCGCACACTGCCGAATCGCGCAAAGGCTGTCACAGTATATGGTTTTGATCCCATCAACACGGCAGCCTTCGCAATGAATATGTTCAGGCAGTATCGGAGCCTGATTTAATTCAGCCCATAGTTTTGCAGTTTTCTCACGCAAAGCCTGGTCGTCATTGATCGTTGCCAGATAAGCATCACAGGTTTCACAGTCCAGCCCGCAGTATGCAATCATATCCCTCATATGTAGATTCCTCCTTAAATTTTTCCAACTGTGCGGTTGCTGATTCAACAGGTCATTTGCATCGCAATCAATTGCATGCGAATAACCTGTTGAATCGCACCGTACAGCTGGAAATCTTGTTTTCCCGTTCTGTTCAGCCCCCTCAAAAACGGGAAGCTTATCCTTGAATCACCTCATACCGCAATCGAAGATATGAGTTTTCCAAAACCACACATTCCTGCAGTTTCAGCACACCCAATTTTGATAATTCGCTTTCTGACAACAGGGATTGCCCATCAATTAAGGTAGACGTATCTTTTCCGCCGATTAAAACAGGAGCGACAACGATATCAATGTAATCGATCAGCTTTTCACGAAGAAACAGCCCGTTTAATGTACCGCCGGTTTGTATCGTGATCCTCTCACAGCCAAATTCTGATCTGAGTTTTGTAAGAACCTCTTTCAGCAACAGTTCTTTTTGATATATGATATGAAGGTTGTCTTCTTCCACTTCAAATGCCGGATGGTTTCCATTCGATGTAACCAGCACAAATTGTTTTGATAAAGCACAAAGATAACGTATGCCATGCTCCTTTAGATGCTGATTATCAATCGAAACAAAGGACACAGGCGTTTTTTGGGGCATGTCCTCTGTGTTCGCGCCGATCTTGGCCTGCACTCTTCCGGAATTCAGCGACCACAGATCCGTTGTCTGCTCTATCTCATAATATTGATGTAATCCTTCCTTCACTCCTGCGATTTTAGGGAAATCCTTATCCACGTCTAAGCTGTCTGACGCGCCGGTGCTGATTTTTCCGTCAACAGACATCAGCATAAATAATGTCGTAACAGGTCTGTCCATTTTATACCTCCAATCAATTGTGAGCACTCTCGGAAACTCCCTTGCACCCATCTTTGCGGCTGAGTTTCCGAGAATGCTCATTGTCTATCTGATTGTAACACAGCACCAGGCATATTTCCAGAACAAAGAGTATCGCTATCCATTGGAAACCGCTTCCATCCGGTAAGCTTCCCCTACCTGCGTCTCCCACACATAACGCCCCTTTTCATCCGCAGAAACCGTAACTTCCTTCCCGGCTGCCGACATCGCAAGCTTCTCCCCGCAGCGGACCACAGCCCTTCCGCCTTTCTTCGCATAGAGAACCGCTTCCTTCAGCCTCCCGTCCTGCCAGCAGATATCCACTTCAAATCCGCCTTCCGCGCAAAGTCCCGTCACACGCCCCTCTTTCCAGGAGGAGGGCAGAGCCGGGAGAAGGCGGATCTCGTCCAGATGGCTCTGCAGCAGCATCTGCGCGATCCCGCAGGCGCCGCCCAGGTTGCCGTCGATCTGGAATACCCAGGGAATGCCCGGAATCCGGTCCAGCGGCGGGTGCATGTCGAACAGGTTGGGGGCGGTCAGCTTTCCTAACAGGTCATGGATATACCGGACCGCGCTGTCCCCGTCGCCAAACCTCGCGTACAGGTTGATGAGCCACGCGCAGCTCCATCCCGTATGTCCTCCTCCGTGTTGCATGCGCCGCTCCAGTGCCTTTTTTCCAGCCTCCAGCAGCTCCTCATTTTCATATTCATTGATCTGATTGGATGGAAAAATGGGATAGAGATGGGAAAAATGCCGATGGCCGATCTCCCATTCCTCATAATCCTCCCGCCATTCCATCAGCTGACCGTGCCTGCCCACGCCGAAGCCGGGCAGCTTTTCCAATATCCGGACTGCCTGCTCTCCCAGCTCGGACTGCTTACCGAGGATCCGCTCGCTCTCCAAAAACTGGATCAGAATATCCCGCAGGATCGCCGTGTCCATAGTGGAGCTCATGCAGAGCCGTCCGGTCTTTCCATTTTTCATGATATATGTATTTTCCGGAGAAACGGACGGGCAGATCACCAGCTCCCCCTCATCCTCCATCAGGAAATCCCCGAAAAACTGTACACATTCAAACAAAATCGGGTACATCCGTTCCAGAAAATCCTGATCCATCGTATACCGAAAATGCTTCCAGATGTGGGTCGCCAGCCATGCGCCGCCCATCACCCAATAGGTCGCCGGAATGGCCAAGTCCTGGGGAGCCGTATCCGCCCACACGTCGGTATTGTGGTGGGCCACAAACCCGCGGCAGCCGTACATTTCCCGGGCCGTGCGCTTTCCGTTTTCCAGCATCCGCTCCAGATGCTCGAACAAAGGCATATGGCACTCGGAAAGGTTGCAGATCTCCGCAGGCCAGTAATTCATCTGGGTGTTGATATTGATGGTGTATTTGGAATCCCAGATGGGCTCCAGCTTTTCACACCAGATCCCCTGCAGATTGGCCGGAAGCCCTCCCGGCTGGCTGCAGGACATCAGCAGATAGCGGCCGTATGCATAGTAAAGCGCCGCCATTTCATGATCCGTGCCGCCCTCCGCGATCCTGCGCAGACGTTCATCCGTGGGAAGCTGCTCCAGTTCCGCAACCAGCCGCAAATGTACTCCATTCTCCGATGCCCCGGCTCCCAGCACAAGCACCGACCGTCCAAACATTTCCGAATGCCTGCGGATATGCGCCTCCCGAATCTCCCCGAAGCCTTCCAGCGTCAGCCCCGCCATTTGCTCCTGCAGATATGCATAACAGTCGGCAATCTTCTTCTCCCGCAGCGGATAGGTGGTAACGCCGTTCACATAGATCACCGCCCGGTCGGCATTTTTGATCACCAGATGCTCCCCGATCGTCTGAACACTTCCGCCCTGTACGCAGGCCTTCGCCTGTATGCAGAACTCGCTCCCGCCTTTTCCCAGATCTCCATCGATATAGATCGTGTCCTCTCCCGCGCTTCCCGCGCAGTTATAGTATCTCCCTCTCGTCAGCAGACCCGACATGGAAAGGCTTCCCGGCCTGTCCGCCGAGAATTCCACCGCCAGAGTATCCGCTTCCAGGGAAATGAAAGCCTTCATTATATAGGTGATCCCATTCTGCTGATAACGGACCGTGACGATTCCATTTTCCAGGTCCAGCTCACGCCGATACCCGGAAATCTCACCGCCGCTGTTTTGAATCTTGTAGGAAAATTCCCCCAGTGTCTGGAACGGCCTCTGGCTCTGTGGCATTCCGGACAGGGCGTAGACACTCAACTCTTCGGCCTCCTCGATTTTTCCTTCCTTTATCAGGCGTCGGATTTCCGGAAAATACTTCGACGCATCCGGATTGATCCGGTCGATCGGGCCGCCGTAGACCACACTTTCCTCGTTCATCTGGATCCTGCCTGTAAAGGGCTCGCCGTATACCATCGCTCCCAGACGGCCGTTGCCGAGGGGCAGTGCCTGCAGCCATTCCTTCGCATGATCTGTATAGAATATTTTGTACATTTTTTTGCTTCCTCCACCGTGTAAACAATAATTTCACCTGTAGGCTGCTAATCCAAATTTATTTCAATAAATTGCATAAAACTGAGATTCCGGATTGCAGCCGTACAGGTGAGAATAATTTAATGGATGCATAATTTCACATTTTTTCTCCATCCATTCTCCATCCCGTCAAATTCCCCCGCCGTATCGCCGATCGTCAGCTTCCGCTTTGCATCCTCCCATGTAAATTCCGTCAGGGCATACTTTCCATCCTCATACCGGTAGTTATTCCCTTCGTCCTCATACAGCGTAAATGCCGCGTCCTTCCCCGGATATACATGGATCTCCAGCGGATTTTCATTTTTCTCATCCGCATAGGTAAGCCCTTTTTTCATGGGAATGATCGAGCCCGCCTTCACAAATACCGGCATCTCATCCAGCGGCGCGTCCACGGTCACGAACTGCCCACCCTCGTATTTTTGGTCCGTCCAGTAATGATACCAGCCGTCTCCCGCCGGCAGGTAGCATGTCCACACCTTCTCCGCCTCCAGCTTCTGGTTCTCCTTCCCATAATACATGGGCTCCGTCACCGGGCAGATGAGCAGGCTCTTTCCGAACATAAATTCCTGATCCATGTTCCGCGCCTGGGGATCCGCCGCATAATCGAACAGGAGGCTGCGCATCATAGTCCCATGATTCCGGTACACGTCCCCGGCCAGCGAATAAATATACGGCATCAGATCATACCGCAGTCGGATGTATTTCTCAATGGCATCGTAAAACGGCTCGCCCTGTTTCCCGAAGTTCCAGATCTCCCGCGAGGTGTCGGTGCCGTGGGAGCGGAACATGGGGAGAAATGTCCCCATCTCCAGCCATCTGACGTACAGCTCCCGATATCCGCAGTCCGACACGCCCTCGTTATAGTCTCCCTGCCAGAACCATTTCGGCGAAGGATCCGTATTGCAGCCGCAGCCCCGGTTCTGCCATTTGCTGCCCACCGTGAAAAATCCGCCGATATCCAGCGTCCAATAGGGATATCCGGACAGGCCCATGTTCAAGCCCTCTGTGATCTGCTTTTTCAGTGTGTCCCAGGACGCGTAGGTATCGCCGGACCAGAGCACCGCGCCGTATTTCTGTCCCGACGCGTACCCGGAGCGGGTCAGGTTCAGCACACGGATGTCCTCCGTCTCCTTCCGCTGGTTTTCATAGATCCCCTTCGCGTGCATCAGCGCAAACAGGTTGGCCTGCTCGGGCGGCAGATATTTTTTATGCTCATTTCCTACCAGCATGTAGCGCTCCCATGGTTCCCGCTTCATGGCGCCACCCCAGTCCGGGCCGCTGAACGGCTCCGTGGAATCGCACCACCAGGAGTCAAAGCCTCCGTCAAACAGCTCCTTTTTCGCCTGCTGCCAGTACATTTCCCGGGCCTCCTCGGAAAATGCGTCGTAAGTGGCATAGTCGTTGAGCAGATGGCCCGCCTCAAAAAATTCCGTATGATTCTTCCCTCCTGTATTCATGTTGGGCCACACGGATACCATGGAATGGGCATGCATGCCGCGGATCTCCTCCATGCGCTCCTTCAGATCTCCATACCGCGACTTGTCCACCAGCTTTTCGCCCCAGTTGCCCGGATCCCAGGTGTTCCAGTCCTGCACCACGCAGTCTAGCGGCACGCCCAGTTCCCGGTATCTCCGCACCACATCGGCCAATTCCTTTGCCGTATAATACTGCTCCTTGGATTGGATATAGCCGAACGCCCATTTCGGCAGCATAGCCGCGCGCCCGGTGAGATCGCGGATCGTCCCGATGATCTCGTCGGGCGTCTGCTTTGCGATAAAATAATAATCCATCTGGGAAATGGTATCGAAAAACAGGTAGGAATCGTCCGGGCCGTCGTGGAAAGTCATCAGGCCGCCGCAGTCGAACAGCATCCCGTAGCCCTGATCCGACAGGAGCACGGGCATGGGGATCCGCATGTTGTGCTGGTACAGGTACTGGTCATGTCCCCTGTAATTGTAGATCCCTTCCTCTGCCTGCCCCAGGCCGTAGATCCCTTCCTCTGCCTGCCACCGAAAATGCAGCCGACCCTTGTAAGCCTGGTGGTCCGCCGCCTGTTTCAGGTTCTGGATAAAATTGCGCTCTCCGTCTACAGTCTTTACCCGGTTGATGACAGGCGCCTCGTCTCCTGTAGTATAACGCAT
Organism: Lachnospiraceae bacterium; assembly: GCA_910575475.1. Classification (GTDB taxonomy): domain Bacteria; phylum Bacillota; class Clostridia; order Lachnospirales; family Lachnospiraceae; genus Schaedlerella. The sequence goes on along the minus strand of CAJTGD010000006.1, from coordinate 145,879 downwards.
GACATCAATTTTTTCCAGTTCCTTTCTGCCCTCTTCCAGAAGAATATACGAGCCCCTGCTGTCCGCCAGACGTGTCCAGGCAATCCGCCCGTCAGCCTTCAAGACCTCCGCCTGCACGCGGCTTGTCCGGATCTGAAAGCTATGCTCTGTTTCTTCTATAGAATAAGGCACCGGGGCAAACGCCGTCCGGTCAATGAATGCCGATTCCGTTTCCGCAATCGGTTCCTGGCTGAACACGCACTGGAACACCTCTTCCTCCATGGGAATCAGACGCAGGAAAAACATTTCCCGTGTGAATTCCGCATAATGCTTTGTCTGTATACATTTCATATTAAAATTCACTCCCTTTTAAAATCATGTTCTCTACATTTTTCATTTCATCCAGATGATCCCCGTGGACTGCCATCCGGAAAAAATCATCCCCCCGGATCCCTTTCAGCAGATAATGCTCCGATTCGATCTTAAAAAATGGTTTTTTCAGCATCTGCATGTACAAAAAACTCCCCAACGGGCGCAGTGATCTGATGAAATCATCATCCATGGGGCGCTCCAATATAAAATCATACGCATGCCATCCCGCCTCCGCGCACCGCTCCCGGGATGGAATGATCTCCAATATCTTCATGATTTACCTCCTGCCTCCTCAATAAAACAATCCTCAGCCGCAATGCATCCCCTACCCGTTCTCTGCCCGGCCGCGGCCCATACTCCGTCAATTTCCCGCCGCTGCCGCGATCTCCCGCATGTTCCCAAGAAATTCTTCCACTTCCTGCTCTTTTGTCAACGCCGATATGCTGATCCGCACCGTCCCGTGCTCCTCCGTTCCCATTGCCTGATGGATCAGCGGCGCGCAGTGCAGCCCCGCCCGGGCCACCGTTTCATACCCATTCTGCAGGATATAGGCAAGCTCCGAAGGCCGAAGCCCCGCCAGGTTCAGGCTCAGCACCGGCCCCAGGTTTTCTCCCTTCTCACCGTAAACCGTCACGCCCCGGATGTCCGAAAGTCCGTCGTACAAAAGCCCCATGAGCCTTTGCTCTTCTTCCGCAATCTGTTCCACGCCCCGCTCCAGGATATATTCGACCCCCGCATTCAGCGCCGGAATCCCGTGCCCGTTCTGGGTGCCCGCCTCATACTCATACTCTTCGTCCCCATAGGTCAGCCTGCTACTGTCCCTTCCGGTCCCGCCGTAGCGGTAAGGCCGCAGCCCAACGCCCTTTCGCAGAAAATATCCTCCCGTCCCCTGGGGGCCGAACAGCCCTTTGTGCCCGGTAAATACCAGGGCATCCGCATGCCAGGCATCACAGTCTATGGGAATGCATCCCGCGCTCTGGGACGCGTCCAGCAGAAACAGGAGCCCATGCCTTTTCGCGATCTCCCCGAACCGGGCCGCATCCTGGATCATGCCCGTCACATTGGAGCAGTGGTTCAGCACGATCATCCCTGTATCCGGTGTGATCCACTTTTCCGCTTCCTCCGGACTGACCCGGCCGAACCGGCCGCAGGGCACGATCTCCACCTCCGCGCCCTCCGCGATCCCGTTATACAAAGGCCGCAGAACGCTGTTGTGCTCGGTCTGCGTCGTGAGGATCTTCTTTCCCCTTCTTTCCAGCCCATGAAAAAGCTGGTTCAAAGCGTCCGTTGCCCCCGATGTGAAATAGATCCGCTCCGGGTCGCCAATCCCGAACAGCCTGCCCAGGTTTTCCCGGCAGCGTGTAAAGATATCCTGCCCCCTGCCCTGCCCGCTGCTTCGGAACTGCCCAGCGGGAGGCGCAGAGAAAGCCGCAGTGTATGCGTCTGTCACACACTGCGGCTTCGGATATGTAGTTGCTGCGTTATTTAAGTAAATCATATCCAATTCCCTCTTGATCGCTGCCGGTCCGCCGCGCCGCAGAACTCTTCATTCCCGGCGCCTGTATCTTTTCCTGTCAGCTTTCCGGCGCCTGTATCATCTCCTGTCAGCCTTCCAGCACCTTGAAATTCATAACCTCCGCCAGATCCTTCAATTCCTGCATATAGTCTCCGAACACCAGCACCTGGTGATGTCCGAAGCCCGCCAAATGATGCATATATCTTCTCGCGTCGTCCATCTGGATATAATAGTAGGGGCTGCAGTAAACCTCGTCATACTCGGAGCGGAGCACCTGTCCCACCTTTACGCAGACCGTATCCCCTGCCGGGTTGAAGCGGGCCAGCGTCACATGATCCTGCTCATTTTCCGTAAAGTCCACCTGCAGCTTGCCGCCGAAGCCCTGTCCGGTAAACGCCCACAGCTTGTATTCCAAAGGCTTTGTGCCGTATCCGTTCATGCACAGCGCCGGAACCGCATGGTGGATGCGCAGCAGCTCGTCCGTCTCGTGGTTCGGATTGCCCATAAATGCCGGACGGCGGGCCGCATACTGCAGAATGGTCATAGCCAGCAGGGCGTTCAGATCTTCCTCACAGCCGCTGGGGATCCCCTCGTCCTTCATCAGGGAATGGCACATGCAGGGCGTAAACTTCCGCTCCTGGGGGATCTCTGACGTGCAAAGCTCATGGCACGCCGTGGAAAATGCGTTGCAGTCGTAGATGTCCATCATTTTCTTCGCCGCCAGATAATATTTCACATCATTGATAAACCAGTCCGTATTCACTTTCGTTTCCTTGGAGCCATTGATGATCCGGTCTGCGATCGGCTTTGCCTCTTCGTCGGTAATCTGGTCCATGTATTTGAAAATCTCGCGGAAGGGAAGCTTGATCACTTCGAAGCCGTACCGCTGGCGCAGCACCTCCGGATCCCGGATCAGGCTCTGGATGCCGAAGGTGGGCTGTCCGCCTGCGGTAAGCACAAGCGCCCGGGTCTCGGACACAGCCTTCCTTACCCACAACAGGTGCGCGATCTCATTCAGATCCTGTATATCCATTGCCACATACGCCTCCACGCCGATGTTTCTGCAGTACGCCGCAAAATCAATTCCTTCATTTCCATTCTGCATAATGACGATGGGCTTTTTGTAACGCTCCAGTTTCGGAATCCGCCAGTTCATGCAGAGGAAGAAGTCTACCTGATCCATGTCCTCCTCGATTTTCGCAAAAACATCCTTTCCTACGATGAACTTTTCATCATAACGGGCATCCACCGCTTCCAGGAAATGGATCTCCTCGGTTGCGCCTTCCAGCACCTTTTTTGCCGCTTCAAATGCCTGGTCAGCCGCAGCGGACTCCGCCTCCACGGTCATGTCCTCCTTGTACCCCGCACGGCACGGCCCCTCCCAGAAATGGGAATGGGTCAGGCAGCCGACGATGGGACGCACGATCAATTTTGTGTTCATTGCTAAATCTTTCATGATAGTTTTCCTCCATTCTATGTAACCAATTTGCTTCTATTCTTTCACCGCTCCGGAGGTCAGCCCTCCGATGATATATTTCTGCCCGATCAGGTACACGAGAATCACCGGGATACAGGTCAGCACGATATCCGCGAATATGTAATTCCAATAGTTTGTATTTTTCCCGAAGAACTGGTACACCGCCATGGTCATCGGGAAGAGCTTGCTCTTGGACGACAGATACAAGGGAGTCAAAAAGTCGCTCCACACGCCCATGAACTGCAGGATAAAGCAGGTAAAAAGCACCGGCTTGAGCATCGGCATGATCACCTGGAAAAACAGGGACAAAGGCCCCGCCCCGTCCAATACCGCCGCCTCATCCAGCTCCACCGGCACGGATGAGATAAAGTTCCGGATCGTAAATACGCAGAACGGAATCATGGCGCTGGTAAATACGATGACGATCCCGGCCTTGGTATTGGTAAGCTGGAAGGTGCCGAGCACTCTGGAAAGGGTGACATAGTTTACCGGGAAAAACAGCCCGCAGAGCACAAAATAGTACAAAAACGAATTTACCCTTGTCCGTCTCCGGCTCATCACGAAGGACGCCATGGCGGAGCTGATTACGCCGATCAATGTGGACACGCCGGCGTAGATCAGGCTGTTGAGAAATCCCTGGATCAGCTTTCCTTTCCGAATGACCTCCGTGTAGTTGGAAAACTGCCACTCCGTCGGAAGCGACAGGTTCATCCTGGCCGCCTCCCCCTTGGTCTTAAAGGAGTTGATCACCACAAGGTAAAACGGGAGCACCACCGCAAGGCACAGCAGGATCATCAGCACATGCTTCAAAACCGCAAGGATTCTTTTTTTCGTCATTGCTGCACCTCCTGCTTACTCATATTTTTCACGATCAGAACACCCACCGCCGCCGTGATCAGCAGCAGAATCGTATTCAGCGCCGTGGACATTCCGTACTGCCCGGATGAATAGAGCTGGTAGGAATAGGTCGTGATCACTTCCGTGGCATGCCCCGGCCCGCCGTTGGTCAGCACGTAGATGATATCAAATACCTTCAATCCGTAGGTGATGCCGAATACCAGGTTGATCATCACAGAGCCCGAGATCATGGGCAGCGTCACATACCGAAGCCTCTGCCAGAAATTGGCCCCGTCAATCTGCGCCGCCTCGTAATAGGATCTTGGAATGGTACTCAGTCCCGCAATGAAGATGGTCATGACATAACCGACTCCCCGCCATGCGTCCACCCCGAAAATGGATTTCCACACCACATTCAGGTCTGAAAGCCATTTCTGTTTCAGGAAATCCAGATGCAGAAATTCCAGCACGCTGTTGAGCATACCGTTGTTGTAATTCAGAATCGACGTAAACAAAATACCGATGATCACATAGGGCAGAATGGACGGCAGGTACAAAAGCGTCCTGTACAGCCCCTTCCCCCGGATGCCCTCGTTCAGCATGATTGCCAGAAACAGGGCCGGAATCAGCTTTACAATGTTGGAAATGACCGTAAACATCAGGGTATGCCCGATCCCTGACAGGTAATCCTTGTCCGAGGTAAAGATCTCGATATAATTCTGAAGTCCCACAAAATTGACCTCTCCCATGCTCCGGGAATTCCAGTCCGTGAAGGAATATCCGATTCCCAGGATACTGGGAAGAAGGAAAAATACACTGTAAAGCACAAGCGGAACAAGCAGGAACCACATTGGATAAATTCTACTTTTTTTCAAAAAAATCACCACTTTCCGGTTTTAAAAAGTGCCGGGGTACCTACCCCCGGCACGCATCAGGTTCCCGTTCTATTTATTCCCAGGCACTGTCTCCGGCGATCTTCGCCGCTTCCGCCCGGTTGGAATCCATATTTTTCAGGACATCATTTGCCTCGCTCTGGTCCTGACAGAAGGAGATCATATCCGCACCAAAGTCTCCCCAGTAATCGTTGGTATACTTGGTTCCTGTCTGGAGCACTGCGGTGCCCATCTTATCCTTATCCACAGTAGCCATGAACTCTTCTTCCTCCGGCAGCCAGTGCTGTTCCAGTCCGCCGTCGTTCACGTCCAGGTTGGTATAAGCCGGTGAATTGTCCAGGATTTCCTGCAGGCTTTCTGTCGACGTTACAAAATCGAAGAATGTCTTTACAAGCTCTTCATGCTCAGTTCCCTTATAACCAAACATGGTCGGGCCTGCCGGGTTGGTCGGGAAACTGGAGTTGTCGCCCAGCGGGATCAGGAACAGTCCGAACTCATCCTCTGTGCCTGTCTCTTCCTGGATCTGTTTGATGTAGCTGGAATTTGCCATTGCCATCGCACAGTTCCTGTCGCCAAATTCATTTGCCATGTTGGCGCTGTCGGTTCCGATCCAGTCCTCTCCGAAATATCCTTTGTCAGATAATTCCTTGAACTGCCCCAGCACTTCCAGCATCTTTTCGTTGTCCGCAAAGGTAGCCGTATTGTCATTCAGCGCGTCATACAGTCCCGGCTCCGCTTCCTCATACACGCCGCCGATCTGGAAAAATGCCAGCTGGTGCTGCCATCCGTCGGCGCCGGGCAGGAACCACGGTGTGATATCCTCTGCCGCGATCGTTTCACAGACCTTGAGCATCTCATCATAGGTCGTCGGGATTTCCAGCTTCAATTCCTCAAATAACGTCTTGTTGTAGACCATGACATATTCCGGTGAATTGTGCCAGATCTGCAGCCCGTACAGCTTGCCGTCATACTCGCAGGAGGAAAGCCTTGCTTCCGGCATCGTGTCCTTCCAGCCCGCATCGGAAAAATCGATACAATACTTTTCCGGATCCACGATCACGGAACTGATGGCAAACGGATTGGACTGGATCCAGAAGATATCCGCGCAGGAATCGGTCGAAAGCTTGGACTGCAGGATATCGCTGTACTGATCCGCCGGGATCGTCTGCAGATCCACCGTCACATCATAGGTCTCCTCAAATCTCGCGATCGTATCATCATACCGGTTGTCCATCCAGCCCGCAGACACCAGGATACTCAATTCCTCTCCCGCAAAATCCGCGCTGCCCGCATCTTCTCCATCGCTCTCGGTACTCTCCTCCGCGCTGTCCTGGCTCCCGCCGTCAGAATTTCCGCCGCCGGAACACCCTGCCACCATCGAAACCACCATCGCCGTACACAACAACGCACTGATCATTTTTTTCTTCATATCTTTTCATCCTCCCAATTTTATTACACCCGTTTCCGCTTCCCGGAACCCTGTGTTTCTTGTTACCTCCATCCTACCCTCTTTTTCCGGTATAGTCTATGTACGATCCGCTTTAAAATTAGGACATTTTTTACAATTTTCACAGTTTTTTGCGCATTTCTCAATCCCGCTTATACATTTTACACATGACGCCTTCCCTCCACGTTCTTATATATTGTACATAATATCTACTCCCTCATATTTATATTTGCATTTTCTGACATTCTGTTGTACCATAAAACCAGTTGCCGCTCCAACCGCGCCGCCAACTACACTCACGAAAGGCCCAATTTTTAAAATGAAACACAAACTGCAGACCCATTTTTTCCTAACCTATTTTTTTATGGCTCTGATCGTAGTCCTCCTCTACTCGGTCTTTTTTTACCATTACACCTCCGACATCCTGATCGAGCGGGAGACCAAAAACCTCCGGGAGCTCAACAGCTCCTTCCTGACCCAGACCGATTCCGAGATCCGGGAGCTGGACGATGTATCCATCAACATTTCCTACAGCAGCCTGATCAAGGAACAGCTCTCCGAATGGACGGATACCTCGGCCGCGTCCGACGAGTTCCGGAGCCTGGCCCGGCTTTTCATGTCCATCAACGGCACGAACCTGAACGCGGACCAGATCAACCTCTACGATTACAATGGCTACCTCCTGCGGGTTGGCACCAAGACCAACATCTACCCCATTGATCTGGACAGCCTGGACTGGATGGACACGGTATCAAAAAATGCCGGAAAAAAGACCGTCAGCCTGCCCTATGCCACCAATGACTTAAAGACCAGCGGCACCTCCAGCACGCCGCCCACCTGGTACATTTCCCTCTATCGGACGCTCCGGAACAGCTCCAAGGAAGAGATTGGCGTGATCGAGACCATGAAAAAATGCTCCTCTGTCTTCAAGAGCATCATGACCTACCGGAGGCGGACAGAGCACGCGCCTGCCGTCTATATCTATGACGCCGATGGAAATATGGTCTATCCTTACGAAATATCGGAGGAGGAACACGCTCCTGCGGATTATTATTCCCTGGTGAGCCGTCAGCCGGGAAATGATTCTGTGAAAACCCTGGGAGCCGCAGGAGAACAGGAGCTGCTGATCCACAATACCTCCTCCTACACCGGCTGGACCTATGTGATCGTACAGGACGAAGCCGAAGTCCTTCACCCGGTCAGGAATATGATGCGCTTTATGATCATGGTGGGATTTTTGATAGCTGGACTCTGCCTGGTCTTTTCCTATATGACCTCCCGGCAGCTCATCAAGCCGATCCGGAAGCTGAAACGGGTCATCCATAAGACCATGCTGGATACCCTGGATGAAAACAATAAGGCGGAGCTGAGCAATTCCTTCGCGGAGCTGGAAGAGCTGAACCAGGAATTTGCCGACATGAATGTGAACCTGAAAAAGTCCATGAATGAACTGCTGGATTCCCGCGCCCAGGAATTGAAGTCCCGGAACCTGGCGCTGCAGTCCCAGATCAACCCGCATTTTTATTATAATACGCTGGCCAGCATCATTGTACTGGCGGAGAAGGACCGGAAGGAGGAGGTCATCACGATCTGCCGGAACCTGACCCGGATGATGCGGTACATCACAGGCAGTTCCAACGCTCCCGTCACCCTTCGGGAGGAAATAGAATATGTGCGGAAATATCTGTACTGCATGAAGGTGCGTTTTCAGGAAAATCTGAATTACACCATTGAGGTGGATGAGTCCATCCTGGATGTGCCCGTGCCCAAGCTCATCATCCAGCCCATTGTGGAAAATGCTTTGAAATACGGGATCGACTGCAAGCCGCCCTGGGACATCACCATCCGGAGCGTGATCACGGAAGATTGCTGGCGGATCGAGGTGGAGGATACGGGCAGCGGATTTTCAGAGGAATCCCTGAAAATGATCCGGGAGCGCATCCGGATCGCGGACGAGCAGCCCGGACTGCCGGAGCTCAATATTGACGGGCTGGGACTGCTGAATGTGTACATCCGCTGGCATCTGCACTGCGGAGAGCAGGTCATTTTTGAATATGGGAATACCGGGCAGCACCACGGGATCGTGGCGATTGGGAGATGCACGAAGGCTTTCTAGTGCCAGAAATCGAACTCCTGGCTGGATGGAGCGCCAGGCGGTTCCGGCAAAGCCATGGCTTTATCGGCCCGGATGCCGTACAGCAACGCCGCAGCTTTATCGGCCTGGATACCGTGGCCGCAGACCCGATTATACTGATTGCCGTATCTATCGGCTGTGAGCATATTTTACTTTAGGAGAAAACATTATGGGAACAACAAAATACTCTGTCATCGTAGCGGAAGATGAGATCCTTCTTTTAGACCATTTGGCGGAAAAGATCGAAGCGTGCGCCCCCGATTTTAAAGTCGCGGGGAAGGCACAGACTGGGGACGAAGCCTACCGGCTTGTAAAAGAACATAACCCGGATCTGCTGATCACGGATATCCGGATGCCGGTCATGAACGGGATCGAGCTTCTGAAAAATGTCTACAACCACTGTCCTCTGACAAAATTTATCATCATCAGCGGATATTCTGATTTTGAATACGCGCAGAGCGCCATCCGCCTGAAAGTGTCCGAATATCTGTTAAAGCCTGTAGATCCGGAGGAGCTGACCCTGGCCCTTGGGAACATCCGGAAGCAGTATCAGATCGAACAGAAAGCTTACGAGGACATTTTCAACGAATCCATGACCCGTAATTCCCCGGAGCAAATCGCCGCCACGCTGCGGGATTACCTGGTCCAAAATTATAATATGGATATCAACCTGAACCTGATCGCGGGCAGCATGCACTACAGCCCCGGCTATTTAACGAAGATCTTCCAGCAGCAGTACCAGATGTCCCCGCTGAAATTCATCACGCAGATGCGTTTGTCCCAGGCGAAGCATTACCTGTCCCACAATCCGGAGCTGTCCGTGAAGCAGGTCAGCGAGATGATCGGGTATCAGGATCAGGGGTATTTCAGTCGGCTGTTCAAGAAGAATACGGGAGTGAGCCCGCTGGACTGGCGGAATCAGGACTAAACTTGCGCCCATACTGAGCAGATATTTATTTTATTTTCTCCCGGATGAATTGTAAGTGTTTTTAAAATGTGCTAAAATAACTCATAGAAATCAAACCAGGGAGGGAATTGATCGTGGAAGATAAAACTTTGATGAACAGTCGGACAGATTCGACACTGGAAGAGCCTTACCGTTCCCTGAAGCATGACTTTCAATTACTGCAGGCGGAAGTTGAGGAATTGCGGGCGCGGGAGGCCCGGCTGAATCAAGAGCTTGAAAAGCTGCGGGCACGGGAAGCTGAATTGAAGGAAGAGGTCATAAGATCCCAGAACCGCGCCGAGATGATTGAGGGCTATAACGAGCTGATGATTGAGATGCTCAGCAAACGGAAGGAGTGGCTCCTCGTTATCGATATGAATACAAAGGAAATCCTGTACTGCAATAAGAAAAAGCAGGAAGGGCTCGTGGCTTCGGAGGTCTGCACTGCCTGTAAAAAGCGGCTCCCGTTCCACGGCGAGATCCTCAAGTGGAACAGTGAGGAACAGTACAAGGTGTGGGAAATGACCGGCGAGGCCGACACCTATTACCGAATCACTTCCTTTCCGATCGAGTGGAAGGAGCATGACTCCTACGTACACATCATCGTTGATATCACAGATGAGAAGCGCGCCGCCCATACTCTGACCAGCAAAGCGTACCATGATCCGGGTACAGGGATCAAGAACCGTCTGTTTTTTGAAGAGTATATGGAAATGGTCCTCCGGGAGGAACAGAACACCACGCTCTGCTATCTCGATCTGGACGGACTCAAATATGTAAATGATAAGTACGGACATCTGGAAGGCGATATCTATATCCAGAATTTCGTAGAGCTGATCAAGATGAATTTCCGGAGCGAGGATACATTTGCCCGGATCGGCGGAGATGAATTCTGCCTTGTGCTCAGCGGCAGCATCGGTGAGCTGATCGAGCGGAAGATGGCGGAGATCCTGCGGGACTTCCAGACCGGAGGATATGCCGAGTATCAGTGCAGCTTCAGCTACGGCGTTGTGGATATCGACGGGGCAGACAATCATCTGTCCTATGACGAGATCCTCCAAAAGGCGGATGAGATCATGTATGAGTGCAAGCGCAGGAATAAGGAGAAGTATCCGCAGCTTGTCAGATGATTGATGATGCAGCTGTATTGATCCTTTGGAAACACATGTCGAATATCGATGCAGGCATGGCTGCCTGGTCCGCTGCTTTGCGGAAATAAGAACAAAGGCACTTTCAGGAAACAGATGCGCAGAAAACGCATGTCATTTCAGGAAAGTGCCTTCTAAACGCGCCAGATATCCCGATCAAAAATCTCCGTACTTTTTCCAGCCAGCCGCCATAATACTTTTGTTTCTTTTCTCTTAAAACCTCCAGGTTTCCTGAGTTCATCATCAGAATCACATCTTCAATCCTCACACAAAGAATATCCTCCCCAGTACCGTTGTTTAAAATTCTGTCAATGATTGGCTGTAATTTCATTTCATCAGTCGCAAAATATGGGATGGATTTTGCCTTTGCCATTGCAAGGGAATAGTCTCTCCCTGATTCTTTTTGGGTTTTCTGGAATTGATCATTACATGCGCCAATGCCTCATACGCACCTTGATAAACTATCTTTTCTGCTGCCTCTAAATTATTTTCATCTACAATCTCCAAAACTCTCTGTTGAACCAGCATGTTAATCTGTTCCTTCGCGCAAGCCGGAACCATAATTTCATCGTAGACAATTCTATGTATATAAGCTTTCTCTGCAAGTTCTGGCAATAGCCTTTCCAAATAGCGATATTTCTGACTCGCGCCGACTTTTATACAAAAGTCAGCATCTACAATAATTCTTTTGAATTTCAACGCTATTCCTCCATGATCGCATCCAGTTCTTCATCGGTCGGCGGCTGATAAGCCTTTTCTTTTTGAATCCCCATTTTTTCAGGTGTCAGTTCTGCAAACTCCAGCAAATACTCCAGCTTTTCGTATGTGATCAAATGTTTTTCATATAAATCCATTCCTTTATCGATCAGATCAGAAAGTCCGATCTGATCTTTTCGTACAGGCATGGACAGCCCAAGGCGGTTGTACCAGATCTCAATCTGTTCCTCCGTGCAGGCCATAAAGTTTTCAAATTCTTTTCTGGAAATAATACCTGTCTCATACAATCTCTTTACCATAGTTTTATACGGCACTATAAACAGATTTGCCAGTCTGATGATCCCCTTCACATCCAAATGATCCCTGCTGATCTCAAATACCTTCATTTCCTGCCGCAGTAATTCTTCATTTACCAAAAATTCCGCCGCAAATCGATTGGCCATCATTTCCACTTCTTCGTCTGCATCCGGCTCCTGTGCGTCTGCTGAAATCATAATTTCCCCGGTCGTTCCAAACCATACATGATAAAGCTCATGTGCCGCCGCGAACACCTGCTTATCATAAGGCAGAGATGTATTGATGCATACAAAAGACTTTCCCCGGATCGTCTCGGAAAATCCCCATACCATCTGGTCTTCCAATGGATAGTAAAGCACCTTATTATCCTTTTCCAGAATACTGAATATATTTGTCCCGATCACATCATTCCATTTACAGTATTCCGTTAGATTGCCTTTGACCCCGAAATGATCTTACTCATCACCTGCTTCGAGATTCCCAGTTGTTCCGCCAAAAACTGCTGTGTTTTTCCCTGTGCTGACAAGGCAGTCTGTATATTATTGCCTACTTGTTTAAAAATACTGCAATCCATAAGCCGCAAACCTCCTGTCGAATTTTCATCCTTTCTTAATAGTGTTCATCTTCAAAAACTTCATATTTCATGTTGTAATACTTCCCGATCTCTTCTTTATATGCACGGGTTTTCCTCTGTTCATGATCCTGAAGCTTGATATAACTGGCAATGTTATTTTCTTTCAGGTACAGGAGGTTTTTCTCACTACAGTAGCCGCTGTCAGCCGTTACTTCCTCCAGAACCTCCCCGAAAGCGCCCCGATGCTTTTCCAGTACAGGGATCAGGGTATTGTAATCCGTACGGTCATTGCTTACATAGCCATGGATAATAAAATAGTTTTCTACCGCAACCTGGACATTATATGCCGCTTTTAACTGCCCGTTCCGCATATGGTCCTCTTTCATTCTATTCGGCTTTCCTTTTTTAAAAATATTCGGTGATTCAATAAAGAAGATCCTGTTTGCCGCCCGGACCGGCTGATTCAATTCTTCAATTTCATCTGTAACAGTCAGCTTTACATCCCGGCCCCCATCGTCAATCAGCGCAATCTCACTTTCAGATGTCCCGATCTTGCGGTACTGGGAGTTAAAGACCTCCTGAAATGCGCCCTTTATTTTCTGTGTCTGGATTTTTAACTCATCCAGCTCCAGAGAATCAATTCCCCGAAGTGCTTTTTCACACCAGGCATATACCTCGTCTTCATTCTTTTCCCACAATTCCTCAGTATTATCTTTCGCATACAGCGAGATATAATCATGACAATAACGCAGGAATATCTCCATCATATTTTCTCTGGTCTGTTCCTTCGTTTTTTCACCCTCAGCAATTTGATAATCTTCAATCGCGACAAGGACATCTTCGTATCTGGAATATCTTTTTTGCAGTTGATCCGCCTTACTTGTTCTTCTGCGCCTAGCTCCGGAAATCTTCATACACAAATCCTCCAGGTAAATGCTGTTTTGATATAAAAACTGCTCAATCCTGGTGCTGCAGATATCATCATATATTTTTTTCCATAAACTCATCTCATGCAGAAACGCATATAATGCTTTCCCTACCGTACTCTTTCCTACGTTATTTTCTCCGGCAATGATCGTAATTCCTTCAATGTCAATGTCCGCATATCCAATCGCGCCTATATTTTTAATCTGAAACTTCAAAATACCTTCCTCCATTTTCACGATTATGGAACTGTAGGAAAATAATTTTCCATACAGTTCCTAAGCATTCTCGAAAGCTCTTTGTCCCATGAGAGTGCTCTGACTGCATGTATCTGTATTGTACCATACTTTGCAAACGATAAACAACGTATTCACATCCGTTTCCGGTATTCGTTGCAGTAATTTTCCTGAATCCAGCGGAGCAAAATCCTTATTTCCCCATTTTCTTGTCAGTTTTTTGACTATTATGCTGTATAATATGTATTGCGCTGAGGCGCAAGCAGGACAATCTGAAAGATACGGAGGCAGTTATGAGCAATTCATTTCCGGACGATATCCGTCCGCCCCGCGGGGACAAAATTCTGGTGATTGATGATGAAAAAATGATCGTAGATATGCTGCGGCTGACCCTGGAATCCAAAGGCTATACGGTCTTGACTGCAATGTCCGGGGAAACGGCGCTGGAACGGCTGGAAGCCGGCCCGGACCTGATCCTGCTGGATATCAACATGCCCGGCATGAACGGCCTGGAGCTCTGCGCCCTGATCCGGGTGCATGTGAGCTGCCCGATCCTGTTCCTGACGGCCAGGGTCACGGAGCAGGATAAGGTGGAGGGCCTGCTGGCCGGAGGCGACGATTATATTACCAAGCCCTTCGGCAGGGAGGAGCTGCTGGCAAGGATCACGGCACATCTGCGTCGGGAAGAGCGGAAGCGCTCCTCGGCCCGGCTGCATTTCGAAGGGAAGCTGGCCATTGATTATGACAGCTGCGCCGTATTCTGGGGAAATCAAGCGCTTGGCTTTTCCGGTAGGGAATTTGAGATCATCCGCTTTCTTTCCAGGAATCCAGGGATGGTATTCAGCAGGGAGGCTATCTACGAACGGGTCTGGGGGATCGACGGCGAAGGGGACAGCGCCGTCGTGAAGGAGCATATCCGGAACATCCGAAATAAGCTGTCCGCCTGCACGGAAACACCATACATCGAAACAGTCTGGGGGATCGGGTATAAATGGATACGATAAAAAAGAAATTTCTGGCAATGCCGATAAAAAAATCAATGGGATGGATATTTTTGACCACCTTTTTTTGTGTGTGCATCCTGATCGGGACGATCATTTTTCAAATGAACCGGATTCAGAACGGGATCCTGGAACGAAAGGAATTTTCGGTCAATGCCGGGGACGGCACATGGGAGCATGAGCCGTTTACCAGAGGGGAGGCCGCCGTATACTATGGGTGCTATGCCGCAATGGCCGTCCTTCCCGCGGTCTGCCTGCTCCTGGGAATGGCAGTCTCCTCCCGGATCTTTTACCGCTTGAAGCTGCGGGAGCCGCTCCGGGAGCTTCAGAACGGGATGGAAAAGGCGGCAAGGGACGACCTGGATTTTTCCATTTCCTATGACAGCGAGGATGAGCTGGGGCGCCTGTGCCGGTCCATGGAACGGATGCGCCGGGAATTGTGCCGCAGCCAGGAACGGACGTGGGAACTTCTGCAGCAGCGGAGGCTTCTCAGCGCTTCCGTGGCCCACGACCTGCGGACGCCTGTCACCGTGCTGAAGGGGTATCTGGACTATCTGAAAGAGGACGGGTGCGATAAAAAAGTATCCGATGAGGACATCCGTACCGCGGTCTGCGGGATGGATGAGGCCGTAAAGCGTTTGGAGCGCTATGCAGGCTGTGTGCAGGATATTGACCGGCTGGAAAATGTGAAGGTTCAGCGGCAGAAGGAGTCTGTGGACGAATTGGTGCAGGAACTGCAGAGAGACATCTCCTCTCTGTCCGCCGATAAAAAAATCGTGGTATCGTGCAGCTTGTCCCAGACAGAGATCGATCTGGATAAGCAACTTGTGTTCCGTGTGATCGAAAACCTGGTGCAGAATGCGGTGCGCTACGCGGCGGATGAGGTGAAGGTGGAATTGTGCGGGGAGGATAATTTTCTGCTGATCCGTGTCAGTGACGACGGAAAGGGATTTCCGCCGGAAAGCCTGAACCGGGCGGCGGACCTGTTTTTTACGACCGAAAACAGCGGGCATTTCGGGATCGGGCTGAATATCTGCAGGATCCTGTGTGAAAAACTGGGCGGCACGCTTACGCTCGAAAACCAGGAAAACGGCGGGGCCTGCGTGACCGCAGCTGTGAAAATATTCTAACTGTACGGTTGCAATCCGAAATCTCAGTTTTATGTAATTTATTGCAATAAAACTTGGATTAGCAACCGTACAGTTAAAAAATATAACATTCATAGGAGGTTTTTTCATTGGAAGTTATAAGGGCAGATCACATTTCTAAAATATACCGTCAGCATACGGTATCGTTTCGGGCGCTGCACGATGTCTCCCTGACGGTCCGCCAGGGGGAATTCATCGCCCTGCTGGGGCGCAGCGGCTCAGGAAAATCAACGCTTCTCCATATCCTGGCGGGCCTGGATTGTCCTACGGAGGGAGACGTTTTCATCGACGGCGTCAGCATTTCCGGCCTGACCGAGGAAAAACGGACGCTGCTCCGCCGGGAAAAGATAGGGTTCATTTTTCAGGCCTATGAGTTATTGCCGTCGCTGACCACAATTGACAACATCCGGCTGCCCCAGCTGAAACCGGACGAGGAGTATGTAAAAGAGCTTCTCCGCATGCTGGAGATCTCCCGGTTTGAAGCATTTTATCCGGATCAGTTATCCGGAGGACAGCAGCAGCGTACCGCCATCGCGCGGGCGCTGGTGAACCATCCTTCCATCCTCCTGGCGGACGAGCCCACAGGAAATCTGGACTCGAAAACGGAGCGGAACGTCATGAAGCTGCTGACAAGCCTGGCCGCAGCATATGGAACCAGTATCCTGCTCGTCACACACAACGAAAATCTGGCAAAGGGCGCGGACCGGATCCTGCGTTTGGAGGATGGTGAGATCGTACATGGATAAATACAAGGTAATGACTGTCGCAGCAGGATATCTGCGGAAGGATCAGAAAAGCACCGTTCTTACCAGCCTGTTCCTCTGCTTTGTCACAATATTTCTTCTGGTGGGAAATCAGCTTTTTCTCAATGTCCGGACGGCAAACCGGCGGAACGCGGAAGCGCTGGAAGGGAAACAGCATGCCCTGTATTCCGATATTTCGGAAGCAGCGTTCCAGAAGCTCCGGGACTGTGAGCTTGCGGCGGATGCCGGGATGCATTTTCATCTGGGACGCGCGGCGGATGGGACCTGTTTTGACTTTATCGATGAGAGCTTCCGGGATCTAAGCGCGGACGTTGCCGGCGAAAATATCAAGCAGGTGACCGGCGGGCGCTGGGCGGATGGAAAGCAGGAAGTGGTATTTACGGAAAATTATATGGAGCGGTACGGCCTGACTCTGGGGGATACGGTCTCCGTTGACCTGACAGCCACGGATCCGGACACCGGGGATGTGATACGTTCGATTCCGGGACTCGTCCTCACCATCGTCGGGACGGTTCAGCCGGAAACCGGATTCGCGGACCGCAGGACGGGATATGTTTCGGAGGAGCTGGCGGCATCGGTGATTCGGGAAATGGGCGGATCCGTGGATGCCGCGGTCCGGTTTTGCAATGAGGAAGATATCCAGGGATCCATCGATCGGCTCAATGCATATCTGGGCTATGAAGGGGAGGCGCTGGAGACCTTACAGGTGCGGAAAAATTTCCTGCTTGCGGATGCTGTCGATTCCGGCGGGACTCTGGAAAAGCAAAACCGGCTCATGAATGCCGCCGTATGGCTGATCTGCGCCCTGGTGATCTGGCACATTTTTTCCAACCGTCTTTGGGAAAAGGAGCGGGATTTTACGGCTTTGAGACATATGGGGTTTCAGAAAAGGGATCTGCTAAAGATCGTTGGAACGGAATTTCTGATCCTTGTCTGTATCGGTTTTGCGGCAGGGATCCTGGCGGGTTCTCTTGTCAATCGGGCTGTTTACTGTGAAATGATGAAGACCTTCACGGAAACTTACGACGCAGGCAGCCGGGTCTCCCCTGGCCTGTCCTGGGGCAGTATATCGGATACGGGCCTTTTGCTCCTGTTGATCCTCCTCCCCGGGGCTGTCCTGGCTCTGCGGAGGCCGGTTGCTTATGGGCCGGACTTTACAGCTTTCAAGCCGGCCTTTGCAGCTTTCAGGCAAGTCTTTACAAGGCGTCGAAAATGGTTTCATCCGCACAGCCGCAAACCGGCCCGGAGGATGCTTCCTGCGCTGATGATCTTATCGATGTCTGCCATCCTGATCAGCATGTTAGGAATCCAGGACAACCACAGCGATGAGGGGATCCTATCCGTGAAAGAGTATGTGCCGGGGGACCTGCAGCTCACAGCGGGCAGCATCTTTGAAAGTATGTCGAGGCCTGACACAGATATTCCTTCCATATCTGACCAGATCATGCAGGAGATCAAAAGGCTTCCGGGCATCCGGCAGGTACAGGGTTATGCATTCAGCTACGACAGGGGAATCTTTTTATGCGAAGAAAAGCAGGACTTAAACGCTGACGCCGGTTATTATGAAATGTTGTCGGAAACGGAGCAGATGATCGACGGAAAGCCGCAGTGTCTGTACAACGTGATCCTGGCGGCATCGGATGATATGAAGGCCCTGATCCCGTCCTATGATGAAAAGACAGACGGACATGCAGCCGTAATGGAAGGAACTCTGGCCGAAACGCTGAATCTGCAGATTGGGGATGCCTTTACCCTGTATGATGAGGAGCTGATCTCGACCGGATCAAAGAGCAGATGCCGCCAGGCCCGCGTCAAGCTGCTGTCCACCCAGAATATCATGCTGTCCGAGAGCCATGTGGGAGGAAATATTATAATTGTGGACAAGGAAACCGCACGCCTGTTTCCGGGCAGATTGTACCGGCAGGTCGTCAATGTTTGGACAGAAGACGGGGAGGAAGCGGCAGTTTCATCCCGCCTGGAACGGCTGGCAGATTCCTCCGGGTACATGTTCCACAGCGCGGCGCGGCAGATGCAAAAATTTCTGGATTCGGACCGAAACCAGCGGATCCTGCATGGTTTCTTTCTAATCATCCTCGTGTCCATCGGCCTGATCATTTATTTTAATACCGTCTTTTCCAGCCTGCTCAGCAGGAGAAATGAATTTTTGATCATGCATAAGATCGGGATCCGTAGGAAAGAGATGTACGGGATGGTGATGAGGGAAGGGTTGCGGCAGGGATGTCCGGCATTGGCTGCGGTTGGAATCGCACAGCTTGCCCTGCGGATCGGCAGGCAGGAGTCATTTTTTATAACATTCGCAGTGACAGACGCTGGGATGATGGCGGCCTGCGTCCTCTTCCCGGTTATTATCCTGCATCATATGTGCAAGCAAATCAGAACAGCAGCCGTAAGTGTATATAGTTTTATCGACAGAAAATGACGGGGTGATAATCAGATTGATGTGCATTCTGGTCTTTTATGTGCTTCAGGCATCCATCCCCTCTCCGTCAGGCGACTTTTGAATGGTCTTGCAAATCCCGAAAAAATAAGTTAATATAGTATTAATTTATTTTACACCATGCAAGCACATTACTGCTTCATGGGGATTCAGAGGAGGAAAAGTATGAAACCAGCAGCAATATTTCAAAACGGAATGATTTTACAGAGGAACAAGCCTGTCGTCATCTGGGGGATCGGCTCGCGGGGAGAGACGATCCGCGGGGAGATCCAGGGCAGACAGGGGGAAGCCGCTGCGGACGCGGCCGGCAACTGGGCGCTGACGCTGCCCCCATTGGATGCCTCCGATGAGGAAGAGCTCGTACTGCGTTCTGTTTCCGCGGCAGGGGAATCGGAGACAATCACATTTTCTCAGGTCGCGGTTGGCGAAGTCTGGGTTGCCGGAGGGCAGTCCAATATGGAATTTCACATGCGCTATGAAAAGCACCGGGCGGAAGCCTTGAAGAACTGCAGCAATCCGAGAGTCCGTTTTTTTGATGTGCCGGAGGTCAGCTATGACGGACAGGCGGAGGAATTTGACTACAGCAGGATGGGGATCTGGCGGAAAGCGGATCCGGAAAATCTGGAATATTTCAGCGCGGTCGGATATTATTTTGAACGGGAGCTCGAGCGCGTATTGGATGTCCCCGTGGGGATCATCGGATGCAATTGGGGCGGGACACGATCCTGCGCCTGGATGTCCGCGGAAAGCGTGGAGCGCGCGGGAAAGCCGTGGATGCAGATGTACGAGGACCGGATCGCGGAAATGGATCTGGAGGAATACTGGGAAAAGCAACACGGCAATCCGATGAACCACAGGGGAGACCCCTTTGGTGATCCTTTCGGGGAAACCGTGCTGCCAAGGACACTCAGCCCCGAGGAGCTGGCGGATTTTTTTCAGAACATGCCGGCCGGCACGGAGGACTATCTGGAATGCATGATGCCGTGTGAAATTCCGGGATCTCTGTATGAGCATATGCTGAAAACGATCGCCCCCTATGGGATCCGCGGATTTCTCTGGTATCAGGGCGAAAGCGACGATGAGCCCGGGAAGCAGTGCCTGTACCGGGACATGCTGGCTGCTTTGATCGGAGACTGGCGCGCGCTCTGGAAGGATGCCGGGCTTCCCTTCCTGTTCGTGCAGCTTCCGGGATGGGAAAACTGGCTGTTGGACGGTCCGGGAAATCGGGATTACATGACGATCCGAAACTGTCAGGAAATGGCTGCGAGAACCGTAAGCAAAGCATATTTATGCTCCATTTCCGATGCGGGAGAGCGGATGGACATTCATCCAAAGGACAAAAAGGTCGTAGGGGAACGCCTTGCGCTTCTGGCGAGAGGGCATGTATACGGAGAATCACTACTATGCGACGCGCCCATGGCAGAAAGCATCCGGCGGGACGGCAGCCGCATTGAGATCGTGTTTCAGAACGCGGAGGGCGGGCTGAAGGTCAAGGGTGATGCGGTGGAGGCACTGCATGTCTATCCGGTGGAAATTTCCGGTGCGGAGAAGCCCGCTTGTGAAGAAGCCGGACATGGGGCCGGCTGCGGAGATGAGTGTTTGGCTGCGTCTGATGCGGAAGGTGACGCGGATTGCAGCGAAGCGATCTTGGCTGGTACTGATGCGGAAGACAGCGCAGACCGCAGAGAGGAAATTCCAGTTACCGCTGATGTGGAAGGCGAGAAGCTGGTGATCCTGCTTCCGGAAGGGATCGGGAAAGTCTCCGTAGAATTTGCGCAGACCCGGTGGTATCTGGTCAATCTGTACAATCAGGCAGATATACCGGCTATTCCCTTTGAATTGATATGTTAAGAAACCTCAGAAAAATGAAAAGGACAGAATTACAATGGATCAATCCGCTTATTTTGAACAGATCCGCCGAAAACGGCGTGAAGAAATTTTAGATGCCGCCCGTGCCATGATCCTTGCCGCGGGAATGGATTCCTTCAATATCCAAAAGCTGGCCCGTACGCTGGATATTTCCGCGGTCACGCTTTACAAATATTTTAAAAACAGTGATGATATTCTGCTGGCGCTGCAAAAGGAGATCCTCGGGCAATGGACGCCCACATATCAAAATTTTTCATCCGGCGAAAATGCTCTGGATGACTTTTTACGGTTTATAGAGGATTTTTTTGCGGATGCGATGGAGCATCAGGAGGAGCTGTCGCTGCTTCTTTTATTTCAAATACATTCACAGAATCAGGAAACGCCCGATACCATGGAAGCCATGGCGCGGCTTACCCTGCCTAATGCGGACAGGCTTACCAGATTTTTCACCGATCTGCTGATACGGGCAAAGCAGGAGGGGGATTTGAAAAAGGACTTAGATACCGATGCCGCGGTCTCCTTTATCTGCGGATTGAATTTTGCCGTAGTTCAGCGGATCGCGCTGATGCCCCGCCGGGATTTCCAGAAGAAGAAAGGAAGGCTGATGCGGGAGATCCGAGAGTTGGGCGCATTGTATCGGTTGTATCTGGCGGGCTGAGTTTTACTGAAAGCAGCCCGGTGGAGAGTTCACGCTGTAAGAAGCTTAGGAACTGCGCAAAAAAGGCAAGTTATTTTTGCACAGTTCCTTACCACTTTTCAAACAGTAACTCATTGTATCATTCAATATATTGCCTGAGCTGAGGGAAACGCTCTGCATGTTCCCGGATATACTCCCTTTTAAATGCCGCAAATGCCGATTCTCTCCTCAGCAATGCTTTCAATTTTCTCAATACGAATTTAGAATCCGGGTGCTTTTTTATTTCTTCAAGATTATCATACAACAGATTCATTTCCCTGGTAAGCTCCTGAAATCTCATCTCCGTTTTGCAATCTCTCAACCCCGTATTCTTTTTATTAAATACTTCGCAGACCAGCTCCGCCGTCACTACTGCCGATACATCATTCTCGTTTTTTGCATCTGCCGCAACCGCATTCTCAGTCATCCTGAAAAAAATCACTTTTTCAGGATCCAGCTTACAGCAGTCTATGATTCCCATATCATACTTCTTTTGGTTTTTAACACTGTTGCAGTGGCCGCATGACCAGAAAAGATTATTCCAGTCAAACTTCCTGTCCCAATATTTTCCGTTTTTATGCGGCAGTAAATGTTCCACCTCCGGATCCTGCAGATTCTTCATTTCACATATATAGCATTTATTATGAAAATCGTCTCTCAGTTGTCTTATCACATCCGGCTTCTCATAGCTCCCGGTTCTTTTCTTTGATTCAATCTCCAAAGACGCAGGGGCCGGAAACGTACGTTTTACCTTAACCATCAAAGATCCTCCCTGTTCTCAAATTCCATTTTTATCCGTTGGTATTCTGTAGTAATGCCAAGCGCCAGGTAATCCGGGATCTCGTTCAAATACATTTCCAGTTGCGCAATCTCCTCAAAATCATCATCTAACAGGTCATGTTTCTGAGTAAGTATCTTATATCTCTCATATTTCTCTTTTAACGAATATGACAGTTCGCTGGATTTAAAATATCCCTCAACAATGCCGCTGTAAGGAATATTCGCCAGCCCATCTTGTACGAGCATCCTTTTTTCCAGATCATAAATCACTGCATTGGACAGGCTGTTCAATATGAAAGGCGAATG
This sequence comes from Lachnospiraceae bacterium, assembly GCA_910575475.1. GTDB lineage: Bacteria > Bacillota > Clostridia > Lachnospirales > Lachnospiraceae > Schaedlerella. The sequence goes on along the minus strand of CAJTGD010000006.1, from coordinate 123,380 downwards.
CGTAGACATGATAAACTGGATATTTGGAAATATTGTTGTCAGTAAATCCAGTATCTTCTTCTGCAGTTCAAGATGAAGATGAGTCTCGATTTCGTCAATCAGAACAATTCCCGGCATGTTGAAATCGAATATCCGTCCCTTGCTTTTCTGCATTCGCATCATTACGTCTAAGATGATATCCAAAGCCGCCGCAAAACCGCTCGCCAATGTATTGAAGTCAAAAACTTCTCTGTCTTTTTCCTTTATGGAAAATGAAAATGTATCTTCTTCAAATATCAATTCAAGAGATGAGTCGTCAAATATTTTCTGCAACAAATCCTGAAACTTCGCGAACCATTCTGCAATTGCTTCTGCTTTTTCCTGTTTTCTGTTACTTCTGGCCAATGCTTCCGTCACCTTGAGATCCGCCAAATATTTTATAAATTCCTGCCGTGGCGTCTCTTCCATCGTATATATATCTTTCAGCTCTACCTTTTCAATATGGCCTGGCTGCTCTGCATAAAATGCCCTCTCTGCTTTATAGTATGCTAAAACAAATTCTCCCTCTTTAAAGTAATCTCTTAGTAATTCCTCCTGGCAATTGAACCGTAATTTCACACCTGTTTTTGTGGCACCCGTTTTTTCTAATTCTTCTTCATGATATTCGACCCAGTTTTTTTCATCCCTCCTTGCTTTTGGGTCTTGTAGAAGACTGCTTAGACTACGTAATATATTTGCCACTTCTTTGGAAGTGATTCGAAGATTTAAATAATCAGACAGCGCCTCCAGTACACTCGTCTTTCCGCTTCCGTTTTTGCCTGTAAGAATCAAATGCTTTCTCTCTCCGTCTGACAGTGGTATCGTAATATTTTTCAAATGCCTGACACATTCTATTGTGATATCCGATATAAAAATGTTCTCCATATTGCCTCCATATCCGTTTCCTGATCCGAAGTTGCTAAGTATATCCCTATTATAGAAGATAATCAAATGGATTTCAACCTCTCCAATCGTATTTTGAAGTCGTATTGAAGTTGACTTTGAAGTTGCTTTGAAGTATAATTGAAGTACTTCAAAGATATCGATTCACAGGAGGAGATCATGTATCTGGAACAATTGGTTGCGATTTCTGCAATAGAAGATATGAATATGGAATGCAAAGCAAGGCTGAACAGAAATGATGTTGTCGGCTGGCTCAAGACGATCGCAGGATTTTCTAATGCGGAAGGCGGCTCTTTTTTCATCGGCGTAGAAGATAAGACAAACAAATTAATCGGATTCTCCAGAAAAGATGCGGACAATGAGCGCAACTTTTTGAATAATCAGATTAATGAACACCTGTTTCCAAGGCCCGCATTGCGGATATCTTTCATCCGATATGAAAAAAATGGACGGGAATTATATTTGATCAGGGTGGATGTAACGGAATCTCTGATAAAACCGGTCATTGTAAAATTTAATCATATCCCTTCTATTTATATGAGGCGGGATGGATTTACAAACGGCGCGACCTATGAAGAAATCATTCAGATGAGTATTAAGAGCAGCAACACACAATTTGATATTCTTGAATCGGAAGAAATCTATGTAAGAGAGGAATTTTCCAAACTTTTTGCATTTCACCAGGAGCATAACGGCGGCGCAAAGCTGACGGACAAAGCGCTGATGTCGCTTGGATTTTTTACGCCGGATCACAAACTGAAAAACGGTGCCCTGCTGTTCCGGGACGGGTATGATCAGTCCAAAACAGAAGTGCAGTGCTCTGTCTTTTCAGGTTTTAATAAAGGCAGCGAAAGAATCGTCACCATCAATCGTTTCAAAGGAAATATCACAGACAGCATTTGCTATATGCTGGAATTTGTAAAGCAGCGAATGAACCATACCTTTATCAAGCTGGCAAATTCTCGCGGAACGATTGATTCTTATCCGGAACGCGCTTTGTTTGAAGGCATTGTAAGCGCCGTAGCACACCGAGATTATTTTCTGGACGGAACGCAGATTCAAGTCGATATGTTGAAAGACAGGCTCGAAATTTCTTCACCGGGAAGTTTTTATCAGGGAGAAAAGATTGGCAAAACTTATGATCTGTCTAAAATAATTTCCAAAAGAAGAAATGAATTGATCTGCGGGATATTGGTCAAATGCAATGTTATGGAAGCGGCAGGCACAGGCTTTGATAAAATCATGCAGGAATATATGGATGCTGATGAGCACCATCGCCCCTATATCTATTCCGCGTCTGATCATTTTACATTGGTATTGCCGGATCTGACCTATTCCGAGGGCGTGATCGCGGATGATGCCGAAAATGTGGAATTTGTACCTGTACCAAATGGGACCCCGCATGATGAAAAGGTACTGTCCTTCTGCTACAATACCGCAAGGAAGGCCGCCGAGATCGCAGAATATCTGGAATTAAGCGACTCTTCTTATTTCCGGAAAAAGATTTTGGAAAATCTGGTGGAGCATCACTATCTGGAAAAGGATAAGGCCGCCGGAACTAACTACTATAAAGCCAACCGAGATATAGTCGGCCTGGGGTAAAAGCTGTTAACGAAAAATACGAATCACGGAGGAAGCCTATGGATTTAATGAATTACACCGCCGCCGAACAGAAGCAGGTCCTGTCCGCCGGCCAGGTACAGTCCCTGGATATTCTCGCGCTCACCAACCAGGAGCTGGAGGATTTTATGGTAAATGAATATCTGGAAAACCCGCTGCTGGAGCGCGCGGAGCAGCGGGAAAATGACCTGATGACAAGCATTGAAAAGTTTTCTGAGTCCGATGCCGGGACTTCCTATGCAGACCAGCACCCCGGCAATCCTGACGACAGAGAACATTTTGAGCAGGAATTTTCAGCCAGATCCGGCGACCCGGTAAAGGAACTCCTTTTGGGACAACTGAACTGGAAGGACTATTCCCAGAAACAGATGAAAATGATGAGCTATCTGGTGGACTGTCTGGACGAGAAGGGATTTTTCACCCATGATTCCGGCGAGCTATCCGCCGAGTCCGGCTATCCGAAGGAGGAGCTGGATCAGTGCCTTGCCGTCCTGCGGGAGCTGGAGCCTGCGGGGATCTTTGCGCCGAATCTGGCGGAATGCCTGATCAGGCAGCTGGAGGCAAAGGATCTTGCCGAGGAAACATTATGCGTGCTTCTGCGGGATTATCTGACAGAGCTGGTCAGCGGACAAATCGGAACCATCTCCCGGAGCCTGGGCATTTCCACGATCCGGGTCAAGGAATATATCCACCTGATCGGAAGCCTGAACCCCCGCCCGCTCATGGACGTCCAGTCGGAGGAATCATCCTATGTTGTGCCGGATATCATCGTGTCCCGCCCAGGGGGAAAATGGACCGTGGAGATCAACGACCAGTGGATGGGGGAATACCGGTTCAGCGATTATTACATCCACATGATGAAGGACGCGACGGATCCCGGGCTCACCGCTTACTTCAAGGAACGACTGGAACGGGCCAGGTTTGTGTTCGGCTGTGTGGAACAGAGGCGAAAAACCATTACCCGCATTATGGAAGCGATTTTGGCGCGGCAGGAGGATTATTTTATACATCGGGACTCCTTGAAGCCCATGGGAATGGAGGACATCGCGGCGGACTTGAGGGTCTCTGTGTCTACCGTGAGCCGGGCGGTCAGGGGAAAATATGTCCAGTACAAAAAGACAGAGCCGTTGGAAGCATTGTTTACATAGGCTCTATGCGCTGAGCTTGCAGGCCGAAATTACAGACTTCGGATTGCAACCGTACAGGTGGAAAATTTTCATTTATTATGGGGACTGCCCTGCCAGGGGGCAATCCCCAATACTGTACTTACCTGCAGCCATGCAGCGTAATACTGGGCCGCAGAATGAGCTGTCATTTTATAAAACTACTTTCTCAAAATCCGAAGCCGGGTGCTTGCACAGCGGGCAGATAAAATCTTCCGGCAGCTCCGCCCCCACATATTCATACCCGCAGATCCGGCAGCGCCATACGGTCTTGCCGCTCTCCGTTTTGCCTGCTGCCTGCGGCTTCGGCTTGATATTGTTCAGATAATACTCATACGTGACTGACGGCGTCTGGCTCAAAACCTCCATATCGGTGATGGTCCCGATAAACATCGTATGGGAACCCAGATCCTGTGTCTTCTCTACCTTCACAGAAATATACGCATTGGTTCCCTCCGTAATATGCCGGATGCCGTTGGCCCCGGTCTCATATGCGGCAAAGCCGGCAAACTTGTCCGCGTCCCGCCCTGACTGGAACCCAAACCGCTTGAACAGTTCAAAATCCGCATCCTGGCTGATGATCGATACGGTAAATTCTCCGGTCTGCTTGATCATATCATGGGTAAAATTTGCTTTGTTCACTGCAATGCTCATCTGATTCGGCTCCGACGCCGCCTGGATGGCCGTGTTGATGATGCAGCCGTTGTCCTTGCCGTCCGCCTTTGCGGTCAGGACGAATAATCCGTAGGTTAACTTGTACATTGCTTTTTTGTCCATAAAACAGTCTCCTTTACTTTGTATTACTTTTTGTGTCATGTCCGGCTCGCATTGCCTCTTTACCGAGTTATCTCTAACAATACTTTTTCTTAATTATACTCATACGCAGCATTTCAGTCAATGTATCCTGCTATTTTCTCCTCTTATCCAAATCACAAAAACCCGGAGCCGGACAGCTTCTGCACTGTCCCGCGCTCCGGGTTGTATATCTGTTGCTTCATCTATTAAAAGAGGATCCATTATCCCTCGATGGCAATATACTTCTTTTCCTCAACCTGCGGCTTTTTCTCTTCCGGCTTTGGAATCGCCAGCTTCAGTACCCCGCTCTCATACCTGGCATGGATGTCTTCCTGCTTTACCTCTTCTCCGACATAGAACGATCTGCTCATACTGCCTGCATACCGCTCCCGGCGCACAAACCTTCCGGTCTTCTTATCTTCCTCGTCTTTGCTGAGCCCCTTTGCCGCGCCGACTACCAGATATCCGTCATTCAGTTCCAGGGAAAGCTCTTCTTTCTGAAAACCGGGCAGATCAATGTCTACCTCATAGTGGTCATCATGCTCCTGTACGTCTGTCTTCATCATATGCATTGCGTGGCGTCCGTACAGCTTTCTCTGTGCTTTCTCCATTGCCCTGTTGTCATACGCGGGAAAATCAAAAAATCCATCAAATAAATCATCAAATAAGTTTTCTCCAAAAATACTGGGTGTCATCATAAGTCATCGCTCCTTTTCTAATGAAAAACAACTTGTTAACTCGAACCGGGGATGCTTCGTATAATTCGTATCAAGATACTTCCTGCGGATTATACCAGGAAGGAAACGGGACTTCTAAGTGGTTCCTTTCTTTCCTTCTCCTTTGTTCTATCTGTACTATAACACACAAATTAGCACTCGTCAATAGGGAGCGCTAATTTTTTTGTGAACTTTCTGTGACCGCCGTATTTTTCCGCCTGTTCCTCCTTTCGGTTTCATCCTAAACCATGACGCCGCGGGAGAGTCAATACTGATTTTTTAACGGATTGTCAACCTCACTTATCCAAATCCAACGGTTCCTCCGGCAGCGCTGCCGCAATGCTCATCTTCTCATAAACCATCCGCAGAAGCTGTGTCCGGCTTGTGATTCCCAGCTTCCGGTACAGACTGTTGACATGTTTTTTCACCGTATTCTCACTGATGAAAAGGATCTGGCTGATCTCGGAATTGGAGTGCCCGGCCGCGATCAGTTCGCCGATCTCGCTTTCTCTTGCGCTCAGCCCGCCCTTCTCGGCAGCATTTGCAAAATGAGCCGTAAGACTGGGAAAGATTCCATATGGCCATAAGAAGGTAAAGTGCGCGGAGAGATGCCGGGTGATCACTTCCAGCATGCCAGCTCGGAATCCGTGAAATCCCCCTCCTGCTCGCTGCGGAACAGGGTTATGGATCCCAGAAGCTGCTTGCTGCTGAAGATCGTGCATCCCAGGCTGTAGTAGATATCCATCGGCTTCATCCACTGCTTATAAATATCCGAATTCTCCCGCAAAGAACGCCCGATCATATCGGAATCGCGGTAGATCGTGGAGCTGTGATTGGAAAAGCTCCACGCCACATAATCGGAGTACTGATAGTTTTTGTAATAATCGGCAAGCTCTTCTTCGGACATTTTTCATACCCTACGGCCTGCTGAACGCGGAGCTCGGCAGCACCTACCCGGACGCGTCCGTATGGGTGATCGCGGCCATTTCCCTGATCATGAGCTGGCTCATCGTCTGGATCGGTTACCGAGGCGTGGAGCTTTCCGTGACTCTTACGTCCATTGCGTTAATCTGTAAAATGGCGATTCTCGTGATCTTCGGAGTCTTGGGCGCGGCCTATGTGATCAAGAATGGACCGGCAAATGCATTTACCATCGATGATTTTAAGATCACATCCATGAGCGATATGTCCTCCGGCTCGGTTGTTTGCGTCACAGGCAGCCTCCACTCCCATTTCCAGACAGTCCGCTATGAATCCGAAGGCATCTGCCAGAGTGCTTTTTCCATTCCCGCTTGGCCCAATGGCCGCAACCAGATTTCCAAGGGCTTTCGCATTCTGATTCGTTCTTGTCTTTCCGAGTACAATATCTTTTAATACCCCATAATTTTGAATCTTTATTCCTTCTATCTTTCCCATGCTTCTCTCCGTTCTCAAAAATTAGTATGAAAATCAGAAGGCTTTCCGACGAGATTCCGCAGGTGATCTCCGGCACCGGAGGCGGCAAGCTGGAGGTGCTGGAGCCGGAGGAGCTGATACGGATCTATGCCGCTTCCGGAAAGGTATTCGCAGTCACCGGCAAAGGCGAATATACCCTGCGGCTCCAGCTGTACGAGCTGGAGGAGCGGCTCAGTCCCCACCAGTTTGTCCGGATCTCTAATTCGGAGATCATCCATTTAAAAAAGGTCGTCAACTTTAATCTGAGCTTTGCAGGCACGATCTATGTAAAGCTGTCAAACGGCACGGTGACCTATGTATCCAGGCGGTATGTTTCAAAAATCAAAAAAATTCTGGGAATATGAGGTGATGAATATGAAAAAGAAGATCATTTTACGGGGCGCTCTGGGATTTCCGCTGGGGATCGCGGTCGGATATGTGATCACGATCTGCACATCCCTGATCTGGGCAGACGGGTATTATTCGCCCTGCGTACCCGAGCTGATCGAAAGCATGGGAAATGAGATCTATGCTGTTGTTCTACAGGCGCTACTCTGCGGGCTGCTGGGCACCGGCTTCGGGGCCTGCTCGGTAATCTGGGAAATGGAACAATGGAGCATTGTAAAGCAGACCGGGATCTATTTTCTGATCGTCACCGCGGTCATGATGCCGATCGCCTATCTTCTGTACTGGATGGAGCACAGCGTCGCGGGCTTTCTTGGGTATCTGGGGATATTTGTCCTGATCTTTGCTGTGATATGGATCTCACAGTTTCTGCTCTGGAAGCGAAATGTGGATAAGATGAACGCGCGTATTGAAAAGACAAGGGACGGGCTTTAAGCCTGTTCCTTGTCTTTTCAGGTCACACATTGACTCGACGAGCCCCGTAACTCCTTGTTTTGAGTCTGCAGAACTTTCTCAAATTACCGGGCCTGCACTTTTGCAAGCAGAGCCTCCTGCAGCACCTGCGAAAAATTGATGTTCATTTCCAAAGCCGCTGTATTCAGCCATGCCGGAATCGTCAGTGTCTTTCTGACTGATTTTTCAAAATGCTGCTTTGCATATGCAGCCACGTCTACGGATACCATATTTACGATTGCTTCGCACATTGGCGCCTCCGGGTCAAGCTCCCTGGCAACAGCTTTTGGATCGATATCTGATATCCTGGAAGGAGTCGGAACCGTATCCCCGTCTATCTGACATGTATGCAGATAACCTGCCAGACAGTCAATCGCCATTTCCATTGCTTCCTCAAATGTGTCTCCCTGCGTGGCTAACCAGTTCAGATCCGGAAACACAACAGAATATCCATCTTCTTCGTGAAAAAAACAAGCCGGATACATTGATAACATCGCTCACACCTCCTAATTGTCATACAGCAGGAATACAGTTAAAGACCCGCCTGCTTTTTTATAGAATTTTCCGTTTTTCTGCTCAGATCTTTCCCTTTATGGAAAGGAATTGTCACTTTGCCTGGCTTTGTCGGATGTATATAATTTCTATGGGATCCTTCCTGACTTTTAAAAATCCATCCATCAGCAAGAATCAGTTTTTCCATTTCTCTTGGCTTCATCGGCATGTTATTATCCTCCCCACAATATTATCATATAACACGTGCAGTCTCAATATGCATTTGCTAAACGCGAATGTTTTTATGGTAGAGTACAGCGTTGTATTAATTTTGAAGTAATAAGCGATCCTCAAAAAAGTAAATAGGCAGAAAAAGAAACGGCTTCCTCATGAAGCCTATCTAAAACATTTCACGCGCCTTTATACTGTAATGTGACGCTGCTGTTTTGGGCGCCTGATTTCATAGACTCCAGAACCGAGCTTCCCTGCAGCCTTGCATATAAAAATCCTGCGATAAAGCTGTCCCCCGCGCCCATAGTATCAACAACCCTGCAGGGTACGATCCCGCATTTTATAAAATCATTTCCATCATAGGCTATGCTTCCGGCACTGCCCATCGTTACGATCACAAGCCCGCCGCACAGCGCTTTCATTTTTTTCAGAAAGGCTTCCGCCTTTCCTTCCTCTTTTTCCTCCAGCGAAAAAAAAGCATAATCTACATATGGAAGAACCGCTTCTACCGCCGGATCCTGCAGCTCGTCAGAAAAGTCAAACGCGATCTGCAGGTTCCTGTCCCTGTCGCGGAGCTTTTGTATCTCCGCTTCCATATATCCATAGATTCCGGAGACTGCCATTGCATGTCCGCAGATAAACTCCAGATCCTCTTCATCAAGTGCAAAATCCTTCAGCACCCCTTTTTCATATTCCCCAAATCTCCGGTCTCCGTTTTCCAGGAGGACATGGGTTACGGCTGTCCGACCCGAAAGGACATGAAGATGTGAAACATCCACGCCTCTTTCTTCCAGCTTTTCCCTGACCAGCACCCCATACGCGTCATCTCCTACCGCTCCCACATAAGCGCTCTCTCCTCCAAGGCGCTGAATGTAGGACGCTACATTCACCGGATTTCCTCCCACATAGCACTCTCCTGTTTCATCATATATATCAATACAGTTATCTCCTAATGCTGCGATCCGCATTTTCTTTTGCATTTTTTACCATTCCTTTCACATATTTTTTTGGACTGGTCTGGAATGATATATGGAAGATCACATTCTGCGCAGGATCACCGAACTGCCTCTGTCTGATAATGAAATTCGATCAATTCCGGATTCACATAGGCCTCTGTGTGTTCTACGATCGTGTAGTTCCTGTCCGCGCCTATATATGTTACCCGAAATATAGTACTTCCTTTTTCCACCTGAAGAAGCCCCGCTTCTTTTTCTCCTGCCTCCACCGCCTGCAGCTCCTGGTTAAAATGCCGGGGCAGGTGGTCTCTTGCATCCATGTAATCATATAAAGACACCTTTTCAAAGTCAGTCTCGTCAATGTCTTCAAAATATTTTTTAGGTACATAGGAATATTCAACTGCGATCGGTTTTTCTTTACTTAAACGCACTCTGTGCAGTCCCCAGACAACATCCTCTTTCCCGATCCCCAGATAATACGCATAGTAATCGCTGGGTTCCAGGTCCCCTTTTCCCAGTACAATATTCCGTCCCTGCATTCCGGATTTTTTCAGCATGGCTGTGATACCGGTATTTCGGTCCTCCGCGGAAAGTTCCATGTTCAGCTTCGTGCGCTTCGGTTTATCTACATAAGTCCCGCTTCCCTGTACCCGGTACAGGTATCCTTTTTCAACCAGCTGGTTAACGGCACGTTTGGCCGTCATCCTGTTCACGCCATAGGTTTCCGCAAGTTCCCGTTCGCTCGGGATCTTTTCGCCCGGCAGGAACACCTGCTCCTCTATTTTTTTTGTAATGATATCCTGGAGCTGAATATACAATGGCATCCTATAGTCCATACTGCTCCCCTCCCAACTTCTGATCAATCAACGGGTTACACTGCTTAAACACAACCCAGTCCTTTCTTTTAATGGAAAAGACATATTCTATCAGCTGTTCATCCGCATCATACGTGATTCCTGTTTTCTTCACTAACGGCGTCATATTCGATACCTGGAGCACCTTTGCTTCTTCCTGGTTCGCATAAACGATTTCGACGATCTGCTCCCCCCGCGCCGGTACCACCTGATATTCCGCCTTCAGGATCTCAAGCAGGGAACGCTCCTCCAGATTATATTTCATCAGCTTCGGCGCGATCTGTTCCGGAATATAGGAATAATCCAGAGCCACCGGCAGACTGATCCCTTCATTCGTCAAATAACGGACACGCGTGATCTTATACATCCGGAATCCGATGGGCTGCCTGATCTTTGCTGAAAACCCTTTATCTGTCTCGATCCGCTCAAACGCAAGCAGTTCATTGCTTAACTGCTTTCCGCATTCAAGCGCCTTTTGGGAAAAGGAGCTGATTCCTCTCAGTCCTTCTTCTATCTTTTGCGGTCTTATATAGTAACCGCTCCTTTCTCTTGCCTCGATCACTCCTTCTGTCACCAGCATCTGCAGCGCAGAGCGGACAGTCGCCCTCTGCACCTGAAAGCGCTCTGCCAGTTCACGTTCTGCCGGGAGCTTCATATATTCTGTCAGCTTTTCTTTCATGATATAATACTTGATCTCCCGGGCAATTAATGCATCCTTGTTCAATAGCTTCACGATCTTTTCTCCTGTTTTTGTTGGTATCTCACAAATTAACTTCTTTGATTATACTCCTTTTCATTAAATTTGTATACCAAATTCAGGGGTTTCTTTTTCCGTGAACAACAGGAATCCGATCAGGCTGCTCATTTACCCTCTGTCAGATTTTTCAGCCATGCGCCCTGCTTCAGCAGACAGGTCGCAATGACCACCTTTAAAATATTAGACGCCTCTGTCAAAAAGTATATTCTCTGCAGAGAAAACCCGGTGAATGCCGCCAGAATGCTGCTCACCAGGAGCGGTCCAAAAACAACGCATAACCCGTCTACCATCAATACTGCCTTTGTATCACCTCCCGCCCGGAGAATGTAATATATCGTTTCCCCGTATCCATACATCCAGCAGAATAACGCCCTGATCCGCAGAAGCCCTAACGCCGCCAGGAGCGAATCGCCCGCCAGCGAAAAGATCCCCGGGATCAGGGGCGCTGTCACGATCACCAGAATACTGCTGCCAATGGTCACAGCCAGGTTGATCCTGATCATTTTGGATGAGGCTTTTCCTGCCTCCTGAAGCCTTCCCGCTCCGAGTATTTTCCCCATCATCACTCCCGCTGCCGTAGAACAACCGGCAAAAGCTACATTGACCAGGTCAAACACATTATCCACCACCGTAATGGCCGGGATATATTCCTCATTGATCCTGCAGTAATTCCGGAAAACCATTGTCAGAGCGACCGCCCAGATCGTCTCGTTGCAGATCAGAGGGATGATCTTCTGTACCATGAACCACTTTGTTTCCCTTGTAAGACGTTCCGTCCCGCGTTCGCTTTTTCGGAATACCGTCCAGAAAGCAGCTGTCACTGCCGCCATCTCCATACACCGGGAAAGCAGTGTCGCTATCGCCGCGCCGGTCACTCCCATGGCCGGAAAGCCCAAATGTCCATAGATGAGGGCATAATTCAGAAGCACATTCAGAAGCATCGACGCAAAGCCTGTCAGCATGGGGATCTGCGCCTTCTGCATGATCCGCAGATATACGGCGCAGACCGCGCTTACGGCTGCCGGTATATAAGAAAATCTTACGACCCGGATATAGGAAAGGCTGACCTCTATGGTCTCCGGCGTTTTCACATATAGTCCTACTGCCGCAGAAGGCGCTGCCGAAAGGAAAAGCAGGAATGCCGCTCCGATGCCCGCACACATCCATATGCCAAACCGGAATATCCCGTTGCAGACCTTGATCCTTCCGGATCCGTAATACTGTGCCATAAAGATGCTGATCCCGCTGCTTGCGCCGAATATGACCAGCGTATATATGAAATACGTTTTATTTGCTACTGTTACCCCGCTTATGGCTATTTCCGATATCCTTCCCACCATCATGGTATCGCAGATGTTCAGTATATTCCCTGACAATGACTGCAGCATGACCGGTACGGCCAGGAAGAAAAATTCTTTCAGGAATGCCGTTTTACGGCTCTGCATAATTTCAACTCCTTACTTATATTCTTTTTATGATCTCTAATGATTCGATCAGATGATCGATCCGATAATCCGCCTCGGACAGGTCAAAATCAAATTTGGGATCCCGTTTCGCAATGACGGTCATACCCGCCCTTTTTCCTGCCCGCACGCCGTATTCCGAATCCTCTACCGCTATACAGGATTCTCCTGACAATCCAAGCTGTCTCATCGTGTAAAGGTAAATTTCCGGATCCGGTTTACTCTCCGGAAACATATTTCCGCTGACAAACGTATCAAAGTATTGCATCAGTCCGGTTTCTTCCAGCGCATTCCTGATGGCATGCATCGGGGAAGAAGAGGCCACCGCTGTTTTTATCTTGTTTTCTTTCAGATACTGCAGCACCTCCCTTGCCCCCGGATTTATAATTTCCGCATAAGAAAAAGGCTGCGCCTCACAATATGCGTTATACAGACTGAGAACGGCTTTCCTGCTCCTTCCGTCATGCTTTGCGGCTTCCCACCACTCATAGATCTTCTGGTCACTGAATTTTTCAGAAGAACCAGCCAGACTCAGGATATCTTCCCTTGATATCAGGATACCGTTTTCCTCAAAAAATTCTTTTGTCCATGTAAAATAGATTCCTTCACTGTCTATCAATACCCCGTCCAGGTCAAAAATCACAGCACGCTTCATTTTCTTCTCCTTTTTTATGGCAAAAGGCCCCTCCTGTACGATACGGTTTAGGAGAGGCCTTTCTCTTTTTCAAAAACTGTTCCGACAGCTTTTTAATAGTCGAACTGACGATAGTAACGGCGGAACTGCAGGCTGTGTCCGGTCACAAGTTCATAATGTACTGCCAGACGCTCTGTTAGGATTGCCGTAATGATCATCGGAGAACAGATCACACGGAAGTCGTCATCTATTCCTTCCAGGTCAAACGCTTTCGTATCGAATACTTCCAGCTTATCCGTAACTGTCTTTGCAAAGCGTTCTACTCTTTCATCCAATTCCCGGTATTCATCTTCCCCTTTTACCAGGAACAGCGGTACATCCTTCTCGACCAGTTCCAGCGGTCCGTGGAAAAAGTCTGCGGATGTAACGGATTTTGTCCGAACCCACTGCATCTCTTCCAGGATGCACATGGAGAAGAGATAGGTCTCACCCCAGAGTACTCCGGAGCCTACAAACATGGTATAGGGCTCTTTTGCATATTTCTGTGCCAGTTCCTTTGCTCTTGGCTCAAATTCCTCGCGGATACGCACCAGGTTCTTATGTACATTCTTCATCTGGTCCGCCCATCTCGGATAGTCCTCGTATTCACCCCTGTTGCAGAGCAGGCGGAGCGCAAACATGAAATACATCAGATAAGAATCTTCACAGTCTCCGCACGGATTGTAAACAGCTTCTGTGAGGAGCTTTGCAAGAGGAGTCTCCGCATTTTTTGTAAATCCATATACCGGAATCCCCATCCCTTTTACCATCTTCACTGCCTGCAGGATCTCTTTTGTATCCCCGGATGCAGAAGCTGTTACTACACAGGAACTCTCCGTAAGGAAATCCTTGTCAGCCTTTACCAGGATCTCCGCCGCATTCTCCAGGTGTACCGGAAGCTTTGTATAATGCTCCATCACCTTTACTACCGGATACCACTCCGCCCAGGTTCCTCCGATCCCGAGGATTACCAGATTGTCAAATCCTTTTTCCGACACATGGTCCGCCATTGCCTCAATATTGGCGCGCTGTGCATATGTATTCGCTCCGTCCTTCAAATATTTTTCCAGATTAAAATTTCTCAATGCCATTTTGATCTCTTCCTTTCCCTTCTTTTGATCTTCTTAATATCCATTGTGGTTCGTCGACTAATCCACTTGATATTATTAATATACCAAATAAAATTTATTTGTCAATAGTTTTGAACCATTTTTTTATTTTTATATACCAATTATTCTTTCCCGGAACACCCTTTCACAATCGCAATCCCGGCAGTCGCACCAAGAATGGAGGCGCCTGCTTCTATAAACGCACGGGCGGTTTCATAATCCCGTATACCGCCTGCAGCTTTGATCTTTACCGAATCTCCCAAAACTTCCTTCATCAGCTTTACGTCCGAAAGTTTTGCTCCGCCAAAGCTTCTTCCGGTGGAAGTTTTTAAGCAGGCAGGGCTCACTTTTTTGGCAATCTCACAGATTTTTTGCTTTGCTCCGTCATCCCCGTCCAGTTTGCACATCTCAACGATTACTTTGTCCATGATGCCGTGCGCCCTGCAGTATTCGGCAATCCGGCTCATTTCCTCACCGATTCCATCATAATCCCGTTCTTCCACCATTTTCTGGTTCAGCACATAGTCGATCTCCCGGAAACCTGCAGCCTCATATGCCCGAAATACTTCCAGCTTTTCTTCCGTCCCAAGGACGCCGTCTGGAAAATCTACAGCCCCTGCAATGATGATATCTGTGTCTTTCAGCACTTCTTTTGCATGGCCGAAGGTATCAATATCCGCGAAAACACACCGGAAATCATACGCCTTTGCTTTTTCCAGATATTGGTCAAAGCTATCATTTGGATCATCAATATAGTCTATATATTTTGCCGTCTTCATTAAAAATCCACCTGCTTTCTTTTAAAAATCACCGTATATCCCCGATCCTTTTAGGCCAGAAGTCCGATCCATGCCCCCAATACTCCCAATACGATACTTACAGCGATCAGCACCATCGGAGAGATCTTCTTTTTCAGCGCCCAGTAATAGGCCCAGGTTGCTCCCATCCCCAGCATTCCCGGCAGAATGCTGTCACAGACCTCCTGCAGAGTCGTCGCATAGTCTCCGGAACCGATCTGCAGCGGCATGGTTGCATAGACCATATCCTTTGACATGGCTCCGATCACCATGATACCCAATATTCCCGCGCCGTACATGAACGTGTCCATCAGACCGCTCTTCTGTGCTTTCGCAAGGTAAGTGAATCCCAGGTCATACCCTTTTTCCGCCCCTGCAAAACGGAGCAGGAACGCAGGAATATTATAGATCAGGAAATATAAGATCGGCCCCAGTATATTTCCATTCATGGCAAGGGAAACCCCGACTGCAACTGCGATCACGCGGATGCATCCCAGGAAAATGGAGTCGCCTACGCCGGAAAGAGGCCCCATCAATGCTGCCTTCACATTGTCGATCGCTTCTCCTTCCATCTCTCCCTTAGCGACTTTTTCCTCCATTGATACTGCCACGCCGCCTACAAACGGCGCAAGCTGCGGCGTAATATTAAAAAATGCCATATGGCGGGTCAGTGCTTTCGCATATCCATCGGGATCGTTTCTATAAATCTTGCGCAGGATCGGCTCGATCATCAGACAGAACGCCACATTCATCTGCCTTGGATAATTCCAGCTGTATTCCATTCCCAACGCGCCTGTATTTACAGCCATTTTCCGCAGATCCTTCCTTGTTACCAGTCCCTGTTCCTGTCCCATTGTTTCTTTAGAAGTCATCGTCGTCTACCTCCTCTGCCGTTTCTGCGCCTGCCGTTGCTGCCGCCGGCCTCGGCTCTAATAAACCAAACTTTTCAATCACGATTATAACACCCACGATCGCCACTCCCAGTACCGGAAGATTCAGATACGCGCTCAGGACAAATCCCAGAAAATAGAACGGGATCAGTTTTTTATTCAGGATCATGCGCATGAGCATCGCAAATCCCATGGCCGGCAGAAGCCCTGCGGCCACGCCCATTCCGTCTATGATCACCTGTGGGATCATATCCAGTACTTTCTGCATGGCATCTGCTCCCAGATAAAAGGCGAGGAATACCACTACAAATTTAATTGCCGTGGTAACCAGGCCATATGCCCAGTGGATCATGCGTATCTTTTTCGGATTTCCTTCCGCAGCTCCGTTATCCGCAATCTTTAAGATCAGCGGAAGCAGCGCATTTACAAAGTTATCCAGCGCCAGCACCAAAAGTGCGATCGGCATAGCCAGCGTGATCGCTGCATCCACTCCTTTGTCAAGGCTGATCGCATATGCGGTCGCCAGCACGCCCCCGGCGATCACATCCGGCGGAATATATGCGCCCACGGATATCGCTCCCATAAAGAACAATTCCAGGCTGGCCCCGATCGTAAGCCCTGCACCCAGATCTCCCAGTACCAGCCCTACCAGAGGCCCCAGCACGATCGGACGGAACGTATACAAAGTCCCCAGCTGATAATCCAGCACGCCGTATGCCGCGATCAAACCAATCAATAAAGCCTGTATCAATGTATTCATAACTCGTTCCTCCTCCTAAAGCACCTTTGATGCCAATATTTTGCTGTCATCCACCAGCGCCCGTATCTCCACTTCGATTCCTTTTCCGATCAGTTCCTTCACGATCTTCTGTTCTTCTTCTGTAACAAAGACCTGCTTGCTGATCTGTTTCGTAACGCTGCTTTCTTTTGTATTTCCCAGATTGATACTTTTGATTTCTGTATACCCTTCTGCCAGACGCTTTGCATCTGCAATCGTCTGTACAACAATGATCAGGTTATATTTATCCGTCACTCCGCTGTTCAATGCTTTTATGGAATCTTCCATATTTTTGATCACCAGCTTCACCCCGCTTGGTTTTCCCAGCTTCAATGTGGTTTTCCATACTTCGTCGTTCACGACCGAATCGCTTGCCACCAGAATGCAGTCCGCGTTTAATCCATTTGTCCACGAAAACGCTACCTGTCCATGCAGGAGCCTGTGGTCTACCCGTACCAGTTTGATCATAAAAGTCTCTCCTTTTTTGACTATCTTTTTTCTGCCGTCCGGCAGTAAAACCCGTCATGCTTCTTCTTTCCGCTTCTTTACACAGGATCGCTCTGTCAGAACTCTTCATCTTCTGCCTGCTCTAATCTCTCATTGCAGTAAACCGGCGCAGCCTCCGGACTGTGTACCAGTTCCTTTATCGCGCCGTCAATGTCGTCGCCTTCTCCGATTGTCAGAGACAGCTGGACTAGCAGCGGCAGATTCATTCCCGCGATCAGATAAAATCGTTTCCTGGACAGATAATTCATAAACTCATTGTTTACACTTCCGCCCAGAATGTCTGTCACTGCGATGACCGTATCCTCTGCCGGAATAGAATCCATCTCGCCGCTTACCATGCCTTTGATATCGTTGTTGTCCACAAACGCAGTAATAATATGTATATTCTCAATCTCTCCTGCGATCAGCTTCACGCTTTCATACATCCCTTTTGCAAGGGTTCCGTGAGAAGCCAGAATAAAATGTATCATATGCCCTTTTCCCCCTGATTCTTCATAAATAATTCCATTGTTTTCTGATCTGCCAGATACGGCTTTTCGTAATACCTGTCATTCACGCTTTCCAGGGAAAGCAGCCCTTCATAACCATTCCGGCCAAATGCCTCCAGGTCATCCTTCATGCTCCGTTCTCCATCTCCCCAGGCCAGATGTCCCACCGGGGCCCCGTCCACAAAATGGCAATGGGCGACGTCCTTTTTAAATACCTCAAAATAATCGTCTATGGATTCTCCCATCCTTGCCATTGCACCCAGATCCAGACAGATCTTCAGGTTGTCA
Source organism: Lachnospiraceae bacterium (assembly GCA_910575475.1). Taxonomy (GTDB): domain Bacteria; phylum Bacillota; class Clostridia; order Lachnospirales; family Lachnospiraceae; genus Schaedlerella. The sequence continues at coordinate 105,590 of CAJTGD010000006.1, read as the reverse complement.
TTTCCAACCATCTGCTTCAATGCTTTTAAATCTGCAGCCGTATTTGCAATCCTTGACTCATCCGGCTGAAGTGCTTCCATGACAAGCAGTATCTGCTTTTGGGCCGCATATTCGCTGACTCTGGAGAGCATTTCCACACTCCGTTTTCTCGCTTCTTCCACTGCTTCACTGTAATAGGCCCATCCCGGTGTGATCAGCACCTTATCTGCCCCTGCTTCCTTTGCCGCATCGACTATATTTCTGTAATACGCATACACCCGCTCTTTTGCAGCCTTTCCTTTTACTGCAACATTATTGGGCTTAGGATTCGTCTGCTCCGGGCAGATGCACCGGATCTTCACCTGATGAGACTCTGCAAGGTGTCTGAGCTTTACCGGATCGTCGTACTGCTGATAATCTACAAAATAGTGATGGGGCGAGGTCCACAATTCCGCATTTACAAATCCGGCTTTTTGAATCTCATCAAAAAATACATCCAGTTCATAAAATCTGTAGTGCCCGTTCATCGCACATAGCTGATACATCCCTTTCCTCCTTTCTGTGGTTCTGTTATTAATCCACTTGTTTTAATTTAATATATCAGATTGTTTTTTTATTTTCAACTATATTTATTTTTTTTCTACATATTCAACATTTTGTGTGATCTATTTTTGTTTAATTTAACTTATATTTATTTTTCTCTTTGTAGTATTTATACAAAAATTTATTTATTTTTTAGTGGTTTTTAATATAATCCACTTTTTATTTGTATTAAACCAGTACAGTTGTGTATATTCATAATGTACTTGCAATGAAGCAGCCGCCTATCCCGCAAAATCAACCACCTGTCGCAAATCTATTGCGCCCCGCATCTATTTTTTCTATAATGCAGTCACAGGCGGGGTACAATATCAAACGTCTTCCATGATTGATCAGAAAGATTGTCTCCCGCCCGCTTAGGAGGTGAATTTCATGCAGGTTGAAATCAAGATCGATCCGTCCCAGCCGGAGCCGAAGGTCGTCATCACCGCCGCATCCATGACGGAAGAGGTGAACCGGATCGTCAGAAGGCTTTCCGATGAGATTCCGCAGGCGATCTCCGGCACCAGGGACGGCAAGCTGGAGGTACTGGAGCCGGAGGATCTGATACGTATCTATGCCGCTTCCGGAAAGGTATTCGCAGTCACCGGCAAAGGCGAATACACCCTGCGGCTCCGGCTGTACGAGCTGGAGGAGCGGCTCAGTCCCCACCAGTTTGTCCGGATCTCCAATTCGGAGATCATCCATTTAAAAAAGGTCGTCAACTTTGATCTGAGTTTTGCAGGCACGATCTATGTAAAGCTGTCAAACGGCACGGTGACCTATGTATCCAGGCGGTATGTTTCAAAAATCAAAAAAGTTCTGGGAATATGAGGTGATGAATATGAAAAAGAAAATCATTTTGCGGGGAGCTCTGGGATTTCCGCTGGGGATCGCGGTTGGATATGTGATCACGATCTGCACATCCCTGATCTGGGCAGACGGCTATTATTCGCCCTGCGTCCCCGAGCTGATCGAAAGCATGGGAAATGAAATCTATGCTGTTGTTCTGCAGGCGCTGCTCTGCGGGCTGCTGGGCACCGGCTTCGGAGCCTGCTCGGTGATCTGGGAAATGGAACACTGGAGCATCGTAAAGCAGACCGGGATCTATTTCCTGATCGTCTCCGCGGTCATGATGCCGATCGCCTATCTTCTGTACTGGATGGAGCACAGCATCGCGGGCTTTCTTGAGTATCTGGGGATATTTGTCCTGATCTTTGCTGTGATATGGATCTCACAGTTTCTACTCTGGAAGAAAAATGTGGATAAGATGAACGCATGTATCGGAAAGGCAAGGGACGGGCTTTAAGCCTGTCCCCTGCCCCGTAATCTCACTGCCCCCGCTTTTTACGGCGCTCCGCAAGCTGGGCCGCAAAAATGTTCTGGGTGATCTTGTCCTGATCCTCTTCGTTCAGCTCTAAAAACCGGCAGCCATATTCATATTTTGAGCCTTCTCTCTCGAAGACGCGCAGCACTTCGCAGAACATCACGGACATCGGCCTGTCCTCCAGAAGCTGCACCTTCAGCAGGAATTTATCCCCTTCATGATATAATTGCTCTGAGAGGATGCGGGCACCCCCGACACTGATATTCAGCATTTTACAGTCCTGCTCCCTGGCGGAAAATCCGCCGAATGTGGTAACGACCGCGTCAAGATTCGTTTCCAGCCGGAAAAAGGCGCGGTCATTTCCGATCCGGGTAACCGTTAATTCTTCCACCTTCCATGTATGTTTTTCTTCGGGCGTAATGAAGCCCTCCATATAAACCGCTTTTCTTTCGTGGTCATTGTATCCGCGGATCCTGACATGGAGCGGTTCCTTCTGCTTCTCTTCTTCCGAATCCTGCTCCTTCTCAGCCTGCTCCGCTTCCTGTGCCTGCCGCGCCAGCATCCTGGCAAATACCACTTCCAGGGACTCCGGCGCTGTATTTGCGGAGCTTCCCGCTTCCCGCGCCTGCGTCTTCCCGTCGTCTTCCCCTTCGGTATATTGCCGCAGTATCTCTTTGGAACGCTCGGTCTCCGAATATTGCTGCAGCACTGCCTGATTTTCCCGCAGGTTCACCAGCTTTGCGACAAAAAGCAGCTCGCCTTCAAAGGTCGTTACCTCTACACGCATACCGGAATAAGCCGTAATCTCCGCATGGCTGTTTTCTTCTGTGTTCTGTTCATTTTCCTTCGGCTGTTCCTTGCTGCCCTTTCCAAATAGACCAAATAGACGCATCTTTTTACCTCCTGATCCTATCACACATCATTTTTCATGCAGCTGCTTCATTTTCTCGTCCGCCCAGATCACTCTGTTGCGTCCGTTTTTTTTCGCGTCGTACAGCATCGTATCCGCAATTTTTAAGTAAGAGTCATAGGAGCTTTCCCTCTGCGGCATGATAGTCACGCCCCCGATACTGACCGTGACCCATTGGGACACAGAAGGATCATGAGGAATGTGGAGATTCTCTATCTCCTGCCGGATCCTTTTCAGATGCGCAAACGCTTTCTCAGCGCTGTCTCCCAAAAGGATCCCTACAAATTCTTCCCCTCCGTAACGGGCCAGAAAATCCGTACTGCGCTTCAAATGCCCAGCCGCTGTCTTTGCTACCGCTTCAATGACTTTATCCCCCGCGGGATGGCCGAATGTGTCATTATATACTTTGAAGCGGTCAATATCAAACATACAGATCGTAAACGGGACCCGCAGACGAATCGCTTCGTTCCATTTCGTAATACTGTAGTCCTCATACTTCCGTCTGTTCGCGATTCCCGTCAGCTGATCGGTCATGGATTGCTGCTCAATCTGTCTCCGGTATTGATACAGCTTGACATGTGTATTGACCCGCGCTTTTATAATCCGCGCGTGGAACGGCTTTGTAACATAATCCACCGCCCCCAGGATCAGCCCATACTGCTCGTTCTCAATGTCAGTCAGGCTGGTGATCAGGATCACCGGTACACTTTGGGTAATGATCTCCTCCTGCAGCTTTTTCAGCAGCGTAAAACCGTCCATCCCCGGCATCACGACATCCAGCAGGATCAGGGAATAATTTTCAGTGCTGGCAAGGCCAAGCCCCTCCTCCGCCGTATGCGCGGTGGTGATCTCATACTCATCCTCCAAAATTTTTTTTAATTGGGCTGCCTGCAAGATACTGTCATCAACGATCAAAATTTTTTCCATAGCGCTTCCTGTCCTTTCTTAAAATCCCTATTCCGTAAGTAAATGTTTATTTACTGCGCACGTCAAAAATATGCCCCACTATGATTCAGAAGGGCCTATCTTCATTTTTAAATTCTTTTTTCCCTTTTCGGCTTTCTCCGGCTTCAGATAACCGCTCAGTCCGGTACACAGCAACCTGAATACCGTGTCTTCCGTCTCCTGATCGTCCGGGAGTACGCCCTCTACTACATACTTGGCGTACAGCACGGTGCATGTAAGAATATGAAGCCACAGCAGATCCTGATTGATTTTTTTCAGGCGGGGAAACGTCGCCTTGAATGTATGTACCATACCGACGAAGGAGCTGAAATAACTCGTGTCCCGGGTTTCATGATATTTCGGGAAAAAGGTGCTGTCTCGAAATCGATGATAGAATACCGTCTCATCCGGATGCGCCACCCAAAAACGGAAATACGGCAGCCACAGGCTTTTTACCGTTCCGACCGGGTCGGCGGCCATGGCCACAGGGTTGAACTTTAAATGCTCGAAGATCTCTGCCGCCTGCTTGTCCACATAGGTAAAGCATTCCTCGATCAGCTGGTCCTTGCTGTTGAAGTGACGGTACAATGCCCCGGGGGATATCCCCGCCAGATCGCTGACATTCTGGATCCGCACCCCTTCCAGGCCGTACTCCCGCACAGCCTTCATCGCGGCGGAAATAATCCGGGTTCTGGTGTCATCCAACGTCAACCACCTCTCTCCAAAAATGATTTTGTTCCATGAAATTTCTGTAAAAATTATACATGCTTACGGGGCTGTTGGCAATACCTATTTTTTTGATTTGGAACTGACACACTGTATATTTTAAATTCATTTATCATATGTTTTCTCCTGAAAAATAAAAGAAGTGGCCGAACCACTTCTTTAGAGTTTAAAATTTCCCACTATTTGGCAAGGACTCTCCCGAGTTTAATGCTCCCACTATACGGCAGGGATTCTCCGAAAGACTGTTTTTTGTCTTTGAGATTATTAGATGCTGATATCTCGGAAAAATGAATACATTTTTTTGCCGCAAACACCTTTTCCGGATGATACACAATATTCCCCAGTCCTCCGTCCAGGCGTACACGGTCCTTCACCTTCTTTGCCATGCGCAGGCTCTGTCCCATGAACTCATAAGGCTGTCAGTCATTTGTGCCGGCAAGGATTTCATCGCACACAGCGATGACACCATCAAGCACGTTCCGGTCAACCGCAGTCGGACCATGGGAGAGCCATACCGTCAAAGAACGATATTGATGCACAAATTAAATACAAGACAGATGATCCAATATTTGTTCGTCACAGCAATCTTCAGGCTGGCCCAAAAGCTCTCCTGGTTCAGTTTCGCAGGCACTTCCACCCGCTCATGGACAAATATCACATTGAGAGCCAGAAAGAATAAACCAATCACTCCGAGCACCGCGACAGATTTCACCTACGCCATCCGGTCTGCCTCGCCTCCGAAAAAGTTGACCATAGGCGTGATCGCGCTGGCCATGGCAGTCTGGGCGATGGCCGCGAACAGCATTTTGAACACCATCATCTGCGAACGATGCAGCGGATCATCCGTAACATAGGTCGGCAGCGCGCTGTGCGCGATACCTACGAAGGTAGCGAGCACGGTATTGAACAGGTTGTAGGTGATGAATATGTAGGTCACCCGAATCCCGATGCTGGTATCTGGTACGGTAAACAGCAGCAGCAGTGAAACTGCCAGGGGGATCGACCATTTTACAATGACCGTCATACAGTGGCCCCATTTGCCTGAATGGGTATCAATCCATCGTCCCGCGATCAGATCCGACACCCCGTCGATGATCCGCGAGATCAAAATAACCGTCCCGATGATCGCCGCGTTGACCATAACGACATCCGTATAAAAATACATAATATAGGAGCTAAAGATCGTGAACATGATATTGAGACCCACATCACCGGATCCATAGATCAGTTTCTCCATCAGAGTAACCTTACCAAACTTCTTTTTATCCATAGTAAATACCTTCCTAATCTCATTTTGACGGAACCGGCTTTTACCGGCGTCGCGCATTTTCAAAAACTACTGTTTTTCTCTTTTCAAAAAGTAAACCCATGCCGCCGCCAACGGCACGATACACCAGAGATACATATTGCTGTACCCGGTCACATCGGCAACCATGCCGCCCAGCATCGGCCCCAATGCCTGTCCCAGCCCTTTCTCCAATGTCATAGTCAGAAGAAATGCACTGATGATCCCCTGCACCATGGTAAATGCCGCGTTTACCCCGCTGAGTCCGATCAGCTTCGGCTCCACAAGGCCGGAAATCCGAATCCGGTGTTCTCCCTTTTTTCTTTCTTCCGCCTGTGCTTTATACGGGATCAGAAAATTAATCACTCCGGCTGACGCCCTCCGCCATTCTCGATTCCGGCACGCATTCGCTCACCAGAACCAGGCTTGCCGGGCGGGACAGGCATGGAAATCTGGTGACAGGTCCGGCCCTTGCGCAGAAAGGGGTCTCCAAAGAGCACCAGCTCACCCCCATCATCCAGATGGGACTATTTATAGATGGAAATGGAATTCCCGTCTGTATGGATATCTTCCGCGGCAACATGAGTGATTCGGATACTCTGAAAGAAAATCTGGATGGTTTCAAAAAAGAGTACGGCGTAGCGAGAACCGTGGTTGTAGCTGACAAAGGAATGAACTGCTCCCATAACATTGATCTTTTATGCAGCCAGGGTGACGGCTATGTATTCTCACAGGTTCTAAAAGGGACCAAGGGCAAGCGTTACCAGAAAGAGCTGTTCGATCCGGAAGGGTGGATGCAAAACAAAGATGGTTCCTATAAATGGAAGCTGATTACAGAGGATTATAAAGGACATGACATTTCTTTCGAAATCGGCGAGAATGGAGAACGCATAGAAACGAAAAAAGCCGTCAAACGCCAGCGGAAAATACTGCTCTATTGGTCAAAGGCTGATGCGGAAATGGCTGCTAAAAAGCGGGAGGAAAAGCTACGTCGTGCAGAAAAATCCACAAAGAATAACGCCTACAGAATCCCCCATGGGAAAGACCGCTACGTCAAAGAAGAGACCGTGATGAAAGAGACGGGGGAAGTTTTGGATAAAGAACAGGTTGCAAAAGCCACAGTCGTAGATAAAGAAAAAGCAGAAAAAGATGCGAAATATGACGGATATTTTGCGATCATAACAGGATTAAATCCTTGCAAAGCCTTTCATCTTGGGCAATGCAAGGATTTTTTAATTTGTAACTGTAAAACTCAGGTCCGCTTCCATTTTCCATTACCATTTACTTAGAACGCCAGGGGATTTCCAAAAAAGGCTTTACATGTTATAATAACCCAGCCAGCCGAAATTGTATATGTATCTATATTGGGAGGATTCAACCGTGAAGAAGGACATTCAGATCAGAAAAGCCGCAGAAGCAGACCTCGATCAGATCGAGAAGCTATATGAAGACATATGCGATCACTTAGAAACACATACAAATTATCCCAAGTGGAAAAAGGGAAACTATCCGGCTCGATGCGATGCCGAAAAAGGAGTTATGGCAAATGCGCTGTACATTGCACTGCTTGGAGATAAAACTGTAGGATCGGTCATTTTAAAGCACGAGCCGGAAGAGGGGTATCGTAACGTCAAATGGCTGACCGAAGATGATTATAGCCGTATTTATGTCATTTACACTCTTGCCGTCCATCCCGGCTTCCTGAATTGCGGTGTAGGAACAGAGCTATTGATGTTTGCTGAACAGACGGCTCGGGAAGAGCGCTGCATGAGCATCCGTCTTGACGTGGTAAAAGGGAATCTCCCTGCGGAGCGGCTTTATCAAAAATGCGGGTATCAGTTGGTCGGAACCGTAAGTCTGGGATATGAAGAATATGGGATTCCATGGTATAATCTTTATGAAAAATTATTGTAAAAAGCGAAACAGAAAGAAACAGCTTATAGGAACAGAAATAGATGAACCAAAGCCTGTAGGAAAATAACTTAATACAGAAAGCCTGCCACTGGCAGCCTTTCTGTATACGATAGTATATAGATTGCGCAGGGTATATCAGTTATTTTCCCACAGATTCTGAAAGCAATTCTATGTCGTAATTTTTGAAATCAGTGCTTCCTGCAAAATTTTGGAAAAGTTCAGCCCCATGGAAACAGCGCGGTCATTCAGCCAAGACGGAATTGTCAGGGTTTTCTTGACGGCTTTCGTTTCCTTATACTGGTTAATGTCGCATGAAACAAGTGTTGTAAATCCATCAGCCGGGTGATAGGATGAAATATCGGACGGAGAAGCGATATGATCTCCATGTTCCAACAGTGACAAAAGATACCCTGTAAGGGCTTCCTGCGCCATTTCCATAGTTTCTGCAATGGTAGAGCCGCTGCTATAGCAGCCTTTCAGGTCGGGAAATTCTACCCAGTAGGTTTCATCTTCCTTGTGGAAGATGGCGGGATACACAAATAACATAACGAACCCTCCTTTTTATTAGCGAACGGTGGAACTATTTAATTAAGCTCAGCATCTTTCAAAATCTGATGCAGCAGGCCAGTAGGAACATCTTTTCCATGCACGGGAACCGAAACGGTTATTCCTTTTTTTCTGAAAATATGATGGCTTCCGTTAATCCTGTCGAGTTTCCAGCCATTTTTCTTTAAAAGTTTAATAAGATCCCTGTCTTTCATGTTCCACCTCCTGCCTTTATACGATTATAACACGTACTGCACGTACTGTAAAGTAATTTTTTTAGTTCACGATTGTTCAGTTACAGAGATTTTCAAAAATGCTTTGCCATGTTATAATATGTATTGCGCTGAAGCGCAAGCAGGTCATCAATTTCCTTGCGGAAATTGGTGACAAAATATAATATGTATTGCGCTGAAGCGCAAGCAGGGGAGGACAATATATTGAAGTATCAATGGGAAACCGCACCGGACATTTATATTGGCGACGATCTTCGCAGGCGTTTTGTGTTAGGCGTTTCCGGGAATCATCCGCTTATCTGCTTCGGCGTGAATCCGAGTACCGCTAATCATGAATACGCAGATAAAACATTACATATGGTTGAGCAGATTGCAAAGCGAAATGGTTTCGACAGCTGGATGATGTTCAATGTTTATCCGCATCGCTCTACTGATCCCAAAGGCCTGCCTGTAGCCCGGGATGATGATCTGCATCATGAGAATCTGCGTTATATCGAGCGATATCTGCGGAAAGCGGATTTAACCCTGTGGGCAGCCTGGGGAGAGCCCATTACGGAACGTGATTATCTGATCGATTGCCTATATGATATTTATGGGATCGCCAACAAGTATTCCTGCCGATTTATTGCTTTCGGAATGGAAGAAAATGGAGTCATAAAATCTACTACCAGGCATCATCATCCGCGGCATCCCTCGCGGCTTCCGCTCTCGGCAAAGTCAGAGAGCTTTGATGTCACGCATTACTGGGCAAAGTCAAAAGGAGTATTTGAAAATGATCGAAACCGAGAGCCTTATTCTTGATAAAGCAAAATTTTCGGACTGGGAAGAAATGTACCGCAATGTCTGGTCGCAGCCGGAAAGCGCGAAGTATATGGCCTGGAATATTACGGAAACCGAAGAAGACGCTAAAATAAGAATCTTGAAAACCATAGCGTTTCAGAAAGAACATGACACCTATCTCGTTTATCAAAAATCAAGCGGTAAGGCGATCGGGTTCGCCGGTGTAGAAAAGGTCGGGCCTTACGTATATCAGGAAGCCGGGATCTGTCTGGGGCCGGATTATGTGGGAAAGGGATTTGGTAAACAGATCCTTCGATGCCTGATTCAATATTGTAAAGAAGAATTCGGCGCAAAAGAGTTCATTTATTCGGCAAGAGAGGAAAACAGGGCTTCTAATTTTTTGGCAAAGTCCTTCGGGTTTTTGCTGATTTCTTCGGCAGATAAAATAGACAGCAAAGACGGACAGCATTATACACTGCTGCAATATAGCTTGAAACTATAGACAGATAAAAAAGAGGGTGCTGAACGAAACAAATGTTGTAAATCTATCAGCGAAGCTTTGGGGCGGAAATCCGCCCCTTTTCACATTTTTTTCACCAGGCACTTCTTCCGAAAGAATGCAATGCCCAGCCTGCCTACATTTTCATCTATGAGCAGGATCACAGGCTTTTCGTAGTATAATTCCATGAGCCGGGTCAGCTTCAGCAGGCTGTTTTTAATATCCTTCAGATCCGATTTTTCCGCTGCTATCCTGTGAAACTGTTCTTTATCCAGAGGATGGATCCTCTCACTTTCTGTCAGATAACTGTGCTTTTTGTAAAGCTCCGCAATGACGGATACGAGTTGTGCGTATGCGCCGGAAAAGTCCAGTCCGTCCACACTCCGAAATGTCAAAGATAATGTTAGATATTGATTCATCCATTGCCTGCAGAGTTCTTCATTTTCCATGACAGAAAGCCCGGCGAAGAAATGCCTGCTTTCCTTTTGTATGTCAAAAAATTCCGACAGCATACTCATGCAAAGTGTTTTTCCGAAACGGCGGGGCCGTGTGATCAATGTCGCTTTTGTACTCTGTGTTTTCATCAGCTGTACGATCAGACCTGTTTTGTCGATAAAATAGCTGCCTTTCCTCCGGATCTCGGCAAAATTCGAAGTCCCGGCAGGGATATTTATGATTTTCATAGGCGCCCTCCTTCTATTATCATAAAGTATAGCAAATATGCTGGAAAGGGATAATACGATTTTTTCAGAACAGACTATTTCAATTGCTGTTTCACCCTCAGTTGATATCAAAAAATGGACGATGCAAAAGGCGGACGGACTGGTTCATCCAATCCGTCCGCCTTTTGCTTCTGTGACTGTATTCTCTTTCTCACTGCACAAGACGATCTCCGGTCTGATGGGACAGCCGCCCATCTCTGCTCCTGATTGTCAAAGCTGCAGGGCAGCAGCTTCATATCCGGAGTGACATAGGCTGACCATCTGGCCCCTTCGCATGTGTCCAGGCTGTCTGCGTCTATATTTCCCGGATGCCTGATCAATGCGGGAACCGTACAGGAAACAAACCCGATTTTATAGCGGCAGGACTCGGAAGATACACACTCTATGAGCCTTCGGAAGTCTTCGTTATCCTGCCGGACCATATTGCCGCGGCTGCCTAATCCCACTGGTTTGTGAAGCAGGAACACAACTGCGTTGATCCTTTCGGGAAAGCTGCGTTCTTTTAATCTCTGCAGTGCTTCCGCAGCCGTATGCCTGCACAGAACATAGTGGATATTTGTTTTCACCCCGGCCGCCGTCAGCAATTCTATGGCATGGAGCGTGTATTCACTTCGATACCAGCTGACAGCAACTGCACCGCAGTACTTCTTACAGAGCCTGGCAATGTGTTCATTCATTCCAAGCCCGGAGGTCGTAAAATTAGGCACAATGCCTGCCTTTTTACATAAATGCAGTATCTCCTCAAAATCCTCATGCTGATCCGGATCTCCGCAGCCGCCCAAAGCAAATTGATACGTCTTCCCCCGGCACTGGGCTGTAAGTTCTTTAAAATCCTGCAGCTTCATATTGGGCTGTTCCGCGTGCAGGCCGTCCTGGTAGCATTCTACACCTGCTTTTATACATAATCCGCTTTTTCCATGCCTGCAGTGCCCCATGATCCCTACATCGAGAAGCTCCGGGAAGGAACTCATAAAAGGATCCTCCCCCGTATCCTTTCCCCCTTTGATGATGCCTGTCCGCATATACCGCCCTGATCTTTGCCTGATTCTCTTCGTAAATATTCTCTTCTTCAAAAATTTCCTGGATTTCTTTTTCACTGTTGTCAGGAGTCAGCATTTTTTTACCAAGAATCTCGTTTTCAACAAACTGTATGATTGCATCCTTTTGCTTCTCCGTCAGTTCCCCTTTCCTCGCCAAAATAAAACTGCTGCTGCTCGAATTTGTTACAAAATCTGTTCTTACTTTCATGATCCTGTCTCCTTGCTTCTGAATGGAATGGCCATATTCCATTACAAATTGCCTGTATCAGGATCATCATAATAAAAACTTCCCAATCTGTCATTGAACCTGTAGTAGAAATTCTATTTTTTATACCCAAGGGCATCCCATTATGGCCATTCGGCCGTTTCACAAGGTATAGTACAGATTCCATTTCCTGCAGTTCCTTATAATCCCGCTTTCCTTCTATTTTATATCCGATGTCCATGTGAATGACGCGCCGTCTTCCAACGGGACAAAATGATAGTTGTAAGATTCCTCGCTGATAAACAATAAATTTTCGTCTGCAATCTGATAATAGTTGACGTCTCCGGTACAGCCTGCGGCATCTTCCTTTAGCGTCACCACATCCTTTTCTATGGAATAATGCCCCATTCCGATATAGCTGCTGATCGGAGTCTCGTAGCATTGAAATGTTCCGTCATCAAAGATCGTAATGGTAAAATCTCCGGGGACCTCACGTTCATAATCCTGCAGTGTGTAAATGCCGGGCTTTAGTACGGCTTCTTCGTTTTTTTCACATGCGGACAGCAGCAGGAACAGCGCTGTATACATGGTCCATCTCATTTTTCTTTTTATACTTTTCATAATGTTCTATGGCCTCCTGGATGCAGTATTAATTACAGAGAAATACAAACGCCGGCCGTTTCATAGATGGAATATCCAAGATCAAAAGGCCGCGCGCATCCTATTATACTGAACGGCAGATTTATCTGTCGCTCAGTATAAGTTCTCCCGCACGACTTCATTCCAGACCGCCTGGTCGTCCAGCAGGCCAGACAGCGTGCTTTCGAGCATCTCCTCCAGCTCTTCTCTGCGGAAGGTAAAGCTGCCGTCCGGGAACAAATAGTTGACCTCCGCCAGATTATCGATCGCCGCCATCGCCGCGGCCGAATTATAAACCAGATTCCGCCGCACCTTTTCTTCTCCCAGCTTCTGCACCGTACCGGAATACGTTACGCTGAGCGCGCAGTTTTCCGAATCCATCTCGAACCCCGCAAGAAGCTCGCTGAACGGCAGTACGCCGAATACACCTGTGGTATTGACTGCATTTCCCATATAAGGATTCTTAAATTCTTCCACCACGGAAATGTCATGTGTCAGAGCGTCCTTCTGATTCCTCTCATACTCCGCCTGTTTTGCCGCCCGCCCCGGGATCACCTGAAAACGAATCCAGCAGAATAATATCGCGGCAGCTGCTAAAAGGCAGAGGATCATTTTACTTTTTTTACTCATCCCGTCCCTCCTGTACAGAGCATTTTCTCAGGTTCCTCGTAAAACTGCTGAATGTAACGGGGATCACGATCGTAAGCAGGGGCAGATAGAACCGTACTCCCACATTCATCATCTGATAAGGCCCGTCTATGCGGATCGGCCTGCCGAACCAGATGTGGCTTCCAAATGTCAGCGCCGCCATCATCCCGGTAAACACCGCAAAAAACACGATCCATATAAGCCAGGCCATTTTCCCGCGCCGCCGGCTTGCTGATACGGAGAGAAATGCAACTCCCTCCGCCGGCCGCCTCCCCTGCCAGAGACAGATCCCGCCGGAGATCACTGTCAGGAGCAGTCCCAGATAGCTGATCAGGGCATGGGCAGTCAGAAGCAGCGGAAGGGAAAATATCCAGAACAAAATGCAGTGAAGCAACAGGGTCTGCGCGCATTCGAAACGGTATTTTCCAAGATCCGTCAGCTGATTTCCGTCTACCAGCGAGTCAATGGAGGTCAGGCTTTTCTTCGCCATTTCCGCTGCCAACTCCGCATCAATGCCCTGCTCCAGCAGATCGTCCCGCTTTGCAGTCATATTGCTCAATATCTCTTCTTTCAGATCCTTCAGCTCCGGAGTCAGATATTGGTGCCGAAATAATCCGTCCACATATTCTTTCAGTTCCGTCATTGGCTGTCACCTCCCTGGAGAAGCATTGTAATGATCTTCTGCGCGTAAAACCATTCCGCAAGGGCTTTTTCATAGGCTGCATTGCCGCTCTCCGTAATATGGTAATATTTCCGGCGCCCGCCCTGGGATTCGTCCCCCCAGTAGCTGCTGATATAGCCCTGCTTTTCCAGGCGCTTCAGGCTGGTGTACAGAGAAGGCTCCTTCAATTCATATTCATGGCCGCTGTTTACGGATACCGCTTTTATGATCTCATAGCCGTAGTTATTGCCCTCCCGCAAAATCCGCAGGATAATGGTGTCGATATGGCCTCGGATCAGGTCGCTGTTGATATTCGGTCCCGGCATCTGTATCACCTCCAAGTACATCATATCAAATATTGCTATGTGTGTCAATGTACTATGCACCGCATAATCCAAAACGCCAATTATTTCAGATACCATTTTCGATATACAGCTTAAGGATCACTTAATCTCCGCCATTCAATTGTCGTGGGTTATACTAGGATTTTTACCATCCTGTATTCATCCCGATAACTGCCGTCATCGTACTTGAGGGCGCGGCAGTTTTTTCCGGTTTCCTGAAAACCGAATCGTTCATAAAGGCTTTTTGCCCGGTCGTTTCCGTCAACCACTTCCAGCTCCACCTGCTCATAGCCCATTTCCTTTGCCAGAAGAAATGCATACTCCATCAATGCGGATGCGATACCAAGTCCCCAATAGGCTTTTTTCAGTGAAATTGCAAATCCGCACCGGTGGGAGATGCGGCGCAGGCTGCCGACGGACATGATGGCGCAGTTTCCCGAAAGCTCGCCGTCCACTTCTGCCGCCATCATAATTTCGCGCGGATCCTCGCTTTTCGCTTTTAAAAACTGTTCTTCTGCTTCAATTGTCATTGTAACCTCATCCTCATTTCTGAGGAGAAATGGGGTTTCGGAAGAGACGGTTCGAAGGCATTCGATCATCGCTTTCGAATCTTCTGCTTCCGCGGGACGCAGTATACATGTGCGGCCGTCCTTCAGATGGATCATTTTACGTTCAAATATCATGCTTCTGTTCCTCCTCGTGTTCTGATCTGTTAATGGATTTCATTATACCGCAGCAGGATTCCAAATGGAATACTCATTTATGGCTGAATGCCGCCCTATCACTGTAATGGCCGGATGCCGTGCAGCAAGTGCCGGCGCCGGCTCCCGGCAGCCTAGAAAGGAATTGTAATGAAAATGAATCACAAGAGCAATCATCTATCCCGTATTAGAATCACTTTCATTATGGTTCTTTTTGTTATGTGCTTCACTATGCATGCACTTTTTTGCGGTAATTATAATCCTTATGAATCTTTAGATCAGGCAGCTGTCATTGAGAGCCTGTCTCTGGGTTCCAATCCCATAGCCCAGAATGAGATACGCAAGATGCTGGAAGCTTTTTCGGGGACTGTACAGGTTCAGGAGCTTGAGGAAGAAGAGAAGGAATCCGAAGAAACAAAATTCCCAAAGTAACCGCGCTCAGTATCATTTCATCCCCGCACAACGGAAGAGGAGCAGGTCACAGACTGACCGCTCCTCTGCTGTTCCTGTTACAGGCCGCGCCTTCATCCGGCATGCCCTGCACCTTGCTTTACTCAATCGTCCATCCGGCCATAAATCCGTCATGAACTGCTTCTCCGATCTGTCCGATTGCTTTACAATCTCCGATGATTACGGCGTTTACATATTTGTCTGCTATGCTTTTCGCAATTTCATGATCCGGCTTCATGCCCATTGCCAGTATTACCGTGTCTGCATGCAGCTCCTGAACTCCATCTGCATTTTCAACAATTGCCCCAGACGGTGTCAGTTCTTTGATCTTTGTTCCGGTCATAACGCAGATATTTTCTTCACGAATCCGGCGTTCCACGCTGTAACGGTTATCAACAGTTGCCGTAGGATACAATTTCGGCAGCATTTCTATGATCGTGACCTCTTTTCCTTCCATTGCCAGCTCCAGCGCACAGTCACATCCGGAAGGGCCGCCGCCGGCTATGATCACCTTCTGGCCCGATACCGATGAGCCTGACCTGTGCAGATTGGAAACTTCCATCACATTTTCATTATGAATTCCCGGAATGGGAGGGATAGCCGCTTTCGCGCCGGTTGCTACAATAATCTTGTAAGCATGCTTTAATTCCGGAGAATCGGCATGGATTTCCTTATTATAGACAATGGATACGCCAAGCTTTTTCAGCTGAACCTGATAATAATCATTCAGCATCTGGATCCTGTTTTTAAACGACGGAGCAGCCGCTGGAATCAGTTGGCCTCCAAGCCCGCCGCTTCTTTCATATATTGTAACGGAATGCCCGGACAGTGCGGCGACTCTCGCTGCTTCCATTCCCGCAACGCCGCCTCCAATGACGGCAATATTTCTGCTGACCGGCTTTTTTGTGATCGCATAAGTTTTTTCATGAAGCACCTGTGGATTTACGGAACAGGAACTGTCACAGGAACGGCCGGTTGCACTCAGACAATACCTGTTGCACTTGATACAAGGGCGTATATCTTCACGGTGTCCGTAATAAAGCTTGTTGGCGAATTCCGGATCTGCCAGCATTCCGCGGCCGACCACGATAAAGTCGGATTTCCCTTCTTCCACGGCTTTCAGCGCAGTTTCAGGTGTATGGCTGCCTACAGTAAATACCGGCTTATCTGTGATAGATTTTGCAAATGCGCCTGCATCGTCTACCATGCATCCATCCTCCATATATGCGGTTGGAAAGATCCATTCATACGCATCATAGCATCCCATATCTACGTCAAATGCATCCACCCCAAGACCATCCAGATACCGGATGATTTCCGCAGACTCCTCTCTGGTCCGTCCTCCCGGGATATTATGCTCGATCACCATTCGAAATACGATCGGATAATCCGGACCGACAGCTTTCCGGCATGCTTCATAGATCTCTGTTGTCAGCCGCATTTTATTCTCAAAGCTCTGAGGGCCGTATTCATCCTCACGGCGATTCCAGAGAGGGGTCATAAACTGATCCAGCAGATATCCCACGTGTCCATGGATCTCAATACAGTCTACCCCCGCCCTTTTACATGCAGCGGCAGCAGCCTCAAAGCAGCCGGGGATCGCCCGGACCTCTTCCGTGCTGAGAGCCCGTGTCTGCGTGGAGGGATCCCAAAAATTATTATTTACTGAAGCAGAGACATTGGGTACGCCGGGAATGACCTGAGCACACCGGCCAAGTCCGCAGCTGAGCTGTACCATAACGGATGTACCATATCCATGTACCCGTTCGCAGAGCCTTGCCCATCCCATTTCCTGCATGGGTGTTCCGATACCGTATGCCTGCATCATCATGGGATCCAGCTTATTGCTTACATTTTGAAAGCCAATATTCAGCATTCCGACTCCGCCGCGTGCCCGCTCCGAATAATATTCGATGCCGGGATCATCGATACAGCCGCTGGCATAGTTATAGCCAATCCCCATAGGCGCGTAAACAAAACGGTTTTTCACACCATGCTTTCCTATGTGCGTTCTTTCAAACAGCTTTTCAAAATTATTTTTCATTTTGCCACCTCTTTCTTTTTTGATACCATGATCAGACAATCGATGTCTGATATTGTCAGATAATTGAGTTATACACATTATATTGCATTGTCATTTTTACAGCAATGTATTATAATACAAAACAGTAGCAGTAATTTTGTACTATTACACACAGGAGAAGATTATGGCATTTCAGGATATCTTTTTTCAGATGCTGTCGGAAGGCAGAAATATCAAAGACATCGTAAAGTATGGGGCAGAAGTTTTAGGGAATCCTTTAATGCTCCTGGACTCCACTTTTCATGTAATTGCTTTTCATACGTATGGCAAAGTGGAGGACGACTTGTGGAACGACACGATTACGGAAGGGAAAAAAGAAATCAGAGAAAAATATACTGAGCAGGTTTGGGTGGAAGAACTGATGCGCAGGGTTCACCAAAAGAAGAGGCCCATTATTACGGATTATGATGAAAATCGTATACGGCGGGTCGTAAACCAGATCATGGTCGGAAAACGGATCATCGGATATATCGTCTGTATCGAATCCAGACAGACATTCTATGAAGATATTACAGAAAGAACGGATCTTGTATGTAAAGCATTGTCCATCGCGCTGCAGCAGATGCATTCCTACGAAACTACAAAAACAGACGGAGAGCCGTTTGATGAGATCATACGCAGTTTGATCACAGGTACGGATTCCGCTGAAGAATATCATCAGGCAATATTGGATCATATCTTCAAAAGAACAACTGAATATTATTATGTCGCTGCAGCACGGTATATACAGCAGGATCCTGCTTTTTCCTATACGGAATTTTTTTATATGAAAGAGCACCTGGAACTGCATTATGAAAAGCTTCGTGCCATCTATTATGATCAGGGTGTCCTGATATTGTTTACTGCCGATAATGAGGATGAACTGAATCGTGTCATAAATCAGCTATCCGTTGTTCTTCATTCCTATCATATGCTGGCAGGTCTGAGCAATCCTTTTTCAGATATCTGTGAAATACAGATGTACTACAGGCAGGCCATCCGCGCTCTCGAAACAGCGGACGAAATAGATGCACTGGCAACCATTAACAGATTTTCAGATGTTGTATTATATGACATATTGCTTCATATTCCAGAAAATATCAGCCTGAAAGAGTATATCCACCCTGCTCTGGAAAGATTACGGCAGTATGACGCAGGACATGGAACCGATTATATCAGCACTCTGTATGAATATATTCTTTTAAACAGCAATATTTCCCAGGTTGCAAAAAAGTTGTTTACACACCGCAATACCATCGTTCGCCGTATCGAAAAAATATCAGAAATTTGCGCATGTGATATTAACAATGGCGAAGAACAGGCGAAGCTGATCATAGGCTATAAGATCCTGGCGTTGCTCAGGGAGCGTGGATGAATCCGCCTCCTCAACTCCATTTTGATCGGTATCATCACCGCATAACGGAAATGATCGAAATCTATTTTCGAAACGAACTTGCAGTTACAACTATATTTCATAAAACAGATTGTCTGTCAACGCTGTATTTGGTATATTTATACTAGGGGACAGAAAAATCTGCCCATCAGACAGGAGGCCATCATGACCATCTACGATATCGCCGAGCTTGCCGGCGTATCCGCAAGCACTGTATCGCGCGTGATCAACAACAAGCCGGGGATCAAAGCATCCACCCGTGAAAAGGTAAAAGCCCTGTTAAAGGAGCACAACTACACCCCCGACGAGAATGCCCGGGGCCTGGTCAACAAGAACACCCGGCTAATCGGCATCCTTCTGGCGGATATCCGGAGCGCGCACCACACCGACCTGACCTATGCCGTGGAAAAATATCTCCGCCAAAAGGGCTACTGCGGCATCATCTTAAATGCCGGCTCTCATGCCGGGGAAATGATCGAGGCCATCCGGATCCTGGAGCAGCGCCGGGTAGACGGCGTCCTGATCGTGGGCTCGGTTTTTCAGAATGACACGGTAGAAAACGGCATCAAAGAGCATTTTTCCAATATTCCCGTCGTATTTGCCAACGGGCAGTTCGACCTGCCTAACGTATACTGCGTCCTGGCGGACGAGTGCGACGGCGTGGAGCACTGCGTAGACCTCCTGGTCAAAAAGCAGCGCGAACAGATTGCATTTGTCGGAACCGGGGATACCCCCAGCAGCCGGGAAAAGATCAAAGGATTCAAGCGGGCCATGTCCCGTTACGGCCACTCCGAGGCTTCCCTGGTGATCCTGGATTGCGAAGCCTCCAGGGAAAGCGGCTATCAGATCACCCGGCAATTGATCGGCGGGTATCCGGACATCCGGGGCGTGATCTATTCCGAGGACCTGATCGCCGCCGGCGGGATGCGCGCATTCTGGGACGCGGGCATCCAGATCCCGGAGGAAATGGCGGTCATCGGGATTGACAATACCATCTACGGGGAGCTGTGCTGCCCCCGGTTCACCTCCCTGGATAACAAGATGACGGAAATGTCTTCCGAAGCGGCAAGGATCCTGATCGACGCCATCGAAGGGCGGCAGAATCCGCGGAAGATCATGCTCCTGTCAGATATCGTGGAGCGGGAGAGTACATAGCACATCGCTGCATTCATAACCGAATAAATATCAGACGCTATTTGCTTCGGAACGAATGCAGCGATGTACGAGTGTCTCCGGTAACATATTTCGCGTCGTAGCTGGCAAGGAACACGCCCACTCATTTGCCGCCACGCGGGACAGGCCCCGGATTCCCTCCTTTGCGGCCGCGTAAGAACTCTGGCCGGGCTTGCCGGAGATCCCCGCGCCGGATGCAAAATTGATCACAGAGCCTTTGGCCTCTTTCAGGTAGGGAAAGGCG
Source organism: Lachnospiraceae bacterium (assembly GCA_910575475.1). Classification (GTDB taxonomy): domain Bacteria; phylum Bacillota; class Clostridia; order Lachnospirales; family Lachnospiraceae; genus Schaedlerella. Next base: position 85,585 of record CAJTGD010000006.1, on the reverse strand, counting down.
TGCTTCATGTAAAAAAATGTAGCGTACAGCCCGGAGTAGATTGCCTTGTCCAGATCCACCTGGGCATGCTCCACCAGAGTCAGCCCGGAAGCCGAGGTCTGGGCGCTGTTGATCAGTTCTTCGCCCCCTCGTCCACAAATGCACGGGCAACCCCTCTGGCAATCCCGCCGCCTCCTCCGGTCAGTAAAACCACTCTTCCTTCCATTCTCCTTAAATGCTGCATAAAATACTTCCTCCCGTTTCTAAGGAACTGTGCAAAAATAACTTGCCTTTTTGCGCAGTTCCTAAAGCATGACAATTTATGTATTTTTTTCAAGTTGCCTGACACTTCCGCTGTGTCATGCGACCGATGATATCAGTTTTCAACTTTTTTGTCAACATAAAAATTTTTTATTATCTAAAATTCTGTGTATTGGTTCTCCAAAACAAAAATCAGTTAATTTTTTATCAACTTCGTTTCAAATATAACATGATTGTCCTAAAAATAACAAAATTGTCTTTATAATAACAATTATTGACAGAAAATTCTTTGTATGATAATTTATTATTGCACGAAAAATTTATCTGCACGTGAAAGGATGAGGAAATAGAATGAGCAGACTAGAAATCGCTTCGCCCAAGAGAGCAAGGATCGTTATGGAAGAGCTTTACAAGGATCTGGAGCGAAGAATCGAATCCAGCCCTCCGGGGCTGTGCCCGGTGGATATGGCCAGGGCATTTCTGGAATTGTGTTATGCGCAGACCTGCGGAAAATGCACTCCCTGCCGGATCGGGCTGGGGCAGCTGAACCAGTTGATCAAGGATGTGCTGGACGGCAATGCCTCAATGGAGACATTGGATCTCATGGAGCAGACCGCCCTTTCCATCATGGAGTCCGCAGACTGCGCCATCGGTTATGAAGCAGCCCACATGGTTTACAAGGGACTGATCGGCTACCGCGATGATTATGTGGGGCACATCCAGAACGGCCGCTGCACCTGTACTTACAGCCAGCCTGTTCCCTGCGTATCCCTGTGTCCCGCGCACGTAGACATTCCCGGCTACATCGCGCTGGTGGGCGAGGGAAGATACGCGGACGCGGTCCGGCTAATCCGGAAGGACAATCCGTTCCCCACCACCTGCGGCTTTATCTGCGAGCACCCCTGCGAGGCCAGATGCCGCCGCAATATGATGGACGACTCCGTCAACATCCGCGGTCTGAAACGGATGGCCGCGGACTTTGCGGGAGAGGTGGATTCGCCCCGATGCGCCCCTTCCACCGGAAAGCGGATCGCGATCCTGGGTGGCGGCCCGGGAGGCTTGAGCGCGGCCTATTATCTGCAGCTCATGGGTCATCAGACCGTGGTCTATGAAATGCTTCCCAAGCTGGGCGGCATGCTCCGCTACGGGATCCCCAATTACCGGCTTCCGAAGGACCGTCTGGACGAGGATATCCAGGCCATCTTAAAGACTGGTGTGGAGGTCCGGCACGGTCTGAAGATCGGCCGGGACATCACGATCCAGCAGCTGCAGCAGGAATACGACGCGGTACTCATTACCATCGGAGCCAGCACGGACAAAAAGCTGGGACTGGAGGGGGAGGACGCGGAGGGCGTATTGTCCGCGGTCCAGTTCCTTCGGAATGTAGGAAGCAGCCAGATCATGGACCTGACCGGAAAGGAAGTGGCGGTGATCGGCGGAGGAAATGTATCCATGGACGCGGTCCGCACTGCCAAACGGCTGGGCGCCAAAAAGGTCAGCATTGTTTACCGGAGGAGAGTGGCGGATATGACAGCCCTTCCCGGCGAGATCGAGGGCGCAGTCGCAGAAGGCGTGGAGCTGCAGACATTAAAAGCTCCTGCCTCCCTGGACATTGACGGCCAGAACCGCATCAAGGGGATCTACGTGACGCCCCAGATGGTCAGCTCCATCAAAGGCGGACGCGCCGGCATCCGTCCCACAGGAGAGCCGGATGTGTACATACCCTGCGACGTCCTGGTGGTGGCCATCGGACAGAACATCGAGACCGGACACTTTGAGGAAGCCGGAATCCCGGTAGAGCGGGGAAAGATCGTGACCAAGAGCACGGGAGCATTTGAGCATATGCCCGGCGTCTTTGCAGGCGGAGACTGCGCCAGCGGCCCGGCATCCGTGATCAAGGCCATCGCCGCCGCAAAGGTGGTTGCCGCGAATATCGATGAATACCTGGGCTTCCACCATCAGATTTCCTGTGATGTAGAGATCCCGGAAGCGAACCTTCAGGACCGGACGCCCTGCGGCCGCGTAAATCTCACGGAACGGGAAGCCTGCGTCCGGAGCTGTGATTTTGAGGGCGTGGAAAACTGCATGACAGAAACGGAAGCGAAGCAGGAGGCATCCCGATGCCTGCGGTGCGACCATTTCGGATATGGAATCTTCAAAGGAGGCAGAGAAAAAATATGGTAAATCTTACAATTGACGGAAAGCAGATTTCGGTACAGGAGAATACGACCATTATGGACGCTGCCGCGCAGAACGGAATCCATATCCCGAAGCTGTGTTATTTAAAAGATATCAATGAGATCGCGGCGTGCCGCGTGTGCGTGGTGGAGCTGGAGGGAAAGGAAAAGCTGATCACCTCCTGCAACAACGTGGCAGAGGAGGGCATGGTCATTTTTACCAACAGTCCCAAGGTCCGGAAGCACCGGAAGACCACCGTGGAGCTGATCCTCTCCCAGCATGACTGCCAGTGCGTGACCTGCGCAAGGAGCGGAAACTGCAGCCTGCAGAAAATCGCCAACGACCTGAACATTTTACAGATCCCGTACCGGCAGACGCTGGAACGCCAGAAATGGAACCAGTCCTTCCCCCTCATCCGTGATTCTGCAAAATGCATCAAATGCATGCGCTGCGTGCAGATCTGCGACAAGGTGCAGGGGCTGGGCGTCTGGGATGTGGAGGGAACCGGCTCCCGGACGACGGTCAATGTGTCCCGGCTGCGCAGCATCGAGGAGGCGGACTGCGCCCTGTGCGGACAGTGCATCACCCACTGCCCGGTGGGCGCGCTGCGTGAACGGGACGACACGGAAAAGGTCTGGGATGCCATTGCCGATCCCGAGAAGATCGTTGTGGCTCAGGTGGCTCCTGCCGTGCGCGCGGCATGGGGAGAGCAATTGGGATTGAAGAGCGAAGAGGCCACCGTCGGGAAGATCCTGGATGCCCTGAAAAAAATGGGCGCGGACTATGCGTTTGACACCACATTTTCCGCGGATCTGACGATCATGGAGGAAGGGACGGAATTTCTCAGGCGGTTTACCTCCGGCGAATTGAAGCAGCGCCCCATGTTTACCTCCTGCTGTCCGGGCTGGATCCGGTTTATCAAGACCCAGTACCCGGACCTGGTCAGATACCTTTCCACCGCAAAGTCTCCCCAGCAGATGTTCGGCGCCGTGATGAAGACGTATTTTGCAGAGCAGTTAAAGGTGGCTCCGGAGCAGATCTACACCGTCTCCGTGATGCCCTGCGTCGCGAAAAAGGCGGAATGCGAGATGAAGCTGTTCTACGAGGAATACGCGGGACATGACGTGGACACGGTGATCACCACAAGAGAGCTGGTGAAAATGATCCGCTCGGCCCACATCAGCCCGGATACCCTGGAGGACATCCCCGGGGACCGGCCCATGCAGGAGGGCACCGGCGCAGGCGTCATCTTCGGGGCCACCGGCGGCGTGATGGAAGCGGCCCTCCGGAGCGCTTACTTCCTTCTCAAAGGAAGCAATCCTCCGGCAGAGGCATTTACCAGTGTCCGGAGCCAGGGCTTCAACCAGAACCACGGCGTGCAGGAGGCCGACTTCCAGATCGACGATATCACCGTCCGGACCGCCGTGGTCAGCGGACTCGGCAACACGCGGGCGCTGCTGGAGCGGATCCGGCGCGGGAAGGCGCAGTATGATTTTGTAGAAGTCATGGCCTGTCCGGGCGGATGCGTGGGCGGCGGCGGCCAGCCCATCCATGACGGGGAAGAACGGGCCTTTGATCGGGGGAAAAATCTCTACGATCTGGATGAGAATGCGTCCTTACGTTTTTCACACGAAAATCCGGATGTCCGGACGATGTATGAAAGCTACTTCGGGAATCCAAATTCGCATAAGGCACATATGCTGCTGCATACGGAACATGAGAGGCCGGCGGAATAGCCTCAGATTTTAAACACAAGCTTTGAGACCATTCCTGAGGGGCTGTACGGAATATGTGATTTCAATTCTACTATAGAAGCGAAACCTTTTCCGGCAGGCCCCTTCTTTATTTTCTTTTGGAACTGTTCAGAGTGAATTTCCTCTTTTGTTTTTCAATCGATTGCAATAATGATTTGTCTACTATTTTCTTTTACTTGATCATTTTATCACCCTTCATTTTGTTTTAGTAATTATGCACAAATTTAAGTTCAAAATAATGTAAAAAATGACAATACGATTCTTGTTGAAATCTTTTGACACATATGCTACTATAATTCCAGTTATAGCAATCGATTGCAATAAAATATTTTCATACCATTTTCAGTAATTAAACATAACAATCGATTTATTTTACAGAGCTAATCACATAGGAAAGCAGAAATTAACGAAACCGATTGCAGAACGCGTCAACTACTACAATGAATGACAGGAGGATTTGAGAAATGAAGCGTGTACCTTATGAGACCATGGTAAAAGAATTGAAACGGGTGCTGGTAAAAAAAGGATTTAACGAAGAGCGGGGCCTGGCGGCGGCGGAGATCTTCGCCCAGAACAGCCTGGCGGGAGTGTACTCCCACGGCCTGAACCGTTTCCCCAGGGTGGTGAGCTACCTGGAGAAGGGCGAGATTGACCCGGACGTCACCGCAACCTGCGAGCTGCGCTTAGGCGCCATGGAGCGCTGGAACGGCCACAGAGGCTTCGGCCCCCTGAACGCGAAGCTGGCTATGGACCGGGCCTGTGAGCTTGCGAAGGAGTTCGGTATCGGGATCGTCGCCCTGGGAAATAACAACCACTGGATGCGGGGCGGCAGCTACGGATTCCAGGCGGCGGATCAGGGCTGCATCGGAATCTGCTGGTCCAACACCATGCCGAATATGCCTGCATGGGGAGGCGCGGACCGGAAGATCGGCAACAATCCCATCATCTTCGCCGTCCCCAGAAGCGATGGCCGCCACGTTGTCGTGGACTGCGCGGTGTCCCAGTTTTCCTACGGAAAGATTGAGAACTGCCGGTTAAACGGGCTTTCCCTTCCTGTCCCGGGCGGCTACGATACGGATGGCAATCTGACCACCGACCCGGCCGAGATCGAGAAGACCTGGCGGGTGCTTCCCATGGGTTACTGGAAGGGCAGCGGCATTTCCATCGCCCTGGACCTGATCGCCACCGTACTGACCAACGGCAATTCCGTCAGCAGGATCGGAACCTTCGGAGACGAAGTGGGGCTCTCCCAGGTGATGATCGCCATCGATCCGTCCAAGGCGAACAGCGCCCAGCTCACGGACGAGATCGTGGACAGCATCATCGCCGATGTCAAATCCTCCCGGCCGGCGGAAGAAGGCAAGAGCGTATTGTATCCCGGAGAGCGGGCGCTCCAGGCCATGAAGGACAATATGGAGCAGGGCATCCCGGTCATCGAGGAAATCTGGGAATCCGTATTGGCGATGTAGTGAAAGCTCCGGAATAAAAAGGAGTTTTCGATAAAGCAGGAAAATAAATGCAGAAATCCTCTCGGAATCATGTTTTCTGCACAACCACATTTATTATAGAAAGGAAAGGTAAATCATCATGAAAAAATTCTGCTGCTTCTGTCTGTCCCTGGTGCTGCTGACCAGCCTGACCGGATGCGGTTCCTCCGGCTCTTCGGGCGACGGCAAACCCCAGCCCGAGATCAATATCATCCTGGCCCACAACCAGACTTCCATGGAAAATCCATACTCCAAGGCGGCCATCCGTTTCAAGGAGGTGCTGGAGGAGGTGTCCGGCGGAAGGGCCACTGCTACCCTGCACCACGGAACGTTAGGTGAAAATGAATCCGAACTGGTGGAAAAGCTGGAGCTGGGCGCCATCCACCTGACCGTAGCGTCCCCCGGATTTATGACGCTTCTCGGAGTCAATGAGATCGATATGTTTTCCCTGCTGTATCTGTTTGACAGCTTCGACCATTGGGAAGCCTGCATGGACGGAGAATTTGGCCGGGGGATGAGCGACCTGCTCAGTGAAAAAATGAATGACCGTTTTAAGATCATGGGCTACTGGACCAGCTCTGTCCGCGATTATTATGGAAAAAAGCCTGTTACCTCGCCGGAGGATCTAAAGGGCATGACGATCCGTACCCAGAGTACCCCGGTGGTGCAGGAATTTTGGAAAAACTGCAAGGCGATCCCTACCTCCGTCGCATGGGGCGAGCTCTACCAGGCACTGAGCCAGGGCGTTGTGGATTCCGCGGAAAATGATTATACCAGCTTCCGCCTGAAAGAACACCACAAGACGGACAACGGAAAATACGTCAGCGAAACCCACCACGATTATACCACCCGTTTATTCCTGACTACGGGGCAGTTTTATGAGGCATTGACCGAGGAGCAGAGGGGCTGGTTCGACGAGGCCTGCCGCGTGGCCACAGAAGAAAACCGCCAGGTCACCTATGACATGTTTGAGGAGTCCAAGGCACAGGTGGCGGCTGACGGCGCAGAGATCACGGAATTTGAGGACGTGGATATCGACGCGTTTAAAGAGATCGCCATCCCCATCCAGGACCATTTCGCAGAAGAATACGGAATGCAGGATTACCTCGACATGGTGCGCAGGGAAGGCGAAGCATTGAAAAAATAATCCGGCCGTGCGGCTAAATCGCAGTCGGTACGGTGTGGTTTCAGCAATAAAAAATATGCAGTTTTTAATGGAGGAAAATGATGAAGAAAGCATTGGGTTATCTGCAGAAGATCCAGATTGCAGTGGGCGGAATCTTTTTGTGTATCTTTTTGGGAAGCGTGGTGGTCCAGATGGCATGCCGTTATGCCGGGATCGCCGCGATCTGGACCGAGGACGTGTCCATGTACGCCTTTATCTGGGCGGCATTTATGGGGGCTGCGGCCATGGTCTATGAAAAACAGCATTTCGCATTTACATCGGTCAGCGACAAGCTGACCAACGTGAAGCTGAAAAAAATACTCGGCATCGTGATCGCGCTGATCATGCTGACTGTTGCGGTGCTGATGTTCTACTACGGGTGCCGGGTGACTGTGCAGTTTTGGAATTACCGCTGGGTGAGTATTCCGGATTTTAAACGGGGACCGACCTGGCTGTGCATCCCGGTGTGCGGGGCAACCTCCGCGCTGTACCTGATCGGGCAGATTGCCGAGGATGTCAAAGATTTCATGAAAAATTAGGCTGAATGCCTTTCGGTGAGCTGCCTCTGGATTTTTTATCCGGCGGAGCGTCACCCGATTCTAATAGGAGGAAAGTAATATGCAGATTTTATTGATCGTTCTTTTTGTAGTATTTGTCGTGATCGGCGTTCCGATTTCCTATGCGCTTGGCTTCGTATCCTTCGCAGGGATCGCCGCGCTGCCGATCATCCCCAACAGCGTGGTTTTTACGAAAATGTTCAATGGACTGAACAGCTTTACCCTGCTGGCTGTGCCGCTGTTCATCCTGGCAGCAAACCTGATGAATGAAGGCTCCATTTCCGACCGCCTGATCGATGTGTGCAAATCCTCCGTCGGCCACGTGCGGGGCGGCCTGGCCCACGCAAATATCCTGGTATCCATGATATTTGCCGGAATCTCCGGCTCCTCCCAGGCGGACACCGCGGGGATCGGAAAGATCCTGATCCCGGCCATGGAAAAGCAGGGCTACGACAAGGGAACGGCCGTAGGCGTCACCGCCGCGTCCTCCACCCTGGGCTCCATCATCCCGCCCAGCATTACCATGGTGGTCTACGCGGGCATCGCAAACGTAGGAACCGGCGCCCTGTTCATGACCGGACTGGTTCCGGGGATCATGCTGGGCCTGGCCATGATGCTTGTGGTTGTATTGTACTCGAAGAAAAAGAATTTCCCAAAAGTGGAAAAGGTTCCGGCTAAGGAAGTGATGAGGCAGATCTGGACCTCGCTCCCGGCGCTCCTGACCCCCATTATCCTGATCGGCGGCATCGTGACCGGGCTGTTTACCCCTACGGAATCCGCGGCGGTTGCCTGCGTCTACGCGCTGATCATCGGGATCTTTTTCTACCATACCATCAAGATCAGCCGCATCCCGGCTATCTTGATCGAGACCATGAAGCTGTCCTCCCTCTCCCTCTTTGCGCTGGCCGCGGCCAATGCCCTGGGTGAGCTGATGAGCTACTACCAGCTCAACGAAAAGGTGCAGGGGATCTTCGTGGGAATGCCCGGCGGAAAGCTGGTATTCCTGGTCGTAGTGGTATTGTTCTTCATGTTTGTGGGAACCTTTATGGACGCGGTCCCGGCTATGATCCTGTTTGTACCGATCATCCTGCCCTCCGCCACCGCCCTTGGCGTCAGCCCCATCATCCTTGGGCTGATCGTAGTCGTGACCCTGGCCCTCGGCTTGGTCACACCGCCCTACGGCCTGTGCCTGCTGCTGGCGGGATCCATCAGCGGGATCAGTATTGAGGAATCCTTCAAGGGAGTGCTGCCCTACTTCCTGTCCTCCATCGCGGTACTGGCGCTGATGATCGTGTTCTCGGATGTATTTCTGGCAATACCGGCGGCGCTGTTTCCGAATCTATTCTGAGACAATGAGATAAAAAGGAGAAAAATTATGCTTACAACCACTTTGAAGCTTGCAGACAAATACGACTACCTGTCGGAAAAATTCGCAAAGGCATATCATTTTTTAAGGACGGAAGACCTGGAAGCCCTTCCGGTCGGCAATGCGGAGATCGACGGCAAAGAGGTTTTCGCAAATGTGCAGGAATATATTACGATTCCGTGGGAAGAATGCGCATTCGAAGCACATGACCAATATTTTGATATCCAGTACGTGGTTTCCGGAAGGGAACTGTTTGGATATGTGAAACGTGAGGATCTGAAAGAAAAAGCCCCTTATGACAGTGAAAAGGATCTGGTATTTTTTGAGGAGCCAGAGAGGAGCGGACAGATCCTGCTGGATGCAGGCGATCTTGCCGTCGTCCCCCCGGAGGATGCCCACAAGCCCCGGTGTATCGCCGGGGAGAAGTGCCGGGTAAAGAAAATTGTGGTGAAGGTGAAACGGTAGATATTGGAAATCTTGCAGGCCGCGTCAGATCATTTCTGGCGCGGCCTGCAAGATTTCCCTGGGCTGACAGAATGCCTGTTTTCGATTCTCTGAAATGTATCTGTTTTCTGAGTCTCTTTCTCTCTTCTTATATCTTATGAAACGGCCGAATGCCCTTGGTGGGATGCCCTTGGGTATGCTTTTTAATAAGGACCGAAAATGATTAGTAAAAAGTGAAATATCGTGCTATAATCTTAAGAAGTTCTTTTTTGAGGAAGGAGGACTCACTTTGGATTTTCACGCGATCATGAATACGGAACCGTACACCTTTCTGCGTACAAACCCACGACTTGGCCGCAGGATCATCCTTCTTGGGCTGGGCGGAAGCCATGCCTATGGAACCTATACCGCACACAGTGATATTGATTTTCGGGGGATCACGCTGAATCTCCCGTCGGATCTGCTTGGCCTGACAGAATTTGAACAGTACGAAGATGCCGGGACCGACACCATGATCTATTCTTTCCGCAAAATGGTAAAGCTTCTATTGGAATGTAATCCGAACACTTGTGAGATACTCGGCCTGGATGAGGACCAATACCTGATCAAAACAGAGCTTGGCCAGGAATTGATCGACCATACTTCTCTATTTTTATCAAAACGCGCTGTAAAAACGTTCAGCGGTTATGCCGGCGCTCAGCTCCGCAGACTGCAGAATGCCCTGGCAAGGGATTCCATGCCGCAGGAGGAACGGGAGCAGCACATCCTGAGATCTGTCCAAAACGCATTGGAGGATTTTGAGCGGAGATACGGCACCTCTGAAAAAGGTACGATCCGCCTGTACATTGATCAGGCCCAGACACCGGGCATGGATCGTGAGATTTTTGTAGACGCGGACTATCGCCACCTTCCGCTTCGGGAATACAATCAGATGTTTACAGTGATGACCAATGTGGTGCGGGATTACGATAAGATTGGAAAACGGAATAAAAAGAAGGATGATAACCATCTGAATAAGCATGCCATGCATTTGATCCGGCTGTTTATGATGGCGATCGATATTCTGGAAAAAGGAGAAATCCATACCAAACGGTCCGGGAATGATCTGGCGCTGTTAAAAAGCATACGAAACGGAGATTTTCAGAAGGATGATAAAACATTTTCCCGGGAATTTTACGAGATCCTGAGAGATTACGAAAAACGGACAGAGCTTGCCGCGCAAAACAGCCGCCTTCCGGACGCGCCGGATATGGAACGGGTGGAAGCCTTTGTGGAGCGAGTCAACCGCAGGGCAATAGGAGGCGGATTTTTATGAACGATTGCAGCAGCAATACAAGGGATGAGATTCCCATTGAAAAAATAATTGCAGAAAAGCTCTGTGAGATCGAGGTACGGGAACAGGTGAGGATCTTGTACGCTGTAGAATCCGGAAGCCGTGCCTGGGGTGTTGCGTCGCCGGACAGCGATTATGATGTACGTTTTGTATATCTGCGCCCTTTGGACGGATATCTGAAATTGGAAAAGACAACGGACGTGATCGAGTGGCAGCTGGATGAGGTGCTAGACATCAACGGATGGGATCTGAAAAAAGCCCTGCAGCAGTTTCACAAGGGAAATGCCACCCTGTTTGAATGGGGGCGCTCCCCTGTAGTCTATAAAACAACGAAGGCATGGGAACGCATCTGGACGGCTGCAAAGGAATACTTTTCAGAAAAAGATGCCCTCTACCATTACTGGGCTTCCGCAAAAAATACGTACCTGCACCATCTGATAGCCCCGCAGGTAATGTATAAAAAGTACATCTATGCTCTCCGGCCGCTCCTTGCATGCAGATATATTGAAGAAACACACAGCACTCCTCCGGTTTTGTTTTCGGAGCTGGAACGTCTGGAAGGACATGTGAAGGCTATGCCGGATGACCGGAATCCGGACTGGAAAATGCTGAATCGCTTATTTAAAGAACATGTGGTCAATATTTAGATCATACAACCCTACAGCTGGAAATATTTCCACCGATGCGGGAATTTCCCGCAATAAACTCAAGGAGGCCTACCAATGAAATTTTTTAATTACGACAGCCCGATCATGCAGTTTTTAACCAGGTTAACCGATCTGTTTATCCTGAATTTCCTCTTCCTGATCTGCTCAATCCCCATTATCACCATCGGAGCGTCGGCCACCGCCCTGTATTCTGTCACATTGAAAATGGCGAAGAACGAGGAGAGTTACATTTTTTCGTCCTTTTTCCGGGCCTTTAAAAATAATTTCAGGCACGGGACCGTCTCCTGGATGGTCCTGCTGCTCGCAGGCATCGTCCTCTGGATGGACTACCGTGCCGTTGGTATGATGGGCGGTTCTTTTCAGCAGGTTTTTTCCTTTTTGCTGATTGCCGTATGTATTCTGTTATTATTTCCCGCGATATACATTTTCCCGTATATTGCCCGGTTTGAAAATACCATCAAAAACTCGCTGAAAAATGCGTTTATCATCAGCATTGTGCAGCTTCCCTATACGGTGCTGCTCCTGGTCGTTCTGGCACTGGCGGGCGCGTTTACCATATTCATCGATTTCCGGATCGTCGGGTTTACGTGGCTGGTCATCGGATTTTCGGGGGTTGCTTTGCTGAATTCCTTTTTGCTGCGGAGAGCGTTCCGCAGGTTTGAATAAAATATGCCCCCTATGGCTATTCAGCCATTTCACAAAGTGGGGTTCGGTATAAAGGGGAGCCGTGATGATTTTGGATGAGACTGTCTTTTTCTCTGCCAAAGCCTTCCTGCTCCCCTCTGCTGTAATCCCACACGGTTTCTATCTCATTGGAATCAGGTGAACCGCAAAACCCGCGGCCTCTTCTCTGAAATATGCCGCGCTGATCCTTCCCTCTTCATCATATTTAAAGTTTTCATCAGCAAAGGCAATTCCCTTTTCTTTCAAAAAACATATTGCTTCTTCCATATTTTCCACAGAAAATGCAATATGTCCTTTTTCTCCCGGCCCTTTTTTCTTCATAATTTCAATATAGGAATCCATAAAAATACATGTTTTTTCCTCATGTATTTCCAACCCTAATGTATCTCCAAAAAAGGAAAACACATTTTTTAATTCATCTTCATTCTGAATGTTAATTCCTACGTGAGCTAACTGCATCCGCATATTCCATCTCCCTCAATGAATTACATTATATTTTTATTTATACGGTAGCCCTTCCAGACATTTTCAAAAAAATGATCATCGTATGGAATTGGATGAACCTTCCGCCAGATGGCCTGTGTTCTTCCATCCTGTATCAGCTTGATCTCCTGTACCTGTCCTTCCAGCTTTCTCTGTTTTTCTTCTATTTGTTCCGCACTCTTTTGCAAACAGATATCCGGATAGATTGCAGAACCTCTGTCGTTCCCTCCATGCTCCACATAATCTAGCATGGCGCTGAGACACATCTTCTGCACATAAAGCATGTCCTCCAATACGAAAACCTGCCCGATTCCTTTTTTTCCAATCCCTACTTTCTGATCAAAATGTTCCAGCAGATCCTCACACCTGCCCAACAGCTTCCGAATTTCCGAAAGCTTTCTGATAGGCCCTGCGGCTTCACTCATGCTCTTTTTTAAAATGGAGATCCATTCATCTGCCGTTTTTTCATTCTGATTTTTTCCGACACTAATTGCTGTTTTCAGAGCGGTTTCTATCTGCGGTATGCAGGCATGGGAAAGATCAGACTTTGTTTCCAATTCCTTTTTTGACGCAATAAAGGCTGCAGCCCTGCCCGCACCGACCTGCCCGGCATTCAGCGCTGCTCCGCCCGGACGATATATTCCATGTGTCCCCGCTGCTTCGCCTACTGCAAACAGCCCCCGGATATTCGTCTGCCACCACAGGTCAACCGCCATTCCGCCATTATTATGCTGGGCACATACGGCAATCTCCAGCCTGTCCTCTTTCAAATCAATTCCCCTCTTCAAATAGAATTCATAGGCAAGGCTATTCATGCTCTGCAGACGTTCCCACGGCAAACCAAAGCATGCCTCAGCCTTTGTCAAATACTCTGAAACCTCCTCACAGAGCTGCCACGATTCAATTGGACATTTCCACGGGTTATTCCTAAAATCCAGAAAAACCCTGCGCCCTTTTTCCACACGCTCCTGATATACCGCCAAGTCAACCCGCGAAGATCCGTCTTTGCTTTTCCTAGCGTCAAAGGGCCATTGATATCCTTTCAAAAAAACATGTTTCAGTGCATCTTCTCTTGAAGGAAACCAACCCTCCAAAAATTCTTTTTCATCCTTGCCTTCTTTGTCTGTTGAAATAAATCTCGGCAGGACCTGCATATAAGTCCCCGAAACATTCCATCTGGGATTCACAGACGCAATCCCATATTGCCATTCCGTAAGGTTGCGTCCCGTCACGCCTGCCTGATAAGCAATGCCTGATGCTCCGTGCTGACACTCCGGATATGCACTGTCTTCATAAATCCCTGCCGGGCCGCCTGTTGCATAGATCACATCATTTGACCGGAAAATCTTGAACTCCGGTGTCATTCTTCTACTGCCATTTTTTATGCATAAAATCCCCTGTACACTCTCGTTTTCATGAAGAATCCGCACGATCTGCCATCCGGAGTATATACGGATCTTTCTTTTTTCGACCTCTTTTTGCAGGACTTCCGTCATGATTTTTGAAGTCAGGGGGCCGGCGGAGGAAGCTCTTTGCATAGGGTCATGATCTGTCTTGTATCCGACAAACTCTCCATATCTGTTTTGCGGAAAAGGAACCCCCATATGAGCCAATCCCATAAAATGCCGAACCGATCCTGCTGCCTCCGCAAGGGCCAGTTCTCCATCCATACACCCGCCTCCGAATAAAGTTTCCGCCATTTTATATACACTGTCCGGCGCGCCGCCGCTTAAACTCAGTTTATAATAGGTCTGCTTATCCGAACCTGTATTTCTGGATGTTCCTCCATTGATATGTTCCGTCACAATACAGATATCCTCTATTCCCTGATCATACAGCTCCTTTGCCGCTGCCAGTCCTGCTGCTCCGCTCCCTGCAATCACAGTCTGAACACAACATACTTCGATGCGCATTCCCGCAATAAATATCACGTTCTTTTTCATAGCATCCTCTCCAAAGTGTATCTTCACTCATTATAGCCGTTTGATCTGGAAGCCTCCGTCCACATCAATGGATTGTCCTGTCGTATATTTCAGTTTACCGGAGCATAAGAGATTAACAGCTTCCGCCACGTCTTCCGGTTTTCCCCATCGCGAGATCGGGCAAAGTCCTTCTTCAAATAATCTGCTATATTTTTCATGGACAGCTCCTGTCATATCGGTCTCAATAATCCCCGGACGGACCTCATATACATAGGTCTGCTCTCCTGCAAGACGGTCTGCGTACAGCTTTGTCAGCATGGAAACACCAGCCTTGGAGACACAATATTCCCCTCTGCTGATGGAAGAGACTTCTGCAGACATGGAAGAGATATTCACGATGATTCCCCGCACTCCCTCAGTCGGCTCCTGCCGCAGCATCTGTCTGGCAACAATCTGCGAAAAGAACATCACGCTCTTCGTATTGACTCTAAGCAGAGTATCAAAGCTTTCCTCTGTCATTTCCAACAGATCCCTCCGCACTTTGGGCGCAATTCCGGCATTGTTCACCAGCACATCAATTCTCCCGTATTTTTTCAGTGCAAGGTCCAGACACCTTTCACGATCAGAAGGTTCGGAAACATCTGCCTGGATGTATAAAAAGTCCGTATCAGACCTTCTCAGCAAATCCAGATGCTCCGCATATCGATTTTCTTCACTGCGGGAGACCAGTACAAGCCGATAATCTTCCTCCGCCAGCCTTTTCGCAATTCCAAATCCGATTCCACGTCCTGCCCCTGTCACAATTGCTGTTTTTTTCATGACTTTCATCCCCCTTTTTCCTCTGCCTGTTTCTTAGTAACGAAGCTTGCCGTCACTTTCCTTTTCTCCCTTCTGATACATCGGAGCATAAATCTCACTGTCCCTCACCACACATCCCGTCATTCCATGGTCACGCATGATCTGAGTACACTTGCTGCATGCAATACAGCATTTTCTCTTCTCCATGCTGCCGTTATCCATAATATCCCTGGGTGCGTCAGGGTACGCGAATGCCTGGCGCCCAAGTCCCACAAACGCACATCCGCCCCGCAATTTATTTGCCGCCCCGACAAAGGGCAGATATTCCCTCAGCCAGCTATAGCCATTCCCTACGACCGGAACACCTCCCACTGTTTCCTGAATCTTTTTCGTAAATTCCAATAATCTTGCAACGCTTTCCAACGGATGTTCTTCGGGAATTTCCCCATTTACAGCCGGCTGGTCAAAAGGACGCGTCACCTGCGGGAACCTGTAGTAAGGATTCCCTGCTGAATTGCTTAAAAGATCCACTCCTGCCTCTGCCATTTTTTTAGCAAGCAGCAGCGGCTCTCTCAGATCCGGAATCCACTCCGCCTCTCTGCTCACGCCAAATCCATAGGGATAAGGATGTGCGTCAAATACATTGAATCTGGAAGCAATGATAAAATCTTCCCCCACCGCTTCCCGCACTTTTTTGATCACACTGAGTAAGAACCTGCTTCTGTTTTCAAAATCTCCGCCGTATTTTCCCTTCCTCACATGTGCCGCTAACAATTCAGACAGCAGATATCTATGGCATGTTTTGATATCCACACCGTCAAATCCGGCTTCCTTTGCCAGTACTGCGGACTGAACATATTTTTCCTGCAGCGCATCCAGATATTCATCTGTGATCACAGGATAATCCTCCGTGATTCCAACTTTGGGATCCAACAGCGGATCATGCTGCACGATCATAGGCGCGCCATTGTCGAAAGGTCTCGCATACCTTCCGGAGTGTGTCAGCTGGAGCAGAAAAAGGGGCTTCTTTCCATTCCTCTGTTCTCCGTGCTCCCTGCACAGATCCGTCAAATCCCGGAATTGCGCAAGATTTCCTTTATGCAGGAAAAGCTGATGCGGGTTCGCCCTTCCTTCCACCGCCACGGCACATGCTTCTCCCCAGATCAGGCCTGCCCCTCCTTCCGCAAATCTTCGGTATCTCCGCATGGTTAGCTGCGAAGGGCTTCCGTCCAATTCCCCATCGCAGCCCTCCATCGGAAGAATCGCAAGAGAATTGGGTGCCGTTTTCTTTCCCACCGCCACAGATTCTGATAAAACCGAAATATCCTCGGTGACAGGGATATCCGCATTCAGCTCCTTTATTTTATTTTTCAATTCATCCAAAGATTGGAATCCAAACTTTTCAAAAGCTGTCATTTTCCATTCCTCCTGTTCCCTGATCCCAATCCGGGATCAGACATACTTTGATCGCTCTGCTATCAGGATCCAGTGCGGTCTTCATCGCCTGCCTCACTTCATGCAGCGGAAAACGGTGTGTGATCAGCTTTTCAAAAGGCAGCTCCTGCAACAGCTGCAACGCAGCTTCAAAATCCCAGCAGTACCCCTGCGCCCCCTGGATACGCAATTCTTTTTTCACGATCAAAGACGCATCCAGCCGAATCAAAGGCTTTTCAAAAATCCCGACATCTGTCAAAAGCCCATTCATTTTCAGGCACGACATCAGCTGCACAAATGTCGCTTCCTTTCCGACACATTCAAATGCCTTGTCAAACCCTTCTCCTGAAGACAAGCGCTCTATCTCATCCTCTATGTTTCCGTTCGAGGCGTTCACCGCAATGTCCGCTCCCAGCTCTCTTGCCATGTTCAGGCGGGATTCTGAAACATCGGAAATCACAACACACTTCGCTCCTATTTTTTTGCACACCATGGCGATCATAATCCCAATTGCCCCGGCTCCGGCGATCACGACACGGTCGCCCAGACATACCTGTGCCCTTTTGACCGCATGCACTGCCACCGCCAGAGGCTCTGCAAGCGCCGCTTTTTCCGCAGAAATTCCGGGCGGCAGTACATATACTTTTTCTTCTTTCGCGACGAAATACCTGGCGAGTGCGCCGTGCCCCTGCCGATAGGTATAGCTGATTTCTTTACAATATCCATATTCTCCCCGGCGGCACGCACTGCATACTCCGCATGTGATTACAGGCTCCACTGTCACCAGATCCCCTGTCTTACATCTCGTGACTCCATTCCCGACAGCAATCACCTTTCCTGTAAACTCATGTCCGATCGTAACCGGAAGATCCACCGCAGGGTGAAGTCCTTTATATATATGCAGGTCGCTTCCGCAGATCAGACTGGCCTGGATCGCAAGTAAGATTTCGCCGTCCCCGAGCTGATGGATATCTTCGCTTATAAAATGAATTTGACAGGGCTCCGATACTTGTGCAATCTTATTTTTTATTGGATTTTTCCATTCCATACATTGTTGCCCCCTCATGCGTAGAGTTTGTATTTTTACGATAAAGTTCCAAATATCCTGAGGCCGGTTTTTCTATACGCCGGAAGCATTTCCTTCGTTCTTTCAGCAGTTTCTCGGATACGTCCAGATTTAAGCTCCGCCCTTTAATATCAATCCGGATCAGATCGCCGTTTTCGATAAGCGCTATATTGCCTCCTGCGTAGGCTTCCGGAGAGACATGTCCGACCGCGATTCCTCCGGTCGCCCCTGAAAATCTTCCGTCTGTGATCAGAGCCACTTTTTCCCCCAGTCCTTTTCCCAGCACTGCTGCCATAAAGGTTTCCAAATGCGGCATTCCCGGAGCGCCTTTCGGTCCTTCATACCGGATCACTACCACATCTCCTGCCTCGATCTCATCCTGAAGAAGGGCCTTCCATCCGTCATCCTGAGAATTATATACCTTAGCTCTTCCTTCAAACCTATGAATACCTGCATCCACCGCCGAAAACTTTATGACTGCGCTTTCCGTACCTATATTTCCATGTAGCACCGCCAGTCCGCCCTGCTCCATGATCGGATCGGCAGCCGTATGAATCTGGCCGGTATCCCTGTTTTCCGCACTGCCGATTTTTTCTTTCATGCTTTCAAACATCCCCATCGTACTGCGCTCGATCAGCCCTGCTTTGTCCAATTCCTTCAGCACGGCTGATACCCCGCCTGCTCTTGAGAAATCTTCCATGGTATCTGTAGGATGATTTGGATAGATCGCACTGATAAACGGCGTCTCCCTGGATAATTCATCAAACAACTCCGGAGTGATCCGAATCCCCATCTGGGCCGCAGCCGCAGGCAGATGCAGAAGCGTATTGGTGGAGCCTCCGGTTGCCATCACATATCGGATCACATTTTTAAAGCTGGAGCATGTGATCCTGTCCGAAGGGCGTATTTCTTCCATTACCAATTCGGTAATGCGCCTTCCCGTTTTTACCGCCATCTGTCTCCATTCCTCACTCTGTGCCCTGACCGACGCATTTCCGTCAGGGGAAAATCCCAAAACCTCCGCCATCGCGCACATGGTGTTTGCAGTTCCCATAAAAGGACATACCCCAGGTGCCGGACATGCATTTCTTACAATCTGCTTGTATTCTTCCCTTTTCATCTGTCCCGCCTGCCACGAGGCATATGCCTGCTTTGTATGCGTGAGCGTGAGCATCCTTCCGTTATAGTCTCCGGCAGGCATATAACCCCCCGTGAACATCACCATAGGGATATCGACTCTCAATCCTCCCATCAGCATTCCGGGTACTACCTTATCACAGCTCGCCAACAGCACCATCCCATCCAGCCGATTCAGCTCTGCCACCGTCTCTACCTCTGAGGAAACCAGATCGCGCGCAGGCAGAGTATATCTGTCTCCGTCCGTATTCGAACAGATTCCATCGCAGATTCCGCTGATGGGAAGCTCTCTCGGCAGACACCCGCATTTTTTTATCTCGCCTTTGATGATCCGGGCAGCCTCCTTCAGGTCAAAATGCCCCGGATTCATTTCATTCCATGCATTTACGATCCCAATAACGGGGCGCCTGGCCTCCTCCTCAGTCACTCCCATTGCATACAGCAACGCATTCCTGTGATCTAATGCCTCTTCCGTCCATTCTCTGATCATCTTTTACCCTGCTTTCTTTCCCTGCTGTGCCTGAAAATGTCTTTCTGCCGTATCACTTTAGCAGAAATAAATCTTCAGACACACACCAAACCCTTCACTCTTTAATTGTCATAAAAATGGTTATCCTCGTAAATCTGTGTCACATATTTCAGTGCGCGATATACATCCTCCAGAGTTGCCGCAGGCTCCCCTGTGCCTTCCAAAACCGAGAGCATGCTCCCCAGGCATTTATCAAACCACTGGATATCCGGGAAATCACATTTTTCCAGCAGCTCTCCTCGATTGTCCCCGCCTTCCTTCAGCCCGTAGAGTCTGATATCTTCTGCGGCCGTGGCGGTAAGGTAAAAGTTTTTTCCTGAAATAATAAAGTCCTCCTGCGGATATCCTGATTTGGTATATCCCACTTCAACGGTCGCCGTATGGCCGGATCTGGTCTTCAAAATGATATTCGCATAATCGTCCAGCCCCAGCTTCCAGACATTTTCATTGAGAAACCCTTTTGCTTCCACAATCTCATCCCCGGTCAGATAGCTTACCAGATCGATATAATGGACTCCCAGGTTCAGCAACGCGCCGCCGCCCGCAATTTCCTTTTTATTTGCCCAGGGAAATCCCATATCTTCATAGCGCTGGGGTGTTCCTGTAATATATCTGAGCACAATATGTATGCCGCCCTCCGAAGCCTTCTGCCGGATATAGTTCTTATATTTTTCAACCGGGAGTGCATAGCGGCGCTGAAGGGAAATACAATGCTTTACACCGCTTTTTTTCAATTCCTCAATCACCGATGGGAGCTGTTCTGCTCTTTCACAGCAGGGCTTGTCCGCCATAAACGGGATTCCTCTGCGGATGCATTCCATCATGATTGTAGGCGCCTCCTTATAGATACCGAAAATGTAGACAAAATCCAGATCTTTTTCTCTGTCGAGCAGTTCTATGTAATTCTGATATAAGTGGATTCCCATATCCCTGCTTAGTTTTTTTGTAAATTCTCCGTTTCCTGACATTGCCGCGACCTCTACATTATCAAATGTTTTGATTGCCGCCATGTGTCCCAATACATGCCAATGTTCTGCTTCTAAAAACGCTACCCTGTACATCCCCTTGTCCTCCTTGTTTTTCTTAAGTTTTATACTTTTTATTGTAATCATCCGTGCAGCAAGCCTCTGCTCATCTGTCCAGCAGATATGCCGCTTCAATTCTTACAATCGGATCACTCTGCCCGTATCCATGGATTCGATGATCGCGTTCATCAGCTCCATGGATTTTTTCCCTTCCTCCGCGGAAGTCACCGGCTTCACTCCATTTATGATCATATCGCAGAAATGCTCGACTTCTTTCCCGTGGTTATCCTGAAGCGGGATTCTTTCCGTAACAATCCTGCCTTCCCGCTGCCAAAGGTCAAAGCCTTCTCCTAAATATCCCTCCTGGTAGGTATGGAAGCTCTTCTGAGCGTAGAAGGAAGAACTCATCAGGCGGATGCTCCCCTTTTCCCCAAAATAACAGTCTGTATATTCGGAAAGCGGATGGCTGCCGTCAGAAATATAGTAAGTCCCTACCACTCCATTTTTACATCTAACGGCAACTGCCGCGGTGTCCTCCACCTCAAATCCACGGAGCGAGTTTCCTTTCATTGCAAAAACAGATTCTACATCCCCGAACAGATAACGTATCCTGTCCGCATCGTGGATTCCGTTATTTGCCACGGTTCCGCCGCCTGCTGCCCGCTTTTTCTTATAATCCTGGGCATAGTACCAGTCCGGCTTCGGAAGTGTCCCATAGATATGGAACCCGATCAGTTTTCCCAGCTCTCCGGAGTCTATTCTTCTCTTTGCCCTGCATACGGACGGATCGAATCTGTGATGCTGCCCCACAAGAATCTGACATCTGTACTGGTCTGCGGCTTTGATCATCTGGTCTGCTTCCTCCGATGTCAGAGAAATGGGCTTTTCTACCAGAACATCTGCCCCCTGTTTCATGCATTCTATCGCAAAGATACTGTGAAATTTGGGCGGAACCGCGATGATAACGCCGTCTGGCTTCACTTCTTCCAGCATTTTCTTATAATCCGTATAAAATACCGTACTCCACCC
The DNA here is from genome assembly GCA_910575475.1 of Lachnospiraceae bacterium. Classification (GTDB taxonomy): domain Bacteria; phylum Bacillota; class Clostridia; order Lachnospirales; family Lachnospiraceae; genus Schaedlerella. Next base: position 64,286 of record CAJTGD010000006.1, on the reverse strand, counting down.
TTCTGCATACGATGCATAGGATTCATCCAGATCCGATACTGCAACAAGCTCCCCTGGAATATCATTTTCCGCAATATAAGACGCATGCTTCTTCCCGAAATTCAATCCAATTACAGCAATTCTTGCTTTTCCCATAACATTTCATTCCTCTTTTCTTTATTCTATTTTATATACTTACGTCCAATGAAATCTGCACTTAATATTATGCTCAAGGCAAGCTTCCTATCCCTTCAGACCCGTGGTGCTGATTCCTTCTACAATGTATTTCTGCAGTGACAGAAATACGAGAATGACCGGAACCAGTGACAGCAATGACATGGCGAACATTGCCCCCCAGTCTGTAACAGAATTAGGATCCGCAAATAATTTCAACGCAACCGATACGGTATACATCTTCGGTTTTTTCAGGTAGAGCATCGGCCCCACAAAATCCGACCATCTCCAATAAAATGAAAATATAGCCGAAGTTACCATGGCGGACTTGCTAAGCGGCAGGATCAGCCGGAAGAAAAGTCCGATCCGTCCGCACCCGTCTATACGCGCCGCATCATCCAACTCTTTCGGTATGCTCTTGATAAACTGGACACACAAAAATATAAAAAACGAATATCCGCCGAAGTAGGGAATGATCAGCGGTAAATAGGTGTTGATCCATCCCAGTTTACTGAACAGCATATACTGCGGAACCATCAATACCTGTACCGGAAGCATCAGCGTCATCATCATACAGGCAAACCAAAAGCCTCTTCCCTTAAAGTTGATCCTTGCAAACCCATAGGCAACAAATACGGAAAAGAACACAGACAATACGGTCGCGCCAATTGTCACGATAAAGGAATTCAGGAAAAACCGCCCAAAGCCGACGCCGCCGAATCCCTTCCAGCCGTTCAGAAAATTTTCAAAGAACCATTTTGTCGGCAGCAGCTTTCCTGCTTCCTGAAAAATGTCGGTTTTCTCCTTAAAAGCGGAAAAGCCCAGCCACAGAACAGGATATATCATAATCAACGCAAGCGCCGCGCAAAAAAGGTGATATGCGCAAGAACGGACCTTCTTATTTTTCTTCATTTCCGCTAATCCCCCTTTCTGTTTTCCTCAAACACCCAATACTTTGAAGAAGAAAACAGTATTGCCGTCAGGATTCCGATAAACAGGAGCAGCATCCACGCCATTGCAGACCCTCTGCCCGCCTCGAATTTTTCAAAAGTCGTCTGGTAAAGGTATACGACATAAAACAACGTGCTGTTCAGCGGCCCTCCGTCTGTGATGATATATCCCTGGGTAAATACCATAAATCCAGTGATCATCTGCATAATAAGATTAAACAGGAAGATCGGCGTGATCAATGGTACCGTAATCTTCCAAAATCTCTGAAACGAATTAGCACCATCCATACTTGCCGCTTCATAATATGTATCCGGGATATCTTTCAGTCCTGCCAGGAATATGAGCATCGGCGAACCAAACTGCCAGATAGACATCAGGATCAGTGACCAGATCGCCGTCCGTGAATCTCCCAGAACCGAATATTCCGTATAGACTCCCACAGAATTTAACAGTGCTTCAAATGCCCCATTTTTGCCGAATATGGTTCTCCATACAATCGCGATCGCCACGCTTTCCCCCACAATCGAAGGCAGATAAAATAAGGTCCGGTAGATTCCCTGCCCCCTGTGCCTTTTTGCCAGAAGATTTGCAACGAAAAAGGCGAATACAAGCCGCAGCGGAATGGATACAAACGCATACAGCAATGTCACCTTTACGGACTGCCAGAATTTCCGATCCTGAAACAGCAGATACCGATAGTTTTCCAAGCCGATAAACCGGGGTGCTGACAGGATATCAAAATCTGTAAATGAATAGTAAAGAGACATACATACCGGAAACAGTGTGAATACAAAGAAACAGATCAGCCAGGGCCCTATGAAAAAATAGCCGGCCAGATTATGGTAATCCCTTCTTTTCACTTCGTTCACCTCCTCTTTTCTGCATTCCAGGGGATGCGGGGAATCCTGCCAATGCAGACAACCTCCCCGCTCTACACCTTGTTTATTTGCTTTCCAGTATTTCAGTTGCTTCCGTTCTGAACCGGCCTGCAGCCTCTGCCGGAGTCAGTTCTTTGTATAACACCTGCTCCTCCAGCTCCTGAAGCAATGTAACCACCTCTCCCGCTCCTTCCGGATCCGGTTTATTGATCGGGCTGGAATGATCCACAGCATAATCCAATAAGTCAAAAATCGACTGGCTTGTCTCGTCCAATTCCGGCTTGAGTGCCTCTCTGATCTCAGAAGAAATCGGAACGCCTCTTTCCCCCATCATCACCTTGTTCGCTGCTTCATTGTTTGTAATGAAATCGATCAGCAGCGCACATTCCTCCGGATGCTCTGTCTGCGCAGAGATCGACAGGAACATGGATGGTTTGATGTAGCATCCCTTGTCGGCGTCCGGACCGAACATCGGCAATACCTTAATGATGTCTTCGGTTGCATTTGCCACTGCCGCGGTTGCATTGCTCCAATATGTAACCATTGCAGCATCGCCGCGCACGATCAGGCTGTCCTCCGTGCCGGATGCCTGATTTGCAACGTCAGGAGTCGGAAGCAATCCGTCATTGACCAGATCCAGCCTCATCTGGAAAAGCTCTTCCATGATAGAATCCTCTTCGTAGCCAAGTCCTTTACCCTCCTGGGAATATAAAGTGACTCCCTTTGTCCGAAGAAAGTATAATGCCCAGTCCTCAAAATTTGTCAGGTCACATCCGTAAATTCCTTTTTCTTTGAACTGCCCGCAAATGTTTACAAAGTCGTCATATGTCCAGCTTCTGTCCGGCACTTCCACGCCATATTTTTCAAAAGTAGTTTCATCGTATTCTACGGCAAATGTATTCATCCCCATGGATATCCCATACGTTTTATCATTCACGATTCCGCCTGTCAGATAATTTTCGTCTACATTAGAAAGGTCGATTTCTTTTCCAATGTGTTCATCTAAAGGCAGCAGCAGGTTCTTATTGACATAGGTTTCCAGGTAACGGTAATCATGCTGCAGAATATCCGGCATATCCCCTGCAGCGATCTGTGTGGACAGATTATCAAAATACTGATCCCAGCCTACGAACTCACATTCTACCGTAATCCATGGGTACTCTTTCTCAAACAGCTCCACAACCTCCTGTGTCTGATCATTTCTTGCCTGTGATCCCCACCATGCGAACCGTAATGTAACAGGTTTCTTATCTGTGTCTTCTTGTGATTCTGCCGCGTTTCCTGTTTCCTTTGGTTCCTCCTGTCCGCCTGAACAACCGGATAATACAAGACTTCCCAAAATTGCCCCTGTCAATATGGATGCAATCACTCTTCTCTTTTTCATACGCTTTTTTCCTTTCTACTGCTTTTATGCAGTACGCTTTCTGTTTTTTGCATTGGAAGAACATGTTCTAATCTGAGCTAAGTATAACAGCAGAATGATATATACAAAATGGGAAAACCAGATATCATTGTGTAAAAATTAGTAGTTTTTAAAGAATTTATATGCTATTTTTTCTCGTAACCCATTATTTAATCATACAATTTTTTTGCATTTTTCAACTCAATTATCTTTTTCTCATCAGCCGAACGCTGTGCGCAGATCGCAGCATATGCATTTCTGAAAGATTCCTGTACATTTAACAACTGCTGTCCGCAGCCTCTGATCGTATGAACATAGTCTTCAAATATAAACGGAGGTGTTTCCTGCTTCACAGGCTGCGTTCCATTGTTTTCCCGATTGATCAGACGGACCTCGTGATCGCCGTCCCGCCTTATCACTTCTAAGATCCCTTCAGTCCCGACCACACGCATCCTGTCATCATCGTGGGAGTGTGTATTTTCCGGACGGTAGTAGTCTGTCGTGATCGTTGCCAGAATATCATCCTCCATCGTAAAGCAGGAGGTAGTGATGATTTCCATCTCTCCATATCCCCCATTGTCAGCGGTTGACTGCTGGGAATAGACTGACAGAAATTCTTTTCCTGTTACCATTCGTATCATGTCGATTGCATGAATGGTGACCCAGGGAATTGTACCTCCATAATATTTTCGGTATCTATAAAAGTCCAGACGTTTCCCAAGCCGATATGATTTCTGACAATTGACCATTCTGATCTTTCCGATTGCCCCTCCCTGGATCAGATTTTTTGCCGTATAATACCAGGCATCATATCTTACTGTGTCCATTGCCCAGAAAACCAGATCTTTTTCCTTCACGCCCCTGTATAATTCATCCAGTTCCTGCTCTGTCATAGCGATCGGCTTATCTACATAGACGTGGATCCCGCGCTTAACGGCCTTCATTTCCGCAGGATAGCGTTCCGCAAAGCGGTTATCCACGATTAAGATATCCGGCTTTTCCTCATCCAGCATTGTGTCTAAGCTTTCATATCGCTTCATAATACATGGTTCCTTTTTTCCGCCGTTACGTGCATGGATCTCCCATCCATCCGGATATCTGCCTTCCGCCTGGCCTGCAAAGAGCAGCAGCTGTCCCATGTCCTCCCCCTGATAGCCCGGGCAGTATGCCGCAAATTCTATATCCTCCAGTCGGTCCTTTGCAACAAATGCCGTAAAAAAATGTCCCGTGTTTCCATAAAAGCATACCTTCATCTCTTCTCCTCCATTCTTTCTGATCCACGATGCGGATCTATAGAACATCCGCACGGTTACAATCCGCTTTTTGACGAGCACATTATAGCACTGAAATCATTCACTTTGTCGTATTTGGCTGGTTCCCTCTGTTTTTTAACCATACTTCTCTGCTTTTTACACAATTCCCCTTGGAAAGTTGCTTTTACGGAATATCTATATGTTGTATAATCAAATCAGAAAATATACATAATCTATATTTTAAGGATTCTTTCGGAATTTCGTCATTTTATTTCCGGATCATTCCTTGCAGTGGGAGGCGCTTTATTCTTATGAAAGACAGGATTTCTCTAAAATTGTTAAGACCATTTTTTCTCGTGATCCATCATATAAAGGTCATGTTCCGCAATCTGAAATTACATTGGAAAATTCAGATTTTATTTCTGATTCCTGCTTTTATCGGTTATTTTGCAGCCATTATTTTATTCGATTATTCCCTGAATCTTTATGATCAGCGGCTTTATCAGGATTCCGCGTCAATCTTATCCCTCTCGACGCAAAATATTGAAAATGAAATGCATAATCTTTTTAATATCACAACACAGCTTTCCACCGATACAACACTGCAGAACCATATTATACAGCTGGAACGCGCTGCCACAGAATATGAACAATATACCTGCCGTCAGCAGCTCATGAATCAGATCTATACCTCGCTGAACACGAGAAAATACATCCTGTCAGTCACATATATTTCGCCTTCCCTGCGGGTTGATACCGTCGGCTCGGACACCACCGTACTCTTGGAAAAACAGGCAGAGGAGCTATATGACACTGCCTTTTCCAACAATGGGAAAGCCTCCTGGATCAATGACAGTACCACATTTTTGGTATGCCCGATCCGAAAAACAAAGAATCTGGATCTTCGCCCGCTGGGAGCCATCGTAATTCGGATCAATGTCAACAAGCTGGTGGACTTTACGATGAATATCGAAAAGACGGCTGATGATTTTTTTATATGCAAAAATAAAAATGAGCTGATCTACCGGTATGATGATTCCTACAATGTCTCTCCGGACTTATTTGAAATTACTGAAAACTATTCTGTCAAAAAGATCAATGGAGCAAATACATTTATTGTACAGCATAGTTCGAAATATTCTGACTGGACATACTATTATGCCATAGGCTATGATACAATTTTTTCTCCGTTTCACAGAATGAAAGCGCTGGTCTTCTTTTTATTCAGCGGCCTGTATATCCTGCTGACTGGTATTTCCATCCGTTTTTCAAACTCGATCTCACAGCCTCTGAAGCGCCTTGCGGAACAGATGAATTCTGTCCAGAATATTAACTTTGAGATCTCGAATATCAGTTTCGGCCCCATTACCAGAAAAGATGAGATCGGGCAGCTCCAGAGAAGCTATCGGTTTATGGTCAAAAAAATCGAAGAGCTGATCCAAAAAAATTATAAGAACCAGATTCTGCTACAGGATACCAGATACAGGGTTTTGCAGTCACAGATCAATCCTCATTTTATGTATAATACGTTAGATTCTGTTTACTGGATGGCAATCAATGTACACCAGAATTCCATCGCTACCATTGTATTTTCCCTTGGCAGGCTTCTGCGTGAAAATATGAAGAAAGATGCACTGACCCTGATCCCTCTCCGGCAGGAACTGATCATTTTAGGATATTATCTGAACATACAGCAGATTCGTTTTGCAGAGCATTTACAATTCAAAATGGTAATTTCCGACGATGCCCAGTCTTGTGATGTACCCCGGATGATCCTCCAGCCGCTGGTCGAAAATTCTATCAATTATGGTGCAGAACAGATTTCAGATATCTGTATTATCGAGCTCTCTGCCTGTTTAAAACAGGACCGATGTTATCTGGAAATCCGAGATAATGGCATCGGCGTAGAGAATGATCTGCTGGAAAAGTTAAAATCCGGTGAAAAGAAGCCAACAGGGCATGGTATCGGCATCTCCAATATTGAGCAGAGGCTTCAGTATATTTATGGGGATGACTATTGTTTTTCTATTCAAAATGCAGCTGTAAGGGGAACTGTTGTTTCTATTTCTTTTCCTGCCATATGCAGGTATTCTGATAAGGAGGCAGAAAAATGTATAAGCTATTGATCGTAGACGATGAATCCAGCATCAGAAATGGGATTCGGTTGAACTGTGATTGGCAGAAATATCAGATTGATGTTATTGAGGTTGCCGTCAACGGGCTGGATGCATGGGAGAAGGTTCAAAGAAATCCTCCTGATTTTATTATTACAGATATTAAAATGCCTGTCATGGATGGGCTTGATCTGATCAAAAAGGTATCCGAGGAATACCCGGACATCCTATGCGCAGTCCTTTCCGGATACGATGAGTTTGATTTTGTAAGAGAAGCCATGCAGTACCATACGCAAGATTATCTCTTAAAGCCATGCAGTGTTGAAGCAATCAATGAATTAACGGAAAAACTGATTGAACGAAAAAAAGCGCTTGATCTGCAAAAGCAGTATATCTCTGAAATAGAAAAAAAATATCTTCATATGAAAAATATTCTTACAGAGCATAAACTGCCCCATACTTCCTCAAGGGCTGTCAATGATATTGCCTTGTCGGGTATGCCTGATGTTGAGTTTTTTATTTCTTCGGAAATATTTAACCTTGATCTGTTCTGTCTTTGTATCCAGCGCAATCATGTCGCTGACGCGCATGATATGCTGAGCAGGCTGCATGACCATCTGAGTCAATCCCAGTATGACGGAAAAAAGGTACGGGCCTATTTAACACATATTTATATTGCCCTTATCCAGTCAGCCGATACGTTCACAGCACGGAAGGCGATTAATTATCTCGATGAGATCACCCAGATCAACACACTTTCCAGCTTGAAAGAAATCATTGCCCTGATAGAACATACAGCTGAAAATATTGCCGCATCTTTTGAAATCCGACTGCAGAAAAAGCAAAATGAACTGGTAAAAAAAATATTTTCCTGTATTGACGATTATCTTTCTGATGAGCGGCTCAGCCTTAATTTTATCGCTAATAAAATATTGTTTGTAAATGCAGATTATCTTGGAAAGCTATTTCATGCGGAGTGCGGAGAAAGATTTTCTTCATATGTCACCAGGAAGCGGATCGGAGCCGCAAAAAAACTAATAGAAGAAAATCATGAAATTACAATCGGTGAAGTTGCCCTGCAGACTGGATTTGGGTATAATTCGCAGTATTTCAGCAAGGTGTTTAAGAAAAATACCGGATATACTCCAACGGAATACCGAAACAGATTTTCCAGGGACGCAGTAATGTGAGAGTTTCCTGCCAGCCCATACAGCACAGCCACCGTCCGGTAAAATACCGGGGTCAGAATCCGGATTCTTGTCGCAGGATATCTTTAAATAGTCCGGATTCATTATTGTTTACATCGTTAAGGACCGTGAAAAATAACTTACATTTAGCGCAGCTGCTTAGTATGAACAATAGTGAATCCGGTCTATTATAACCAAAGGGCATCCTGTTATGACCCTTCGGACGTTTCATAAGGTATTCACAAATTTTCTCCGTTTTCCTTATATATGATCCGCTATTTTCCCCAGCAGCGATTCCCCGATCGTCCCCTCAGGCATCTGCAGTCCGAAGTTCTCCGCGATCGTCGCCCCTGTCACGGCGAAGCTCTTCTGATCCTCAAGCCCTCCGCTTTCCTTCATGGACGGCGAATACATCAGCAGCGGAACGATCTCCTTGGTATGGTCTGTGCCCTTGAAGGTGGGGTCAGTTCCGTGATCCGCTGTGATCATCAACAGATCGGTTTCCTTCATGCGGCTTAAAAATTTCCCCAGGTTTACGTCGAACTTTTCCAGCTCTCTGCCGTAGCCCACCGGATCTCTTCGATGTCCCCAGAGTGCGTCAAAATCCACCAGGTTCGTGAAGCACAGCCCATGGAAATCCTTATCCTGCAGCTCAATGGTCTGCTCCATCCCGTGAACGCTGCTCTTGGATTTGTGTGTTTCTGTGATGCCTTCTCCGTCGAAAATGTCCCTGATCTTGCCGACGCCGATCACGTCCAGGCCGTTTTCCTTCATCACGTCGAGTATCGTGCGGCCATAGGGCTTCAGCGCGTAGTCGTGGCGGTTGGCGGTCCGCTTGAATTCTCCCTTTTTCTTTCCCACATAAGGACGCGCGATCACCCGGCCCACCTTCCACTCGTCCCGCATGGTCAGCTCCCGGGCAATCTCGCAGCACCGGTACAGCTCATCCAGGCCGAAGGTTTCTTCGTTTCCGCAGATCTGCAGCACGGAATCCGCGGACGTATAGACGATCATGTTTCCGGTGGCAATCTCCTGCTCCGCAAGCTCCTCCAGGATCTCCGTGCCGCTGGCGGACTTGTTTCCGATGATCTTGCGGCCGGTCCGTTTTTCCAGCTCCTGGATCAGGTCATCCGGAAAGCCGGTTTCCGTAAATGTCTGAAATGGCTTCGTAATATAGAGACCCATCATCTCCCAGTGGCCGGTCATGGTGTCTTTTCCCACACTGGCCTCAAACAGCCTTGCCCAGCGGCCGATCAGCTGATCGGGAGTCTTTACATTTGTCAGGGGATGCAGTTTGGTCAGCCCCATTTTCGCCAGGTTCGGGATCTGAAATCCCGGCATATGCGGGTCAATGTGCCCCAGTGTATCGCAGCCCTCATCACCGTAGAGGTGCGCATTTGGCATGGCCCCGATTCCCAGGGAATCTAAAACGATCACAAAGATACGGTTATATTTCAAGTCAGTTTCCTCCTTTTTTGCTGTAAAAGATTTATTTGTTGACACAAGCGTCAAAAGGTCCTGCTCTGCCGATCAGCGGCATGCCTCCAGTGCAATGCGCATCATCCCGGTAAAGGATTTCTGGCGCTCCTCCGAGGAAATTTTTTCGTTTGTAATGAAGGAGTCGGAGATGGTCAGCAGGCAGGCAGCTTTTTTGTGAAGGACGGATGCATTGTGGAGAAGGGCAAAGCTCTCCATCTCTACGCAGGTGCAGCCATGCTTGTCATGGATTTCCCTGTAGTCCGGCATATTGCTCTCGCAGTAAAATACATCGCTGGAATGGATCTTTGTCGGCGTGATCAGAATCTGCAGGCCCTCCGCCGCGTCTTTGATCCTCTGGTTCAGCTCCGGATCCGGCAGGATCACATCCCCGGTGAATCCGTTCTGGGTTCTGGCGAAGCTGGACTCGCTCCATACGCTTTCCGCCAGTGCAATGTCATACACGTTCAGATCCGCGCTGTAAGCGCCTGCGGATCCGACACGGATGATGCTCTCCACATCGTATTGTGTGAACAGCTCATAGGAATAGATCCCGATGGACGGCATGCCCATGCCGCTTGCCATGACAGTGACCGGGCTTCCCTGATAGGTTCCTGTGTAGCCCAGTATATTTCTGACCTCATTGATCAGCTTCGGGTTTTCCAGAAAGTTCTCCGCTATAAATTTTGCCCTCAGCGGATCTCCGGGCATGATCACGGATTTTGCGATTTCACCCTTTTGGGCCTGGATATGTGGTGTTGGCATTTTGTTTTCCTCCTTTGATTTCGTGTAACTATTCAAAACGGCAGCAGTATGATAAACAGAAGCCTGCGCAGGCAGTGGATCATCTGTGGCCTGCCATTGTAAACAGTTACGATTTTGCTTTTTCATATCATAACATATATTTCCGCGCAAAAAAATGACAGTTGTCCTCTTTTTTTAAAATTTTCCCACCTGTACGGTTGCAATCCGAAATCTCAGTCTTTATGCAATTTATTGCAATAAAACTGAGATTTTGGATTAGAGCCGTACAGGTGGAAATTTTTCAGTTCCTCTTGCTATTTTATTTATATTGTCATACACTGATTACAGCCGTTGAGATCAGGCACTTCGCAACGAGATCTCTCGCATTCTGGCAAAAGTTTGGTTTCGGCTTCTCCGGGGTCAGGAGGTATCGGGTTATGAAGCTTTCCGACAGTTTTACAAAAAAACTAAATCAGGAGCAGCTCGTCTTTCTGCAGGATTTTTTTCTGCATTGTCCGGATTCCTTTCTTCCCAATCTGATGCTGAAATCTTATCCTGCAAATGTGACTCTGATGAGCACAGACGACTCCTGCTCCCACATTTATATCTTATTGAAAGGACGGCTCCAGGGCATTGAGGAGCAGGCTTCCGATACGGAGTTCCGATTCACGGAAATTTCCACCATTGAGATCATCGGGGATTTTGAATTATTTTCCCAGGCTTCGGCCAGATTCATTACCCTTACCACATTGGAACGCTCCCTATGCGTCATGATCCCTGCCAAGGCCTATCTGGCATGGATCAAGGAGGATGCCCATGCCCTGTTTATCCGGGTGCAGATGCTGGTCACACAATGGATGGCTCAGACACGTTCCGACCGAAAGAACTTTTTTCTTGACAACAGGACCCGGCTGCTGAAGCTTTTATATCACGAGTGTTCCCTTGCCCATCTTCCCGAATCCCGCAGCGCATCGGGCAAAGTCTGTCCGCCCTGCGGCGCAATGCAGAACGAAACGCCCTTTGAGTATAAGATCCGGGATACCCGCAGTACGATCGCGGCGCGGATGGGCTGCTCCGTTCGGACCGTCAACCGGTTGGTTGCGCAGCTGTGCGATGAAGGATACCTTTCCCTCGTCCACGGAAAGATCCGTGTCAGCCAGACACAGTTTGCATTCATGGAGACGGAACTGCGGGATTGTATCATGCTATAGCGGGATTGTTCGTTTCCTGCCTGGATGCCCTGCAGCAAGTGCAGGGCACCGTGTGAACGGCAGCAAAACGATATTATTCCAGAATTTCCCGGACCTCCGCTTCAGTGATGCCGCATTCCACCGCGATTTCCTTCTCCGGCTTTCCCTGAGCATGCAGTCTGAACACTCTCTTCGCCAAAGCGATTCCTTCCTTTCTTCCACTTTTTTGCCACGTTTCTCACCGCGTTTCTCGCCGCGTTTTTCACCAATCTTTCTTCCGCGTTCCTCTGCCCGTCTCTGTGCACCGATGACAAATGTATTATAATCTTTCAGAGCCTTTTCCCGCTCTTCATATTCCAGGCGTTTGATCTCGTCCGCGCTTAACTTCTGAAGTGCCTCGTACGCCTCTCCCAGATATTCGCTCGTGTTTGCCATACGTTCAAAGTCCTCCTTACTCTTTCCTTTCAAAAAACGCATCCAATTGACGATATCTTCTCCTGTTTTTATCTCCTTCGGCAGCTTTTTTAACTCCAGAACTTGCAATTCCAGCTTGTCACTGTAAAGCGCATTCGTCTTTCTGTTCACGAGCCCGATCGTCCGATAACAATCCGTATCTTCCGGGAAATGGGTAAAATCCAGGATACTGACATGGATACATTTCTTCAATTTTTCATAGGAATCTCCAGTTTTGATCTGTTCCGCAAACATTTTACAAAGATAGAACAGCGCCCGCTCATCCCAAAATTCATAGTACTTCACCTGCATTTCCATGTTGATCTGCAGACCGTCCAGCAGCCGGACCCGCACGTCCAGGATCCCCAGCTTATCACCCGCATACTCCCGTTGCAAATGGGTCGGCAGCAGTTCCGTATCCTTGACCTTATCAGGAGAAACCCGCAGGATTGCCGCGCAGAACCCCTTTCTCACCTTTGGGTTTTCCATCAGGCCGGCGAAGCATACATCGACCGTCGGACGCATGATAAAATCATCGTTTGTTGTTTGGATCGTTTGCATTGTTTGCGTTGTTTGCGTTGTTTCATTCATTCAGATTCTTCTCTCTTCCGCAAAGCTTTTCGTCTGTCTGCGTATCAGCGAAATGCATTCTGTCTGAATCCGGAAGAATCTTTTGCCATGAGCACTTTTCGGCCGTATCCGAACCGGCAAGAATAAAAAAGATGAATATCTTTTCGAATTTTTCCTGTAGAGTATAACACATCCCAGGAATATCCACAATCCCCCAAATGCTGAAAACCGCTCCTGCGCATCCGGCAGGAACGGTTTTTCTTACTGTTTACAAAATATCTTCTTTTTTTCCTCTTACTCAAATCATAATGAAAGTTCTACAAGTCCTCCGGCCACGCGGCTCAGTACACAGATCGCAGTATCTGCTTCCGACTTTGTGACATTCGGACCGTCGCTTCCATTCACCGGAGTCCCTGATATATGCTGTCAAATATGCTCTTTCAGGAAATCCAACACAATATTAAGGATTGTATCATTGTTCCACCCAATAAAACCGTGGTTGCCATCTACAATACGGTAGTACTCTGCTTCTTTCCCCATCTTTTTCATTGTCTCATACAACAGCGCACTCTGTGAAGCCGGAACCAGCATGTCGCGGCTGCCGTTGATGATAAGTGTCGGGGGCGTCGGTTTATCCTCAGAGAGATAATTCATAGGAATTGTCTTGTCGGATTCGTCCAGATTCTCCAATACATTCTTCACACCGATCTCATAGCCTTCCGGGCTGTGCGGATCCCAGTGGTTCTGGGAACTTGGCCAGTAGTTCATCAGTGAGAACACGGTAGGGCCATAGCAGTCCACGATACAATTCACCTGGCAGGATACATCGCCGTATACACCGTCATCCAACACACCGTCTCCTGTGAATCCAACCATCAGAGACGTATGTCCGCCGGAAGAATCTCCTGCAATTGCGATATGTTCCGGATCTACATTAAACAATTCCGCATTTTTACGTATAAAGCGAATCGCGGATTTCACATCTTGAGCCTGAGCCGGGAACGGGGCGGTTTCCGAAGGACGGTACTGGGCAATCGCCACAACATAACCTGCGGAAGCCAGACGGATATGGCGGACCAGATGGTTGCAAAGCCATTCCTCATGGAAAGCAGAACCCTGACTGTAAACCACACATGGCCATTTGTTATCCTCATCCGGATCAAAATCCACGGGAACCAGCACGATCATTTCCAACTGGCGGTGGGATTTCACTTTATAGATCGTACGGCGCATATCAACGTTGCGGCCCCACTCGTCTTTCAGTCCCGTTAAAAGATGGGTACCTTCGGGTACATATTCTTCATGAGGAAACTGTGCCGGATCTGAAGTCGGGATGGGATCCTGCAGTTCACGTTCGGCAATATAAGGGCGCGGATCAAATACTAATGACATATGTATAGCCTCCTTTATAAAACTGTCATACTTCTGTTTCTTTTTGTTTCTATTTATTTCTTTTGGTTTCTTTTGTCTGCTTTTTTATATCATAAATTTTATGCAATTTCCTGATAATGCCTATAATTCTTAAAGTGGTTCACCGCGATCAGCACAAGCGCGATACCGATCCATACACAGCCATACAGGAATGCCTGATGCTGGGTGATCCCGCCCATCACATTTCCTGCAAAGGCAAGCACATAAGCGAAGATAAACGCTCCAAAGGAATTTCCGAAAAATCCCAGGGATGTCGCCAGGGCAGAGTTGCTTTCGTCCGTCCCGTCATTTACCAGGAAGTTGATGTAAGGCATCCACCAGCAGAATCCAACCTTACAGATCGTAACTCCAATATACCACATTGTGGTCGTTGATGTAAGTCCGATGATCGCAAATCCGACGATGTTCATCACCAGTGAGACCCAGCCGATATTATTTCCGATCTTACCTTTCATAAAACCGAAGAAGAAACCGCCAATCAGGGAAGCCATGCCGCCCCAGCTTGCGATCGCCGCTGCCTGTACGGTCGTGATCACTCCGGTCTCGACCGCGCCCAGAGACAGACAGTTATCAAACGCGCCATAACCAAGGCCATAGATAAACTGTGCGATAAATCCGATATAGCAGGCAGCCGGAAGAGCTTTTTTCACAACTTTATCTGCGGCAGTCTCCACAGAAGCCGGTTTCTTTTCCTCACGTCCGATCTGATTTACGAAAGCCGGGATGCCGAACAGTACCAGTAAAAAGATCGCGACAGCGTAAAGATACGCACAGTATGCATAATGCCAGTCATATACCATGATCCCTGCCATTGTATAGGAGAACAGTGAAGCGCCAAGGCCTACGCAGGAGGACTGGATCCCCATCATGGTATTCGCCACTTTTCCTTCAAAGCAATCCACGATCAGAGACGCGGACAGCGGCTGGATCAGGCCAACGCCCAGGCCTGCCAGGACACGGACCGCGATCTTTCCGACCAGGGAAGGAATGAACATCGGGGAAAACGCGCCCACAAAGCAGAGTGCAATACCGATCAGGCAAAGATTTTTCTTTCCTACCTTTGCCGCGGAAGCTCCGCCCACTACATTGGCGATCATGCCTCCGATGGTGGGGAATGTCACGAAGCTCTGAAGCAGATACTGCGGGGCATCTGGAAATTCTGCCGCCAGGTCGCCGAGCAGACAGCCTGCTACGGATACAGAAGCCAGCAGCAGCGACAGGGAAAGAACTGCCGCCTGGAAAATGCGGAATTTGATTCCTGTGGGATAATTACGTTCCATAATGATTACCTCTCTTCTCTATATTTTTGTTATAAAAACTTTATAATTTTTTAGAGAAATTTTCATTCCGTATTGTGCGTTTTCCATATCCGTTTTGTGACTTTTTCCAAAACATTACAAATCCCGCCCAAAAACATTCTGTCATTTTGCATAAAATCAGTATCAAGTGCCCAATACATTTCGTATATATCTTTTCGAATGCAAAAACATCGGCGCCAGCATTCCGCCCAGAGCAATCCCGAACAGTGCCTGTACCAGTTCCGTGCCATAAACGAGAAAATTTTGTCCGTCCGCATTTACAATACAGACTATTGTATTATAAAGCAGGTCTCCAGGAATCATTGGAACCATGGCCGGATATAAAAATTTTGTGACAACTGTCTTTTTATAACGCCCCAGCAGCTCGGCGTACAAGGCTCCAAGCAGCGCCCCCGCCAGCGTATAAAGCAGCCTGTTGTCCGTCACCGTCTGGCAAAGCAGGATCGCAAGCCGCGCGGCCACTCCCGCAAGTCCGGCATATCCCAGTTCCTTCGGCTGGATGCCGAACACAATTCCAAATCCTGTTGAGCATGTAAAAGAAAATAGAATGATAAAAAATATTTCTGACATATTCCATACCTCCCAATATCAGTAACCGATCGCCAAAGCAACCCAAAATCCACATACGACCGCCAACACCCCCATGAATGCCTGCATGAACAGTAACCCTCCGCAAAGCACGCGGCCGCAGAGCATTTCCCGGAAGGAATTGATCAAAGGGATCCCGGGAACCAGGCCAAGCGCTGTCACGACCATCACATGATATGGATCCGGGAGAACTCCCATCCGGCATCCGATCACATCGATCATCCCGGCGAGCCATGCGCCTGCGGCGCTGACTGCCATCTTCCGGGTTCCGGGGATAACGGACAGATACATGTCAAGTCCCATGACAAGCACGATCCCTACCCCGATGAATACCGCATCCATCAGATTCCCGCCAATCAGATAATTCAAGGATAAAAGAGCGATTGCCATGCCGCATATTTTTAATATAGCCGGATAGCAATCCCCTTTCGCCGCATTTCCCAGCATTCCCATCAGCTTTTCCGGAGCCGGCTTCTCTTGATGTATCCTGTGGATCAATGTTGTCAGACCGGACAGTTCTTCCATATCAACAATGATCTCCCCCACATTTTTCTGACGTATGACAGGCTCCATGCCTTCCGATCTTGCACTGATGATCAGGGTATGGGGCAGCATAAAGATTCCTCCGTCCTTCAGCCCATATGTACAAAAAATACTATTGATCACTTCTTCCACACGCCACAGTTCTCCTCCCCGTATCAGAACCGCCTCTCCTAATGTGGCGGTAAAATCCATTACCGCGGCAGTCTCTGACCGTGTCAGTCTTTTTTCTTCCATTTTTATCAACCTCCCTGTAATCAACCTGTATTTCCAAAGTATAATTCTTTTCTGTTCTTTTCTATACTCATTTTTGTGACTACTCTATTCCGATTTGTGCCTTTTTTCAGGATTTGCACGACAGCGAGGCCAAAAAAGACACAAATCGGATAGCAGACAGATACATTTTCACCTGTCCACATTTTATTTTTTATCCTATAATAAAAACAACGATTTTATTTAAGAAACAGGAGGTTGAAAAAATGTTAGAATTTAAAACAGAAAAAGTAACTGACCGGATCACAAGGATCTACGCGTTCTGCACGGAACTGATGTATCTGGTGGAAGGAGAGGAGCGAGCGGCCCTTCTGGATACCGGAAGCGGCTTCGGCAGCCTGAAGGCCGCTGTTGACAAACTGACCGACAAGCCTGTCACCGTGCTGCTGACACACGGCCATACGGATCATGCCATGGGCAGCCTGGAGTTTTCTGATGTGTATCTGAATCTGGAGGACGAGTATATCTACCATCCCCACGGAGACCGCGCTTTCCGTCATGAAGGGATGTCTCTTGCAGAGGATGTTGTCATAACTGAAGAGAACTACATAGAGACTGCGCCCTTTTCTCTCTATAAGGATATGAAAGGCGGCGATTCCTTCGACCTGGGCGGCGTGACCATTGAGATCTATGACTGCCCCGGGCATACCAGGGGATCCGTTGTCATGCTGATCAAGGAGGAACGCGCGCTGCTTCTGGGAGATGCCTGCAACGGATTCACATTCCTGTTCCAGGATTACTCTTTGCCCATTGAAACCTATGAAGAAAATCTGAAAAAGCTGAAACCACAGGTGGAAGGAAAATATGATATCGTCCTTTCGTCCCATGGAGACGGCAGGCTGGATCTGGATATCATTGACAGTATGATCCTGTTATGCGAGGATATTAAACATGGAAATGTAGATGATGTGCCTATGACTTTCCGCGGAGATTCCGGACTGATCGCGAAAGCAATGGAACCGGACGGGCGCGTAGACGGCGGACATGGAAATATCGTATATAATAAAGAAAATATCTGGAATCCTGTTTCCCCCGCGGCACAGCAGGGAAAGCAGTCATAAGCCCTCTGACATCTTCCGACTGCCCTATCACATAAACACCCTTCCCACAACGGGCAGCCAGACCGCCGCGAGAACCGTCACGGCAATCTGCAGGAACAGGGTACTTTTCGCCATATCTGTCATAGCATAGTAGCCTTTCCCATAAGTGATCAACGCAACCGTATCCAACGGAAGCAGATAGCAGTTGCAGGCACAGACCGCTGCGGTCATCATGATCAGCTCCGGAGATACTCCTGCATTTGCCGCGACCGCGATCAGCGTCGGTGCCAGAATAGGCACCAGGGAGGACGCCACCGGGATTACCAGGAGCGATACGAAGATGATGGCTGCAGTCAGCTCGATCAGTACCGGCAGAGATATTTCCAATGCCGGAACCAGTCCGGCAATGACATCGCTGACCCCATTCGTGATCATAGCTGCGCTGATCGACAGCACCGTTCCTACAAGAAAGAATGCGTCCCAGCTGTTCTCACGCAGAAATGTTTCCACATCGAGCACCTCGATGCCTGGGAGGAACATCATACAGCACCCCAGAGTCGCCACGATCATAACGTTGATCATAGAGATCCAGGAAGAGGAGATCCACAGCAGCAACATGGCACATACGATCACCAGTACCTTCTTTTCTTTTTTCTCCATCCGTTCCGGTATGTCCATAGAATCTATAAAGCGCCCGATATTCTCCCTGGAAACCGGAGGATCCTCTTTGACAGGGGAATGGTCGTCATAGCCGCCGCGATCCCAAAAGATGCCAGTGTGAAAAATACGATCGGCTCCGAGTAGCCCGTCAGCGCCGTCCCCAGGTCAGGGGTGACCCCTGTCACCGGCATCAGGCCGCAGAATATCAGGCTTGTCACCACGACCGGCAGTGCTTCCGTTACCAGCATGATCAAAAAAGCCACCAGGATCCCTACGGTCTTGATCCCGGTCTTTGTAAGATATACATTTGCCGGAAGACACAGGGATATCACAAGGGCTGCCATTGCCGCTGCCATCCCGGCTGACTGTACTTTGCTTAGCTTCAGCTTACTTTCTTGTGTTCCATACCCTTTTGCTCCACTCTCTTCAACAATCCTTGCCTCATCCATAGTCTTTCTCCATTTTACCTTTTTCGGACTCATTTTCAATCTCTTCTTTGTTTTCTATTCCTCAGATTCCGCTTTCAGCAATCTTCATTTCTGGTAAAATTTTATAATATCGCTTCTGAAATTTCCGCCCTTATTGTGCGTTTTTCATTCCATTTTGTGACTGTTTGGAGCTGCAACGACTGTTTCCTAATTTATGAAGCAATTTACAACTGTTCAGAACGGCAGACCACAGATCCGTCTGCTACCTGTTGAACTTTTCTTTCCGGTATTGGTTCGGACTCATGCCATAACGGCTTTTGAACGCACCGTTAAATCCCTTTATATCCGGAAAGCCTTGGTCAAGCGCGATCTGCGCGCAGCTTTCTTTTGAAACACGCATTTCTTTCAGGACTGCGTCCAGCCGGACTCCGATCAGATATTCTTTGAAGGTCATATTCGAATATTTTTTAAATATCCTGCAGAAATATTCCCGGTTGTAGCCAAAGTATTCCGCTACGGACTGTGTACTGAGATTCTCTTTATAATTCTCGCTGATGTAAGCCAGTACGGATTTCAGCCTGTGTTCCCGCACGCTGACCTTCCTTGGCCCCTCCATATCCTTTACACAGAAATGTTCCATGATATTTCCGATTACTTCAAAAATAATCGAATTCATAAGAAATCCATTCAACTCATCATCCTTTTCCGCCTGCTCATATAGCTTTTCGCAGAGAGCCACCATATTGTCACGCATCTGATCCGTAGTTCCCGGGGCTTCTCTGGAAATCTCACAATACTGTATATTCGAATTGATCTTTGCAAGAGTGTCTACATCCATGGTCAGGGACATCACCTGCATCTTCTCATCCCTCTGTTCCGGAATGATCGCATGCAGCGCATAGGGGCTGATCAGAATAAATTCTCCCGGATGGAGTGTCTGATGTTCTCCATTGATTGAAATATCCAGATTCCAGTTCCTGGAATAGATCAGTTCACCGCCATTATGCCAGTGAAGTGGAACCGGTACCGCCGGTTTTTCTTCATGGATATTGATAAATGCCGGATACTTCTCCGGAAAGTCCAGATTTTCGAAGTAATCCGCTCCGATGGCTTTTTCAAAATTAATTTCCGGAGTCGTAATTTTAATCTTCTTGATATCATTAATACCAATCATGTTATCCCCCTCTCTTCTTCCGGTATTTCTTTACTCTTCTGATTTTCTTTAGCCAGCCGACATATTTTCGTTTTATTATCATATACCCTTTTTATCTTTCGAAGCAATGTTTTTGTTCGTTTTTCCAGAAATTTCGTCAATAATTTAATTTCAACATTCTGCTTTTTCCGGCTTCCCCGGACGGCTGAACACAAAAACTCCTGTAACGGCACATCCACAGCCTTTAAGCCAGCTCCCGTCCAATGCCGTTTGCAGCACCGGTCACTACCACTTAAACGCTGGGATAAAGCGTCGTTCCTACGGCATTTAACATTTCCACCACGGTCAGCACGTCCTCTGCGGTGACTGCCTTTTCAATGCCCGGAAGCTGCGGAACAATGGGACGGCCCATATTCGCGATACGGAAGCATTCCATACAGCCGATGCATTTCCGGATGGTGGAGTAAGCGGAATGAAAAAGATCAAGATTTTTATTCATGATGCATATATCAGAGTTGTATTTATATGGTATATTCGCAATAAAGCACAAATCTTGGAGGAAATGCTATGAATTTTGCAGATTTTTTGGGCCGGCTGTCGGAGGATTATCCTGTGCCGGATTCCCATATCGCGGAAAATACAGAGATCTTTCATGTGCAGGAGCTGCCTGTTCCGCACCCGGAGCCGAAAAGCCCGGTACAGAATGTCCTTTATTTTGCTGATTCAGATGCCTGTGACGAAGCCGCATTTGCCGGGCTTTCGGAACATGGGCTGAATCTGGTCTGGACGGGAGGAGGGAGGCTTTCTGTGTGTGAAAATGCTTTTGTGAACTGAGCACAATGGGAAAACCTATTTGAAATCCACACTGCTGCCCATGCTCACCCGCATTTTCCCGGCCAGCCTGTATGTCCTCTACCACCACAACGCGGTGGTGGTCCTTCCCCAGGATACTGCGCTGACGCTGACCGAGGAGCTGTCCCGTTTTCAGGAGGCCTGCGGCCGGGAGCGGCTTCTGGGAGACAGAAGATTGAGGATCTGACCGGGCTGAACTTTGAAAATCCCGATACCAGGTTTTTGCTGCAGTACTCATTTTTGATCGATCATTATCTGGAGCATTCCCTGGTGTAGGGAGGAGAAGTGAGTTCCTATGATTTTTAAACACGTTCCAATGCCCTGTCCAGCGCCGCCAGATCTTCCCTGGCGGTGGCCCAGCTTGTCACGAAACGGATCACGGTATGATCCCCGTCATACTTCTCCCAAAAGCTGAACATCACCTCTTTTTTCAGCTTTTCGATCCGGTCATTTTCCAGGATCACAAACTGCTGGTTGGTAGGCGATTTCAAATAGAACTCGATCTGCCTGCCCTCCAGAATCTTCTTCAATTCCTCCGCCATCTCAATGGCATGGCGGCTGATCTCAAAGTACAGGTTGTCTGTAAAGAGGGTATCGAACTGGAGTCCCAGCAGCCTGCCCTTTGCCAGCAACGCTCCTCTCTTTTTGATGGAATTGATAAAATGAGGCGGGCGGTTCTGCTTCGTGAATACAACCGCCTCCCCGCATAACGCGCCGACCTTCGTCCCACCGATGTAAAATACGTCGCAAAGCCGGGCGATATCCTGCAACGTCACATCTGTATGGCGGCTCATCAGGCCGTAGCCGAGACGGGCCCCGTCCAGAAACAGCGGGATATGGTAAGAACAGCAGACCTCCGCAAGGGCTTCCAACTCTGCTTTCGTGTAGAGCGTGCCGTATTCCGTTGGATGGGAAATGTAGACCATGCCCGGAAATACCATGTGTTCGTGAGTTTCATCGGCGTAGAAGCCGGCTATGTAAGAGCTTAAGGTTTCCGCAGAGAGCTTTCCGTCCCTGTGGGGCAGCGCCAGAACCTTGTGTCCGGTATATTCGATGGCCCCGGCCTCATGGACATTCACATGGCCTGTCGCCGCCGCGATCACGCCTTCGTAATCCTTCAGCATGGTGGAAATGACCGCGGCATTGGTCTGGGTGCCTCCGACCAGAAATTCCACGTCTGCATCCGGGCATCCGCAGGCTTCGCGGATCTTGTTCTTCGCGCTTTCGCAGTAGTGGTCCGCGCCGTAGCCGGTGAGGGGCTCCAGGTTGGTCTCCATAAGGCGCGCCAAGATACGGGGGTGGGCGCCTGTGTTGTAGTCGTTTTCAAAAGAAATCATGGGGGTGTCCTCCTGTTTCATTTTATCATCAGAGCTTTGGAAAGCGACGTATTATTTCGTAAGAGTCTCCTTTTTTCTTGACAGCATAATAAGTATTTTTTATGCTGTCACCTTTACTTTTTAAAAAATTACCGATAGCTTCCATAACCTTTTCTACATCTTCCGGAGCAATTTTATATTCCTCGCAGATTTCCTGAAAAGTCATTTCATCTTTTAAGCAGGCAACAATTAAGCTGACAGGAATCCTGGTGTTTTTGACTGTCGGCATTCCGCCCAATTTTTTGTCATCAATCTGAATATTGGCAAATTTTTTGCCTTAGACTTAAAATACTGCTCAATCTTCTGATAATCTACATTATTGTTTTTCCAAAATATGATTTTACGCTTCATATCTTGATTATATGCCCTAAAGTCCCGATTTAAACCAGATTCATATGCCTTTTCGGCCTGATTTTCTGTTCTATATCTATATTGTGTCTGTGGATAGTTTTTTTCACATGCCCTCATCAAAATATCAGCCATACTATATCCTCCTACAAAACATCTATTTTTTCTTTTAACTCCACAAGCTTATTAAGCATATCATCCAAATCTCTTCGGGATATTTCAAATGTGTGAGAGGTTTCAATATCATTTTTTTCTGTCACAATTTTTAAAATCGCGGAATTTGCCTCTATATTGATTGGATTTTCCTCGCTTCTATGCGCAATCAAATCAGCTTCTAAAAGCTTAAAGCAATCTATCTTGCTATTTCTCTTTATAAAGAGATGATGTTTTAAATCAGATTCTTTCTCAAATATCAACCTGGCTGTTTCTAAATCCTGTTCTTTTTCTTCCGCTTCCTCCCTGCCGTCTGCCAGATCAATCACTTTTTTTATAACAGAAAATGCATAATCTACAAATTCTTCATCATTGACCTCGGGTATAAGTTCCTTTCTTTTCGAATCAACTGCTATCGTAAATCCTGATGCACTCCACACAATTTTAAGTATCCCGGCATTATAAGCATTCAGTAAAACTTCTGCATATTTATTTCTTTTTTCTATATTCATTGCTCCGGCCTCCTTCTTAGAAATAGAAGCCTTTCAGTCTCTTTCTTGTGTTCTCCATGTTGATTTGTCATCGATTTTCACCAAAGAATTGATGACCCAATTGCGTTGCAACGTAATTCATTATAGCATAGTTATTTTCTGCCGGCAATGTTGCAGTTTATTAAAACTTTATCTAGTATAGCCCACGACAATTACCGCTACCTTACACGCAGGATAAATTTTCATGTGCAAGGAGGCTGAATGAGGCGATGCCGGTAGCATCGTCGATTGAAGCCGACGCGGCAGATGGAAATTTAGACAAGTGAAAGGTGTGGATAATTGTCGTGGGTTATACTAGTGTATCGTCTCGTTACCATTCACCCTGATTTATTCCGCATAAAAAAGGATAGTGAACGCATTAAGACATCATCCGGCATGGCTGAAAAGGATTATTGCAGAAGAACAAAAGGTAAACTATTCCCGGCTTTTGGAAGCTGCCTTGATTGATTATCTGCAAATACCTATGTCCAGCAGGCAGAACTGCAGAAAATGATCGTGCATCAGGGGATTCCATTCTTTTTTCCTACAGAATCCCGCTCAGCTTACACCCCGCGATCACGATCGAGAACACCGCCACTCCCTTTTTCAGTATCCCCTGATTGATCCGTCCCGCATTTTTACTTCCATAATAGACTCCCACCGCATGGGCCGCCAGGGCCGTGAGCAGTACGGGAAGGAGCTGCATCAGGTCGCACTGCGCCAGATACCCCGCCACAGCCGGAAGCCCGATGAAAATGGAGTTGAACAACGCCACGCCCACCGCTGTCCTGATGGAAATGCCGAACACCACCAGCAGCGGCATGACCAGCACCGGGCCTCCCGCGCCGGACATGGAGCAGATCGCGCCGGTCAAAAAGCCCAGTACAAGGGTCACAGGCAGATTTTTTTCAATGGAAAATCCTTCCGCATTGGATTGCTTTTCTTTTCCATTGTCCTTCCGCAATAAAATGGATATCCCGGACAGCAGCACCACCAGATACAGCAGCATTTTCACCTGCTCTTCGGGGATGATCAGGTTCAGCCTGACTCCCAGGACCGCTCCTGCGAGGCTTCCTGCGCTCAGCCGCAGCCCGAAAGCCAGATCCAGGTTCCCAGCTTTTTTATAATTCCAGGAGCCCAGTACTCCCGACACGATAAATGCGGCGAAGCTGAGCGCAAGTCCTTCGGAAACATTCATCCCCAGGCTGGCCGTGTAGAACATGGGGAGCAGAAACCCCGCCACGCCGCACAGCCCCACCAGGGCGCCGACTGCCAGATTGGCCGCCGCAGTCAACAAACAGATTACCATGATAAAACTTCCTTCCTACATCCGCTTCATATATTCCTTCGCCTCGAACAGAATCCGTTCTTCGTCCAGCGTCCGGACCTCCCGGTCTTCCATCAGGGTCTTCCCGCCCACGATCATATCCCGTACATCTCCGGACTCCGCGCACTCGAACATGGTATGCAGCAGATTTCCGCTGGGGATCAGTCTTCCGGCATCCAGATAAATGCTGACAAGATCCGCTTTGCAGCCTTCCGCGATCCTTCCGCACTGCCCGGCCTCGCCGATCGCCGCCGCGCCGCCTTCGAAAAGCATCCGGAACAGCAGCTCCGCCGGCATGACCTTGGGATTGCGGTTGGGAACACCGTGGTAAATGTTCATCAGGGATCGGAAAATGCGCATCTCATTCCACAGGCTCAGCCCGCCGTGGGCCGCCCCGTCCGTTCCGAAGCCCGGAATGATCCCCCGCTCCGCGAGGTCCGGCGTATCCGGCACGGCCTTTCCGCAGTTGCTGAACGGGCAATGACAGACCTTCACGCCCCGCTCCCGGATGATCTCCTTTTCCTCGTCAGATAAGATCAGGCTGTGCGCTCCCAAAAAACGGTCCGAAAGCACGCCCATTTTTTCCAGATATTCATAAGGCCGCATGCCTTCCCTGGCTATGATCCCGTCTATCTCTCCCTGATACTCGTTCATGTGCGCCTGCAGCATGGCTCCCCGCTCCCGGGCATGGCCTGCCGCCAGCTCCGTCAGCTCATGAGAACAGGAATTTAAGGCACGCAGGGAATAATACACCTTCAGATTGCCCTTTCCGTTCCAATTTTCATATAAGCGGTCCGTTTCCTCCACCGCCTGCCCCGCGTTCATGGCGATGCTCTCCGGAAGCCCTTCCTCGTCCATCGTCGAATAGGAAATGCATCCTCTCAGGCCGCTTTCCTCATAAACTGCCGCCGCCGCGTCCATATGGTAGCTGCCTGCGTCTATAAATGCCGTGGTGCCGGATTTCATCATTTCCAGGGCAGCCACCTGGGCGGACAGCTTCATTTTCTCCTGGGTCAGTGTGCTCTCAAAGGGAAGCATGACCCGGGTCCAGATGATCGGCTTCGCGTCCAGCACAAGCCCTTTTAAGAGCTGCTGGCCGGTATGCATATGGCTGTCGATCAGCCCCGGCATGAACAGCTTGCCTTCCCCGGAAATGGTCTTGTCCGCCTGAAATTCCCTGGTGCCGGTTTCTGTTACTGCCGCGATCCTGCCGCCCGACACTGCAATGTCCATCCCATTTTTTACCGTTTCATAGTCCGTCATAACAACTGCATTCTTTATCAGTAAATTACATTTTTCCATGTCCGTGATCTCCTTCTTCCAAATATTTATTCCGCTTTTTGCGGGCAAGCCCGCACGGTCCTCATCCGTATGTTCCTGCCTCTTTCAAGACAGCAGGCCTCAGATCGCTCCTGTTAATTTTAAGATCAGGGAATCCCACATACAGGACCCCAGGAATGTTCCGGTCATGACCAGCAGGCCCACAACCAAGATCTTCGGTCCCTGCTTGATAAATGCTTTCAACTGGTCGCCGATGGCCAGTCCTGCGTATGCCCCGACCATGGTAAACGGCGCCGTAAAGTTGATCTTTGCAGCCGCGTCGATCACGAAGGTCCGGATCGGGGACAGCGGGCAGGCGAGAAGCAGGCCGATGATCGCGCAGTACGCCACGATGGGAAGCTTCAAAGGGATCAGCTTGATGCAGACAACCGCCAGCATGGAGATCGCCACGAGAACCACCAGTCCCGGAAGGGACTCCAGGAATCCCACATCATGTCCGATAAAATTTGCCAGGCCCGTTCCGCACGCGCCGATCACCAGTAAAAATAACCATTCTATGTATCTCATTCTAAATCCTCCTTCATATCATCCTTATACCGCAAGATAAAATATTGCCACCTGTCGGATCAGCAACCGCACAGCTGGAAATATTGTGATTCTAATCTTTCTTTTGTCACTATTTTGTTTCTTTTGCTCTTATAAACCTTCCCAGCTTCGGCTCCAATATACAGTACAGCCGGTCACAGAGCGGGATTGCCAGAAACATATTGATATAGATCCCGGTGATCCCCGCCATGGTCTCTCCCACACTTGCCAGCGTCTTGATGGTCTCCGCTGATTCCGGATACATGGCGCAAAGTGACGCGCTGGAGCTTGCCATCATAATCCCTGCGCCCACGCCTGATGCCAGCCCCAGGGCTTCCGGATGAAACAATCCTGTCATTGCCACTGCGGAAGCCAGTATCCCGAAGTAAATGGTTCCGATCATACCGCCTACGATATAAATAGAAAGGCTTCCTCTCGCCTCCGCCGAATCCGACCCGTAAATGTTGTTGATCAATGCCATATGGTACTCGCGGTTGATGGAAAAGCAGGCTCCTACCGCTTCCCGCTTCATCCCCAGCAGGATCGCCACCGGCAGTGCCAGTATGATGGCAAATAAATTTCCAAAGCCATGGAGCAGTACCGCCGGGCCCGCGCTCAGGATTGTCTCGATATTTGCCCCGGCTGTGATCCCCAACTTTGCGATAAACGGCGCGATCCCGACTACCACCAGCTTTGACGCCGCCTTGACCTGCTCATTTTTTACGATCTTGAGCACCTCCGGCCCGCTGAGTACGCCTAAGATAATGGCGTAAAATATCGGAAATAGGATAAACATTCCTTTTCCCACCGGAATCTGGATCTGCCCGATACTGTCCGCGATCAGAATAAATACAAACGCCAGCAGATACACCTTCCATTCCACCCTGATCCTCTGCCCCAATGATTCGTAGGCTAAGCTTTCCTTTTGTTTCTTCATCTTTGATTACCTCCCGTTCCCGTAACCGGCTTCCCGCCGTGCTCCGGATCTCCCTGTTTCCTACACGGCCGCGTGAGCCTGGTTTTAAATGAAATGTACGTTTTTTGTTGTTAAAATGATTCTATCGAATTTTAAATTTTAAAAACAGGACAAATGAGGAGTTTTTGGAAATTTTTTGAAAAAACAGTAAACATTTTTTAAGTTTGAACGATATGATATATATAAAAGTCACTTTCTTTAAAAGTAGTTGAATCCAGGAGCTTTTATTATAGAAGTTATTTTTTTAGAGTGATTGAAGCCAAAAGTTTTTCAAGCGCTGTAGATCTTGACGATTGCAAGTCCTGCTTGACCGCAGGTCTTATCAGAATATTATCATCTTAAAAAGGAGGAATCTAATATGAGCGCAATTTCTGGAATTAGTACTACATCCCCATATTTATATGGGCATATCGCAAGCGGAAACCGGCTGATGTCCGCGGCTGACGGTGCTGCCGAGCTGGCCATCACCGAGAAGGAGAATGCGCAGATCACCGGTATCAACACAGGAACAAAGAATCTCACCGACGGGGTCAGTCTGTTGAAGACCTCCGATTCCGCCCTTGGCAGTATCACCAACTCCCTGCAGAGGATGCGTGAGCTGGCGCTCCGTGCTACCAGCGGTATTTTGAACGACGCGAACCGCGCGGATATCCAGAGAGAGGTCGATCAGTTAAAGGATCAGATCAACCTGGTTGCGCAGCAGACCAACTTTAACGGACGCAGCCTGCTGGACGGCAGCCAGAAGAACGGTATCGAACTGGTAGGAGATGCGGGCGGCAGTTACATCAACGTCAACAATTCCATCAACTCCACAGTGGATGCACTCGGTCTGGCAGATTTTGACGTAACAAAGGACTTTGACATCCAGGCAATTGATAAGGCACTGGATAAAGTTACCGGAGACCGCAGCACCCTGGGGGCTCAGAACAATAAGCTGGAATATGCGATTGATTATAACGGATATGCATCCGAAAACCTGACGGCATCCAAAAGCCGCATGGGAGATACCGATGTTGCGAAGGCATTGATGCAGCTACAGCATCAGCAGACACTGCAGAGCATCTCCATGATGCTGCAGAAGCGGAACATGGCACAGAAGGGACAGCAGACACTGGGATTGCTGCAGTTCTGATAGATTGCTTCGACTTTGAACCAGAACTGCAGGCCACAGACACGTCTGCTCCGCAGACTATACGCTGCAAAGCAGCTCCTGTCTGAGGCTCTTGGGTGTTCCGCCCAATATTAATATGAAAAACCTGTCTTTTGCAAGTAAACTTGCACAGCCTGTTTTTTCATATTGCTGCAGCTCTGAATCTTTACATGATTTTCCTGGTTCTTTCTGAACATAAAACATGCTCGAAAGGGCATACGCGGGAGGTACCATTTCATGACATTGAGTGAACTGGAAAAAGAAGTGCCGGAGTTAACAGACTATACAAAGAACATGCCTGATGAGCTCCGGCAGCTTGCCCGTGTCAAGGTGCATCCACCGGGCGGACTGATCCATCAGAAGGATAGTGTGCTCCCGTACCTGGGGATTGTCGCCAAGGGTGAGAACCGGGTGATCAATGAATTTGAAAACGGCAAGATTTATATGATCGAGACCAACAAAGCCATTGATTTTATCGGAGAGGTCGCGCTGCTGGCCAATAAGCCGGAGGCCTCCGTCACCATTGAAGCCCTGACCGCCAATACCGTGGTCTATATCCCGCGGAAGGATGCGGAAAGGTGGATCGATTCCGATACGCATATCCTTCGAAAAATGGCGGAACGCACTGCATTCAAGCTATACCGTTCTTCCTACAATAACGGTTTAAAGCTTTACTATCCGCCCATGTTCCTTGTGGCGGATTATCTTGTACGGCTCTATGAGCAGGTATTTCCGCAGGACTCTTCGGAAATGCAGAAAAATCCCCGTCCGGTCACGCTCCAGAAGACCCGCGAACGGCTTGGGGAAGAGCTGGGCATGAATATCAAGACGCTGGACCGGATCATCCGCTCCATGCATAAGGATGGGTATTTTTCTCTGGTCAAGGGGAAGATTACATTTGGAATAGAAGAATATCTGCAGATGAAGGAATATCTGAGTACGGCGAAGGGGTGAACCTTCGCCGTATTTTACTGTAAAAAGCTATTCCTCCTCTTTCGCCGACAGAACCAGGATCGGCGCCGCGCGGAGATTCCTGTTTATGCAGAAGAGTGCCAGGAGCCATACCAGCCCCGTTTCGCAGACAGCGATCAGGAAGGCTGTTATCCACTTATTTTCACTGTTGTCAGTCTGCAGAAGATCATGTTCCGTACCGCTTTGATCCTGCCGGATCTCTTTTTCTGTACTGTTTCCATCCGACGGGTTCTCTTTTTCCATACCGCTTCCATCCGCCTTGTCCGACAGATTCTCTTTTTTCGCGATATCCTCGCCCACCGTAGAAATTCTTCTTTCCTCATCCTCATCGCCTGCCAGGGACATTCTTCCTCCCTCATCCACCGCCGAAGACGTTCCTTCCCCTGCGCGCCCCTCTTCCTCCAAGATTCCCTTGGTATAAGCCGTACTGAACTCCTCTTCCCCGCTGACGGCTGCCTTCTGCACCGCACGGTCCATCTGCATCCCGACAGCCGCGCCGGCGGTTCCGCAGACGGCCGTCAGCAGCACGATCCCGCTCAGCAGAGACACGGCGCACTGTCTGTTTGTCATGCCAAGGGCGCGTTCCACGGCGGTGCGCCTTTTCTGTTTCCATATCATAAAATACATGAGAAATGCGATCGTCGCAAGCAACAGCGCGAATCCGGCAAAAAACAGCACTGCCGCCACGATCCGGGTATTTTTCATTTTGGAGGCAAAGGCTTCGTATCCCCCGTCGTCAAATTCGATCTCCAGAAGGCTGCTTTCCGGCAGTCTGGAAAATTCCTCCAGAAATTTTTCTGCGGAGCCGTTTTTGATACGGAAGGAGGTGTTGTATGCCTGCATCGGCCCGCGTCCCACCACATGATTCTGAAAATCCTCTGTAATGGAATTTTCCGGGACGAAGATCTGATTATTCACGAACGCATGCGGATCGCTGGTAAGGACAACCGGATACGAGTAGATGCCGATGATCTCGTATTCACTCTCCTGAAAGGGCTCCAGTACATTTCCGTCGGCATCCAGCGCCTCCATATCCAGGCCGCCATTTCCAAGGCCCACCTGACACAGAGGATATTGATAGTCCGCGAAATAAAATTGCAGCGGAAAATGGTCTCCCGTCCGGAGATCATTCTGCTTCGCAAATTTCTGCGGAACCAGACACACCTTCGCGCCGCTTTCATATTCTGACGGATCGATCTCACGGCCTTCCTCAAGCACCGCGTCACCGTCATGAAACGGACGGAGAAGCTGCAGATCGCTGACCGGCGTTACCGGAAGCATGCTTTCATAACATAGTTTCAGCATGCCCGCAATTTTCTCCCATCGTATGCCTTCTTCCGTCCCGTAAAAGTCTTCGGTCACTTCATACCAGAGCCGGGCCTGATTTTCGTAAAGCCGCAGCGGCATATATTCCGTTCCTTCAAAGTCCTTATGCTTATCCGCATTGACCGGATTCATGCTGAGAAATGTGAGATATGTTTTTTCTGCTTCCATGGGTTCCGGCTGCTCTGTCCTGTGATCACAGAAGTAGATCTTTTTTCCTGAAAATGATTCGGATCCCCAGAGCACACGGGTGGCTTCCACAGGAATCGGATGATCCGGCACGCAGGCACCGGGTACATCCGGCTCCGGCACATCCGACTCCGGCACATCTGTCTCCGATGCATCTGCTTTCCGTACATCTGTCCCCGATGCATCTGCCTTCTGTACATCTGTCCCCGGTGCATCTGCTTTTGCCGCAAACTCTGATACTGCATCCTCCAGTACACGGATTTCCGCCAGGAAAATGCCGGTGAAGCTTTCATCCGTCAATTCGCCTCCGGTTCGGAGCCCCTCGGAATATGCGCCGAAATACGGGCGCTGCCGGGGCGCGATGATAAAATCAATATCCAGTTTTTCCAGAAGATCCGTTGTCAGGAAATCTCCGTATGTCTCTGTTTCCTGATAAATGTAATCCTGCAGGCCGGCATCCCACCACTGCTCCATCACGGTACTCTGCTCTTTTTGCTCCACCGTTCCGATGGTGACGAAGGTTTCGTCGGCCGCCTTTATTTTTTCCGATATCTCGATCCACAGGTTCAGACCTGCCGTAAAAAGCATTGTGCCAAAGAGAAATATCAGGCAAAAAAGTCCTGTTTTTACAGGTGTTCGAAAGATTTGTTTCAGACTGTTTTTCATATGAGCTCCACCAGCCTTTCTGCATACGTTGGCATCAAATTATAATGAGCGGCAGATTTATCTGGCGCTCATTATATATTCGGGACTGCTGAGGATCTGCCCGTCCTGTACCTGATATACGACATCCGCCTGCTCCGCGATTCCCCTGTCATGGGTGACAAGGATCACACAGTAGTTTTCCTTTTCCACAAGATTTTTTAAAATGCGGATAATGTTTTCTCCATTTTCGAAATCCAGATTTCCGGTGGGCTCGTCCGCAAGAATTATCCTTGGGGCGGAAGCGAGAGCCCTTGCGATGGCCACGCGCTGCTGCTCGCCGCCACTCAGCATGGCGGGATATTTTTTCCGAAGCTCCTTTGGCAGGCCCACCGCCTCCAGGAGCTCCACGGCCCGTTCCCGTGCCTTTGCGGTTTTTACCCTGGAAAGCTCCATGGGGTATGTGATATTTTCCTCAACGGTCAGCAGCGGAAAAAGCTGGAAATTTTGAAAAACAATGGACAGCTTTTCCCGCCGGAGCTTTGCGGTGTCCAGCTCTGCATAAGGCGTTCCGTCATAGAAAATCTCCCCCTGAGTGGGGCGGTCGAGGCCTGCCAGCAGGGAAAGCAGGGTGGTTTTCCCGCTTCCGGAACGGCCGGTCACCGCGTAAAATCTTCCGGGGGCAAATGTACAGCTGACGTCCCGCAGCGCATGGACTTTCTGATATTTTCCCTGATATGTGTAGCTTACATGATCTGCTTTTAAAATGTCGCTCATCATTTTTCCTCACTTTTAAAAGTTTTCGAACTGTACGGTTGCTGATTCGACAGGTCATTTTCATTGCAATAAATTGCATGAAAATGACCTGTCGAATCACAACCGCACAGCTAGAAGATTTTCATCGGATTTTCCCGGCTGATCCAGATTGCCGGCGCCAGCGTTGTCACGATCCGGATTCCCAGAAATGCCGCCAAAATGAATATCCTGTAGTCCCCGCCATGCAGAAATCCTGTCACCGGAAGCATTTCTGTATACGATGGTATGAACAGCAGAGCCGCCGCGCCGCCCAGAAGGGACAGCACCGTATTTTCGCCAACCAGCTCCGCCACGATCTGCGACTTCTTCCTGCCCATGCAGCGCTCCAGGTAGATTTCCTGCTTCCGGTGACACATGGCGAAAAAAGAGACCATGGCCGAGATTCCTATGACCAGCACGAGCAGCGGCGCCATGAACAGTTTCAGCAGATGGATGCTGCTTTTCAGCTGAGAAGCTGTCTGTATAAAAAATCGGTCGTCGATCACCAGCGCATTTCCCGGACGGCCTCCTATGGACTGCAAATTCGTCTGTGGAAATTTTGCTTTTTCTGCTTTGATTTTCAGGTCATTGAGCGCCAGAGGATCCGCTACGGTTCCTTTTGCCGATGAATAAAGCAGCTCGGAGCCTGCCTGACGGTGTTGTTCGGCCAGCCAGGACAGGGGGCACACCAAATCCGCCGCTTCCAGCGCGCTCTCCGGCGCAGTCTGATAAAAGCCGGCAATCTCCAGCTCTGCGGATGTGATCTCCACGAATCCGGCGACTCCGTCAAATTCATCGTACAGGGCACGATATAGATTGATATCGATCACATCCCCCACCTGCCAGGAAAGCCCCCTCTCTTGAATGTAGCTTTCATTCAGCAGGCACCGCCCGGTACGTTTCACATCCCGGCCGGATGTACTCTCCTCTGCTGTGTTGGACAGATTCTGCGGGGCAGTTCCACGCTCCAACAGCGGCCCCTGACCTGCCTCCTCCGAAAGGATTTCCTCCACCTGCGCCCGTTCCAGGGAAAATTCCGGCTTCCAGGCATCCATGGACGCCGCCGTATTGGTTCCTGTCAAATGGATGCTGGCTCTTTGTTCCGTATTTTCCGGGCCGAATCCAATATTTCCATAACTCTCCGCAGTGACCGTGTAATCCTCCAGCCCCAGCTCCAGAAATAATTCCAGACGTTTTTCTGTAATGTCAAGCCCTGTCAGCCGGTCCCCGGTGGAATTGGCAATGGAGGCGGACACAGGGATCTTTTCCCCGAGCGCGGACAGCAGACCTTCATTCTGTTCCAGATTTCCAAAATAGATTCCCACGAAAAATACAGTCAGAAAGGAAAAGACTGCAAGAATCGCGCTTCTTCCCCGGTTCCTTATCATGTTTAAGAACATCTTTTTTGCTGTGAACATGGCGGACCTTATTCCTCATCAAACAATTTCTGCATTTCCTTCTTCGTGATCTCCCTTAGTTCGGTCACACGGTCTTTTTTATCCCGCACGACTTCCAGATACACGGCTTTCTTTTCCGGGATCGTGTCGTTGGCGTAGACCCAGTGGTCCTTATCGTAAATGACGGCGACTCCTTTGCCTTGATACGTCCACTCGCTATTTTTCTCGTTGGAAATCTTTACGCCGAGCTTTTCATACTCCTTAGGCAGGCTGGTCTTTTCGGCATTTGGGTTCCCCTCGGAATATGCGGTTTTGCCTGACACGGCTCCGGTTTTCGAGCCGTCCTCAGAAGAGACCGCTGTGCCTGACGCGGCTTCGGCTTCATCCGCATTTCCCTGCTCCGCGGCATAGGCTTCCAGGCTGCCCCGCTCCTTGGCGGGAAATGAGACAATGCTGACGATATCCCCGGAATCATCCCACCTGATGATACCGGAGCCTTCTTTTACCGCGGCGTCCTCGCTTACAGAGGAATCCGGCAGGCTGCTTTCATTGAACGGGAATACGGAAAAGTCCGTGATCTTTCCGGATTTGTCCCGGTTCACGGTGATTCCCAGATCCCCGGATCCCTCTACCAGCCTGGTGTATACGCCTGGTTTTGTCTCGTCTTTAAAGTATCCTACGGTCTGGTCCTTATACATCAGAAAATCCGATTTTTTGTCATAGGACAGGCCGAATTTTTCGTATTCCTCAAATTCCTCACCGATAGAGATCATATAAGCGACGCTGTGGTATGGATTGTCTGTGGTGTATTCCGTACCGCTTCCGGCGGCGATCTCAGCGCTGT
Source organism: Lachnospiraceae bacterium (assembly GCA_910575475.1). GTDB lineage: Bacteria > Bacillota > Clostridia > Lachnospirales > Lachnospiraceae > Schaedlerella. The sequence continues at coordinate 29,743 of CAJTGD010000006.1, read as the reverse complement.
TCTCCTTGCTTCCGCCGGCGGCGGATTTTGATGCGCCTGCTTCTCCTGCTTCCTTTTCAGTCGCTTTTTCTGCTTCGTTTTCAGTCGCTTCTGCTACTCTTTCTGCTTCCTTTTCAGCCGCTTCTGCTGCTTTTTCTGATGCCTTTTCAGCCGCTTCTGCAGATGCTTTCTTTTCCACTTCCTTTTTAGCCGCCTCTGCGGCCTTCTTTTCTACTTCCTTTTCAACGGCTTCCGCAGCCTTTTCCCTCGTTTCCGCTTCTGTTTTTTCCGGGTCTTCCGCAATATGCACTCCGATCCGGCTGTCCTCTGCCTTTTTCACAGATACTCCGGTCAGCTTTCCTTCCTCGCTGTAGACGGCCCGGACGACAGATTCACCTTCATTGTCAGCCCACAGGACTCCCCCTTCCTTTTCGTCTATGAAGAAACGTACCGGGGTCCTGCCTTTGTAGAGCCTGCCTTCCGATAGATCAAAGCGGATCCCGTATCTCCCATAGTGTTCCTCAAAAAATATTTCCTCAGTTTCCTGGATCCTGGCCACATTCTGCTCCCTCTCCTGGATCAGCTGATCCTTGTCTGTGTACTTCCCTGCGTTTTCTACCCTGTCCTGGATTTCCTGATTACGCTCTGTGAGTGAATCCAGATACAGTTTGTCGCCCTGAATAGCCAGATACATCTCTTCAACCTGTTCAAGTGTCTTTTCTTTTTCCTCAATGACCTGGTCTATAGCCGCAATCTGATCTTCAAGTTCTTTTTTGCTGTATCCGGCTATGCTTACATCCGCCGCAGAAGCCTCCTGAGACCGCAGGGTCGGACTGTACTGTCCTGACTCCTTCAGCGCAGCGGACAGTGATTTTGTTTCCACGATGCTGTTTGTCTTTGCTTCCTCCGCATCCACGGCCTCTGTCCGGGGGCCGGCTTCCATAGTCTGTTCCGCTTCCCCATATGATCCGCAGGATGTAGCGAACAGCAGGGTAATGCCGCACACCAGAGCCGCCGACAGCCCGTGGACCAGCGGGGAGATCTTCTTTATTTTCATGATCGCACCAATCCTTTCCTCGATCGCATTTTTACTGAAACTATTGCCAAGCGGGAGCAGGCCGCTCTTCTCCTCTTCCATCTCGATCAGCGCCATGGCGTATGCGGACTTTTCCTCTTCACCGAATCGGCGCACCACCGCTTCGTCGCAGGCCAGCTCCAGATCCCGGTTGAAGAAAATGTACATCAGATACACACAGGGGTTAAACCAGTGTATGCACAGAGCCGCCGCCATCAGCAGCTTCACCGCCGCATCAAAATACCGGATATGCACATATTCGTGCTCCAGAACATATCGGAGTTGAAATCTGTCCCCGCATTTTGTGGATTTTGGCAGTAAAATGACCGGGCGCCAGAATCCGTATGACAATGGGGACAGGATCTGGTCCGACTGGCGGATGGACAGTCTTCTCCGCAAAGGATGTGTGCGCTGCCAGTTTTCCAGGAAGCAGTCCTCCATGGGCAGCGACATCTGAAATTCCCGGCAGCACCGGAAGTAAATCCATGCAAAGGCGATCGTGCAGAGCAGGAAGCCTGCTGCCCAGATTCCCCTTAAAATGGGAAGCAGATCTGCGAAACGTTCCGCAAACGATAGTTTTTCCTCTGATACGGAATCCGAAGCTATGGAGGAAGCCTGCTGCCCTCCTGACTGTATGCCAGATGCGGAATCCGGCTGTGATTGCTCCCCGGACTTTGACTGCGGATCCTGAGCAGCGTTCATCTGTGCTCCGCTTCCTGCACCGGATCTTGACTGCGGTTTCCAGGCAGGATCCATCTGCGCTCCGCTTCCCGATCCGGACTGCATTCCGGTTCCCTCCCCGAATCCATCCTCCCGGCCCGGCAGGTCCCCGGCACCTCCGGCTGTATCTGTACCGTACAGCCAAGATGTGCTGCCAAAACGTGCCGCTCCGCCGGACGGATTTCCTGCGATCATATCTATAAAATAGCGTACCTGCTCCGTTTCAGGAACCGCGTTTTGAAGCAGGGTGTATGCGCTCCACGAAGAAGGCACGGAAAATGGGATCAGCAGACGGATCAGGGCGACCGTCCACAGCACCGCAAATGTTCTTTTCGGCAGCCGGCCCTTCAAGCCTGCCCGCACTGCCAGGATCACCAGGATCAATACCGCGCCGGATATACTCATTGCCATCAGACTCATATCTCTCACCTCACTCCAGTTCGCCTACGATCTGTTTCAGCTGCGCGATCTGCTCGGGGGAGAGCTTCTTCCTTCCCAGCAGGGCCGCAAACAGCTTATCCGCCGAGCCGTCATAAATCTTGTTGATCAGCTCATTGGTCTCCGCCTCCTGCACCTCCTCCTTTGGGATCAGCGCATGGCACATAAAATTCGGCTCCGAACGCCGGATCGCGCTTTTCTTGATGCAGCGCTTGATCAGCGTGTAGGTGGTGTTCATATTCCAGCCGACTTCTTCCTTTAATACATCGGAAATATGCTTGGCTGTGGAATCTCCCTCCCGCCACAGCACGTCCATTACCTTCAATTCCGAATCAAATAATTTTACAGTCATATCCGCGGCTCCTTTCACACTACTGTAATAGTTTTTCTTTTATACTACCACAGTAGTGTGTGCTTGTCAACAAAAAAGAACGGCTCCAGTCAAGATAATCTTTTGGAAATTTATGAAATTCCCTGCCGCTCTTTTCATACAATATAAGAGTATATAACTTTTGACAGCCTGTGCTGACATCTCCTGCCTATCTGCACGGCTTAAGCTTCCATATACAATAACCTTCATTATTACATTTAAGCCACATCATAGCCAGCAGAACACAATGTTTCTAATGCTCTGGAATAATCTTCTTTTTTTGTCAGAATATAATCTGTATTATACGTTGAGATTGCAAAAATCCCGATCTCTATTTCTGCCAGCAATGACGATATTGCAGAAAGTATTCCAATTAATGAGAAATCTAAAGTTCCATCGATTCTGAATGCCTTCCAGCCGTCTTCCCGCTCGATCACATTTTCCGGTGCACAATCTGTCAGACAGACCAGAGAGTTCTCTTCATCGGTTTTCCCGATAAAACAGAACTCGCTGTTAAGATCAACCATCGAATAATCTCTGACCTTGCATACTGAGAAATCATAATCCATCCTCTTAATTCTCATTACAAAAATCCCCCTTACTATTCTACACTTTCATGCTTCGTCGCAAGTATCACTATTTTTTTCATATTGTCTTTATAGCAGTCTCTTTTTCCAACAACCATCCTCTGTGAATGTCTCATCCCTCTCCACATGTCCTCCCGGAAATGTTGTCCCATGGTAGTTACCGCTTAAATTCCCTATAATTCATATTTTCCTCACTTCCTTAGCAAACACCGATTCATCCAGTATTATAGAGATCAGGGATTCGAACTCCAGATCCCATAGACTATTATCTTATCATACAAGCAAGCATTTTTCTATGATTATAGATTCCAGCCGTATGTATTTTTAATCTATCTCTGCTCTTTTTAAGAAGCCTGTCATATTACGCATAAACGAGCAAAATGCGGCTGCATCAGCAGACGCAAAAGTGCGATAGCACGGATTTTGCGAATGGATGCGCAGGTTGGATAATCTTTAGATCATCCATCCGTACAGTTAGAAATTTTTCACTGCGATACCCGGATTTGTAATAGATAAGCATAACAACAAACAAAGGAACAACAAGCCGGCCGAATAAAAAACGAAGTTCAGCCGACTGCTGTTCCCATTGTGAATTATACTCACGGCAGATTTATCTGACGCGCAGTATATAACCTATTCCGCTTCCTTCAGCAGCTTCTTGACCATGGCCACATGCCTTGTAGTCTGCTCCACCGCATCGTATCCGCCTTCATCCTCATATTCCGTCACGATGAATCCATCATAATCCGTACCTGCGATCACCGGGATGATCTCCTCATAGGGAATCGCGGGTTCATGCAGATTTTCATCCACGTAATGGCATTTTCCATGCATTTCAAAGCAATAGGGCATGATCCGCTTTAAGCCTTCCAGCTCTGCCTTGCAGCTTTTCCGGAACTGTACGAATCCGTACATACTGTTGAGGGTGGCGCCCAGCGCAGGGCATTTCGCCATATCGGTTCCCATGATCGTCATGGCTTCCTCCATGGGAACCTCGTCGTACCGGAGCTGCGCGCATTTCTCAAGCTGTTCTACGGTGGCTCCTGCCGCCAGCGCACGGTCCCAGTACGGCTTGTTTGGTTTTGTCGCAAAGCATCCGAAGTCCGGGACGAATCCGATATACTTGCTTCCGGTCTTTTCGATCACTTCCAGATAATCCAGTATGGGCTGTGTGATGGGGCTGTCCGGATTGTGGATTTCGATCCCCACGTGTACATTGTACGCCTCCGCATAGGGCGCGATCCTTGCCAGCCCATTAGGCGACAGAAGAAACTGCTCCCGCATGACCGTACATCCCAGCTTGTTTGCCGAGACAATATCTGTGATCGCGCGCGCCACCATTTCGTCCTCGGTCAGATCCCGGTCCTTCAACATGCCCCGGTCCATATTCGCCGCATAGCAGATGGGGCCGATCCCATACTTTTCCGTGCATTTATGGATAAATTCCACAAATTCATCTGTGACATACGGGTAGGACGGGATCATCTGTGCCGCCACGATCTCATACCCCTGTGCCCCAAGCTCCGCGGCCGTGCGGATGACGCCTTCCAGATCCAGTTCTCCCTTCAGATAAGGAGTTCCCAGTGAAAAAAGTGTGATACCTGTTTTTACGTTTGCCATAATGTCTTCCCTCCTTAATCCGTGATTTCCATCGTTTTTGTTCCACAGCTGTCCACCGGCATGTACATATGATCCGGCCCGATGGGCATGTACGGGGAACGGAAAAATAATGTCACATCAATCTTATGCTCTCCCTCCGGAAGTCCGCCCGGATAAAATACCCGGATCGTTGCCGGCTCCTTCACCTGCCAGAATTCGGTGTAGCACTTGTCAAATTCCGCAGGGCTGAATTCTTTTCCGTTGATGCAGAATTTGATCCGCTCAGCGGGCACTTCAAAATCATCTACCTTTACCCCAAACTCGTCGATCACGGACAGGAAATGTCCCCGGTAGTAGCTGAGCCGGATATCAAACTGATACCCCATTTTTTTCCCGTTCACATAGTAATTCTTAAAACTGTCATCCACGATGACATCCACAAAATTCATCCGCATTGCAAATCCCATTTTTGCGCCTCCTTTTTTAAACAAGTCTAAAACTTGATCTCTTTGTTTTCCGCGGCGGATCTGTAGATCGCATCCAGAACCTTTGTGACTGCCAGTGCTTCCTCCGGCCTCACAAGAGGCTGTGTTCCATTCTGTACCGCCTCTAGCCACTGCCTGCAGTCAGTGGTTCCTTCCTCACCGCCGCCTCCGCCGAAGTAAGCGACTCCGCCTACCGGGGATATGGTCTCTTCCATAAGCTGTCCGTTTCTCCCGCGGTTATAGATCAGTTCATTCTTTCCATAGCTCATGCCGGAATGGATCTCCGCGCCGGCCAGTGTTCCGCAGAGTGTGGTGGAAGCCTCTCTTGACTCCAGCATATTCAGCGCCCAGCTTGCTTCCAGCGCGATGGTCGCTCCGTTTTTCATTTTCACAAAACCGACTGCGGAGTCTTCCACCTCGTAGGTCTTGGGATCCCATGGCCCGAATAAATTTCCTTCCGTTGCCTGCTCCAGCCCGCCGAGCTTGTAGAATACGGAGCCGGACACACTTTCAATCTCATAGTTGTCCATGCACCACAGCGTGATATCCAATGCATGTGTGCCGATATCGATCAGCGGGCCGCCGCCCTGGGCTTCCTTGTCCATGAATACGCCCCATGTGGGAACGCCCCTTCTCCTTACCGCATGTGCCTTGGCATAATAGATGTCACCCAATTCACCTTTCCTGCATGCGCTGTGCAGATTCTGCACCTCTGCCCGGAAACGGTTCTGGTAGCCTACCGTAAACTGCATTCCCGACTTCTTCCACGCATCCACCATCTTCTGCGCCTCTTCCGTGCTGTGGGACATGGGTTTCTCGCAGTATACATGCTTCTTCGCCTCGAAAGCCGCGATTGCGATCTCACTGTGGGAAACATTCGGCGTGCAGATATGTACCACCTCTACATCCGGATTGGCAAGCACCTCTTTATAATCCGCAGTCACCTGCGCCCCTTGCGCGCCGTATTCCTTTGCCGCTGCCTCTGCGCGCTCGATCCTGATATCACAGAACGACACGATCTCACCTAGATCCGCATTGTTCTTTAATGCCGGAAAATGTTTCTGGTTTGCAATACCGCCGCATCCGATTACCGCAATTTTCAATTTACTCATGTTTGATTCCTCCGATTTCTATTATTTTTTGATGAGTTTAGTTTACCAGAAGCTGCATAAAGCCGCTTCCTCCCCCGCAACTTTTTCAGCGTCCGATTTTGACTTCGGATGCTGACATACACTTTTCCTTATTTTAAAAAAGGTCAAAAATCCGATGTTATTTCTGACCTGACGTCTTTTCTGACAGGCCAAAAAAAATAAAATCTCTGAAACTTTTCCCCAGTTTTTTTTATCTAATAAGTATCAATCGATTGAAGAGGAAGATGAAATACCATTTTCAAATTCCGTTAAAATGAATTGCACAGATATGCATAATGAAATACGAAAGGACGTGGGGACGTGGCAGATATGGCAGGCCTTGTGAGAAATGCACAGGCAGGGGATAAAGAAGCTTTTGTAGATTTGATCGAAAGCTGCAAGCAGGGATTATATAAAACAGCGATCGCGATGCTGCGCAACGACGCGGACGCGGCGGATGCGATCCAGGATGCAGTGCTGAACAGCTATGAAAATTTACAATCCTTAAAGAAACCGCAGTTTTTCAAGACATGGATCACAAGAATATTGATCAATCAGTGCAACCGCATCTTAAAGAGGCGCGGAAACATCGTACCGATCCATGAGCATCCGGAACTGGAATACACCGCTCCGGACACATCCGGAAGGGCGTTTATAGAATTGCTGAACAAATTGGAGGAGCAGTACCGTATCGTATTATATCTGTTCTACGTAGAAGAATTCAGCATCAAGGAGATCAGTTCGATCCTGGAAATGAATGAAAATACGGTAAAAACCAGGTTATCCAGAGGGCGGGGTAATTTCAGGAAGCTGTATATGAGAGAAAATCAGATCTCCTGCTGCTGAACAAAACGAAGGTTCAGCGAAAGACTGGAATCAGACGGAAGTATGCTGCTCTGGAACAGAAATTGATTTGGAAAGAAGAGGTGTAAGGATGGGCAATTATGAACGAAATTTTATTGAAAAAATGAGAGAAGAGATCCAGATTCCGGATCTTGTAAATGATAAACTGAACGAAAGCTATGAAAAAATACGTCAGGATGAGGTGAAGATGAAGATGAAACAAACCGGTTTATTAAAAAACAGAAACAGATTTTACAGAAGCCTTACAGCGGCCGCTGCTGCGGCGTGCACCATCGCCGCATTATCCGGAATATTTTATATGAATCCTGCATTGGCGCAGGATATCCCGATCCTGGGAAATGTGTTCGGGCGGCTGCAGGAAGTGAGGGAGAACAGCGAATATCCGGACAAGGACAAAACCGCGTATGAAAATATCAGCGAACACTCCGAGCCGGTTCAGGAGGCCGGAAATACGGCTGAAAATGAAATCGGAACGATGACCGTTTCCGACGCCTACTGCGATGGATATGATATGTATTTTACACTTTCCCTCCGGGTAGAGGATGAAGAGCTGAAAACAGCCGATTATCTTTTGCCCATGCATCGGAATGAAGGGGAGGATACCCTTTATGACGGAGGAACTTTCATGATCAACCAGAAGCAGGCATGGCCGTCAGAAATCACACCGCTTCGTAAGTCAGAAGACGGGGTATATGTAGGATTATGCCGGATCGCATCTGTGAGCCAGGAGGACATCTCTTTTGAAGGGCAGATGACAGTGAATGTAGACATTCACGGCCTGAGCGCGAGCAAAGCTATTGAGACCGGAGGTGTGGGAGAGGCGTTCCAGCAAACGAAGGCAGATTGGAGCATGCAGTTTGACGTTGAAACAGATACCTCCTCTAACCGTACAGCCGAGCCCAATGCGCAGAGCAACGGGGTCATCGTGCAGGAGGCGGTCCAGACCCCCAGCAATATGCATGTGACCTGTTATCTTCCTGCAGAGCTGGCAGAGAAGAATCCGGCACTTGTCCTGTCAGATGGAAATGGAAACCGCATTCTGATGGAATGTGCAAAGATGAATACGCAGGACGACGGCAGCCAGATCCAGGAAATGGTATTCAACACATCCCAGGCGGATCAGTTTGTGATGCAGGTCTTCGACAAGAATGCCGGAACAGATGAAAACGGCGGAGTTCCGTTGATCGCAGAGATTCCATTTTCCATGGGTGAATAAATTTCCGGCTGTGCGGCTGCGTTAGCAGACGCAAGAGTGGGTCAGCACGGTTTTTGCGGATGGATGCGCAGGTTGGATGATCTAAAGATTATCCAACCGTACCGTTAGATAAATTTTATAGATTAAAAACACTTTGGCCCGGCGGAGAGACACCGCCGGACTGACTCATCCAGCAGTCTCATGCCTCTGAAATCCACCCCTCGCAAGCAGCAGCATGACCGCCGTGAATACTGCGTACAATATTGCCCTTGCCGAAAATGCATCGAAGGCCAGACCGCCTGCCTGATAGGAAATATATTTTCCAAATTCCGGCATGACCGCCTGATACGGCAGCAAGAACAGCATCAGGTTATACGCCCCTGCCGTTCCGTTCGGCGAGAGAAGCATGGGAATGAAAAGGACCGGAACCAGTACAATCAGCACAAGATAGGGGCTTTTCATCCTGGAGGACAGAAAGAGTGTCAGCCCGATCATACCCAGCAGTACCAGATAAAGGATCCCGATATTGCGCATGGTTCCCTGCAGAAATGTCAGCGGATACGGGATTGCCGTGTTTGCGATCTGCATCGGCAGATTCCAGCCCGACACGCCGAACGCCGCAAGCGGTATTGCGCAGGCGGTCACCATATGGAAGGCAAATGTAATGGTTCCAAACAGTAGGGAGGCCGCAAGCTTGGCCGTGATCAGTTTTGTTCTTCCGTATTTTGCGGATAAGATCACCGCGTCGGTTCCCGCCTGATATTCGCCTGAAAAAACCGGCGCAATCACAATGCAGATTGCCAGTACCGCAAACAGCAGCAGTCCAAAGCTGCTTATGATGACCTCCCAGCCTTCGTAATAGCCATATTGCAGGGGCGTATCGATTTTGCCCGCCATGCCGCTCCAATATGCCTTCTGCTCATTCGATAACGCGCGGCCCGGCTCGTTCAGTATGGCTTCCCTTTTGGCTTGGACCGCCTGATAAAAATCCGCGCCGTCCGAAGCATCCAGATCCGGAAAGCTATTGTAACCCCTGCTCTCATTTGGAGCGGCATAGGTCCTTGCGATCAGATTCAAAAAATTTTCCCGGGGCGCGATCTCATTCCAATACGCATCCCCGATCAAAAACCGTTCATTTCCGTCATATCCCACATTTGCGGGATCCTCAAAGAGCCCCTGCACTTCCCGGATGGTCTTCGTAATATACTCCTCCGTCAGCGGAACCGACAGATCCGCATATTGTTCCCTGTCATACGCAATCCCCTTTGTCCCTTTCATGACTCCGTTCTGATCATAGATCTGATATTGTATCACCGGCAGTCCGAAAAGAAATGCCGTTAAGAGCAGGCTCACCGCCATGATCGTGAGCGTTGATCTTTTTCGGACGATTTTCAGAAATTCAAATCTGATCAGAGAAAGTCCGTCTGCCCTGCGCGGGTGTGTACGATTAGGCGTTCTCTGATTTTGTTTTGCTGACATCATCTTTTTCCTCCTCTGCTTTTTTTGCTGCTATTTATAGAAACATGATTCTTCCGCTTTTTTCGATCTGTGCTTGACGGATCCGGCTGCGGATTTTCATACGGATCGTAATCGTTTTCTCCAAAATGGTACAAAAACAGGTCTTCCAGGCTCGGCTCCGCAGCCTCCGCCTCCTCTGCCGGCCGGGCTTCGTCTACGATCCGCAGCCTGACCTGATCTCCCTCGTGATGCAGATTCACGACAGAAAATTTCCTGCTGTACTGGTCTGCGTCCCGCTCATCCACCAGCATTTCCCATACCTTGCCCTTCATGCTGTCCGTAACCGCGGCCATCGGTTCCTGCAGCAGTAAGCTACCGTTTTTCATCAGCAAAATGATATCTGCAATGTAGGAAACATCCGAAACGATATGGGTGGAAAGGATCACGATCTTTTCCTTTGCAAAATCGGAGATCAGGTTTCGGAAGCGCACACGCTCTTTGGGGTCGAGCCCTGCGGTCGGTTCGTCTAAGATCAGGATAGCCGGGCTGTTCAGCTCCGCCTGCGCAATACCAAGGCGCTGTTTCATACCGCCGGAAAAGGATTTGATCTTTTTGTCCGCCGCATCCTGGAGATTGACCATTTGAAGCAGATTTTCCGTCCTGGCTTCTGCCCGTTTTTTATCCAGTCCCTTGACGGCTGCCATATACAGCATAAATTCACGGGCCGTAAAGTCGGGATAAAATCCGAAGTCCTGCGGCATGTAGCCTAAATGGGTGTAATACCGCTCGCCAAGCTCTCCGATCGTTTTCCCGTTGAACCGGATGCTGCCTGCGGTGGGCTTCAAGACGCCGCTGATCATCCGCATCAGTGTCGTCTTTCCCGCGCCGTTCGCGCCAAGCAGCCCGTAAACGCCCGGCACTAATGTGGCGTTTACATGACTGACCGCGTAATTGGTTCCATACTGCCTGCTCAGGTCCTGCAGCTGTAATTCCATATCCAAAACCCTCCTATTAAAAAAGATGACCTATGCTTTACAGCATAAATCATCCGTCTTAGGGTGGTCTTTATTGCATCTTAAGATTATCTTAATTTGGAAAAGTCAGCGAAAATAAAACAATAGTTCATGATAAACACGAAAAATGGTTTAAAATTAATCAAGATTTAAAAACCTTTATATTGAATTATTAATACTACTATGATATTCTTGAGGATATCACATAGTCTCTACGTGAAAGATTTAATAAAGTTCGTAAAAAAGAAATCTTGCACATAAACAATATGTAATATTTGTATTGCCAAAACAACAATATAGAAAAATTTCACGATGAGGAAAATTTTACAAAATGAATGATGATAAATTCTTTTTAACTTACAATCAACAAATGAAAAAACTTAGAAATGATAAGCATATCTTATGTAATGGTTCTTCACATAAAAAAATTTTAGTACGTACTGGCTATTTTAATATTGTTAACGGGTACAAAAATCCTTTTATCAGTGGGCGTGATAATAATGGTAATCATTGTTATATATCTGGCACCTCTATCAGCCAGCTTCACGCTGTAAAAAAATTTGATGATCAGTTGCGCTCTTTTTTATTACGGTATATTACTCAGATAGAAGAAGAAACCAGGACATTAGTTGGCTATAAATTTGATGAATGCAACAACAATGGAGATATTCCATGGTACGATATAAATGCCTATTCACCTAACAGATCTTTGCAGGAAAAAATGACGGTTATTTCCAAAGCCTATAACGAATTGAGCAAGAGCCAGCTTGATTATGTAAAATTTTATATGGATAATCATAAACAGATTCCTACCTGGATCATGATAAAAGTTATTAATTTTTCGACATTTATAGATATTATACGTTGCAGTAAAATGGATGTATCTCACTCCCTGTGTAACTTATATGGTTTAGAGGATGAGAATGGTCATACGAATGTAAAACTTTTAATAGGGAGCCTTCATTGGATGCGGAAAATCCGAAATTCCTGCGCTCACAATGAACGTGTCTATTGCCTTACCAGAAAGCGTGAACAACGTGGAAGATCCGGAAGGGTTCTTGAAAAATATTTTCGTATGCTAAGCCGCGGCTATACCAGAGATTTAGACCAAAGACTTTTCGATCTGATCGTATATTTCAAGTATTTTCTTCCTAAAACTGAATACAAACAATTTATTTCAGATTTAAAGATTATGCTGACGGATCTCCAGTTAAAAATTCATCCTCATGCTTTTGAATATGTACATACTCAAATGGGAATTAAGAATTTATCTGATTTAGACACCTTACTTAACATCCCAAAAGATGAGATAGAGTATAACAAATTTGATAAACAGCACTGTTTTCAATAATATAATCAAATAATTCCAAAGATTTACTATTAAAACACTCAAAAAAACCTATTATAAATGTTGTAATAATTTTCATCATATAGTAATATACTTCTACGGAGAGAACCATACTGATTATGGTTGAAAGGCACTCATACAGTTATTGTATGGGTGTCTTTTACTTATAGAAACGAAAAAGGGGTTGTCGGGAAATATCGGTATGACCGCAAGATATTGCTGTGATTTATAACGTTGTATAACAATATCCTGTAGGAAACCTGCATTTCCCGACAGCTCCCTGCGAATCCATCAAAAAAACTTTCCCCTGAGATTTCTACTTTACAGAATGCCCTTCAGGTATCGAAACCCGAAACTCTGTCCCTTCATTTCGCTTACTTTTTACCGTAATGTCGCCGCCGTGGAGTATAACAATCTGCTTTGCGATCGCCAGGCCGAGACCGCTGCCCTCCGGTTTTTCTTTCGTATTTGTCCCTCTGTAATACCGTTCGAACAGCTCTGCCTGCTCCTCCTCGTCCATCCCCGTTCCGTTATCTCGCAAAAGGATCGATACCCGGCCCTGTCCGCTTCTTTCGATACGGATAAATACCTTTGTTTCCGGCGGATTATGGGTAAGCGCGTTGATGATCAGATTTCCCACCGCACGGCGGAACAGCCTGCTGTCAATCTTGACAGCAACCTCATCTTCCGCACTTTCAAACTCAATCTCACGTTTTGAAAAAGCCGGATCGTTGATCAGATCTATGACCAGTTCCCTGATATAGCGCACGAGATGTATTTCCTGCAAAGACAGGGGGATCACGCCCGCTTCGAACTGATAGGTCAGTTTCAGGTCATTGATCAGATTCTCCGTATAGACCGCATTTTTCAAAATGATCTTTCCGTATTCCTGTACCTCGCCGCTTTCCGAAATCTGATTTTCCGCAAGCAGCTCCGCATATCCCTTGATGGGAGACAAAGGTGTTTTTACATCATGTGTAATATTCGTGATCCATTCTCTGCGGACTCTCTCCGTATCTATCCGCAACTGATCACTGCGGCGGAGCTCCGTGTCCATTTCACTCAGAGCCGCATAGACCTCGCCGAATACGCCGCCCGCTGAGCATGGCGTATAGGCGCGCCGGCTGACATCCCGGATGCCCTTTGTGATCTTTCCCAGATGCCTGGAAAGCCAGAACACATAAGCTAATGTAAACAAAAATACGGCGCAGGAAACGCATGCGATCCCTGTACGGATCACGGGGGAAAGCCGGCTGACATGTTCTCCGTTGTAGTAGAGCATATGCTTTCCGACCGCATAGGGAAAACCGATAAAGTAACCGTAGGTTTTCTCTGCCCCTTCATAATTTCCCGCAAAAACCCTGCTATCATTATCGTAAACGTTCGTACCGAATGCCAGAAGCTCGGAGGCCGTATAGCTGTTGGGACAGTTCTCCGGCTTATTGTGTGAAAAAACCTCCTGCCCGTTTTCATCGATCACCTGCAGCCATAAGCCATACCGGTCCAGATCTTCAATCCCAAATTCTTTTACTTTAAGCTCTCCCTGTTCTTCTTCAAGCTGAAGGGAAAAATTGTCTGTATACACGTCTGGCCATGAGGCCAGGCTGAGTCCCTCCCGCGCCGGAATCGCGAACACATAATAAAACAGGCCGATCCCCGCTGCAATGGCCGCGAAGATCACGATCACGACAATGCCGAACGAACGAAAGAACAGATTGAGATCGCTTTTATTCTTCATAAGGATCCACCAGCTTATAGCCTAATCCTTTCATCGTGATGATGTATCGGGGCGCCGCGGGATCGTCCTCTATTTTTTCACGCAGATGCCGGATATGCACCATGACCGTATTGTCGCACCCGAAGCTGTCCTCGCCCCAGATGGTTTCATATAAGCGTTCGCGGCTGATGACCCGGCCTTGATTTTCCGCCAGATACCGCAGGATTTCAAATTCCCGCGCGGTCAGTTCTATGGGGCTGCCGCCTTTTGTGACCCTGCAGCCCTCCACGTCAATTTCCAATTCCCCTGTTTTTATGAGCTCCTTCTCCGACGGTTCTTGCTGATACGCGGCCCGCCGGAGCTGCGCCTTGACCCGATACGCGATCTCCTTCGGGCTGAACGGCTTTGCCACGTAATCATCCCCGCCCACCGAAAGACCCAGGATCTTGTCCAGTTCGTCATTTTTGGAAGATAAAAATAAGATCGGGCAATGGGAAAAGGCGCGGATCTGTCTGCAGACCTCATATCCGTCCAGATCGGGAAGCATCACGTCTAAAATGATGATGTCCGGGGAGGTCCTGCGGCAGAGCTGGACTGCGGTCTGTCCGTCTTCTATTTTGATAATGTTGTAGTAGCCTTCTATGTTGAGAGCCTTCTCGAGCAGGTCCAGGATGTCGGGTTCATCATCCACAAGCATGATTTTATAATCTGTTTTTTGTGCGGGGATCGGGTTCATTTTGCACCTCCGTATCTCTATGAGCATTCCCAAAAACTCCTTGCACCAGATTTGTGAGATGGGCGCAGGAGAGTTTTCCAATCTATATTATATTTCTTACAGAGAGCGGATACAAGCGGGGGCGGCTTAATTTTAGCTTAAGTTTACATTTTTGGGCCAGGCCATAGATTTTAGCAATCCATTGAACATGCCGCGCAAAAAAAAGACCTTCATTGTTTTCGTATTCGGTTTATGCTATGATGAAGGCAATCTATATTTTATAATAAGGAACTGTAGGAACATTACTTATGTGTCTTGCTTGTCTGCACAGTTTTTTTCTTGCAGTTCTCAAAGAAAGCATAAGGACAGAGGTATCGCTATGGAAAGGATCATTGGGATCGATCTCGGTACTACCAACAGCCTGGTTTCCGTCTGGCAGGATGGGCGGAGCCGGCTGATCCCGAATTCATTGGGGGAATATCTGACACCGAGTATCGTAAGTATTGATGAGGAAGGGCATGTATACGTCGGGAAGATCGCGAAGGAACGGCTGACCTCCCATCCGGAGCACACGGCCGCGTTGTTCAAACGGTTTATGGGGACGGAAAAGACCTATGCTCTCGGCGGCAGGGAGTATCGTCCGGAAGAGCTCTCGGCATTGGTGCTCCGCAGGCTGAAGGAGGACGCGGAGCGGTATCTGGGTACGGAGATCAAAGAAGCAGTCATCAGTGTGCCGGCATATTTTAATGATATGGCGAGAAAGGCCACCAAGGATGCGGGGGCTCTGGCGGGGCTTCATGTGGAAAGGATCGTAAATGAACCCTCCGCCGCCGCGCTGGCATGCCGGAGCACCGGAGGAAAGGGGCAGGCTGAGGAGGATGAGACTCTGCTGGTCTTCGATTTCGGCGGCGGGACTCTGGATGTGTCGCTGGTGGACTGCTTTGACAATGTGGTCGAGATCGTGTCGGTAAGCGGCGATAACCGCCTTGGGGGAAGTGATTTTGACCGTGCCGTCGCAGAGCAGTTCTGCAAGGAACATGGCCTCTGCTTCGATGCGCTGTCCCCCCAGAGACAGAATGTGATCTTAAGGCGCGCGGCACAGGCAAAGTGCATGCTGTCCGAAACAGAGCAGACGGTCATGACCGTTACGGACGGGGAGTTCCAGGGGCAGATGGAACTGACGAACCAGAAGCTGATCCAGATCTCCATGCCTCTGTTCCACAGGATGCTTGTTCCCGTAAGAGCCGTGCTGAATGACGGGCAGAAGGAACGGCTGGAGATCTCCAAGGTCGTACTGGCAGGCGGCTCCTGCAAGATGCCGACGATCCAGCAATACCTGCGGCATTTCTTGCCCTACGGACAGATGACGGTGATGGACCCGGATCATATGATCGCCGCGGGAGTGGGCGTGTATGCCGGGATCAAAGAGCGTAGGGAGGAGGTAAAGGACCTTCTCCTGACCGATATCTGTCCCTTTACCCTGGGCACCGGAGTCTATAATGAGGCGGATGCCCGGCGCTCCATCATGGCGCCCATTATTGACCGCAACAGTGTGCTGCCCTGCAGAAAGGAACAGCGTTTTCAGACTGCGAAGGATTTTCAGAAGTCTGTAAAGATCGACGTGTACCAGGGAGAAGCCTACTATGTAGACGAAAATATTTATCTGGGGGAGCTTTCCGTAGATGTTCCCATGGCCCTGAAAGGGCAGGAATCCATAACGGTATGCTATACCTATGATATCAACGGGATCCTGGTCGTAGATGTGAAGGTGGATTCTACCGGAAAGCAGGCGAGGCAGGTGATCACCACCGGAACGTATACCCTCGATCCGGCAGAGCTGGAACAGTATCTGAGGGATCTGGAGCAGCTCCATTCTCTCCCGGCGGATGAGGAGGACAACCAGATGCTGATCGCCTGGGGAGAACGGCTTTTTGCCCAGACTACCGGGGAGCTGCGGGAGGAGATTGGAAGGCGGATCCAGTATTTTCAACATCTGGTGAACCAGGAGCAGGATCCGTATAAGATCCGGAAGCAGCGAAAATATATCGCGGATTTTTTTGAGCGCGCGGATCGGTATCTGGATACATTTGCGGATGCATGGCAGCGCCTGGAGGATGACAGTTCCTGGTATGAGCCGGATTCAGGTGGGGCAGATCCGTATGGGGAAGGAACAGAGTCTATGGCGGAGGAGGAAGATCTGAAATGGTACGACGGGCATTTGACATCTTAGGAATCGAGATAACAAAGGACACGAGGGCGATCAAGAAAGCCTATGCCCTGCTGTCGAAGCAGTACCACCCGGAGGAGCATCCGGCGGAATGGGAGAAACTCTACGGGGCATATCAGGCGGCCCTGGAGTATGCGCAGACGGCAGGAGAGCTTCCGGAAAATGAATACGGCAACGGAAGTTCTGGCAAAGGAGGAGCCGCCACGGGAACAGAAGGAGATGGCTTTGCGGGCGGAGGCGGCTCTGGAGCTGCGGGAGAGACCTACTTCGATGAATACGCAGCCGAAGCGGAAGGAGATGCTTTCTCCGGCGGAGACGCGGCCGGATTGGCTGGTAATGGTTTCTCCGGCGAAAACGGAGGCGCGGCCGGGGCGGCGGAAACAGAGACGGCGGCAGGCGAACCAGTCTCTGTTTCCTCCAACGCGACATACGGTACATTTTTTCAGGACGCGCAGGAGCAATGGCTGCGGAAAAAGCATCTGCGGGAGCAGTTCATGCGTCAAAAGCTCCGGGAGCTTGTCAGCCTGCGGTGGCCAAAGGCGGTAAAGGCGTGGCAGCAGTTTTTTGACACAGATCTCACGATGGACGAGGATGAGGAGATTCTTCTGCTCCTGCTGGAAGCGATCCGGGAGAACGCGCTTTCCGAAAAAGTATTCTATCTGATCATGACGAACATGAATTCCCGGTTAAGATTCTATGCCGAGATGGGGGACAGCGACCGGGCGCTGGCGGCTATGGAGATCGTAAAATATTGTTCCGGGCAGATTCCCCTTCTGCACAGGAAAGCCGAGAGACGGAGAAAATGGATCGGCATTCCGGCAGCGCTGGCCGCCGCATTTTTTCTCCTGGCGATGACGGGCCTGCATCAGGAATCTGTAACAGAGGGCGACGTCTCTGTGCTTGCGGCAGAATATCTGAATGAAAAATATGGTGTTTCGGATTATACGGCGGCAGAGCTTGAAACGGAAAAGATACAGCTCATCGGCAGCAATGAGGACCGGATCGATTCCTTTGAGATCCGTGAACCGGAATCCGGAAATATCATTGCCTATGCCATGCGGGATATCGAAGAAGCGGAAGGCACATTTGCCTGCTTTGACAATCTCCAGGAATCGGAAATCAAGGACGCATTTGAAAAAAGGCTGAATGCCCTGACCGGTCATGAGGAGGGACGGCTGTTCTGGGATTCCTCGTTTTCCGACAGCCTGTCAGGCGGATTGGAGAACGGTTTTTTCCATACAAAATATGAAGGCGATTTTGACGCGTTTATCCGGCAGGAGACCAAGGAGCGCTCCAACGCGCCGGGAGTCATGACCTCGTTTCTTATATCCGACTACTGCTCTCTGAACGGGCTCTGTGATTATTATCTTCCCGATCCGGAAGTCGAGACCATGCGCGAACGGTTTGCGCTTACGGATTATACAGAGGATCCGGATTTACAGGCGTCGCTCCGGCAGGGAGCCGCTGATTATCAGCTTCAGATCCGCGGAGTCATACTGCCGAAAAAATTTTTTCAGGAAAAAACAGAGCGGGCAGAGGGAAAACGGAGCGGGATCTATGTCTTGAGGGATGTACATGGGACTCTTGGAGTGGAACCGCTGATATCCTTTTTGATGCTTACGGGGTGGTATGTGAATCTCTCCCCGGAGGATGAGAAACTCCTAAATATTTCCAGCGGCATGTATATGCAGCCGGTCATTTCCATGGGAGAAGGAATCTACGGAGCGGAGAGCACCCTCAGAGGGCAGGCATTTGACACGGACCCGGCGTGGGTCACCGGGAGCATGGTAAAGACAGAAAATCCCGATTCTCTCGGCCTCACCGAAGAGGAAAAAGAAAAGGCGGTCAGCTTCCGGCTCGGGGATGGATATGCCCTGAAAAATGATTACTGCCTGGCCATCGATAAGGAGCTCTACGGGATTGCGGACGCAGATTACCGCGTGATGGTCACGAAGCAGAACGGATTCTCGATGGATCTGGCCGGCCAGCATCTGGAGGCCGAGGACGGGACTGCGCTGGAAAAATACGTGAGCAGCTATGGGGAGCCCGGCGCGGCGCTGAAGATGGGGGATGTTCTGGACGGGGAGGGCTATCTTTTTATTGAATATAGAGCAGCGGATATGGCGGAAGAGGCGGATATCATAACGGTGATCAATCCATAACCGCCAACAGCAAAACCGGAGCAAGGGCTTTTCCGTTACAATTCACGGCCTGACGGCTGCGAATTGTAACGATATTCCCCCTGCTCCGGCCTTATGTCATACTGTCAGACTGCAGTCCACCCTCCGTCAATATAGATCGTCTGTCCGGTGGTGTAGGCGCAGTTCTCCGACGCGAACAGCAGCAGCTGTCCGCACAGCTCTTCAATCTTTCCGGGCCTGCCGAGCGGGCATCTCTTTTTCAGTTCTTCCAGCGCCGCCTCGTCGAACTGCATCATTTCCGACGGAAATTCTCCCGGGCCGATGGCATTTACGGTAATGTTGTACTTCGCCCATTCCTGCGCCAGTGACCTTGTGAAGTTCGGCACTGCCCCCTTTGTCGCGTTGTAGGCAAGGATGGGGTGGTTCATCGCCGCGATGTGTCCGTACATGGACGCGGTGTTGATGATGCGGCCGTACTGGTTTTGAATCATATTTTTCGCGCATTCCCTTGCCATGAGGAAATACCCTGTCAGGCTGACGTCCACCACCTTCTGCCACTGATCCAGAGAAAGGTCCACCGTCGGGCAGTACGCCATCATTCCGGCATTGTTCACCAGGATATCTACTTTTCCAAATGTATCAATGACAGACTGCACCCCTGCCACGACCTGAGCCTCGTCTCCCACGTCGCACGGAACCGGCAGACATTCCCCGCCCATGGCTTCAATTTCCCCTTTGAGCGTTTCCAGCTTCTCTTTTCGCCTTGCAAATGCAGCCACCTTCGCTCCGTTTTCCGCAAAGGCTTTGCAATACTCGTAGCCAAGTCCGGAGGATGCCCCCGTTACGACCGCAACTCTTCCTGTCAGATCCATATAATTTTTCATGATGATTTCTCCTCGTTTTCTTGTTTTTTACAGTTTACCGGCCAGCCAGCGAAGTGTAATCTTGTTTTCAGCTTCCGATTATGTTAAGGTATAGCTGTTCCGAATGATTATGTTCATCATATAACAACTGGATTTTCCAGACAATCAACAATCCTGTTCTATTGTTGATTAATCGACACTTTCACCTGAATTGTCGATAAACTTGTCCTGGAAATATATCCATCTGCAAGGTTGCGGATCATAGATATACTGCGCGCCAGATAAATCTGCCACGAAGTATAACATGGTGCGCACAGCCGCATGAGGAATTATGCCGCCTGCGAAACGGCGGCGGAATGGAGATCAAGATGAAAAACCCGGACCGCCGGACGAGAAAAACGAAGCATACGATCAAACAGATTTTTCTCGGCCTGCTGAAACAAAAATCAATTGAAAAGATTTCTGTGACGGAGCTGTGCAGCCTGGCGGATATCAACCGGTCTACGTTTTATCTGCATTATTGTGATATCTACGCTCTGCTCGAAGAGATCGAGCTGGACTGCCTGACAGAATTTGACCGGCTGGCGGAAGAGATCTCCCGGAAGTCGATCGCGCCCAGGCAGGTGACACGGATGATCCTGGAATATATTTATGGCCAGAAAGACTTGCTGTCTCTTCTCCTGTCAAAAAATAACCGGCATGATTTCTGGCAGAAGATCAACCGGAAGGTCCTGCAGCTTTTCAAGATCAAGACCCTGCAGAATTATCAGCTTCCGGAGCACATGAGTGAAAATGAATTTGACGATATGCTTCTTTTTTATGCCTCGGGATTTTATGCGGTTTTTGAGAAATGGTTATCGGAGCAATGTACGGAAGATATTGAAAAAGTTGCGGAAAAAACGACTCTGTTTTCTCAGATCTGCTTTGACCATCTGCTGATCAGGGGTGCTGCCGAAGGACGCAGTAATACGCATCACATGTCATGATCCGTTCTAAGGGGCTGCTGCATAATACCATATTTTGTATATAACGGCTATTTTGCGGCAGCCCCTCTCTGTAAACATTTCACTTATCACTTGCGCTCTGCATACTATCTGTGTTTCATTGCATCCGGCGCTTTCCCGCTGCCAGTCCCGCAGCAGAAACAGCCGCAAGGACGGTCAGCCAGCCGACCGCTGTATCGTCACCTGCCTTTGGGGATTCCTGCTTGTTCCCCTGAACCTGGGACGGATTTTGGGACGGCTTCTGCGTTGGATCCTGCAATGGATAATGAGCAATCTACCGCCGCTCATACCGATTCCTATATCCACATTTTTCATTGTGATACTTGAATTGTCGGTTATAGTAAGTGAAACTGCATTGGTCGCATTTATGCCTGTGCTTTTCGTCTTCGTATCAAAGGCAGACATCATATCAATCACTATGTTAGAATTACTGATCCGATTTTCGCCCCTGTTAATGTAAAGCCCATACCCGCTGACATTTCCGGCTATGCGGCTACACCTCTTCTGCTAAATTTAATTCACATAAAATCATGATTTGTGTAGAAAATATATTTTATAAAATCGCGATTTATGTTATAATTCACTTTAAAAAAATCATGATTTATGCTATAATCCATTTTAAGAAAATCACGATTTATGTTATGATTCAACTTAAATAAACCATTTTATAGGCATTCTCGGTCCTTGTATCCGGATTTGTGCACTTCTGACGGAAAATCATCTGAAAAAGCGGATGCAAAGGAGTTTCCGGGAGTGCTCTCTATAAACAGGAGGTGTAATCTCATGCGCAGAAAAATATATGACCTTCTGCTGCAGTGGAAAGAAAAAAGCGGCGGAAAAAGCGCGCTTTTAGTGCAGGGCGCCCGCCGTGTCGGGAAAAGCTACATTGCGGAAGAATTTGCCAAGGCGGAATACCGTTCCTATATCCTGATCGATTTCAACCTGGTTGATTCCCAGATCCGGGACATATTTCTCCATGATCTGGGAGATATGGACACATTTTTCCTGAAGCTTACGACATTTTTTAACACAAAGCTGTATGACCGTGAGTCTGTGATCATCCTGGATGAGATCCAGCTCTTCCCCAGAGCCAGAAGCGCCGTCAAATATCTGGTTGCCGACGGGCGTTATGATTATATTGAAACCGGATCCCTCATTTCCATCCGGGAAAATGTGAAGGATATCCTGATTCCGTCCGAAGAAGATCACATCAATCTATATCCCATGGATTTTGAAGAATTTCTCTGGGCCGCGGGCCATGAAACCATGATGGATCTCATTCAGAACTGCTATGACAGAAAAAAGCCGCTTGGCCAGGCATTGCACCGGAAAGCCATGGATCTGTTCCGCCAATATCTGATCGTCGGCGGAATGCCTCAGGCTGTGGATGCATTTATTTCCAGCCGTGATTTTGACCAGGTAGACCAGGTGAAGCGCAGGATCCTGAACCTTTACCGGGACGACATCCGCAAGCATGCAGGGGGAGAGGAGTTGAAGGTAGAAGCGATCTATGATGAACTGCCCTCCCAGCTGAAAAATCAAAACCGGCACTTTAAGCTGTCTTCTCTGAAACAGGGGGCACGGTTTGATGAATATAAGGACGCGCTTTTCTGGCTGTCCGATGCCATGATCGTGAATAACTGCTATAATTCCACCGAGCCGAATATCGGCCTGAATCTGAACCGCGACCGCACACTCCTGAAATGCTATATGGGGGATACCGGACTGCTGGTCAGCCATGCCTTTGATGAAAATGGGATCGTAAGCGGAGAGATCTACAAAAAATTATTGTTGGATAAATTGGAAGTGAACATGGGAATGATCCTGGAAAATGCAGTCGCGCAGATGCTGACTGCCGGCGGGCATAAGCTGTACTTTTATGCAAATTCCTCCCGCAGCGACGCGGCATCCCGAATGGAGATTGATTTTTTGATTGCAAAGAGCAAGATCAGCAGCCGCCATAACATTTCCCCCATCGAGGTCAAGTCCGGGAAAAATTATACCCTGTCTTCCATTAAGAAATTCCAGGAGAAGTATGGAGAGCAGCTGCATATTCCTTATGTACTGCATACGGAGGATCTGAAGGAAGAGGACCGGATTCTGTATCTGCCGGTTTATATGACGCCTTTTCTCTAAACAACTCCGATCCTCCCTTCTTCCATCTCCCGCAGGCGCTCAAACGGCTCTTTGCCGTCAGCCGTTCCATCCAGCGCTTCCATGATCCGCCGTACCCGTTCCAGCAGCTCCCGGGACGCCTCGCTTCCCGCATCCTGTCCGGACAGGTAGTTCTCCAGCCTGCCTCCCGGCCGATATCTCTCGTCCGTGATCCCCAGGAACAGCCGAGCCAGGCGCAGGTCATAGGTTCCAAAAGCGGCGGTCAGGCCGATGCAGTCAGCCACCACTTCATCCCGGATGGATTCCCGGTTGTCCGGATAGAGGCGTCCGCTGACCACATGGGCCAGTTCATGCCAGGTCCGGATGATCCGGGAGTGCCGGATCCATTCCTCCTCTGAAAACCCTGCTTCACCGGGCAGAACCTTCATTTCACACCCGAAAACATACATTTTACGAAATCACGGATGATTTCCTTTGTCCCCCAACCAGATATTTGGTATACTTATAAAATGGCCGCATGTCCAGAATGGAATACCCTTGGATATACCTTATGAATCGGCCGCATGTCCAGAATGGGATGCCCTTGGGCATGCCTTTGTGAAACCGTGAAAGGAGCTGATGATGTGTATCTGAATATTGCCATATGCGAGGACGACGAAAATGACCTTCGTTTTCTCGAAACCTGCCTGCATTCTGCGTGCGGCGAACTGGACCTGACCGCAAGGATCACCCGATTCTTTTCCGGAGAGGATTTCCTTACTACTCTTCGTAAAAAAAATACCCCCCGATATTATTTTCATGGATATCTATATGAACGGGATCAGCGGGATCGAGACCGCAAGGGACGCCGGTCTGACAGGACAAACCCGATTCATCTTCACAACAAACAGCCGGGAGCATGCTCTGGAGGCTTTTGCACTGAACGCCGCTCATTATCTTCTGAAGCCTTTGACAAAGGAGGCGGTCCAGGAAGCGCTCCGGCGCTGCCTCCCCCGGCCTGGAGACGCGGAATCGAAGCTTTTGAAGATAAAAACCAGTCTGGGAACCGTTCCCATACCAATGGAAAATATCCTGTATATTGAAGTATTCAATAAAGTCTGTACCATCCATACAGAAAAAAAAATTTTCAGACCTATACATCCCTGGACGCACTGTTTGAACTTCTGGACGGGGTTTCGTTCATGAAGGCGCAGAGAAGCTACATTGTAAATATGAAATACATAGAGTCCTTTTATTTTGACCATGTGGTCCTGCAAAACGGGAAAGAGATCGTCCTCTCCAGAAACAGCCGCGGGGAACTGAAAAATCAGTACCAGCAATTTTTATTCCATCTGGCAAGGAAGGGCGCAATATAAGGAACTGCAGGGAGATCATTTCCATACAGTTCCTAAGCCCATCCTGCCTGTCTGCACAGGGCGCTGGCATGCCCGGCGCTACGCCGCCCTCCACTTTTTCTCGAAGGAGATCCGGTTATACCCTTCCTTCCATTCATAACAGTTCTGTCAGCTCCATCAATGACTGCTTCGTTGCTTCCACCTCTAATGTTTTCATAGCCGCTCCTATTCTACCGTAAGAATGTCAATAAATCCGGTGGATTCAAATACTTCCTCTACCATGCTGTTTACGTTGCACAGGATCATTTCCTTATCCTCACTGTTGACCTTTTTCTGTCCGTTCAAGAGTGCCCGGAGGCCGGCGCTGGAAACGTACTGCACCTGTTCAAAATCCAACCGGACGCAGTCCGCCCTTCCGATCCCCGACAGGAGTTCTTTTTCAAAATCCTCCGCCGTGTAGGTATCGATCCTTCCTTCCGTGTGCAGCACCAGTTCGTCTTCTCTCTGTTCAAATGTCACCTTCATGATAGTCCGTCCTTTCTTTTATCATAATCTCGTATAAATCTCTATCTCCATCATGCTCCGAAGCCTTCGGAGCAGTTCCTCCTCCAGCCAGGGATACACGCCGGCAGGCAGATAGCCGGAATACCGGGAGCGGCAGATGTCGATCACCTTCGGCTCGATCCTGCACTCCGCGAACCAGGAGAGCAGTTTGTCCATCCTTTTCAGGATCCTTTCCCGGGCGGGAGGTTCCTTTTTCGGAATGTGCTCCTCGTACACCAGATAATACCTGCCCGCGTCCTCCTCACCGCGCAGCAGCCGCTTGGGCAGGATCCGGAAGGGGTGGTACGGGTTTCGGACAAATTCCTCATATGCCTGGGCAGTAATCTCCACACGTTTGGGCGGCACGCTTTTCAGGGAATCATCCCAGCAGAAATAATCCAGGTCGATGTCCAGCACAATGTCCTTCTCAATAGCGACCGGCTCGAAGCAGCCTTCCCTCCATGTGAAAAAACGGTATGGGCTGTCCGCCTTTCCCCGCCAGGAGGCATGCAGGAAGGGGATCATCTTTCCCCGGGTAAGCTCACAGCCGCCGGTGCATTTTATGAACTGCTCCTCCTGGACCATGGGCCTGCGAACCAGATTTTTGACGATATGGACATCCGAGAAAATGCCCTGGTAAACGGCGGGGACGATGAAATCCGCGATCCCCAGCCTACCGTAGGCAAGCTTCCGCGCCTCGTCGGGCGAAATGTCCGGGCGGGTGAAATCCCATTCGTAGCCGCCGCTCTCCATGTCGTCGTGGTGGTCTACGTGCAGCAGATAATTACCGCTTTTTCCTATGTAGCCTTTTTCGATAAACAGGTTCCAGTAGTAGTAGGCTTCATTGTGCTCTTCCATGCGGTAAAGCGGTATGCTCATTTTTGTGTTCCTCCAATACATTCTGCCGTGCCGCGGCAAATATGGTTTCTTTGTACGGCAGACTTGATTAGGCGCTTAGAAGCAATTTCCTGCGCATTTTGGTTCCGGCTTGTCCGGGTTAGGCTTTAAATCTCCGCAGAACCTGCGGCGCCGCGATGAGAAACCAGGCCGTGTATTTTTCCGGATTCTTCCACAGGTCCTCCGCCAGCTCGTCCATATCCATCCATCGGATCTCGCTGGCTTCCTCTTCGTTGAGCCGGATCTCCCCATCGTATTCCCCCAGAAATACATGGTCGTATTCGTACTCGGTCAGTCCGTTTTCAAACTGCGCCCGGTAGACGAAGGAATACAGCTCTTCCACAGGCATTCGGACGCCGAGCTCCTCCTTCAGCCGTCTTTCCACCGCTTCGGACAATTCCTCTCCCTGCCGGGGATGGGAACAGCAGGCATTGGTCCACAGACCGCCGGAGTGGTATTTTTCGGCGCTCCTCTTCTGCAGGAGCATTTTATTTCCCCGGTATACAAATACGGAAAATGCCCGGTACAGGCAGCTATTTTTTGCAGCAGTGAGGATTCAGCGGATATCTGCCAGAGCGCACCCCTCTTCTCCCATGAAGATCTCCCCCCGAAGCTTTAGGTTCACCGCCGCGCAGGGCAGACAGTTCTCCCGGAAACGGCAGTCCGCGCAGGGCTTTTGCTTGTCCTCTTCCACACGGCGGAGCTTTTTGAGTACCTCAGAGTGGTTCCAGTAATCCTCAATGCTCTGGTACATTTCCTCCAGTTCCATGTGACGGCAGGGGGTGATCCGCCCCTCCACGTTGATCGATACGGCGTCTCTTCCGGCCCCGCAGCCCCGCTCGATGCCGACGTTGCGGTTCAGTAAATAGCCGTTCTGCACCAGCGCGCGCAATTGGGAAAAGCAGCTCTCGACCTCGATCGACACGGTTCCTTTATATCCCTTGATCCGCTTCGCCGCCCGGATGATCTGCTCCCCGGACGGCACGGATTTCCGCTGATGGGAGGCGTCCGGCTTGAAGACCATGACGCACAGGGAGCGCGCCTGGTACTGCTCGGCCAGCGCGATCATTTCCCCTAAGGTGTCCGCATTGCTGCCGTGCATCACCCAGTTGATGCAGGTTCTCGGAAATCCGGCATTTTTCAGGCTTTCCAGGGCTCGAAGCGCCAGGTCATATCCGTCTCTTGTGAAGGAATTGATTTCCTCTGTGGGGCCGTTGAGGGACACGCAGATATCCCCGATCCCGGCATTTACAAACCGCCAGATCTCCTGTTCTCCGAAATGATATCCCGACACGGCAATGTTGACCTCCATCCCCAGACTCGCCGCGTATTCTGTCACCTCGTAAATGTGAGGATAGCACATGGTCTCGCCGCCGCTCAAATTTACGACCCGGACTCCGGCCTTTGCCGCCTCGTCCAGCCAGTATCTTGCCTGATCTGGAGACAGGTCCCGTCCGCGGTTTAAGTCGCAGTAGCACTGGGGGCACATTTCCCTGCCTCAAGTACGCCTTGGCACCCAGGATCCTGTCTTTTTGGAATGGAATCTTAAAATGGGAAATGTCATTTTGAATGTATGGGGTGTGGGACGGATAACGTGCGTTAAACCGCAGCACATCCGCTTTCTTATCCTCCCGGCATAGCCCTTCCGCGCAAAAGTAATCCAGAAGCCGCTCTATTTCCTCCTGTTTTTTGGTACGGGTGCCGAAATTGATCCCTATTTTTTCCGAAATGCCGGTTTCCGCGGCATCAAAATCAATGATAAACTGCCCTTTGTCCGCATAAGGAGACAAGCGGTCCAGCAGAACGCACAGCCGGTCCGGATCCCCCGGCCAGTCCAGCTCCGCCAGGTAATCCCGGATATCCCGGGGCTTCATGTCATCCAGGAACAGGCGCATCCTCCGGTTCTGCCTGCCTTCCATGACGCCGATCTGGTAAAGCTTTTTCACCCTGCCTGTCATTGCGCCGACACAGCGCTCGAAGGTGGGCCAGATGGACTGGAGCTCCTCTGGGGACAGCAGGTTCGGCATCACCTGCTCTCTCAGCCAGGCAAGGTCTGCCCCCGGACGCACGGCTGACGCGTCCACAAACCAGCAGGGGGTGATGGGCAGTGAACGGCAGGAGTCTTCATCCAGCTCCAGCCAGTATTCTTTTACGTATTGGTTTGATCCACAGTCGATCCGGATGGAATAGTCGCAGCTTTTTTCCCCGCTGGTGAGGGAGATTTCCTGCACCGTCTCCCGGGTTTCTAGGTCGCCGTATTGGGCGGAGATATTCGCAAGGGCGAACGAAGTCTTCTGGCCGAACAATGCGGGGTATTGCTTTTTTTGCAGGTTGTCAGGCGAACGCAATGTTATGCTTTTTTAGATTCCGCGGTTTTCAACCTGATCTAAGATCTCACACATATTCTTTTTACCTCCTTCCGTTTTTGATGAAAAAAGTTTGTTTCAAACATTGAAGTAAAGGCGATACAGCCCTGAAAATAAAATAGCAATTCATTTTCTATCTTTTTTCGGAACTCGATTTATCTTCCTCCGCCGTGTAACAGTTTACGGATAACTGTGTATAAAATAGCGTAAACAGTTTACAGAATATACCAAAAAAACGGAAGGGAGAATTTCACAAAATGAATGAAGAAAAGCTGACAAATGCAGACAGCGAGGGAGAATTGTCTGAGGATGCCTTAGAAGACGTAGCGGGCGGATTCCTGCTGCTCTGGACCGCCGCAGTCTGGGGCGCTACGGCTCTGACCGGAATCGGAATCGGCGAAAAGATCACCCGCAGACGCTGGTAACCGCAGGGTAGTGTAACGTGTTGCTGTTCACACCCTGACCGGGCGCTCGCAGTAACAGGAATTGCAGAAAGGAGAAACCATGGAAAAAGAACAGTTGAAAACTATTATGACTCCGGAATTTATGCAGGAACTGATGGATCTGGAGACCGCGGAAGACGTACAGAAAGCTATGGAGCAAAAGGGCATCTCACTCTCCATCCCGGAGATCAACAAACTCCAGAGCATGCTGGAAAGCCAGGCTTCCGGAGAGGGAGAGCTTTCAGAGTCTGACCTGGAGGAGGTCGCAGGCGGCGGATTAGTCCAGACACTTACAGACTTTTTCCTCGATGGAGTTGACGCCATGAACCGTTGGACACGCAGACGCTGGTAAACCAGTACATCATTACATTCATGAAAAAGGAGAATCATATATGCAGGAAAAATTAAATGCCTTATTGGAAGACGAAGCATTTTTGAATAAAATGCTGAATGCGGAAAATCCGGAACAGGTATCCGCATTATTTGCAGAAAATGGAATTACCATGTCTGCAAAGGAAGTGGAAATCCTGAGATCCCGCCTGGAAAATGCGGACGGCGGCGAGCTTTCCGAAGACCAGCTTGAAAATGTAGCCGGCGGTGTGGATCTTGACCTGATCGACGATGTGCTGAATAGTATCGTAAAGGTCGGCGAACGGTTATTTGATTCCATATCCCGGCGTCGTTGGTAAACTGCGGCGGTATTCCCCATAGGGATTTCACGCCCATGACGTAAATTACACATCCATTCGCACAAACCGTGCTAACGCACTCTTACGTCTGCTACCGCAGCTGCTTTTTGCTCATTTATGAGTAGGCTGCTAATCCAAAATCTCAGTTTTATTGCAATAAATTGCATAAAACTGAGCTTCCGGATTGCAACCGTACAGGTGAAATATTTTCTTATCACGCCAGCAGCTCTGACGCTTAAAAAAAATTAATAAAAAAACCTCCCATTTTACGGGGAAATAAGAGATAATAGAATTAACCAAAAAACTATTTTTTCGCATTACCCATAAAAGAGAGGAGGTTTTACCATGAAGCAAGAATAAAAATCACAAGAAAAGAGGCCAGGGAACACCTGGAACAGTTTCACCTTGCCTGCGAATTAGCCAAGCTG